>JAKLDJ010000009.1 GCA_022703585.1 Candidatus Omnitrophota bacterium | reverse complement strand
GCTCCCCCGCGAGGGCTCGAACCTCGGACCTATTGGTTAACAGCCAACCGCTCTACCAACTGAGCTACAGGGGAATGCAATCTCTAAAGCTTTTATTCTAGGAAGGCATTCCCCAGCACTTGCCTCCCCTATTTGTAATTCCAGAAAAGCAAGTGCAGGGGAAATCTTTCAAAACCAGAACTCAAAATAAGAACGGTTGAATCGAAACACAGCAATTATAATCAATTTTTCTTAAATGTCAATGCCTTCGATAAACTCAGCATTGACCCTGAGTGAAGCCGAAAGGTCAATCCCGAATTTGGCGCCGGGAACTAAGCGACATGCTTAAAGTCGATAGATCCGCATATTCCAGGGAACTGCCTACCGGAATCCCTAATCCGATACGGCTAATTTTAACATTCGTATCTTTAAGCTCCCGGGTAATGTACATTGCGGTCGTCTCTCCTTCCGTGTCCGGATCCGTGGCCAGCACAACCTCTTTGATATTTTGCGACTGCACCCTTCGGATGAGCTGATGGATCTTTAAATCATCCGGTCCCCGGCCGTCCGCCGGAGAAATCGCGCCCAGCAAAATATGGTAATGCCCTTTATAGGCACCGGTTTTTTCTATCGCCAGTAAATCCTTGGGATTTTCGACAACACAAATCGTCCGGTCATCCCGGGAGGTATCGCTGCAGATAAGGCAGATCTCCGTCTCGCTTAAATTATTGCATATACGGCAAAACCTCAAACCGTCTTTAAGCTGCAAAACATCATCGCAAAAATCTTTGATCTCATCGCGGGAGCTGTTTAGAAAATAAAAAACGATGCGCTCGGCACTTCGGCGCCCGATGCCGGGAAGTTTCATCAATTTTTCAATAAGATTTTCTATAAGCTTAGGATAAGCCATAAAATCATTTACCCGCGTTCGTGTCGCTATGCCACTTATTGACCACTTTTCCCTTAAACGCCTCCAGGGCCGCCTTAACAAAAGGTTCATCTTCCTGGGGTTTGTGATCTTCGACAATTTTAAAATCGATTTTTAGGGCTGCATTCAATTTCTCCGAGAACACTCTTTCAACAATACGCAGGCTATCTTTAGTTTCCAATGCTTCTTTATGAAAAGTTGCCTCTTTTGGGAAACCGATCGTCAGTTTCGACCCTTGAAGCGCATATGGGCTTCCTTCCTGCAGGAAAGTCGCCACTGACATTTTCTCGCGGCTAATCGCATGAGTAACCGCATCCCATGACCGCTTCACGGTGCCAATCGTTAACGGCTCGGCAATGACCGTATTTTCAATTTCTTTCGGTAGCCCCAACGACAAATCTTCCTCTCCTCCGGGAAGGCCGACAAATCCCTTTTTATTTGCCAGGATATTTACCGGAGAAGTAAACCGAACTTCTGTAGAGGGCGAAACAACTTTGCCTTCAATCGGCTTAGGCTGCGCTGACGCTTTTGAAGGGCTGGTCACCGCACCCTTCGCCTCAACCCGATAAGTCAATTGCGCGATAGCCAGCTCCAGGGGAATCCTTAAGGAATCGGCGGCTCTGGCGTTTTCCTGGCACTGAACAAAAATCTCTATTGCCTTGATTATTTCCGGCAGGGCAAAAGCTTGAGACTGAATCAAGAGCATCTCTTTGGCGGCAACGGGATAATCCACCAGGCCCCCCAAGCCCTTCCCTCCGACTTTCATGATCATTAAATGACGGAAATGTTCGATGAGGTCACGATTCAACTGTTTCATATCCTTGCCCTGATTAATAATTTTATCAATAACCGATAGCGCAGCCGAACAGTTTCTTTGCGATATACAATCCACCAATTCAAACAAAAGTCCGATTTCAACCGTTCCCAGCATCGAGGTAATATCCTCGGCCTTGATGTCCTTGCGGCTTAACGCCCCCGCCTGATCCAAAATACTTAGGGCATCCCGCAGGCTGCCCGAGGCCGCTTTGGCAATAGCAAACATTGCCTCATCACTGACTTTAAGCTTTTCCGTTTTCGCAATGGACTCAAGTGTTGAGGTCAAAACCGCGATGGAGATGCGATAAAAATCAAACCTTTGGCATCGGGAGATAATCGTCGCCGGAACTTTGGCAGGAGCGGTCGTCGCCAAAATAAACTTTACGTATTCCGGAGGCTCTTCAAGGGTTTTTAACAGGGCATTAAAGGCCGGCTCGGTCAGCATGTGGACTTCGTCGATAATATAGATTTTGTAACGGCCGTAGCTGGGAGCAAATTTGACATTTTCACGAAGGGTACGGATCTCATCAATGCCGCGATTGGAGGCACCGTCAATTTCAATGACATCAAAACTGTTGCCGGAGGTAATCTCTTTGCAGGCCGGGCATTTATCGCACGGGGTAGCCGTCGGGCCTTCCTTGCAATTGAGGGATTTGGCCAGGATACGGGCGCAGGAAGTTTTACCCACGCCGCGAGGGCCGCAAAACAAAAAGGCGTGACCTAAGTGTTTGGTGCGGATGCCTTCTTTCAATAAATCGGTAATGTGCTTTTGCCCGACAACCTCGTCAAAGCTCTGCGGGCGGTACCTTCTGGCTAAAACAATGTAAGACATGATTCCTAAACCCAAGAAATTTTATTAATCGGCGTCACCAAAAACATTCTATGCTAAATGATGGTCAATTGCAACCAAAAAGATGCCGTTTATCGATAAATTTCGCTGCAAATAATATTTTTTCATCCGATAAACAAATGACTGCCCTTAAAAGCAAAAAAGACAATCGAGCAGATGGGGCGTTTTGGCTCTTAGGCCAAAACGCCCCAGCAAAAATCTCTTCACAGCGCATATTGAAGGATTATTCCTGGTGAGGCACGTCCCCGCCCGGGGAATAGCCGGAGACAGTAATAAGAAAAACCTTGCTGGAATTCTGATAGACACACTTCATCCCGGTTTTATCATCAAAAATCCGGGGCATCATGTCGTCATCCGGGTTCGCCGTCAACCGGACTTCACCGCCGTGCGGATTGTTAAAGTCATACAGGTAAAGATCCCGTCCTCCGTTTCTTCTATCATCCCAGACAAGCTTGCTGCCGGAGATAGCCGGCGACCACTGCTCTGCCGCCGCTGAGGTAATTTGCGTCTCGACACCTGTGCCTAAATCATAGGCATAAATATCACCTGCGTCATTTCTGCTGTCCTGCCAGGCAATTTTATTGCCGTAGATCACCGGATACTGCTGATGAGCCGAATGCGTGGTTATCCTGCGCTCGTTACCGGTAGACAAATCATAAAGATAGATATCCCAGTTGCCGTTTCGATAATCTTGCCAAACAATCATATTCCTATAAATCGACGGATACTGTTGATAAGCGCTCTCATCGGTTATGCGGATTTCACTACCCGTGGCAATATTATAGAGATAGATATCCCAATTACTGCCACGATAAGCCTGATACACGATTTTATCCCCGTAGATGCTTGGCCGGCCGGGAGACTGCGGATCGTAAAGATTGTGGGTAACAACAGATTCCCCTCCATCGTCAAGAGTTCCAAACCGGCCGTCAGGACCCAGGTCATACATCCGAATCGATCCCCCTTCCCGGCTATCCCTCCAGATAATCTTATTGCCGTAAATCGCCGGATAGTACTTTAAAAACCCGTCGGAGGTAATCTGAAATTTTCCGCCGTCATCAGCCGTGAGGAAGATATTGTCTCTACCTAAATCATACAAGAAAACATTGTACTGGTTATTGCTGTTCTCGATCCATGCAATCTTATTCCCGTAGACTGCGGGTAGAGTTCCGGGACCAACGAGACTTGCGCTGAACGGTTCAGAGAAAAACTGCATTTTTCCGCTGACATTATTCGTCTCGCACAACTCATCAACGCTTGCCTCCTGCATGTACGCCGCCGTATCAACGGTAAAATAAAAATCAACCAGGCTGCCGTTCATCCAGCCGCCGTTCATAAGAACTTCCGGAAAAATGCTGATTTCGGTTTGCGCCGGAATATCAACATATCTCATCGTCAACATGGGCACAGTAACCCCGCCTTGAAACGGATGGTTTTGGTACAATTGAATCGGTACCCGGATCGCATCGGTTAATCCCGTATTCTTGACCCGCGCACCAAACTTGATACTCCTGGAATTGGCAGCAAAATTAATCAGGGAACATTGAAACTCTGCCTTATCAACTACATAGTCCCCGAGGACACCGCTGAGATCAAGCGCCGGGTCTCCGAACAAACTTTGCGCATGGCGGGTTTGCCAGTTACTGATTGAGATACCCAGCTTCCCCTGTAAAATATCACTGCCCAAAATATAATCATGGCTGTTAAAAATCGTGTCCACGACCGAATCGATTAACTCATTATTACCGTCTCCCCCTACCACTCGGGTCGCCCCCAGAAAGGCCACCGCCCCTTTTTCCTGGGCACTAATAAATTGCTCCCCAAAAGATTGATAATCAGGATGATCCATCTCCCCGGTTGAGCACGCGAGGCTAAAAATAACCGGAAACATCGTGTCATTGTAAAGAGTCCCGATGTCCGCTATCGTAAACGCGCTATACTCACCGCCAATTCGCCAACCGCCTGCCCAGCCGTGCCCGTTGTGAATCCAGAGCGCCTCTCCTACTTGGTTGACATGGTCCTTCATCGCCTGGCGCGCGACGGCATCAGTACCGGTATATCTCACATCGACTTCATTTATTTCTCTGTGATAGGGCAAAAGAAAATCCCGGACTGCCGGCATATGGCTCCCGAGTCCGCCCTGCTCAAAACCGCTGGTCAACAAGATCCTCGAACCCCATCGTTCAGCCGGGTATTGCGGCGGATATAATTCAAAGTTAATAGTTTTTTCCACAACGCTCTGTAGCTGCTGTGCGGTCTGCACGCTAAAACGGCCCAACATTAAATCCCCGATGGAATCATAATCGTCGATAATCCCGCTGTAATTATCATCGTTGAGTGTTGTATACCAATAATCGGAGACAAGATTCTTATCAATCCCGTCCCCAGTCACCGCGCTCAGAACAGTTTCGTGAACCGGTAAATAGTACGCGGTTGTCTCCGGATAGGCATCGCCCACCAGGAGAACATAGCAAAGGGCATTGACCCCGTAATCCCAGTGTTCATAAACATACTTGATAAAGGTTTTGATCTTTAAATCGCGGTCATCACCAATATCGCTAAGCTGGGGATCAGAAGGAATGATGCCCGGAACTGCCGTGTAAATATCGCTTGCCCGAACCACGGCGACATTAAATCCGCTATAGGTTGCACGGTGGTTCGCAAGATTTGAAACATACGGACTTCCATAGAATTCATCCGCCGTAATAATCAAATAATCCGCCTGATTAGAAGCATGCGCAAAATCTGAAGGCTCCGGATAAACTACACCTCCGGGAACAACCGGATTTGGGGCAGCAGGACCTTCACGGCCGCCTGTTGATGGCTCTGCATAATTAAGTATTTTTACCGCCAAGCCCTTAAGGGACTCTTTTTTGTCGGTATCAATCTTGCCGGTTGCGGACCTCCAGGTTAAGCGCACCGTCATGGACTCATTGGTCTTTAAGACTTTATCAGCCGGCTGATACTGCAGCGGATAAATGTCAACAGCCACATAACGCAACCCGCGAACGCTACCTGATTCGGCTATCGTCGCCGGACGCTGCGGATAAAATTCTTTTTCGCTGTTATAGAAGATTTTATCAATGCTGAATTGTTCAGCGATGTAGGTTATATTGCCTTTTTTCTTCAAAATAGCTCGGGGCGCTGGACAAAGGGGCTTTGAGAGCATTTCGCTCTTTCCTGATGTCGCAAGCAGAGAAACTTTGATATCCTGAGCATCCTCAGGAATAGCGACAAACTTTCTAACAAAAGGAACTTTCGGCTTTCCAGGCTCCGCTAAGAATTGGCAACCTTCGCAAGAATACAATCGATAGGTGACGCCATCAGACCCTTTAATCTCTTGGGAAGTTACTGAGGAAAATGCGACGTCAAAGGTATAGGCGCCGCCGGATTCAGGCAGTGCCTCTTTGGCAAAAACAGAAGTACCCCAAAAAACGTATGCGGCAATTAAGATAAGACTTGCTACGGCTGGCTTTTTCATAATATCCCCTTTATGCACGATCAGTCTAAGTGACTCGGCAAAACTCTCAAACACGAGAATTCTTGACTTAAATTAATTCTTATAATAAGTATTTTTTAGCTTAGTAAATCTTGGTTAAAGGATAACATGGTTCAAGAAATTTTCAAGGTTAGAGCAGATTTCCAGGAAAACGCCGCTTAAGAAACCAAAAAGGGGTGGCCGCGACACTCGGTCGCGGCCACCCCCCCCCTTTTTTTTAATCAAGCCGTAATCAATTATTTAGGCTACTAAACCTTCACATTACTCCAAAACTGTTTGATGTACCTGAATCTGGTCAGGCTTGATACTGCGCGAATCAGTCTGGCGCTCAAAAGCTCCCATATCAGTATAGGCCGGATCTCCCGCCCCTCTATTCATAACACGTCTGTCATCATAGCGAGGATTACCGTCGATATCCAGATAAGGCGCAAAATCACCGTGTCCAGAATCAATGCAGGGAGAATGAGACCTCAAGCTGTAATCTCCGTTTGCCGGATCAGCGAATAAAGGATCACTGTCAATATTGCCTTCACCCGGTATCCCCCAAGAGCTCGAGTATCCCTGAATATTGGAATACTGAATCGGCGGAGATTCAAGCCCTTCCGGGGGGGGATCAGGCGGCATCGATATGGCAATGGCAGGACCAGGAACATCCCCGGTTCTAATAATACTGTTTGTTGACTCAACCGAAGCAAATTGTCCTACAATCGCACCCCCCCATTCGGCATGATTATTTGTGATGGTGCTATTAACAAGGATAAGTCCAGTTCCCCATAGATCAATCGCCCCGTATTCACCGGTATTATCGGCAATAAGGCAGTTGATGATTTTCGATTCCCCGTTATCCAATTGCATGGCACCACTACTCCATCCTGTACTTGTATTACCTATAATCTTGCAATTTCTGATGATGCCACGGCCGAGCAGGCCTGCGGCGGTGTACGCGGAATAACCATTTCGAATGGTAAAGCCGTCAATAACCGCTTGCAAACCCTCAGCATACGATGTGATCACAACGCCGATAGTCAATCCCCCGCCATCAATAATTGTTTCATCGGGCCCATTAATACCCTTAAGGATGATCGCCTTGCCGTTAAAATCGACATTTCCCGGATAAACGCCCGGAGCAACCAATACGATATTCCTGTCTATGGCAGAATTTATCGCGTTTTGAATGGTCGCATAATCACCGGGAACGTTCAGATACCGATATGGAGAAGGATCTTTATTGCCCCGATGTTGAAGATCGCCGTGAAACATCGGCCATTCCATCGTATCCATAAATAAATTCTTATTTAAATTCCACACATAGATTTTACCGTCAAGCCCTCCCACGACAAGATCAACCTTGCCGTTACCGTTAACATCCGTTATCGTCGGCGTGGTAGCAATAAACGGGTACTTGCCCTGCATCACGCGCGCATTGACAAAATCATTCATGCCGATCGGAACATATACACCATCCCGGTCAAAGGCATAGATGGAATCTGTATTCGAAGACCCGACAACAATATCCGCCAGGCCGTCGCCTGAAACATCTCCGACCACAGCCGCTGACGGAAATATATTATCCATCGAATAATACTGATCATCAGTTATCGCAATTGCCCAGTGGCCATGATCGTATCCTTCATAATCGATGACAAATAAACCCATGCCGTAGAGCGCATTGCTGTGGGTAATAACTTCTGATTTTCCGTTGCTGTCAATATCCGCCAGAGTAATATTGTGCGCCTCCATGGGAAAAATACCGCACGGCCAGCCGGCAAGATTTGTTCCTGTACGGGTTAAGCCGTAGAACCGGCTAATGCTTACATTAATTCGATAGCCGTCAACCCAGCGGAGGGCTTTATAGGTAAGCCCAAAAAACACCTCGGGATTACCGTCATTATTCGCATCTCCCACTGCTATCCTGCCGTGCCAGTTCATATTCCCGGTCAGGTAATCGACAGACGGTGTAAAGGTCTTTGGCCATCCCGAAAGGGGCTGTTTATTCTGGTTTAGAACATAAACATGCGCGGTTTTGGTCCCCGGCGCACTGCCAACCGTATCGGCAAAAAGAACCACAATATCGTCATCGTAATCATTATCAAAATCCGCAAGCGCCACAGTGGAATCACGCCAATCCAGATTCGTGCCGTTAAATTCAAACGGCCAGGGCGCAAGCGTATTGCCAAATCTATCCAGCACCCGTATCGTCATTTTGGTTCTGTTAGCATTAAGATAGGGATAGATGATCTCAGGTTCAGAATCTCCATTAATGTCTCCCACGGAAACCGACCCCGCCGTTATTAATCCTCCCCCATATGACCGCGACCACGCAACTGAACCATCATGGTGTAAAACCGTTAACGTGCTGCCCGCGTTAATAATAATTTCCAGATCTCCATTTTGGTCAAGGTCAAAGGCGGCCGGTGTCGAATCAATAGACGCAGATACCGTTACCGGCCATGCGCCTGAATACACGCTGCCATCCGGCTTAAGAAGCCATGCCTGATTGGACTCCGTTATCGCAAAAATTTCATTACGGCCGGGAGGATTGGTTCCGCTAAAATCCGCAACCAAAGGCGAACTGTAAATAGCCGAATCGAGCTGTCGCGGCCACCCTGCCAACAAATGCTTATCAACTCTGACCTGCTTGGTGTCAACGTATTGGATACCGTTGCTGTCCGTAACAGATAATTTAAGATAATAATCTCCTGAAGAAAGGTTGCTGATATCCCACTGCGCCAATTCTCCATTCGTAACAGTAGTCCCGCTGCCGATAATATATATTGAAGGAGAATAAAGTCCCCCTACCCAGGTCGCTAACCCAACGGTATACGATGCTCCCGGTGCCGACCCGCGCACCGAGACAATGGACGGGGTAGGGCCAACAATATCCGCCGCAGCCGGCGAGGTGATCTTCGTATTCTCGGCAATCGTCGGATTTGCCTGCATGGCAAATGAGGCATTAATCCTGCCGCTTCCGGCATAGGCATCATCAAACTCGGCACCGGTCTGCAAGTTATCAACGCACTTATTGACAATAGCGCGCACTTGAGCAGTGGTGTACCAGGGATAGTCGGACCAAAGCAATGCAGCCAATCCGCTGACATGCGGAGCCGCCATGCTGGTTCCGGCCGCACGATAACAATGGGTACCGACCAGGCTGTATCCATCTTGATACATATCCGTAACCCCTGCCCGCGTTGATAAAATCTCCCGGCTGGGATACGGATAGCTGGGGTAATTCCCCAGCCATGTTCCCCCGCCCGGAGCCGAAACGCTGACTCTTTGCCCCATCGACGAAAAATACGCCAGTTTATCATCGTAACTGGTCGCGGCAACAGAGACGACTTCCGGCCTATTCTGAGGAGAATAAAAATAAACATCGTCATGATAGGCATTACCGGCAGAAAATACCAGCAAACATCCCCGTGCGTACGCATAGGCAATCGCATCTTCGATAACCGGATTGGAAGGCAGCCGGTTGCTGTACCCCCAACTGTTATTAATAATATCAGCCCCGTTATCAGCAGCATAGGAAAGACCCTGAGCCAAAATCTGATCCGTCGTAGGAGGCAAATCGGGATCATCAGATGGAAAAGTCTTCACTGCCATAATCTTTGCCCTGAAGGCAATACCAACCGTCCCCTTATCATTGGATACGGCTGCGATTGTGCCGGCAACGTGCGTACCGTGCCCCACATCGTCCTGAGGGTCATGGTCATTATTATAAAAATCATATCCATGGTAACCCTGGCTATCTGTCCACATATTATCGTGTATATCCAGATGCGCATGATCAACGCCCGTGTCAACAACCGCAACAACAATGCCGTCTCCGAGCGCGGAAGAAATCTCCCATGCCAGAGGCATGTTCATACGATCGGACTGCAGCGACCACATATCACCATATCCTTGACCCCAGCTATTCAAACTAGCAAAGTAAGGATCCATCGGCATTACTTCAACTTTGTCGCCAGCAGCAGGTATCGCTTCGATTTTATCGCCAGTGCTCAGTTTTTCTGCGCTCAGCTTAACATCGCCCCTTTGTTTTAGATTCTTGCCATCGGTTGACTTTTCTACATGAAGAGACGGTATATAATTCGGCTGCGCATACACAACATTTGCATCATGGGTATAGGCCTGAACCGCAGAAAGAACATCCGCATTTTCGGCTATGGTCAATAAAAATATATTTTCCAGGTCAGGAGTCACCGCATCCTTTGGCGCCCTTTGAGCCCGGGTTGAGAATTTTGCATCCACCGCGCGGGCTTCATCTGCCGCAGTCATAACACCCGTTACCGTGCCCTGTTTATCTTTTGTCTCTAGTGATTTAAACACCCGTTCGGCCCGGCTCAGCCCGTATGTGGTATTCAGCGTATCCAGAGACTGGGCCTGGGGTAAAACACGGGCAAACCCTCCCTGTTTTTGAGCATCGTACACTTTTGCCGCAACTTCAGGTTTAAATTTAACAATCAATTGGCCGGACGCATAGGTTGTTTTTTGCGGTGCTTGAGAATATGCGGAATTTCGTGATGCCGCATCGGCATTTTTTGACCGCGAGTGCATCGCTTTGACATAAACATCCTGGTTAACCTGTCCGGATGCTTTTTCCGCGCATAATACAAGAATGCCCCCAAGAACAGCCATCGTCGTTAAAACTCTGATTTGTCTCATTTTTCTTACCATGATAAACCTCCCTAAATAAAAAACCCATTCTTCCGTTTTTTAAAAGGAAAAATGGGCTGACCGTTTAGAAACTGCTGTTTTATTTTAATACCTGAGCCGCCACAGATCATACGCGTATGGTTATACTCTATACAAAAGAATTTAATGCTTCAGCGTATTCGGCAGTCAGGCTACTCCAATAAGCTATCAGAGCCCTATAACTTTGCGCCCCCGCATCTTAAGCGGGTTTACCTTTTCGAAGTGAAGCACCTGTGGCTGGTAGTAAAGTATGTAATATTTTGCTTAAAATGTCAAGGTAGCGCTTCCGTCATCCGGGTGAAGAACCCCCCGGGCGTTTTGGCCCATCGGGCCAAAACGCCCGGACGTTCAATCGCAAATGATTTCTTTTATGCGTTAATAAATCTATCCGGCGCGCAGTACCTGCGAGAGCACTGCGACTACCTGCGGAACAATACTTCCGATCAAGAGCCCGATAATAAAAATAACAACCCCGATCGCTCTGTTAAACCGCTTTATAAGAAAATACTCGAGGGGAAAGACCAAACAGCTTAAGAGCAATCC
Source organism: Candidatus Omnitrophota bacterium (assembly GCA_022703585.1). Lineage (GTDB taxonomy): Bacteria > Omnitrophota > Gorgyraeia > Zapsychrales > JAKLDJ01 > JAKLDJ01. The sequence continues at coordinate 7,766 of JAKLDJ010000009.1, read as the reverse complement.
GCTGACTATTCCCGCCAGGAGAGCGTTAAAAAGGACACCAGCCACAAATAATGCCAGCCCCTCGATGATTCCGCCCGTGACGCAATCCACGGGGCTATAAAAAAATGTAATCCACCCGCAAATAAGGCCACCGGTAACCACAAAGCATGCATTAAGCGCCTGTCGTGTCTGATTTTTCATAGGTTTAAATTATTGTAACTTTCCTATCCTTCTTTTCAACAAAAAGCTCTTATTTCGTCAATTAGAAAAAAGAGATTTGATGATCCGATATCTGTACCTGCCCCATCGATTCGATGAAGGAAATAATATTCGAAAGGCAACTATCCACGTAACGCTGATCGTTTCCGATCATGGCAATGCCGAGCGTTGCCACCTGCCATTTATCCTGGCCTCCTATCTCGGCGATAGAAACATTGAACTTTAAACGCACCCTATCTTTGAGGCTCTTTAAAATCGTCCGCTTTTCCTTCAGAGATTGCGGCAAGGGCATATAAAGGCTGACGTATAAAACACCGATATGGTGGGTACACTCGTCTATCATAAAGAATTAATTCTTAAATTTTTTTACCGCTAATTCCCGCAGGGCATCTGCCGCAATCCAGCGGCTGGCGCTTGTGTCCATCCGGTAGATCTGCCGGGCGAGGATAATTGATTTCTCGCGCAAAACACGGTTCCGCTTCCCGATCTGTCGCAGCGCCCAATTGACCGCCTTTCGTACATAATTACGCTCATCGAACGCACCCTTTTTGATAAAAGGAAAGAATCCTACAAAATCTTTATTCTTGGCGTCTTTCGCGTGGACCGCCAGAGTTGCCATCAGCGTAAACCCTGCCCGCCGGACAAACTCCTTCTTTCTCCGGCTCCAGCATTTTGCTGTTGAAAAAGCAAAAGGTGTCTTATCAAACAAATTGCTGCACACCTGATCGCAGACATCCCATGAATCAAAATCATTAACCCAGTCCTCCATTTGCCTTTTATCAACTTGGGCATAGTCATCGATGAATGCCGCCAGCAGGCGCGCTTCGTGAATACCGGTCCTCCAGAGCGCCAAGGCAACCGCATGGTTTTTACCGATTCTTTTCGCCATTTGACGCAAAACCGGGATACTCACACCCAGGGTATCTTTCGGATTAATCCCAAATCTTGCCATCCCGGCAACGTTTCGAGGGTTAGCGTGAGTATGCAGTTCTTTTAGGATAGGCTTGATAATATCCGAACGGTATTTCATGAGGAAGATTTTTCCCGCCAGAGAAAAATCGAGGCTAAAAGGAAAAGACGATTTGGTTCTAGAAAAATTTTATGCTGGAAACCACTTTCCTAAATAGAAACTTCAGTGTTTCGTACTTCTCAAACGGTGCCGCGGCAGACACGATAAAAAGGCCATTATTCCGCAAAAACACGTACGTCTCGGTGGTCACCGTCGCCTGAACGGCCGGGGCATACATGTTAACAATTACTTTAATCGCCTTATTGCTTCCCACATAGACAACATGAGGCCGTTCGCGAACATCAGGATTCACTCCGATATTCTTGTCCATTTCCTTAGCGAATTCTTTTATTTTCTCCGGGTCAATGGGCTGATTTCCAACCGCAACACTGATATTGGGCGGAAGGCTTGGATTTTCTTCATTGGCAAATGCACAGATAATAGTTCCGCCCATATTTTCCATCTGGCTCTGCAGCTGATTAAGAAACCGGGTATTTTGGAAGAGGTCAACTGTAAGCCATCCTTTCGGCTTGTTGAGGGCAATCCCATAGGTAAGATTCTTGTACGGTTCGACAGGCGTAGGAACAAGAAAGCTTTCAACAAGCTCGCAAGAAAAAAGCGTGAATAGTAACAGCAGGCAAAAATAGACGTACACGATTCGTTTCACCGAACTCTCCCTTTTATTAACCCTCAAAATCTATTAACCATGCGCCGGCTGTTGGGCCTGGGCTTGCTTTTGGCTGATAACCTGAGCAGTCACCTTGGCCGGGGCATGCTCGTAATGCGAAAACTTCAGCGTATAGCTACCCCGCCCGCCGGTAATAGAGCGCAGATCCGTCCCGTAGGTTGCCATTTCCGCCAAGGGTACCTGCACTTTGATAACCTGGTTCTTTCCCTTAGCCTCCGAGCCCATGATTCTACCACGCCTGGAATTAATGTCACCCGAAATTTGTCCGATAAATTCATCCGGGACGACAACATTCACTTCGGCAATCGGTTCCAGCAGCACCGGACTGGCCAACTTTATCGCTTCTTTTAATGCCAGGGCCCCGGCAATCTGAAACGCAATATCCGAGGAGTCTACATCATGATACGACCCGTCGACAACGGTTACCTGTAGATTGATAAGCGGATATCCGGCCAAGACGCCCTCGCCGATAGCCTGTTTGACGCCTTTCTCAATCGAGGGGATAAAGTTTTTCGGGATAGCGCCGCCGAATATTTTGCTGACAAATTCGTACGGCAATCCCCCGGCAGGGACTGGAGAAACCTCAAGTTCAACATCAGCGTACTGGCCGCGGCCGCCGGATTGTTTTTTGTATTTATGCCGGGCACGGGCTTTTTTGGCGATCGTTTCGCGATAGGCAACCTTGGGAGTCCCCAGATCGACATCGACATGATACCGCTTTTTCATCCTCTCCAGAAGAACCTTTAAATGTAAGTCCCCGATACCGGAAATAATCAGCTCCTTCGTTTCGCTATCGCGGCTGACCTGAAACGTCCTGTCCTCTTCGCATATCCGGCTTAAAGACAAAGAAATTTTTTCTTCATCGGCGCGCGTTTTAGGCTTGATAGAAGCCGATATTGAGGGCTCCGGAAATGAAATTGGCTCAAGCAAGAGTTTGTCTTTTTCATCCGTCAGGCAATCACAGACATGGGTATTTTTTAGTTTCGTCAGGGCAATGATATCTCCGCAACTCGCCTGGGTGACATTTTGCTGCTCTCTTCCCTGCAACATGCTCATGGTACCGATATGTTCCCGCGTACCGGTATTCACGTTATAAAAGTCGGAATTGGCATTCAGTTTTCCGCGCAAGACACGCATCAACGAAAGATGTCCCAAATGAGGGTCAAACATCGTCTTAAAAACAAATCCCGCAAAAGGGGCGTCGTCTTTGAAGGCAAAAGTCTTTGCCTGTTGAGTAACCGGATCTTTAACCTCAATAGGCGACCGCTCGACCGGCGACGGTAAATATTCAACAATCGCCTCCAGCAATTCTTTGACACCTTTGTCACTGGTTGCGCTGCCGCTAAAGACAGGGAATATCTTTGCGCTTAAAACCGCCTTACGCAGCCCCTCTTTGAGCTCCTGGGGAGTTAAACTACCGTTGCTTAAATATTTTTCCAGTAATTGATCGTTTGTCTCGGCAACAGCCTCGATAAGATTTGAAGAACTCAAATCAAGGACAAGCGCATTCTTAGAGAGCTGTTCCCGAATCCCAGTAATCGTTTCGTCAACTTTTGCACCCTCTTTATCAATCTTATTGATAAAAATAATGCGCGCCATCCCCAACGATTCCAGGCGCTCCCAGATATCCTCCGTGCCCACCTCCACACCGTTGACGGCATCAACAACCACCACCGCTCCGTCCGCGGCTCTTAGGGCCGAAACCGTCTCTCCGATAAAATCGGCATAACCGGGCGTATCAATTATCTGGATCTGATGATTTTTATAATTTGTCTTAAGGAAACTGGCGTTAATAGAGATCTTGCGTTCAATTTCATCTTCGTTATAATCACTGACTGAGTTACCCTGCATTACATCGCCCTTTCGCGAGATCGCCCCGCTCACAAAAAGCAGGCTTTCTACAAGCGAAGTTTTTCCGGAGTGGGCGTGCCCCACCACTACAATGTCACGTTTCATCTTTGCCTCCATCGTTACGTCCCACTTATCTAAATTCTGCGGATAGGGAATCCTGTCCGTAATTAAATCTCTTTATTATCCCGACTAAATTTTGTTTAGGCTTTAGGCGTACACTATATTTCCCGATTCTACGTCAAGAGAAACATGAGAATGAGCCCTGTCCCAGCGGGCGTTCCCGGAAAACCGAAGGCATTTCTTCTTTAAAAGGTCAACGGTCGAGTTGATATTTTGGCAGCATTCAGCGTCTTCACTGCAAGGGGGAAAATTTTCTCCGGTAACAAGACATACTTCAATGTCGTCCCGACGCGCGCCTAACAGGGTCATATCCGTAATCATTTCATCAATAGCTCTTGAAGGATCCTGGACATTCGAAAGATCCGCATTTTGGTCCAGGCCGTTTACCGCCAGCCGCGCATGAGCAAGGCCGCCGACCTTCCGCGCAGAATCATACGCAGCAATGACAAGGCAGGCCATTCTGGTATCGGATTTTAAAACAACTTCCCCTTGCCCTGCCACCACCTCACCGGTGTGAACATCGATAAATCTTTTCATTCCCTCCCCCTTTCTAATGGAAGAACATGACCGACCTATTTTATCGACTCGACCCAAATCTTTTGTAAGCACAAGCGTCTATAAAAACAAAAACGGCAACTCTTTTCTAAGAGTTGCCGTTTTAAATTCGAATTAATTTTTCGCTTGCAATGCTCACAGCACCACCCCCTTTTAGCTTTATTGACCAGCATATTCTACTTCGCATAAGTAATAGGAACCGTGGTATATGCTTCGTAGAATATTCTCCGAAGCCTATACCAGTGTGTCCTGATAGAAAGGCAAAGGAGAATAGGTGGATACTTATTTTTATCGCAAACTTAAAAACTGTGGTTATTCTACTGCTCGAAATAATTTTTGGCAAGTAAAAATTTTATACGCCCATTTGCGCAAAAAACCCCGACGACAAATCACGTACCGATTACGTGCGGGGTTTTTTTGCCAACATTTCAGCCGGCACTGAGCAGCATGAGGTAAGAATATTATTTCGTGCGGCGTTTTGTCTTCTTGCCGTTTTTCCCGGAATGCTTACTCTTTTGCGGACTGCTTGCCTTTGGATACTCGCCCGTCCAGCAATAAAGGCAAAGCTTTTCTTTGGGAATGCCGATCGCCTTAACCATATCATCGATGGTTTGGTAACGTAGTGTCGTCACTTCCAAGTCACGGCGAATCCATTCCACCATATTTTTGTATTTTTCTGATCCGTGATCAAGATATTCCGAGATATTCTCAACATCCCGGTCTTCAAGGGCGTGGATCGCCCGGCGGGCAACAAGTTCGTTTTTACTGCGAGTGGAAAGACAAAAACGGCAGGGAAACATCAACGGAGGACACGCCGGGCGCACATGCACTTCTTTTGCCCCGCAATCCCAGAGCTTATTTACTGTAAAATTCTTTAACTGCGTGCCCCGGACGATCGAATCCTCGCAGACAACGATTCGGTTACCTTCAATAATCTCTCTGATAGGGATCAGCTTCATTTTCGCGATCAAGTCCCTGGTCTCTTGTTCCGGAGGCGTGTAGCTTCGCCCGTAACCGGGGGTATATTTAACCAGCGGCCGCCGATAGGGGCTGCCGGACTCCATCGCATATCCTAACGCATGGGCAACGCCCGAATCCGGGACACCCGAAACAACGTCTACCTTAATATCCTTGTCCCTCTTGGCCAGGCACCTTCCGCAGCGTTCCCGCACGACTTCGGTATTGACTCCCTCATAGCTTGAAGCCGGAAATCCAGTATATATCCAAAGAAAGGTGCAGATCTGTTGCGTCGCACAACCCTTGCGGGTATCAAGAAACCCTTTTTCGGTAAGCAAGACTACCTCACCAGGTAAAAGATATTTAACAATTCCGAATCCCAAATTCGGCAAAGCGCTGCTTTCCGATGTCGCGGCCCAGGCATTGGCGCTTTTACCAATAACAATCGGCGTATAACCCAGCCGGTCACGAGCCGCATAAATCCCTTCCTGGCTAAGCAAAAGCAGCGAACAGGAGCCGTCAATCAGGTCAAACATCTTTTCAATACCATCAATCAAATCATTGCCCTGGACAATGAGTTTGGCAATAAGCTCGGTAACGTTAACGCCCCCCTTACTGACTTCGGTAAACGACACGCCTTTCTTAAAAAGATATTGGACCAACTCTTCTTTGTTTTCGATCAGCCCAGTCGTCACCAGGCAGAAAGGCCCGAATTTGGAATTAAGATACATCGGCTGTTCGTCGGAATCACTGATCGCACCGATTCCTTTATTACCCTTCATCTTTTTGTAGTCTTCGAAAAATTTTGATTTAAACTGACTCTGACCAATGCTGTGGATCTGGCGGCTAAATTTTTCTCCTAAAACCGCCATGCCCCCGTATTCGGTACCCAGATGGGAGTGGTAATCTGTTCCATAAAAAAGAGTTTGCGCGCAATCTTCCTTTGAAACCACTCCAAAGATTCCACTCATCGATAGCCTCCGTTAGGCGATAATTAATTTAACTTCCAGGAAATATCAGACTCCGGGGCAACCTTCCCGGCAACACTACTTCTCCGACTGTACACCCAGGAGAATATGACGGACCTCAAGTTGAGAGAGGGTGTCCATCACTTTGATAACATAGTCATAGGGAACATTGCGGTCCCCATTAATAATAACAGAGCTTACCCCTTGTTTTTTGATAGCGGCGGAAAGTTTATGTTTAAATATGCCCAAATCGAATTTCAAGCTATATTTGCTGTCCTCGAGAAATGCCTCCCCTTGTTTATTGATGGCAACGACAATGGTCCGGGGAGGTTCTTCGGAAGCCTTGGCCTCGGGAAGCTGGACCTGGATAGCAGACTGCAGAATAAGAGGAGTCACCATCATAAAAATGATGAGCAAAACAAGAATAACGTCGGTAAACGGGGTTATATTGATTTCGGAAATAACCTGTTTTTTAAGTCGCGGGTTCATTTTTGCTTAAGGCCTTTTAAATCTTTTATCTCGGACGCACATAATTCCATATCGGTTACAAAATTATCGATTCGTTTAATAAAATAATTATAGGCAACAACCGCCGGAATGGCCACAAGCAAGCCCGTCGCCGTGCATACCAGCGCTTCCGAGATGCCGCCGATAATAACATTCGTTCCTTTGATGCCTCCCATCGAGATATCTTCAAAGGCACGAATAATTCCTAGAACTGTCCCAAAAAGGCCGATGTAAACGGCAATGCCACCGATGGTGCCGACGATTGCGGTAAACTTCTCCAACCTTACCGTCTCAATAGTCATCTCCCGCTCCATCGCACTGGAGAGTTCCCTCTCAGTAGGATTTTGCAGGCTTAGTCCCGCCGAAACAACATTGGCAAAAGGGGTATCGGTGTTTTTGCAAACATCGATCACCTTCTTGGTATTTCCTTTTTCCAGGGCTTCGCGGATGGTGAGCATAAATTCCGCCCGACGCCGCCTTGACCGTTTTCGGTAATAGATGATTCTTTCAACAATAACCGCCAGCGATAGAACCGAACAGAATAAAAGAATATACATCGTAAAACCGCCGGCCTGAAAGATCTGCCAAAATGTATTGCCCTTAAACATTGAAAAATCCTCCTTTGAGTACTTTTAGCGAGAAAAACTGGCGGAGCACTTTGAGGCTGTTGGCTTCAAAGTACAACCGCCATTCTTTCCTTAACTTGCGATAACCTTCCCCTTCGGGTTTGAAGGTTATCGCTAAGGGGAGAAGAACGGATCCTGCTTCGCCGAATTGCTCGACCTTCGGTCGGCGTTCGGCTTCGCAGGATAACCGCCAGTCTTTTCTAGATGCTTTCGCCTTGAACTCCGTCATTTGCCTCGGCGAAGCCAGGCGAAGCTCAAAGCGAAAGCATTTGAGCGAAGACTGGCGG
>JAKLDJ010000008.1 GCA_022703585.1 Candidatus Omnitrophota bacterium | reverse complement strand
GAGAGAAGGGGCCAGGGCACTGAAAAGGGACAGGGCAAGGAGGGGGATGAAGATTAGAGGCGGGAATAAAGGTGCCAGACGCCTTTATTTGCTGCGAGGGTACAATAGTAATCCGAATTAAATAATAGATGCAAGGGCGGCGCCCCTTTTTAAGGGGCGCCGCCCTCATTTTTTATAAAATCAATAAAATCAATTTTCCTCTTCGACGGCAGGGGTTGAAATTTCCTTCAGTCGCGCATTGACAAACCCCGCAAATAACGGTAAATTGAATCTAACGCCACAAAGGGGTTTAAATGTTTATTAAAAAGATCAGTGAGTTATTCGTGAGGCCGCAGCCGATTTCCGGCGCCGGCAAAAAGGTTTTAACCGTCGAAGACGATGTTACCCAGCGCACGATGATTCAAAAAACTCTGGAAAAGTGCGGCTATGAAGTTTTATCCGCCGAAGACGGTGTCCAGGGGCTGGAGGTTGCCCAAAACCAGAAGCCGGATCTGATTCTCTTGGATGTGATTATGCCCAAGATGCGCGGTGACGAAGTTTGCCGCAGGCTTAAGGCGAGTGACGCCACAAGAAACATCCCGGTTATTTTTCTGACCTCGCTGGATACCCCCAAAGACATCATCAGCCACTATGAACTCGGCGGTGATATCCATCTGACCAAACCCATCAACCCCAAAGAGCTGATTAAGCAAATCGAAATCACGCTCGAAGAGCACTCCTCTTAAAGATTAGGATTTTCCGAGAATAGATTCAAGCACGCCAGTCGGTTAGCCTGTCGGTTAGTGCGGGGCGGGCGGGGTTTTGGCGCGGTAGACATTAATCTGGCAGAATTCTTTCATAAGCGACAGATTGCTATTGTGGTTCGTGTCGCGGAAGACATCGACAATCCAATCATATCCTTCCAGAGTAGGGGTCTTTCTTCTGTAGTCCGTAAGAATCGCGTTTGGTAATCCTGATTTTTTAAAGTAGTATTCAAACAATCCGCCCTCCGGCGTATATCCTTTCACCAGGATTCTTTCATTCGTTGCGCAATGCTTGCTGATAAAGCCTGCCGTCTCGCGAAATTGGGCGCGGACAGGGTGATGAAAATAGAATATAAGCGAAAAAATATTATTGCAAATGAAGAAGGCGATAATGACGGTGCGCAAGGTAATCATGGCGGTGCGTTTAGGATGCAGGGACGGCTGGTTTGAAAGAATGATAAAGAACCCGAAAAGAAAACCTAAATTGACGATGGTGCGAAAGATCCGGTCTCCTTTCGCCAAATAATCTTTTAACGGATAGATGGCTTGGGATTCAATAGTGCGGTTTAAAAAATCCAGGGACTGGCCGTTGTACATACGCGTGATAATCTCATGGCCTCGGAATGCGTAGAAAAAGATGACACTCAGCAGCATTAAAAAGATTAACCACAATACAGGTACTAATGTTTTTAGCCGTATTTTTCCCTGGACGGGGGGCGGAGGAATGCTGTCGACGGCCCATGCCAGAAGAAGGTATAGCCCCAGCATGCTCACGAGCAGGTAGCGGGTCTGATAGACGGGAAATACGACAAGAGAGAAAATATAAAAAACCAAAGGCGGCACGCTTAGCCAGAGAAGGGTAAGAGAAATCGGCATTCGGGCTGTGGACCATTGTCTTTGGCTGAATCGATAGGTAAAAAAGAAAAGGGCAAAAAAAGTAGAATAGAAAACCAAAAGGACTTCTCCCGAAACCCATTCGTCCCCGTATAGCATAACGCTCAAGGTGTTGGGGATGGAGGAAATCGTCGGCGCGGATATCCAGGAGGTTGATCCGGCGATGCGTTTTAAGTTTAGCAGGGTATACACAAGGATCGGCGAAAAAAGAAGGGCAATGGCGCCTTGCGCGTACAAAATCTTGGGAATATGAAAGAGAGTATTCTTTCTATTGAAAAACAAGTGCAGGAGATGGATCGCGAAGAAAATACCAAAATAATAGTGGGTGTACAGCCCGACGGTAAAAGAAAGAACATAGTAAACAAAATGTTTCAGCGTAGGCTTATGCCAAATATTTACATACGCCAGGTTAACTAGGATCGCCATCAAAAATACCAGAGGGTAGTATTTCACCTCTTGGCAGTAATTGATATGTAGCGCGCTGAGGCTTAAAAAAAGGCTTGCCAGAATTCCCACATTCTTATTAAAGAGCCTTTTGCCTAAGAAATAAAAAGGAATAATGGAAAAAGCGCCAATCAGGGCCCCCAAGATCCGGGCAGTGGTTTCGGAAAGTGCGAAGATTTTAATCCATCCCGCAAGAAGAAAGATATAGGCGGGGGGAATGATATGCAGGAGGCACTCTCGCCAGACGTGGCTGCCCTGGGCGAGAACAATATTGATGTATTCATCGCCCCAGAAGCTCTGGTAATCGAGTTTGTGCAGCCGGAGTCCGAGGCCTAAAATAAAAATGACGGTCAAGATAACCCATGGCCGGGTGATTGCGCTGTTCCTTGAGGAAAAGTTCATGCGGGTATTGTAACAAAAATGAATTGATTTTTAAACCCAAAGTTTATATTCAAACCGAATAAGAACGCCTGATTGTTGCATCGGAGGCGGCGGCAAGGAGCCTGAGCCATAAGCAGTTGACAATCAAGGGGATACTCTTATAATTATACCGACATGGCAGACTACGAAATTCTTGACCACACAGCGGATATAGGGGTTATTGTCCGGGCGGGCGATTTAAAATCGCTCTTTATTAAAGCCGCCGAGGCCATGTTTGATGTTGCTTTAGAAAAACCCTTGCCCATGAAGGCCGCGGCGATAAAAAAGGCCCGGTTAAGACTTCGGGCAAAGAATATTGAAGAATTAATGGTTCGCTGGTTGGGCGAGCTTTTGTCCTTATCCGACTGCGAAGACGTTGTTTTTACGGATTTTACGGTTAATCAGCTCACCGCCCAGGATTTAAACGCTGTCATCGGCGGGCGCCCGCGCAAAGATTTCAAATTTAAAATGGAAATAAAGGCCGTTACGTATCACGACTTAAAAATAACCGGGCAGGACGGTGATTACCGTTGCCAGGTCATCTTTGACGTCTAATCTCGAAATGAATGCCCCAATCGAATCCACAAAAATCCCGTTAGAGAAAATTGATCCCTACCGCTATCGCATCCCGCGGTCGTACAATCCCGGAATGCGCGTTGACGGTATCATCTACGCCGATGAAAAGCTGCTCGGAGATATTCTTAAAGACAAAGCCGCTGACCAGGTGGTTAATGTGGCTTTCTTGCCCGGCATTGTCGGCCATTCCATGGCTATGCCCGACGCGCACTGGGGTTACGGCTTTCCCATCGGAGGTGTGGCGGCGACCGATCCCAAACAAGGAGGGGTGGTTTCGCCCGGCGGGGTGGGATTTGATATTAATTGCGGCGTGCGTTTGATACGGACAAATTTTCAATTTGACGAAATTCAAAGCGAGCTGCAAAATTTAATCAGAGTCTTGTTTAGAGACGTCCCCTCGGGCGTGGGCTCCAAAAGTGAATTGAGCTTAAGCAGGCAGGACGAGCGGGATGTTTTTCTTCGGGGTTCAAAATGGGCGGTGGCGAAGGGTTTTGGCACTGATTCGGATTTGGAGGCCACCGAAGACTACGGCGCGATTGCCGGCGCCGATCCGGCGGCGGTTTCCGAACGGGCCCATAAGCGCGGCAAGGAACAAATAGGAACCTTGGGCTCGGGAAATCATTTCTTAGAAGTGCAGGTGGTGGAGAAGATTTTTGATGAGCAAGCCGCCGTCCAACTTGGAATTTTTGAAGGGCAGGTTACGGTCATGATTCATTGCGGCTCGCGGGGGTTAGGTTATCAGATTTGCGAAGACTATTGCCGGGAAATGGAAAAATGTTTGTCTAAATATAAAATTGAAGTTCCCGACCGGCAGCTGGCGTGCGCGCCGGTTGAGTCCATAGAAGGCCAGACGTACCTGGCTGCCATGCGGGTAGCGGCTAATTACGCGTTTGCCAACCGTCAGTATATTATGCATATGGTTCGCAAAACTTTTGAGAAAGTCTTCCGAAAAAGCTGGCAGAACATGGGGATGAATTTGATTTATGATGTGGCGCACAATATCGCAAAAATCGAGAAGCATCTTGTCGACGGCAAGGAGCGCACGCTTTGTGTTCATCGTAAAGGAGCGACCCGAGCCTTTCCGCCGGGGCACCCGGATTTGCCGGCCCGGTATCAAAAAATCGGGCAACCGGTTATTATCCCCGGCGATATGGGCCGTTATTCCTATTTGGCAATCGGGACCAAAGAGGCCCAGGAGACGTTTTATTCCTGCTGTCACGGAGCGGGAAGACTGATGTCGCGCACCCAGGCGAGTAAAAAATTTGATTCGCATCAACTGCTGGAAGAGTTGGAGGCAAAAGGTATTTTTGTCCAAGCTAAATCGCGGGGGACGCTGACCGAAGAAGCGCCCGGGGTTTATAAGGATGTCAACGATGTCGTGGATGTGGTACACAATGCCGGTCTGGCAAAGAGGGTTTGCCGGATGCGACCTATTGGTGTTATCAAGGGATAAGGGCTCAGGCATGGTAAAAAAAATAATAGGGATTCTTTTGCTTCTCGTGCTGGCGATAGGGGTTTTAACGGCTGCCGTAAAACAAATGCGCTACAAAGCTAAGCAAACCGAAATCCGTTTCATGAAAAGTTTTGTGAAAGACTTAGAGCGGCAAATTCCCGCAGCGCGCTGGTCCTATACGCACGCTGCGGATAAAGATAAACCCCCGCTATCCTATGCGCTGGCGATTTATGCTGATTTTGATTCAGCGTCTGATTTTAAGGCAACTCGGGAGAAAATCAGGGGAATTGAAAATAGCCTCATAAAAAAATATGACATCGTCTGTATTGATTACCGCAGCGAATATGATAAATTAGAAGTACATGTGAAAGAAGGCAAAATGGAATCCGTGCCCAAAAAATCGCGCGCGATTGTATTTTACGTTAAACAGATAAAATAAAAGGATATTTCTATGCTGGATCTAAAATTTATACGCGACAATTCCGAGGTGGTACGTAGAGCCCTGATTGCCCGGAATATCGACAACATCGATTTAGACGGACTTCTGGCGCTGGATGATAAGCGCCGTAAATTTATGCATGAGCTTGAGACGTTACGCAGCAAAAAGAACACGGCTAATGACGAAATCACCAAGATCCTGAAGGAAAAGAAGGACCCCAAGGAAAAGATCGCGGCCATGAAGACTATTGCCGCAAAGATCGACGACCTGGAGACAAAAGTCAAAGAGCTTGATCCGCAAATCGAGTCGGTCCTGATCCGGATTCCCAATATTCCGCATCTCTCGGTTCCGGTCGGTGCGCCGGATAAAAACAAAGAGGTACGCCGCTGGGGTGAGCTCAAGACGTTTGATTTCAAGCCGAAAAATCACATTGAAATTGCCGAGAGCCTGGATATTATCGATTTTAAACGCGCGACGAAAATCACAGGATCCAATTTTATTGTTTATAAAAAAGACGGCGCACGCCTGGAGCGTGCCTTGTACAATTTTATGCTGGATATTCATACCAAGGAGCACGGCTATACGGAAATTCTTCCGCCTTATCTGGTTAATCGCGCTTCTATGACCGGTACCGGCCAGTTGCCCAAGATGGAAGAGGATATGTACAAGCTCAAGGATGAGGATTATTTTCTTATTCCGACGGCAGAGGTACCGGTAACGAATTTACACCGCGATGAAGTTTTGAAAGAAGAAGATTTGCCTATCCTGTATACGGCTTACACGGCCTGTTTTCGCCGCGAGGCAGGCTCCTACGGTAAAGATACCCGGGGGCTGGTCCGGGTGCACCAGTTTGACAAGGTTGAACTGGTTAAATTTGTCACCCCGAAGGCCTCGTATGATGAGCTGGAAAAGCTGGTCGGGAATGCCGAAAGAATTTTGCAGATTTTTAATATTCCGTACCGTGTTATCCTACTGGCCAGCGGCGATTTAAGCTTTGCTTCCAGCAAGTGCTATGATTTGGAAGGTTACGCGCCGGGCATGGATAAATGGCTTGAAATTTCCAGCTGTTCGAATTTTGAAGATTTTCAGGCGCGCCGCGCGAATATCCGCTATCGCGGAAAAGACGGTAAGGTCAATTTTGTCCATACCCTAAACGGTTCCGGAGTGGCTTTGGCGCGAACGATGATCGCGCTACTGGAAAATTACCAGACAAAAGAAGGGGAGGTTTTGATTCCCGAAGTCCTGCAGCCGTACATGGGGGGACAGAAAAGAATTACCGGGTCGATAAAATAGGAGCAGCACCATGAAAGACAAGATTATCAATATCCTTAAGTTTGTATGCTTTATTCTGCTTTTGCCGGTGGTGGTCACCGGGACTATGGCGTTTATTAAAGGGCTGGAGGGATTGCCGTATGAATTGACGGCTTTTTTTGTTCAAGGGATTTTAATTTATCTTATCATCCACGTCTTTTTGTATGAGCCGAAACCCGTGTATCAGTACGGCCAGAATATCATGTCGGCCATTTTTGGTTTTTTTGCGCCGCTGGTTAAAGTGGCGCCGTTTGTCCTGCCGATTTATTCGATGATTTTCTTGATTCTTTTTTACCTAGCATCCTTGATTTTTAAATCGGCGGATATCGGGCATTACTTTATGTTTTTAGTCAGCTTTACCTTGACCATGCATATGGTGTTTACGGCCAAGGCGCTGCGTGACAAAGATACCAATGTCATTAAGCCGAATTACCTTTTTGCCATGTCGCTTATTTATGTTGTTGACATTTCTATCATGGCGCTGATGTTAGGATTGATACTGGCGGATTTTTCGTTTCCCCAATTTTTTAGCGAAACGACGCGAATGACGGGCAGCGTTTATCACGCGGTATTCTTTCAGCTGTTTGTACCGGATTAAGCTTGAACAGTGTGCGCAATCCCGACTTCGTCGGGATTGCGCACTGGCGTAAAAGTTTTATGGAGAGGTGCCGGCACCCAAAAAGATTTCTAAGGGGCGCAGCGCACTTTCCTCTGGGGCAAAAGATTCAAGGAGAGGTGGCTGAGTGGTTGAAAGCGGCGGTCTTGAAAACCGTTATGGACCGTAAGGTTCATCTAGAGTTCGAATCTCTACCTCTCCGTTCTACTTCGCCTTTCGACATTAACGCTTCAGTGAAGGCTTCGTAGAACAGGTTCTACGTTGATTAATTTGAGGTTTCAGCGTGTTTATTGTCTACATTCTCAAGAGTACAAAATTTCCTGAACGGCATTACGTAGGCATTACACAAAATATAGCCAAAAGAATCAAGGAGCATAATGACGGCGATATGGAATATAGCAGTCGCTATGCTCCATGGGAAGTCGAAACATGTATTACCTTTCGCGATAAACATCTCGCTTACGAATTTGAAAAGTACCTTAAGGCCGGTTCGGGGTATGCTTTTTTGAAAAAGCGATTATTTAATCCCAAGGCGAAGTAGAACGTTCTGCGAAGCGCCTACTATCGTTTCGATGCTGAAGCGCAAAGCAGAACGCCACTGCTGACGCTCAGGGGGTAGGCGCTAGACTTTTGATCCAGTTATATTGCTTGAAGGTGCGCATGACAATCCCCGGGATTGTCATTTTACTAACGGCTCATTGAGGTCTCGGGTTTGAATAAAATGCCAAAATGGGGTTTTCTTTTCCTGGTAGTCTTTGTGGTTGCCTGCGGCTCTGGCTGTGTGCAGAAGCCGATTAAAGACGGTCCGCGTAAAGAATACTACAAGAACGGCAAGATACGCCTGGAGGCTTACTATAAAAGCGGCAGGCCGGACGGATTATTGAAAACGTATTATGAAGATGGTGCACTAAAAGGGGAATACTATTTTAAAGACGGAAAACAGCAGGGAGTAGCGAAAGAGTACTATGAAAACGGCCAGCTCGAAAGGGAGGCGACGTTTAAAGACGGCAAGGCTAACGGCTTGATTCGGTCATACTATGAAAGCGGAGCGGTCAAGGGCGAAGCAACCAGCCGCGACGATAAACTTCAAGGGCCGGTTCGCGAATATTACGAAAGCGGCACCCTCAAGATTGAAACTATCATGAAAGACGGCATCCGGGATGGCCTCACGAAAGAGTATTACGAAAGCGGCAGATTAAGAAAAGAATCCAACTTTAATGATAATCAGGTCGAGGGCCCTATTAGAATATATTATGAGAGCGGAACGCTTAAAGGGGAGGCGACCAGTAGCGATAATCAGCTCGAGGGCATCATCAAGGAATATTACGAAAACGGCCGGTTGCTGCGGGAATCAAATTTTAAACACAATAAAGTAGACGGTTTAACAAGAATATATTATGACAACGGGCAGGTCAGAAGAGAAGTCAGCTTTCGGGAGGGGCGGCGTCAGGGGATCGTGAAGGAGTATTATCCTGACGGACAGGTAAAAGAGGAATCGTATTTCTGGGATGACCGGCCGAATGGTCCCGCGAAGTTTTATTACGAAAACGGAAAGCTGCGCAGCCGGGCTATCTTTAAAGACGGTAAAAGGGTGGGGCCGGCCAGGGAATATACAAAAGATGGCTATCTAAAATATGAAGTAATGTTTAGAGACGATAAAGTTGACGGCGTTGTGAAGGTTTATGAGGCAGGCGAGTTGGTCTCGGAAGAAATATATAAGGACGGAAAAAGGGTTGCGCAAAAAAAAGGTGCTCGAAGGAGCGTCCCTGTTTTGCCGTAATGCTTATTGCTTCGTGTTGTCTTTTTCTCGGGGAGCATAGGCTCTCAAAACCGCTTGACCTCTATGGGCCTTGCCCATATAATGAGCCAAAGTTTTGAGGTATTTTATTAAGTTGTTAAGAAGTCTTTAAGGAGAGGTGCCGGCACCCCCCCCAGAAGTTGTCTGGCGGGTGCTGCACACCGTTAAATAAATGTGCGGGCCGCCCCGACGCCAACTTGCCGTAGCAAGCGCCGGGGCGAGCCTCGCACAAAATTTGTGAAACAAATTTTGTGCGGGAGAGGTGGCTGCCCCGACTTCGTCGGGACTGCTCACCTTTTTCTAGGATAAAAGCTTTTTGGAAAGGTGGCTGCACCCTGGTGTGTACTGGCGGGTGCTGCACACCTTTCCCTAGAATAGGATTCAAGGAGAGGTGGCTGAGTGGTTGAAAGCAGCGGTCTCGAAAACCGTTATGGGGCTTAGCCTCATCTAGAGTTCGAATCTCTACCTCTCCGCCATTCTTCCGCAAGCGATAATCTTCAAACCCGAAGGGGAAGATTATCGCAAATTTAGGAAGAATGGCGGATGTGCTTTGCGGCCGACAGCCGTAAAGTGCTCCACCACTCAGGATCTGCTATCGGCGTGTTGATAGCCCATATTTCTAAACGACTGATTGCGATTTTTGAGTAAGTTTGTTATACTTTAGTTGTTGATAACGGTCTGGATAGGGAACAAAAACAAGGAGGGGTGTATGGCTGATATATTTGGATTGAGTCTGTCTCTGGATCTTCTCTTTCAGCTCGTTCTTTCGATATCGTTTTTTGTTGGAATTATCCTCATGGTTTCCCCGGAAGGATTTGAAGCTTTTAACCGGGCCCTTCAAAAAGAATACGGAATCAAAAAGCGTTTTATGCCCAAGCTGGAAGATGCCGCTACCCACGTCATTGATAAGACAATTATTAAAAACCGTGTTATAGCGGGGATGTGTATTTCTGTGATGGCGTTTTTATTGTTGTTACTTACGAAAATATAACTTTTGAAGATATCTCTTACTCGAAAGTACTCTCAGGGAAGTTTATTGGCTCGAGGAAATTTCGCACTTAGCAAGAATGCAATTAGGTGTAGCTCTCAAAATATCCGAGGCTACACCTTTTTAGTGGGGAAATTAAGCAATATTTAAGGAGAGGTGGCCGTTACCCCCCAGAAGTTGTCTGGAGGGTGCAGCACACCTTTCCCTAGAACAAAAGATTTTAAGGAGAGGTGGCAGCACCCCTAACGGATTCGAGTGGGTGCAGCACACCTTTCCCTAGAACAAAAGATTTTAAGGAGAGGTGGCAGCACCCCTAACGGATTCGAGTGGGTGCAGCACACCTTTCCCTAGAACAAAAGATTTTAAGGAGAGGTGGCAGCACCCCTAACGGATTCGAGTGGGTGCAGCACACCTTTCCCTAGAACAAAAGATTTTAAGGAGAGGTGGCAGAGTGGTCTAATGCGCACGCCTGGAGAGCGTGTGACTGTCGTAAGACGGTTCTCGGGTTCGAATCCCGACCTCTCCGTTCTACTTCGCCCCCGCATTTTTATGCGGGGGCTTCGAAGCAACGGTCGAGGTTCTGCGAAACCGCACTGAAATTTTAATAGAAAACGGCTGTACTTTGCGGCCAACAGCCGCAAAGTGCTCTGACTGTTTTTAGATAATCCTTTGACGACAGCCTGCCAATTTAGGCTTGGATAGAAGGCATTCAAACTATTTTTACGGGAAGAAAAGGCATGAAACGAATTCTCTCAGGTTGTTTTACTTTATCGGCAATCGGCATGGTTTTCCTATCCTCTGTTGTATTTGCCCAGGATAATAATGTTGTCAATGCCAACAATCAGTTTGCCTTCGAACTCTATTCCAAATATAAATTAAAAGACGGAAACATTTTTTATTCTCCCTACAGCATTTTCTCGGCTTTAGCGATGACCTATGAAGGGGCCAGAGGAAAGACAGCAGAAGAGATGCGGGCAGTCTTTTATTTCCCTCAAGATGCGGCCGTGCGCAGGGATTCTTTCCAGAAAATGTATCAGCAAATCAACCGAGGGGATAAGAAATACAAACTCAGCACAGCCAATGCCCTGTGGGCTCAGAGCGACTATAAGTTTCTGGATGATTACTTTGGTTTGGTGGATCAATATTACGGCGGAAAGGTGACGAATCTGGACTTCATCAATGAAGCCGAGAAATCCCGCTTAATAATCAACAGCTGGGTAGAAAAGCAAACCAATGACAAAATAAAGAATTTAATTCCTCAAGGCATGATTGGCCGGGAAACGCGTCTGGTTCTTACCAATGCGATTTATTTTAAGGGCCTTTGGCTTATGCCGTTTAATAAAAAGGATACCAAAGAACAGGATTTTAAAGTTAGTCCGGGCAATAAGGTTAAAGTTCCGATGATGCACTTGAGTGGCGACGAAGCAAACTTTAACTATGCTGAAACAGATAAGCTCCAAATTTTGGAATTGCCCTATGAAGGCAATGAACTTTCCATGCTTATTCTTCTTCCGAAAAACGATGATTTAAGGGGGCTAGAAAATTCCCTGGGCTTTAAAAAACTATCCGAATGGAAAAATCTTCTCAGTAGAGAAGAAGTCAGTGTTTATTTGCCTAAGTTTAAGCTTGAGACCAAGTATTTCATGGTCCCGGATCTTATCAGCATGGGCATGACGACTGCCTTTACGCCGGGCGTTGATTTTGGAGGAAAAGCGGATTTTTCCGGCATGACGGGCAATAAACAGCTGAATATCGACGCGGTGATCCATCAGGCTTTTGTCGATGTTTATGAGGAAGGCACCGAAGCCGCGGCTGCAACAGCGGTATTGATGGAGTTTGGCGTGGCGATGCCGTCTCAGCCAGCAAAAATATTTAAAGCAGACCACCCGTTTTTGTTTCTCATCCAGGATAGAGAATCGGGAAATATCTTATTTATGGGAAGAGTCAGCGATCCGACAAAGTAAGAGGTTCGCTGCTGAGCATTGTTTTTTTCAATCCCTGAGTAAAACGGCTGGTTTTAGGAAGCGGGTGGCTTTATGGAAATTCACGAGGCCTGGGAACGGGCGCTAAAAAATACGGAAATCATACGCTCGCGCGTACAGGCGCTGATGACATTTGCCGATACAAAAGTCCCGTATGTTTTGCTCTCGGAGTCGACGATCAATGCCGGCGATACGGTTGTCCGAAAGGGGGAAATCTTAGTTGAGCGGCCGTCGCTGATCTTGCCGCCTAATATCCCGCAGTTTGAAGGATTCGAATTTGAGAAAGATAATCGGGCCGGCAAAGAAGAGGTGTTAAACTTTTTGTTGGTTCGCGGAATAAACCTTCCCTCGCTCAAATACAACAACAAGACTTATTCACTCGATATCTTTGAAGGCAGGCTGAATGATGCGATTCGCCAGCACATGGAACTGTTGCAGCAAAAAGAGGACGTCCATACAGGCCTCATCACCGGCCCCGAAGATTGCTGGCAGTTTTCTGCGCTCATTTTTATCTGCACCCAGGTTGCCAGGAGTGCCGAGGAAGACATCAAAAGACTTTTAGACGAATATAAAAAGCGGCCGAATTAATCGAGAGGAATTCAGATGAAAAGCATCCGAATCGTTTTAGTTGCCGGCATTTTTCTTTTAGCCGCTCACGCGCGCATGGTGGCGGCAGAAACGGTGACCTCAAAGCATATTCTGGATAATGGAATGACGGTTTTAATAAGCGAGATGCCGTCCACTCCGGTGGTGGCGGTTCAGGCGCTGGTTAAAAGCGGTTCGGCGAATGAAGGGCAGTATTTGGGTTGCGGCATCACCCATTTTATCGAACACATGCTTTTTAAAGGAACTCAGAAACGCGGCCCCGGGCAAATCAGTAAGGAGGTCAAATCCTTAGGCGGTATTATTAATGCCTCGACCAGCTTTGATTATACCTACTTTACCATCGAGTTGCCCCGGGAATCGTGGGGCAGGGCTGTTGATATCCTCTCGGATATGCTCATGGACGCGGCATTTGATCCTCAGGAGGTTCAAAGGGAAAGAGACGTTATTTTAAGCGAGATACGGTTGTATAACGATCGCCCGGAGCACCGGTTGAGTCAGATGGTTTTTTCCAATGTTTTTATCCGCCACCCGTATCGTCATCCGATCATCGGCTATGAGCCGTTATTTCATTCAATTACCCGGGATGATCTGCTGACATATTATCGGGAGACATACGTGCCGAATAATATTATTTTCACGGTTGCCGGCAATGTCAAAACCCGGGAAGTCCTCGACCGGATAAAAGTGGCATTTAAAGATTCTAAACCCCGTCCCTATCCTTTGCGTAATTTGCCTTCTGAGCCGGCGCAGCTAACCATGCGGCAGCGTGAACAGGAATACACAACCAACCTTACCCGGCTATCGATGGCCTTTCAGGGGGTGAGTGTTGCCAGCGAGGATATGTTTGCCCTGGATGTCCTATCGATGATTTTTGGCCAGGGTGAAAGCTCGCGGCTGTATCGGGAAGTTTTAAAGAAAGAATCACTTGTCTACGCGATTTCATCGGGAAACTTTACGCCGATGGATCAAGGCTTGTTTGAGATTAGCTGTGTCCTGGATGAGAAGAATGTTATCCGGGCCCTTGCCGCCATCAAGGAGCAGATTGCTTTAATCCAAGAAGACGGTGTTAGTGTCCGTGAACTAAAGAAAGCAAAGCGGCAAGTTTTAAGCCGGTACTTGTCCGGACGGCAAACGGCGGCCGCTATCGCGGAAGATGCCGCGATTAACGAGGCCTTTATCGGCGATGTTGATTTCTCAAAGAAATATGTTAGCGCCGTATCCGCGTTGACCGCGGATGATATAAAGAAGGTGGCCAGCAAATACCTAACTGATCACCACCTGACAGTTGCGATTTTACGGCCTAAGGCGCAAGATGCCGTCGGGGCCCAGGAAATAAATCCGGTTGCGGCGCCGGAAATCCAGAAAATAATTCTGGATAACGGCATGACGGTTCTTCTTAAAGAGGACCATGCATTTCCTCTGATTTCTGTCCGGCTATCTTTGCTGGGGGGCCTGCGCCAGGAACCGGAAGGGAAAAACGGCATATCGAATTTAATGGCTGACCTCTGGACGAAAGGCACTGCCTCGAAGAACAGCGAACAAATTGCGGAAAGTATCGAAGCGCGCGGTATGGGCTTGGGAGGATTTTCGGGTCAAAATAGTTTTGGCCTTTCGGCTGACTTTTTATCTGAAGATATCGAGTTTTGTTTTCTGATTTTAGAAGATTTGATAAAAAATCCGACCTTTCCCCAGGAAGAACTTCTTAAATCCAAAGAACAGGCAAAAAGCGCTATTGTGGCGCGCGATGATAACATTTTGGCAGTGGCATCCCGGAATATTAAAGAAACCCTGTTCTTAAAACACCCGTATCGTAATGACCCCCTGGGGACACTTTCGTCGGTGGATGCGATAAGCCGGGAGGATATTATCAATTTTTACCGCACCCTGGGCATTCCCAATAATATGGTCTTATCCGTTTTTGGGGACTTTAATTCGCAAGAAGTTTTAAAGACGGTCAAGGCCAAGTTTTCTGCTCTGAGTAAAAAGGAGATTATGCTTAATTCTCCTTCGGAAGCGCCGGTTGAGGCGACCCGGGAGAAAGAAGTACGTTTACCTAAAAAACAAGCGGTGGTGGCCATGGGGTTTCAGGGGCCTAAATTAAGCGATCCCGATATCTACGCGATAGAGATTCTGTCGTCTATTCTGAATTCCCCTTTAAGCGGGCGGCTTTTTACAAAGATACGCGATGAGTTGGGGCAGGCATATACCCTGGGCGGAAGTTTTACACCCGGGATTGATGTCGGGTTTATCTATTTCTACGTCTCCACGACCGATGAGCAGGTGGAAAAAGTAAAAAATGTTCTCTTAGGGCAAATCGAAGAATTGCGCAATAATCCGGTTAACGACGAGGAGCTGGGGAACACAAAAACATATCTTAAAGGTACTCATAAAATGGGGCTGGAGACCAATGCCAGCCGGGCCACGGTCAGTACGCTCGATGAATTGTACGGCCTGGGATTTGACCGCTATAAATTATATGACCAGCAGATTGACGGCGTTACCAAGGAAGATGTGCAAAGGCTGGCCCGGTTGTATCTGGATATGAACAAAGCGGCGATTGTTATCTTAAGGCCCCAAGCTGAAGGGGAAACGTTATCAACGCCCGGCAAATAGCAAAGAGAATTACTTTGTTGTTTACAAGGGCTGATGTCAATGATAGATTAGAAGTGTTTTGGCGAGTGAAAAGATTTCTAGCCGAAGGAGTTGAGCCGCCATGGCAGGCAAAATAAGGAAAGGCCAAGATGGATAAACCTGAAATAACCGATATAGCGTCCCTGCTGGTAGATAAGCTATGGGGAAAATTTACTCTTCTCCAATCCCAGGAAGACCGGGAAGACGTCATTTCTGCAATGATCAGCGAAGCCACGGGGAGCGACCATAAGGAACGCCTCAAGAAGGAGATCGAGAAACTCAACAATAGCGAAGAGCGCACCCGGTTTATCAAGGAGTTTTTATCCTACGGGATGATAGAAGATCTTTTATTCGATTCCGATATCGAAGATATCATCATCAATTCTCTTAACAACATTTACGTGCATCATTCCCAAAAAGGTTTGGTTTCGACCAATAAAAAATTCCGTAGCCAAAAGGAGCTTGATCTTTTTGTTAAAAAACTGCTCTTATTTGCCGGAAAAAGCGAAATGAAGAAGATTATCAACCTCGAGCTTCCCAACCTCGAAGGGCGTGTCAATATTGTCCTGTCTCCTTTTGGGCCCCAGATTACGATCACCAAGGCAAAAGTTGAGCCGTTGAGTATTGTCGATTTGATAAAGAAAGACACCCTTAGCTGCGAGGTTGCCGCGCAGTTGTGGCTTTATATTGAGGGGCTTTCGCTTAAACCCGCGAATATTATTATTGCCGGAGGGCCCGGCACGGGCAAGACCACTCTTTTAAATGCCCTGTTTAGTTTTGTTCCGGTTAACGAGCGCATGGTGATTATCGAAGATACGATGGAGTTGAATACTTTTTTGGAAGAGAGTTGCTCGAGGCTGGAAAGCGATGATGATATTTCTTTGGCGCATCTGGTCAAAAACAGTTTACGTATGCGCCCGGACCGCATTGTTGTCGGTGAAGTTAGAGGGGACGAGGCCAGGGATATGATTACGGCGGTTAATGTCGGAAAATATTGCCTGGGGACGATTCATGCCTCAACGGCCAGGGAAGCGATTCTTCGGTTACAAAATGAACCGATGAATGTCCCCGAGATCATGGTCAATCTGGTGGATGTATTTATTATTATGAAAAGATTTCATGTGCACGATAAAGTTTATCGGGTTGTGGAAGAGGTGAGCGAAACCGGCGGTATGGAGCAGAGGGTTATCCTGCTTTCGCAGATTTTTAAATATGATTATGAGCGCAAGGCCATCCGGGGCGTGTCGACAAGCACGGTTTACCGGGATCGCCTGGCAAAGATTGCCGGAGTAACGCCCAAGGATATTATTGACGAGGTCTATCTTCGTACGGCGATATTAAAGATATTATTGGAAAAAGATATTCATACCATGAAGGAAGTTACGGTATTTTGCCGCACCTACAACCGTAAACCTGAAGAAGCGCTGGCAAATTTAGGGCTAAGCCGTCAGGAGATTTTAAAGGGGCGGCGATAAAAGATTTAAATAAAGACGCCTGCACTTGTTGCCGGGGATGAGAATTGGGCAACAAGTGCTGGCGCAATCTTTGCTAGGACGAAAAAGATTTAAGGACGATTGCGCCTGCCCCCGCATTTTTGAGAACCATATCTTTAAGGTTGCGGGGACTGGCACAGACCTCTCTCGGATAAAAGCTTTAAGGATTGTCTGCGCCTGTAGCTCAATTGGATAGAGCACCAGCCTACGGAGCTGGGGGTTGAAGGTTCGAGCCCCTCCAGGCGCGTTCTTCTTCGCTTCCGCATTTTCATGCGGAAGCTTCGAAGAAACAGCGCCGAACGGTTCTACGAAGCTTGAACACGAAAGTATTCGAGCGAAGTAGACCAGGCGCGTTTTTCTATGTTTCCGTATTTTTATGCGGAAGTTTCGAAGAAGCAGCGTTGAATGGCTCTGTGAACTCAAACACGAAAGTATTCGAGCGAAGCAGGCCGGGCGCGTTTTAAACGCAATCTTTTTATTTATTAAGGAAAAACATTCTGTGCCGTCTGCCGCTGTTTGAAATGTTGCGGCATTGGTGCAGTGGTTTTTGAAAAAGTCATGGTTTCCTCAAAAAGAAATCCGAAATCTTCCCCAATGCCCTTCCAGCGTTCTCCGCTATTCGGTTTATTGCCCCACGATGAACTCAAGCTTTTCAACTACATGGTTGATAATATCGGGGATGAACTGATGCTGATCAACAAGGACGGGTCGATTGCCTATGTTAATGAGTCTGCAGTTCGGGGTTTAGGCTTTTCCCGCCGCGTCCTTTTAAGCAAGAATATTACCGAATTCTTTAAGCAAAAAATCTCTTCCGAAGAGTGGACCAGGACATCGTTCTTGCCGCTCAAGAAATCCAGAAGACCGGTTACGTCTGAGCTCGAACGTGTTGCCAAAGGCAACAAGGCGGAGATCATTGAGGTTACTGCGGTCTATATGCGCTATGGCATGCGTGAGTACATCCTGTCGATAGGCCGGGACATTACTCAGCGTAAAGAAAAAGAGCAGCGCGTGCAAGAGACGAATAAAATGAAAGCCTTAAGCCTTTTTGTTTCAGGCACGGCCCAGGAAATTAAACATCCCCTCGAGGTTGTACTGGCGCATAGCCAGGCCATGCTTAATAAATACCGCAATCGTGAGTTTGAATATATCGGTTTTAAGGAATTTAACGATATCATCAATGCAATACGCAGTATCGCCGGTCAGGTTCAATACTGTCACGATATCACCACCAAGCTTTTGGTTCTTAACAAAAAGAAGGCCGGCATACAAACCCGCGGGTGCGATATTAATGCGACCATTCGGAATTCAATGAATATCTTTTCCCCTCAATTCAAATTAGCGAATGTATCATTGAAGCTTCAGCTGGCCGAGAATCTGCCGCGCGCTGCTATTGATTCGATTGAAATGGACGAGGTGGCGATGAATATTGCCGCCAATGCCGTGCAGGCAATGCCCGGCGGCGGCGTGTTTGCGGTTAAGACATCCTCTGAAAAACGCGGAGGGGCTATTCGTGTTGACTTTAAAGATACCGGTATCGGCATCCCCCAGGAGAGCCTGTCCCGTGTTTTTGAGCCCTTTTTTACCACCAAGCCGGTAGGCCCCGGCCACAATGCCGGCTTAGGCCTTTCGGTAGTGAGTTCCATTATTAAAGGGTGCCATGGGCAGGTTTCAATTGACAGCAGTCTCAGGTCCGGTACGGTTGTGAAAGTTATTTTGCCTATCCTGAAAACGTCCTCTTCCGAGAAATCAAAGAAGAAAACATAGACTAAATTATCTTAACCACAACAATGATCGACCAAATTATGATGCAGGAGGCGATTAAGCAGGCTAAACTCGCCGCCGAAAAAGACGAAGTCCCCGTTGGTGCTGTTATTACCCATCAGAATAAAATCATTGCCCGGGCCCATAATCAGGTTGAAATGCTCAAAGACCCCACCGCTCACGCCGAGATGCTCGCCGTTACGCAAGCGACAAATTTCCTCTCGTGCAAGTGGTTGCAGGATTGTACCCTCTATGTTACAATTGAGCCCTGCAGCATGTGTGCTGGAGCGCTTGTCTTGGCCAGGATAAAGAGAATTTGTTTCGGGGCAAGCGACCCAAAAACCGGAGGCTGCGGGTCGGTGGTGAATATTGCCCGGCACAAGAAGCTGAATCATCGCATTGAAGTCAAGAAAGGTATCTTGGCTGAAGAGTGCGGAAGGTTAGTGAGCGAATTTTTTAAGAAAAAACGTAAAAGTGAATCGCAGGTGGCAAATTAGAAAAAATGTACTATACGTATGTTTTGTTGAGTAAAATCAGCAAAAGAACTTACACAGGAAGCACTCTAGATGTTCAGAAAAGATTAGAGGATCATAATTCTGGAAAAGTAAAGTCATCAGCATTTTATAAACCATTCGAATTACTTTATTACGAGCAATTCCAAACCAAGGAGGAAGCTGTCAATAGGGAATTATTTTTCAAAACGCGGACTGGTAGAAGGCGCCTTAAAGAGATTTTTGATCGAAATAAAGGAGATGGCATTAATAAAACTTGACGGGACCGGCGTTCCGCCATACGGCGGAACGCCGAGTCTCGGCAATTTTTCCCTTAAGGTGTTCTATGGAAGAAAAATTGCCGGAGAGGTGGCAGAGTGGCTGAATGCAGTTGCCTGCTAAGCAATTGGCTGGGGTAACCCGGCCCTCGGGTTCGAATCCCGACCTCTCCGCCA
>JAKLDJ010000007.1 GCA_022703585.1 Candidatus Omnitrophota bacterium | reverse complement strand
ACAGTCCGGTGTTAGGCCAGGTGGTACTGTTATTGCCTACACGGCCGCCCCTGATTTCTATTTTGTTTGTTGTTCCGTTATCAAAGGCAGTATTAGTGCCGAAATTAGAACAGCTGTTGGGATCCGTACTAATAGGATAGGTGGCGTTATTGTTAAGGGAATTATTGGCAAGAACGGGAAAGCCGCTGGCAACGTAAATTCCCACGCCACTGCTATTGGTGACGGTGGAGTTGGTGATTGTGGGCGAAGTGTTATTGATGTAAATATTCGCATTGTCAAGATATCCTCCGTACTCGACAACACAATACTCCATCCGGGTCGACGCTAAAATGGTGCCTGACCCAAAATAAATGGCCTTCCAGTCACCGGCAGTGGGAGTTGTCTGATTGGAGGTAAAAATAACAGGATTATCTGTCGCTCCTTGGGCAAACAAACCGCCTGTCTGGGAATAGCCGATATAGAGCCCCTTTTGCGATTCAAACTTAACCTGTACCCCAGGCTCAATTGTCAATACGGCGCCGTTTCTAACGTTAACGTCAACCGCAATAATATATGGGCTTCCGGTAAGCGTCCAGGTCGTGTTGGATGTAATATCAGAGCTGACAATGGTATCAGCAAAGGCGGGCACGGTAATGAAGAGAAAAAGAAAAATCAGATATTTATAATATCTGTTAGGCATCACAATAAGACAAGGACGACAACAACTTTAAGATAAGTGTTGTTTTAGAGAATGAGCAACGTTTTGACACGCAGCAAATGTAAGTGTACCACACGACTTTTGGTATTGCAATAAATTCCCCTCGCCATCCCTTCCCTATTATAGGCGGGGATATAGGCGGGGCGGGCGAAGAAAACCCCCTACAGCTTCTGTATCTTCCCGGCTAATTTGACGGGAACGGTCGCCTGGATATGCACGCCGTCCGACTCATAGGCGATACTATCCACCCGTCCGTCTCGATGGATAAGATTGACCAAATCCATGCGGTTAAGCGGTATGATAACGTTGATATCCGTGGTCGAGGGAATCAAAGACCCGCTAATCCTGTCGACGAGTTCGGGAAGATTTTCCTTAGTAAGAGCGGAGAGATACACCGCATGGGGAAAACTCCCCTGAATATCGTTAAGCCATGTCCTCTCCGTCAGCTTATCGATCTTATTTAAAACTGTGATAATGGGCTTTTTATCCGCATTGAGCTCTTTTAAAACTTCCAAAACGGCATCATTGAGCTGCCTGAACCGCGGATGGCTGACATCTAAGACATGTAAAAGCAAATCCGCCTCCACGACTTCCTCAAGGGTGGCCTTAAACGATTCGATGAGGTTATGCGGCAAGTCATGCATGAAACCGACCGTATCCGAAAGAACAATTTTGCGATTATTAGGTAACGCATATTGGCGGCTTAAGGGATCAAGGGTGGTAAACAAACCGTCTTTGGTCTCCTGTTCGGCATCGGTTAAGGCGTTTAGAAGGGTCGATTTGCCGGCATTGGTATACCCGACCAGCGCGACCGTAAGCACCTCCTGCTCTTTTCTTTTTTTTCTTTTAACCCTGCGGCTCTGGACAACCTGTTTTAAGTCGTCGCGCAGTTTCGTAATGCGCTCCGCTATCCTTCTGCGGTCAATCTCGAGTTTCGTTTCCCCGGGCCCCACGGTGCCGATACCACCGCCTAAGCGCGAAAGCTCGATGCCGTGGCCGACTAAGCGGGGCAGAAGATACTGCAATTGAGCCAATTCCACCTGCATGACGCCTTCCTGGCTTTTGGCGCGCCGGGCGAAGATATCCAGAATCAACTGGGTGCGGTCGATGATTTTTACCTTAATGATTTCCTCGAGATTCCTTTTTTGGCTGCCCTTTAAATCATGGCTAAAAATCGCCGTTTGGATTTCCTTAACCGAACAAAGCGCGGCAATTTCTTCCACCTTGCCTTCACCTATCAGAAAACGAGCCGTCGGCTTTGGACACACGCATACTATATGGTCGATGACTTCGCCCCCGCAGGCCGTCACCAGCTCTTGCATCTCCTGGGTAATGTCCGTTACCGGCCAGCTTTTTTTATCATTAAAATCTACCATCACCAGCAAAACTCTTTCGGCCATATTATTAAATCTCCTTTGCCCCGTTAGAAACGACGTTTCTAACAGAGTTTATAATTTTTGAAACGATTAGGGAAGGCTTATCATTCCCACCGATGGTAATCCAGCACAGGCGCTTATCCCGCCTAAACCACGTCAACTGACGCTTGGCGTAGCGGCGGGTATTGCGCTTGATAAGATCGCGGGCGCGCGCGCAATCATGTTGCCCGTTTAAAAAACTTTTGATTTCCTTAACCCCGATAATCGCCTCGGCGGTCTTGCTCCACTTTCTTTTTATCAAATCCTCAACCTCGCCGACGGCGCCTTCTTTAAACATCGCATCGACACGGTCATCAATCATTTTATAAAGTTCGCCTCGATCCCGGTTCAGGGCAAAAATACGGATATCAAATTTTCCCCATAACCCTTCGCGCTTCTTTTGCAGTTCGGAAATGGGTTTTCGGGTAAGCGCAAAAACCTCCAAGGCCCGGATAATCCTTTTGGTGTCATGGGGGTGGATTTTAAGCGCCGCCTGGGGATCGATTCTTTCTAATTTCTGGTGTAAAAACCCGCAGCCGTTTTTTATCTCCTCGCGCTCGAGTCTTTTTCTTATGCGCTCGCTCGCACCCACCCCTTTAAAGATTCCGTCTAAAAGAACCGTCATATAAAAACCGCTGCCCCCCGCGATAACAGGAATCTTTCTTTTCGCGATGATCCTCTTAACCGCCGCCAGCGCCTTTTTTCTAAAAACCGCCGCGTCGAAATTTTGGCGAATAGAAACGACGTCGACCAAATGATGCGGAATCTTCTTTCTTATGATGCCGGAGGGCTTATTGCTAAGAACGGATATTTCCTTATAGACCTGCATGGCATCAAGAGAAATAATCTCTCCCTTGATTTTCCTGGCGAGTAAAAAAGCCACTTCAGTCTTACCCACAGCGGTAGGGCCGACAACGAAAATAATCTTTTGAGGTTTCATTACCAAATGAATTAGGGGTAAATCGCGGCAGGGTAACCCAACTGGGATAGTTTCTCTTTCAACTTTTGAGCCTCGTCAAGGAGAGCCATTTTGCCGACACGCACGCGGTAAAATTTCTTGCCCTGGCGATCAATCGTTTCGACCACATAAGCATATTCGCCCTTTTTCTCCAGCTCCGAAACAAGCTGCTGCGCCCTTTCCTGCTCTAAGAACGCACCGATCTGGACGGCAAAATACTGCTCTTCCTGCAAAAGCTGCCGGGCGGTATGGGCTTCGAGGCTTTTGGGAAATTCGGAAATGATTTTATTAAGATACTCTTTGGCTTTTTGCCACTGGGCAAGTTTTAAATTCGCGCGGCCTAATTTTAAATAAATAAGGCTTAAAAATTCCGAATGCGGGCTTTTATTCAGCAACTCTTCGGCAATCTTAAGAGCCCCGGCATACTCACCGTCTAAATAAAGCGCGTCGATATATCCCAGATAGGCCTTATCCTGCAGGTCCTTGCGGGGAAAACCGCTAATCAGCAAATTAAACGTGTTTTTCGCCGCGGAATAACGGTTTAACCGGATTTGGCTGATTCCCAAATAATAAAGGGCCTCATCCAAATCTTTCTTAACCGGCTTTGTTTCAATGAACGCCTGAGCAAGCCCCTCGGCCTTCTGGAAGTCTTCCTGCATGACCGCTGTCTGGATATCGGTTACGTTCATCTTGGCGGCACCGCAAAGAAAGAGAACGGCACTAAACATCAATAACGGCAACACCCTGCTCGGCATAATGATTTTCATAGAAATAAATAAGGCCCTTAAGGCTTCGGCTCCGGGGATTGAAATGTCGGAGTAAATCCCAAATCGCTGGCAAACTTTTCCGCGGCCTCGTCAGTGGCAATCTTCCAGGTGGTTAAGAACATGCGCCCTTTAGCCAGAGGAAAAACAACATACGGCGTCATCAGCACTTCTTTACCCACGATAACGGCAACTGTCTTTCGCAAATTCTTTTCCGTGACTTCCTTTAATACCCGGGCACCTTCTTCGGTAAAAATAATTTCGATTCGAGGGTAATCCTTGTCCGCTGTTTCTTCCTTCTTTGTAATAACAATGGATTGGATATCTTTATTGGAAAGAAACGGCTCCGGGGCCACAAAGACATCCTTTGATTTTTCCCCCGGACGGGCTACAAGAGAGCCCTTTTGGGCCTTGGCGGCTTTTGCTTCCTCCTGGGTATAGGTCAAACAAAACTTTATATCTTTCGCCTTGGCGCAGACCAAAGTCGCACCTACCAGTAAGAATATCCCTGCTAAAAATACTTTCCGCATCGATTCCTCCCTTTTAATAGAAGTTTTAAATTATTACGCTCGAATTATACGGTAATTTGACCGGCCGACCTTTAAGAATATCTTATAGAGTACAACCAATATTCGCTAAAATCAAATTTATTTAAATAACGGCATGCCCGTCATGAAGATCCTATTTTCTCGCGGATGAATAACTTTCCAGGTCGTACGCAATTTCCGTCGACGGCACCGCATGCTTTTCAATTCTGACCTTGGCCTTAGCGAAAAATTCGGTTGCCAGGGTATCGTGAAACTCAGAGAAGATGACTACCCGTTTAACACCCGCCGAAATAAGCGCCTTGGCGCAGGTAGTGCAGGACATATTGGTGATGTACGCCGTCGCCCCGTCGACCGGATGGCCCCGCCTGGCAGCCTGAATCAGGGCATTCATTTCCGCGTGAACGGTACGCACGCAGTGATTGTCAATGATGATACACCCGGCCTCATCGCAGTGTTCATCACCGGGAATCGAACCGTTATAGCCGGTCGCGATCACATTTTTATCTTTGACTAAGACACAACCGCAGTGCATCCGGGGACAAGTCGAGCGTTCCGAAGCCAGCATGGCTAATTTTAAAAAATATTCATCCCAGTCGGGTCTTTTTTTCATCATGCGCTCCCTTGTGTATCTTTTAAGAAATTTATCCTATCCCTTCCGCTTTTATCCATATCATATTAGCAAACAAAAATAACTTTTCAAGCCTTATGAAGCAGCCGCCAAAATCCTTTTGAGAATACGGTTGAACCCCTCTTTGAATGTTCTTGGGTGGACCAAAAGGCTTAAGACAATGTGCGCCTCTTGCTCAAAATCAAAAAAGTAGCCCGGATGGACCAGGACCCGGTCAGCTTCCAGGAATTCCAGAATCCATTGCTCTTCGCTGCGGGTTTTGGGGAGGCGTAAAACCGCATACCATCCCCCCTCAGCATGAAGACACTGGCATATATTTCCCTTAGTAAGCCTTTTGGCAATAAAATCCTTATTGTTCTTAAGATGCCTTAGAATTCTTCTTTGTATAACCGGCCGCAACAGCAGCCACGCGGGTAAAGCATTCTGCGCCGGCGTATTGACCGAGAGATAGGTATCCAAAATAATTTCCAGGCGTTCGGTGGTTGTCTTGACCATATCGTCGGGGCCGCTGACCACAATCCAGCCGAGTTTCATCTGCGGAAGCCCAAGGCTTTTGGAAATGCCCCCTAAGGTAAAAGTCAAGACCGCGTTGTTTTCCACCATGCTCCCGATACGGTTCTCATCCCCGGAAAAATAAAAATCCGAGAAAACCTCATCACAGATAATCGCGGTATCCTGCTGGCGGCAAATGTGATTGATTTCCAGGCGTTCTTTTTGTTTTAAGAAAGACCCTGTGGGGTTGTTGGGATTAACAATCACCACCGCCCGTGTTTGCGCGCCGACCGATTTTTTAAAGTCATCCAAATCAATATGCCAGCCGTTATCATAACCAAGCCTGTAAAAATCGATTATCCCGTCGTTCAGTTGGGCGAGAAATTCAAAAAGCGGATAACTCGGCCGCGGGGCAAGGATATGCTCGCCATGATTTAAAAGGAGCCGGAAAATAACCGAATACGACTCGCTGGTGCTGGCGGTTAAAAAAATCCGCTTTGGGTCCACGCTAAAACCGCGGCTCTGATAATAGCGGACAATCGCCTCGCGGGCGGAAACCGACCCCGTCCCCGAGGGCTCGTAAGAAATATTGCGCGCACTTGCCAGGGCCTTGAGAATCCTTCTTTTAGGATACCGTAATCCGCACCGGGTCGGGTTTGACTCGATGAGATTCAGGACAGGTTTGCCCTGGCGCTCAATCGCCTCCAGGCGGAGGCTGAGCTCATTAGGCGTTAATTTCCATTCTGTCCTTTTGGAAAACATGATTGACCCGATAAGTAAGGATTGGATTTCAGGCGGAAAAACAGGCTCTCGCGCCGATTAAAAACTGATGACGAGCATGGTGATATCGTCGTTAAACGGTTCCCCTTCACAAAAAACCTTCAGGGAATTCATCACCTCATCAATAATTTCCTTCGATTTTCGATGGGCCTGGCGCTCGATAATGTCGATAAACCTCTCCATCCCGAACGGTTCCCGGTTTTTATTAATCGCCTCCAGGATGCCGTCCGTGTAAAAAAATAATTTGTCGTCCTTATTGATATAAATAGTATTAACCGGAAATCCCGATTCGGTTCCGATACCCAAAAGAGTGGATTGGGCATAGTAAAATTCTTTTCGTTTTGTGTTCGCGTTAACCAGATAAATGGGCTCATGGCCGGCGTTGACATACTCAAAGGTCATGTGCTTGGGGTCTAAGATTCCGTAAATCAACGACGGGAATGTGCTGATGGGGACATGGCGCAAAAGCATATTGTTGATAATAGATACGGTCTCCGAGAGAGAGCTTTTTTGCTGATGAAGATACATCAGGAGGATCTTGACCATGGTCATGATAAAAGCGGCCGATAACCCGTGGCCGGTAATATCGGCAATGGCCACCAGAAGCCGGCCGTCTTCCATCTCAATACAATCGTAATAATCCCCGCCCACCGTGGTCGAGGCCGAATAAATAGCGGCAATATCAAAGGTATTGCCGCGGGGCAGCGTCTTGGGCAAGAGCCCCTGCTGGACAATGGCTACCGTCTTGATCTCGCCGTCAATTTTCTCCTGGGCCAGGCGCAACTGCTCATTCTTTGTTTTCATGCGTTCATTCGCGACACGCAGGTATTTGATCAACGACTCCTGTAAATCCTTGAACAAAGTGCTGTTTTCAATCGCGACCGAAACATGGTTGGCAAGGCTAATGGCAGTTTCAAAATCATCCTTGGTGAAATTGTAATCGGAATCGACAACATTAAGGTTTAATGTCCCCTTGACGGAATCCTTATACACCAAAGGAACGTTGATCGAACATTTAATGCCCCCCTTCCATTGGATATGTTTAAAGCGAGGGTCGTTTTCGGGGCGGCCGGATAAAAGAAGCGGTTGTTTATTCTTAATCACCCAGCCGGTAATGCTTCGATCCCCGTCCAGCGAAGGCTGGATCATGCCGCTTTCGATTTTTTGGCCGGAAAATTCCGAGGCAATAACCACAAATTCGCCGGCATCTTCCTTAAGAAGAATCACTGATGCCGTATCCGCCCGGGTCAGCTCGCGGGCCGTCTTGGTAATCTGCGCCAAAAGTTCGGTCGTCTCCATGTTGGAGATTAATTTCTCCGACAGCCGCATAATGGCATTTAATTTCAAGGTCTTCTGGGATATCTGCTGGGCCTTTTCGAATAATTCCAGGCCCAGATCCTCCATCTTCTCCTCGTAATAGCTCATGGCGCTCTTAAGCGAAACCACCCCGATAATCTTGCCTGCCTCGGCAACCGGCAAATGCTCTATCCGCCCGGCCTGCATGGAGCGGATCACATTCATGTACGATTCATCGGGAGATACCGCTTTTAAGTTTCTCGTCATCACATCGCGGACCTTAAGGGAGAGGAGCCCTTCTTTGGTAATTTCTTTAAAGTTAATTTTGGTCAACAAGTCCCGTTCGGAAAAGATTCCCAGAGACCCGTCGGTGTCCTTTACCAATACCATCTCGATATTCTTTGAACGCATTATATCGAGCGTATCGGCCAAAAGCTGGTCGGCAGCAACCATCTGGAAATCCCGGGCCATACATTCCTGAATCATCTTATTGTCTTTATAGGGTTCCGTCATTTTTCCGCCCACAACCTTTTGTTTTGATAATTTATTTTAATCTTCGCGAATTCTTTTCAATTCCTTCTCTTTATCCTGGAGCGCCTTCTCAAGGCGTTCGTACTCGGACTTAGAGACCCATTCGGCCTCGTCGCTTTCGCGGGACAACTCCTTATTGGCTTTCTTTAATCGGGCCACTTCTTTCTTGTGAACATCCAAATCGGCCTCAAGGGTCATGGCCTTAAAAGACAACTCCCGTTTTTCTTTAACCAAGACATCATAATCGCCTTTAAGCTCTTTGAGCTGGCGTTCGGTCTGCAACCGGGCGGCATATTCGTGTTCACGTTCCTGCTCCAGCTTAACCACGCGGATTTTAAAGTCTCTTATCTCCTCATCCTTTTTCTCGATGGCCACTTTTTCCTTGGCCAGCCACTCATTTTCCTGCTTGAGTTTTTCCTGGAGCCTTTCGTTGCGCGCTCTTTCCACCGCCAGATCACGCAAATGCTTCTTCTGTTCTGTCTTTAAACTTTCCAGTTCGTTTTTTAAAGAATAAATATATTTCTCCAGCTTCGCGATGACCTCTTCCCATTTTTGGGACACTGACGCCGGAATATCTTCGTGTTTTTTCTTCTTGGTCTTTGCGGAATCATCCGATAAAGCAAACAGCAGGATTAAAAATCCTACAATCGCGAATAATCCGATGATAATAATCAGGTTGAAAGAAGCCATAAAAGATTTCCCCTGGAACAAACTGCCGTATTCAACAACAAAAACACCTTCTGTCCGTGCCGAATATATTAATATGCTATCTTATCATATTGACAGACGGGTTCAAGCACCAAGGTAAAGAAAAACAACTTTACCGGGGTGCTTTTTTACGCTGCTGTTCTTGTATTCGCGCGGCAACCGCAAGAAACTTTTGCGAGGCTTCGCGGTCACCGCTTTGGGCGTAATAACGGCTAAGGTTAAGATAGCCGATGGTGTAATCCGGCTTGATTTCGATTGTTTTCCTAAAGCAGCGTTCGGCCTCCGGCATCTTCTTTGTCTTTACATAACAGATGCCGAGGAGGGTATAGGCATCAATGTGCCGGGAATCGAGAAGAATCGTTTTCTTAAATTCCTCTATGGCCTTGTCATAGAGCCCTTGCGAGAAATACAACGTCCCCAGGGCGTGGTACGCCGGGGCAAAATAAGAGTTGTTGCCGACGGCACGTCTAAAGCACATTTCGGCGTCTAAAAG
The DNA here is from genome assembly GCA_022703585.1 of Candidatus Omnitrophota bacterium. Classification (GTDB taxonomy): domain Bacteria; phylum Omnitrophota; class Gorgyraeia; order Zapsychrales; family JAKLDJ01; genus JAKLDJ01. The sequence goes on along the minus strand of JAKLDJ010000007.1, from coordinate 93,505 downwards.
ATTATTCAAATGCATATGGATATACCCTAAATTGACATAGGCGCTGTCCGAACCGGGCCGCAGGCGGATGGTTTTTAAGTATTGGGCCTTGGCCGAATCTAATTTTCCCGCGCTATAGTACGCATTCCCCAGATTAAGATTGGACTCAAAATGTTCCGGGAATAAACGTAAGGCCTCCTGATATAAACGGGTGGCTTCTTCGTAATTATTCCGGTCCATATAAATCCTAGCCAGATTATTGTAGGCAGGGACATAATTTTTATCCAGGGTAATGGCCTTTTTATATTCGCCTTCCGCCAAATCCACCCACCCCAACTCCCGATATAGGATCCCCAAATTATTATGGGGCCTTGCCTTAAAAGGCGACTTTTGGACGACATCCAGGTAAAGGGTAACCGGATTTTCCCAAAGAACATTGCGCGCATACGTCAGGACACCCAGGGCCAAAACAATAAGCGACAGGAAAAAAATTCTTCGGCCCCGGTTACGGACAAACAAGGATAACCATGTACATACCAGCATCGCAAAGCCGGCGACAGCGATATACAGGCGGTGCTCAAAGATGACGTCGGGAATCGGAAAGATGCTCGATTCGGGAATCAGCACAATAAAAAACCAAAACAGGGAAAAGGCAATAAGCCTTTGGTTTTTAAGCATCCGGAATCCGTAGAAAATAACCGCCCCCAGAAATAAAAACGACAACGCCATCTCCGGCTTAAGCAAATGATACGCCAGGGGATAATCGTAATCCAGGTTTTGATTGACGGGGATAAATAAAAGACGGATATAGGTTACGATAACCCGCACCTGAGTGAGCAGATATTCTACCCGCGATATTTCAGAGGTGAGCTTGGTGGCAAGAAAGATTTTTGATAAATCAAACCGTTGGGAAGAATAGTTTAATAAAAATATGGTCAAAAATACCGGAATTATAAGAAGAACGGATGCGTAAGGAAGGAATTTTATAACGTCATTCTTCCATTGCCTCCGGGAAGAATTAAAAAAACAGAATTCATAGAGCAGTACCACCGCCGGCAGGGTGATAAAAATCGGCTTGGTCATTGAACCTAAAACCACAACCACCCATAACGTCAGATAATAATACCAACGATAATCCGTTTTGATCTTTAAATACAGGATGAGCGCCAGAAAATAAAAGAATGCCGCCAGGGCTGTCGAACGTTGGACAATGTAGGTGACGGATTCGGTTTGCAAAGGATGCGCAAGAAAAATCAGGGCGCAGAAAAGAGAGAAAATATTCCTGTCCCTTTGATCTTTTAGCCATTCGGGAACAGCGACGACAAGGGCCTTATTGACAAAGCGGAAAAACAAGAAAGAAGCGGCGATATGGATAAGAAGATTGGTCAGATGAAAATAAAACGGATTCGGCCCCCCAAAATAATAATTAACGGCAAATGTCAGGTGGGTTAAAAACCGGGTAGGGTCATAAGCAAAAAGGATATTAAGATTGTCCATGTCCCTTATAAAGGGATTCTGGACGATAACCGGCATATCGTCAAATAGAAACGGCGCTTTAAGCGTATGCCCATAAAGCGCGAAACCTGCGGCAATAAACAAGCAGATAGAGAGAAAATATTCTTTGATGTTTCTTGGGAAGCCGGCCGTCATAGGGGACTCAATAAAGAAGCTAGGCGATAAATTCTTTTATTCTTTCAAGAAAAGAATCGGAATCGAACTTATCGATGATTTTTAAAGGGCGCTCCCGGTCTCTCGCTTCTTTCCTGTGCCCGTCATCCAGATAGCGACCCCAGGGAGAACGGATGATTTCATCTTTTGTCTGCAGAAGCGAGTACAGCAAAACCGAGATATCCTGGCCGCCGGGGTAGTTATTAATAATCCCGATAATATCTTCGGCATCGATATCGGGCATATCAATTTGTAAAATAAATAGATCGGGCAGGAACTTCAAGGCCTTGCCCAGGGCCTGGTAGCCGTCGGTCGCTATCTCAACCGTATAGCCCTTTGTCTGAAGTTGGCGCTGCATCACATCGAGCTTGCGCGGGTCTACCCCGGCCAGCAGGGCCCGTTTGCGGGATTGAATTTTTTTGGAAGGCGACGACAAAAGCTTCTGGACCTCTGAAACCAGGTCTTCGGGCTCAAACGGTTTGGAAAGAAAGGCCGCTACCCCCATGCCCTCAAAAGAATCTTTCATGGCGCCGCGCGCCGTCATAACCAGGACCGGAATATCCGCCGTGCCCACCCTCTCTCTTATTTTCTTGTAAAATTGAAAACCATCCATGCGAGGCATCAGGACGTCCAGGATGATTAAATCCGGCCTTGTCTTCTCGACGACCTCAATCCCTTCCACTCCGTCGTGAGCCAAGTAAACCATAAAACCGCTTCGCTCAAGCTTGACCTTGATTAGCTCGCAGACAACCTTCTCATCATCAATAACCAAAACCTTGTACATTAATGCGTTCCCTCCCGATAGAGACAGCCGGCTCGCGCGCTGCCCGTGGGCTTGCGTTAGCGCAATTTTCCTGAATTTATAAGTTTTTCTAAATTCTGACGCGCCGGCTGAAAACGAGGATCTGTTTCAATCGCCCTTTTCAGCCAGTATTGAGCCCTATCAAAATCCTCTTTTCCGATATAGCAAAGGGCTAAATTATTCATCGCCATCACGTCCGTGCCGTTGACCGCCAGGGCTTGGTTAAAATGCTCCATGGCGTGATGGATATCCTTAAGATGAAAATAAGCCGCACCGATATTATTATGCACCAAGCTGTCGGAAGGGTCAATCGATAATGCCTGTTTGTATTCCGCGATGGCGCCAATAAGGTCTTTTTGGGCCTCATGGCAGTGCGCGAGATCCGAATGAATCTCCTTAACGAATTGCAGATAAAATTTCCTGGGCTCCTGGGCATTGACTTTTTTTAAGTATCCTTGCATAATCTCCAGCGCCTTTTGGTATTCAACCACGGCATCCTGAACCTGCCCGTTTAAATAATACGCCCTGGCCAGTAAAATATGAACACGGCCGAGCTTGGGTTCAAACTGAAGCGCCCTGGTAAAAAGAGCTATCTCGCTTTGCCAGTAAGTATTTTGCTTGATCGTGACAGCCGTCAAGACAAAAATGACTAGGATGCACAAAAACTGCCCCGCAGCAGCCGCTTTTTCTTTTAAAATCCGTTTCCCGTAGTGCATAAGAACAGCTAAAGAAAAAATCAGGAAACCAAAAAACGGAAAATATAAAAAGTGCTCCGAGGACATAATCGAGGAATATTCGACGGTTAAAGGAACCGCATGGACCGGCATAAGAGTCAGGATAAACCAACCTAATCCAAAAATAGCCCACCGCCTTTGGTCACCGTCCATAAAAATAACGGCAAGAATAACGGCAAAGACAACAGCCGCTAAAATAATGCTCGGTACGATAAAGGGCGCCAGGATATCTGTGCAGCGATAAAAGTGAAGGCCGACGGGAAAAATAATAATCTTTAAGTACGCCAGAATCTTCGCGGGTATGGCGGCGATTCTTAAAACAAATTCTTGCCCAGCCGCGCCTAGATCAAGCACCGTGCCGCCTAAAATCAGTTTACGATACAAAAAATACCCGATTGTGATAATAAAAATTGCCGATAGGCGTGCGTATTTGGCCAATTTTGCTTCTTTGCTGCCGCGTAGAAAATAAAACTCGTAGAATATTAAAACAAGCAGCAGCAAGACCGCCCCTTCTTTTGACAACAACCCCAAGGTGTAGAGCACCGACGACAAGATAGAGACACCGATTGCTTTTTTGCCTTCATATCTTTTGTGCGCGAGGATATACAGCAAGAAGCTCGAGAAACAAAACAGGCTAAAAAATAAATCCGAAATCCCCGCGATGTAGCTCACCGCTTCCGTTTGAACAGGATGCAGTAAAAATAATAACGCGACACAAAGGGCCAGCGTCTTTTTGTCCGCGAGAAGTATCACGAGCCCATAAACCAAAACGCTGTTAACGATGTGGATGACGATATTAAAAAGATGGTAGGCGGAAGTGTTTATTCCGAAAAAGAAATATTGAACTTTGTATAAAACTTCCAAGAGGGGCCGATAGTAACTATTGAGGATGGTAAGGTCATAACCCGATGCCCAGGGGCGGGTAAAAATAGAAACGATGTCTCCCCAATCCCGGATATGCGGATTGTCTCTGATAAAGACAATATCATCGTGTACAAACGGATGAAATATCGCGTTGGCGTAGGCGAGAAAACCCAAGGCGCAAAGCAGCGCGACTATCTTTGAGAATTTAAGATTGTAAATGGTGCCGTTGAGGTCGGGTTTCATGGGGTGGAAATTCGCCTTGCCTTAAGGCGGGGGGAGTATTTTCTGTCAACCCGTCTTACGACGCCGCGTTTAAGTCTTCTTCCAGTTTCCGGGCATAGGCCTTGAGCTGTTCCAGCTGGCCTTCAATTTCTTTAAGCGGGCGCTCAATATCGCCAAGATTTCCGTCCTTGGCCATTTGCTCGATCTCAAGAAAGGCCGCATAGGTCGGCTTCGCCGATATATTGCCGGAGGCACCTTTCATCGAATGGGCAACATCTTTAAGGGCAACAAAATCCTTCTTTGCCGCGGCCTCCCGGATAGCTTTTAATTTCAAGGGGCAATCATCCGTAAAAATTTCCAGAAGCTCAATCAATAGCTCCCGGTCGTCCTGGACCCTTTCCAAAACTTCCTTAAGGTCAATCACTTCTTTTTCCATGATTATTTATTCCTTTTTGTAATATTTTCAACAACCTCATAAAGACGCATGCGGTCAATGGGCTTGGAAACATACCCGTCCATGCCCGCGGTTAAACATTTTTCCTCATCGCCCGTCATGGCATGAGACGTCATAGCCACAATAGGTATATGCTTGCCAGTTTGTTTTTCTTCTTCCCGGATAAGCTTTGTGGCTTCATATCCGTCGAGGCGGGGCATTTGGACATCCATCAGGACAATATCAAAACCCTCTTTGTTAAGCAGGTCTAAAGCCTCCTGGCCATTCTCAACGGTCTTAACCGCCCAGCCTTTCTTTTCCAATATCTTGATGGCTATCTTCTGATTGACTACGTTATCCTCTGCCAGCAGAATCTTCAATTGGCCTAAAGTTGCCACCGAAGAATCAGCAACGACCGGCTGCTTAACTTCAGAGAAAGAAACAGCGGCTCCCCCTTCCGACTTTTTAACCTTAAAGACAGCCGTAAATTTAAAACTGCTCCCTTCCCCCGGCTCACTTTCCACCCAAATTTCTCCGCTCATCATTTCGACCAAGCGTTTGCAGATGGCGAGCCCCAAGCCTGTCCCGCCGTAACGACGCGTCGTGGCATCGTCAGCTTGCGTAAACACCTCAAAAATAAGGTCCTGTTTTTCTTTCGGAATGCCTATCCCGGTGTCCGTAATAGCAAAAATCAGCTGGCATGTATCCCCGGGCAGAGAACCCAGGCTGACATTGACTTCAATCTTCCCCTTATGGGTAAATTTAATAGCATTATTGACCAAATTGATGATAATCTGGCGCACCCTCACCGGGTCACCCCACAAAAGTTCGGGGACCCGGCCGTCTACGCTCCATAATAAATCCAGGTTTTTATTTCGAGCCAGCACCGACAGCCCCTTACAGACACTCTGCAGGACATTACGCAGATTGAATTCAATCGTCTCTAAATTGACTTTGCCGGCCTCCACGCGCGAGAGGTCCAAAATATCATTCAATAAATTTAAAAGGCTGTTGGCGGCATCTTTGGCGGTATTTAAATTATCTTTTTGTTCGTCGGTTAATGAAGTATCCAGGGTTAAATCAATCATGCCCAGAATAGCATTCATCGGGGTACGGACCTCGTGGGACATATTCGCCAAAAAGAGGCTTTTGGCGCTACTGGATTCTTCGGCAGCCAGTTTGGCCTGAACAAGCACGTGGTGAGCCTGCTTGCGTTCCGTGATATCGTGCATAATACCCACAGCGCCGATATTATCACCGTTGGCATCCTTCAGCACGTTAATGGACAAATCCACGTCGATGATTTTGCCGTCTTTGCGGATAACCTTCGTTTCTAAATGGTGCTTGGAACCGATTTTTCGGATATTTTCGGCGCGGATCTTTTTCCATTCCTCTTTCGGATACAAAAAACTGACCGGCTTCTGAAAGAGATCCTTGCGCTTCATCCCGAAAAGATTTTCCGCGAAACGATTCCATGAAACGATACGCTCGTGCTCATCAATCAGGGTAATGGCCACGGGGGAATTATCCAGAATAACGCGCATGGTATTTTCAGACTCTTTAAATTTGCGCTCGGTTGTTTTTTGTTTGGTGATATCGCGCATGATGCCAATTGCGCCGGTCACATTGCCCTCAAGGTCTTTAAGAACCGACACGGAAAGACTGATATCAATCGCGGTGCCGTCTTTCTTTAAAATTTTGGTTTCCATATCCGGCAACATACCCCGGCGTCGAATACGCAAGCCCCGAATCCTGCGCCACTCATGCAGAGGGTATAATTCCTTAACCGGTTTATTAAACAAATCTTCTTTGGTCATATCCAGCATTTTTTCGGCGAAGAAATTCCAGGCAATAATCTTTTCTTCTTTATCGGTAACGGTAATGCCGACGGCCGAATTGTCGAAGACAACCCTAAACAATTCTTTTGACTCTAAAAGCTCACGCTCAACCTTTTTTTGAAAGGTAATATCCTCAATGGCTCCGTCGAGACATTGAATCTGCCCTTTTGAATCTTTAACAGCAACCGAAGTCACCGAACACCAGACAAGGCTGCCGTCTTTCTTTCGAAGCCGCACCTTCTCGTCAAGGACATAGCCTTGCTGAAGGATTTTATTAAGAAACCATTTTCGCTGCTCGGAATGCTCGTATATTTTAACCGCCGGTATTCTCAGTATTTCTTCCGGGGTATAGCCGAGTATTTCGGCAAAGGTAGGGTTAGTAAAGAGAAAACCGCCCTGAGGCTTGGGGACACTGCGGTAGACGCCGACTTTAAGATTGTTGATTAAATCTCTAAAATTTATATTTTCGTCGTCCATAATCCTGTTGCAGACTTTTTATCTTCTTTTCTTATGAAACTTTATATTTCGCGCAATCACCCAAAGGGCTAAAATGCCGACCACGATCGCCAGGCACTGCAGGCATACTATCATAAAAGGAATCCACCCTCTTTGCAGATCCGGCAGAAAACCGGTACTGGTTCCATAGGCAATACCGACCAGGACAATAACAATGGAAGAACCCGACACAAAGAAAATCAACAGCGCAAATAAAGACGTCAGCAAGACAACGAAAAAGTTATACAAAAGAAGGTTGCCCTTGGCGATCTTACTTGCAGCTATTCCTATTCTTTCCATCTCTGACTACCCGTTTATTTAACGTTTTTCGGTTAACCCGGCCGTATCTCGTCCATACTTTATCGGTGCCTGCTTAATTTCTTCCCGTACGGCTTTAATCCGGTCCGGCACGTAAGGGTGTGTGCGCAATATCAAAGGGGCATTTACCCCGGAAGATTCTTTGTCAAGGACCTCTAAAGTTTCTATCATACCATTCAAATCGTAACCTGCCAAATACATATATTTGACACCCAGCCGGTCAGCCGCGTACTCGTCCTGGCGGCTATACGCCGACATCGCCAGCTCCATGGCAACATTAGCCGCCAACGCTGCCGTGCCTTTTGCCGTGTCACCCATATTGACCTGGCTAAAGACCAGCGCCCCGATAAGATTATAGCCTAAGGCGGCCTGGTATTTCTTAATCGTATGCCTGGCCGCGCAATGCCCTACCTCATGAGCCAGGACAGCGGCAATCTCGTCATCCGTCTTTAACTTATCCAAAAGCCCGGTAAAGAAATAAATGTTTCCGCCCGGAGTCGTAAACGCATTGATGTCTTTTTTGTCCACCAGATAAAAATGATATTCGTAATCCTGGCGGTCGGAAACCTTTGCCAATCTTTGCCCGATGCGCGTGAGCTTCTGCGCATCCGCCTGCCGGGGAGAAATACCGTATTCGCTGATGATCTGGCTGTGAATATTTTTCCCCATCGAAACTTCGTAATCCGTGGGGATAATGATAAATTCTTTCCTGCCCGTCGCAGGATTATACAGAGTCGCACACCCCGCGACAAAAATAAACAAAACCGATTCAAAGAATAATGCGGCGCTAAAAAGACGCCTTTTAGCAATGCTCATCGCTCAAATTTAACAATACCCTTCCACCACTGCCCGCTGTCCCATTTTCTTAAATCGCGCCAGAGATTTCTGGCGCTTTTAGTCCTAAGAAAGTCCGGGGCCCTGTCCAGGAAACTCCTGGCCCCCTTGTGCCCGCTGTCATAATATTCTTTAGCCTGGACCAAGCATTCCAGGATATCCGCGTCCCGGGCAACCATGCCCTCTTTGGTTCGCTGGCCGTCGTATTCCTCCCGAAAACCGGAAAGCTCAGACTTGACTTTCTTGTCGAGCGCGTTCATCTGATCTTTAAATGCCTTCTTCTCCGCTTCCTTGAACGCGACATAATAATGACCCATTTTGTGCAAATCGTTAATCCGGGCTTCGTGGATATCGTTAAAAAGCGCCATCACGGTCACCTTAAAAGGATCGGCGCCTTCCAGATGCGCCAGATAATAACCGATGACGGCACACCGGAAACAGTGGTCGGCGACACTCTCCGGATCCTTAATCCCTGCCACCCACCAGCCGCTGCGCTTGACCCTCTTTAACAGGCCGGCCTCGGCGAAGAAATTAAGCGCCCGGATAGCGGGCTTATGTTTTAACTGGATTTTCTTTTTGTTTTTTGATTTCATAGCAGAATATTGTCGTTGCCTGGGCAACATTGAGAGAGAGCCTCGGGGCCGCCATCGGGATCGTCAGTAATAAATCCAAATTTTTCCGGATAATATCCCTGACCCCCTTTTGCTCGGATCCCATCACCAAACATAGAGGAAAAAGCAGCGGCGTTGTCATCAAATCTTTTCCTTCCGTTACCACCGTGCCCGCCACCCAAAATCCCGCTTTCTTTGCGTGAGAGATAGCATTATTCAAATTCCCTACCTTAGCGATAGGGATGTGATTTTCCGCGCCACTGGCAACCCTTAAAACCGCTTCCGTAACCTCCACCGAATCGTGCGTAGGCAGGACAATCGAGAACCCTCCCAGGCAGGCTAGGCTTCTTATAATCGCCCCCAAATTCTGAGGGTCATTTAAATTGTCCAAGAATATAATTGTCCGATGTTGTTTTAGGGCGTTATCCAGCAATTCGTCAAAGGGGAGATAGGCGAAATCGTCTACCTCAGCCAAGATTCCCTGCATATTGACGTTGCGGCCGATTTTTAGCATCTTGGAACGGGGAACAACAGCGCAGGATATTCCCCACTGGCTGGCCTTTTTACGGACATAGCCGGCATCAATGTGGTCTTCCTGCACAAGGATACGTTGTATGCTTTTCGGGTTGGTCTTCAGTCTTTCCAAAACAGGGTTCTTGCCGTAGAGTTTCATATAGGTAAAAGTCCGTATTGTGTTATGCGCCTAAGAAAATCTTACCGTCCCATAGTATCGTCATGAATCCTCTCTTGCCGGCCTTTAATAACCCTGTCGTAATCATCCTGGATTTGGGCTTTTTTGCTCAGATACTGAGCATAGGTTGTCTCGCCGGCAAGATAAGATTTCTCCGCGCTGTCCAGCTGTGCCTTGTAATCGACATACTGCTGGTCGGTAACCAGGGTTTTAATTTCCTTCGTACCGTAGCTGCATCCGCAAAGAAAGAGCATGAGGCATAATGCGGTAATTCTTTTCATTGTACTGGCTCCCTTCTGTTTTGGTACCGAGATTATTTCATCGGTATTTTCGTTTTTTATTTCTCATGCCGCAGCCGCGACACAGGAACTGCCGGCCGGCTGAGAAAAACTTAAAAATCGTAAATAGACCCGAAAATGGGCAAAATGGTCCGGACGACAAGATAAATCAAAAGCCCCATCGAAATAAGAATCGTGATGACATCGATAAAGGATTCAAAATCCCTTTTTCGCGAGCACAAATCATGGTAGGCGCTTCTTTTGCCCTGCTTGATAATCTCACCAGCCCGCCGTTCAAATTCCTCCTCATTTCTGACAATTTCACCGCTAAAGATTTCGTTGACCACGGCCGAATATTCTTTGTTGTAGACACAATCATCCGACGTATGATCACCCTGAGCGGTCATTTTTTTATGCTTCCAGCCGCACTGGGGGCAAAATCCCGTATAGACTACATGAAAAAGAATGGAATCAATAAGATCGATCAAGACCCAGGGAATCTTGATAAAAAAAGTAAGATCCAGAGGCTGGACAAGAAATCGCTTGAATTGTTTCCCCATTTTTAGCTGATTACGGCTGAAGGCATAGACAAAAGAAAACGAACGTGCCCTAAAAAAACTGCTGACCAGATACTGCGAGCGTTGATGGCTGATTGATTCCTGGATTCTGGACATCTTGCCCCGGTTCGTCGTCTCGGAACCCAGCTGCATGACCTCTTCCATGGAGGCTGATTCCAGCTGGGAATCACAATACAGGCAACGGATACGGCTGGCTGTATAAAAAATAATCTGGCATTTGATACATTTCTTCATGTTTTACGTTTCCGCTTTCCTTGGGTAAAACTATATCTTAACCGGCAATACCTGAAAATCCCTATCGGCGTTTAAGAAAAACGAGAAGCTATTTTTTAATCCCCAGCCCCAGATAAAATAGGGGCTTGAGGATACTCCACCAGCCGGTAATCGGCTTCATCTTTGTATAGCCCAGTTTCTTGGCCGGATATATTTTGGTCACCGGGACTTCTTTCACTTTATAACCTAACGTAATCGCCTTAAAAAGAAGATACGGCTCAAGCTCATAGGTATTGAGCCATTCCTGGTTAATGTCAATGCGCTTGTCCTTAAAAATCGAAAGCTTGATCGCTCTAAATCCGTTAGTGCTGTCGGTTATCTTTTTGTGTGTTAACAGCGAGATAAGAAACGAGTGGACCCTGACAGCAACTTTTCTGTAACCGGGCATATCTCCGCCCGTACCATCATGCCTTAGGTAGCGCGAACCCTGAATTAAGTCATAGCCTTCTTTAATGATCGGTTCAACCAGGGCCGGAATCTCTTCGGGGTTATCTTTATCATTGCCGGCCATAATCACCAAAACCTCATAACCCTTTTCTATGGCATAGGTGATTGCCGTGCGAATAGCGGCGCCGACCCCGGTTCGCTGCGCATGCTTGATCGTCCCGATATTCTGCGGGGCAAAACTCCTGATAACTTCGCTGGTCGTATCGGTAGAGCCGTCGTCAATAATCAGATAATCCATTTGGCCGAAAACGCGGCTTTGGATAAACCTTTGAATAACGCTTTTTAATTTTACGTTTTCGTTAAAAGCAACAGGCGAGATAAGGATCTTATTCATTCAGCTTAAGGCCCTGCTGTGCCAGGGTATAGTTAAGTCCGCAGGAACATTGAAAATCTTGATTGAGCTTCCGGCCGCAACGGCAGGCGTAACCTTTAACCTTCGCCGGGACCCCTAAAACAATCGCGTAGGCAGGGACATCTTTGGTCACAACACTTCCGGCCCCCACCACCGCATACTCTCCCACCACCACCCCGCACATCACGGTCGCGTTGGCGCCTATGGTCGCGCCTTTCTTAACCGTTGTCCTTTCCAAAATCCACGGATCTTTTCGGTGGCTGCGCGGATGCCTGTCGTTGATAAAAGCGGCATTCGTCGCGCAAAAGACATCATCTTCCAGCGTAATCCCTTCAAAAACCGATACGCCGTTTTTTAGAGTCACATGATTTCCGACAACAGCCCCTTTCTCTATGAAACAACCGTCACAGATATTGCAATTCCTCCCGACGACGGCGCCGTCCTGGATGTTGGTAAACGCCCAGACCCGGGTCCCGTCGCCAATCTTGGCCCTGGGGGCAATAAGGGCAGTTTTGTGTTTAAAATACTTTGGCTTGATCATTTTGATTATCGGACCTCGACCGGCACGCCTCTTTTGTTAATCGACTCCTGGATGGCGCACAAAGTCTTTACCACATCGAATCCTTTTCCCGCGTCCGAGATTTCGGAAGAATTTCCTTTTTCAATACAATCAATAAAATATTGATTCTGGGCTTTTAAGGGTTCAACTAAATTGATTTTTGGAATCGTGATGCTGCCTTCCCGGGACAATAGTTGAAATTCCCCGTAGGTTTCATAAAAGACGGATGTCTTCTCGACATACTTGTCGTATAATTTGACCGGGCCGACATTATCCAAGTCATCCCAGATAACCATTTTCTTGTCACCCACAATAGTAATCTGCCTTACCTTCTTTGGGTCAAGCCAGCTCACATGCACATTGACCAGGATATTATTCGGGTATTCCAGCGTAGCAAACGCCAGGTCCTCATGAGAAGTCCCCAGGCATTTCTGCCCGCGCGCGGAAACGCTCACCGGGCAACTGTCAAATAAGTAGTTAAAGATGGCGATATCGTGCGGGGCTAGGTCCCAAAGGGCGTTGACATCATAGCGAAAAGGCCCCAGATTGGTCCTCTCGGAATGTGCGTAATGAATCGTCCCTAGCTCGCTATTTTTGATATATTCCTTCAGGCGGACAATGCCCGCATTAAAGACAAAAACATGGCCCACCATCAATACCTTTTTATTTTTTTTGGCGAGGGTTTCCAATTCACGGCATTCATCGGGCTTCAAGGCCAGGGGTTTTTCACAAAGGACATGTTTATTGTGTTCTAAGGCTTCTTTGGCGATAGAAAAATGGCTGCTGGTAGGCGTAGAAATGCAGACCGCATCGATCTCTTTTTTAGCTAAAATATCCCGGTAATCAGCGGTAACCCCGATAGAAGGAAATAAATTCTTGATTGCCTTAAGCCTGTCTTGGCTTAAGTCGCTACACATCAAGACCTTGGAATTCAACAGGGACGAGAAAATCCTGACATGGTTAGGCCCCCAATGGCCAAACCCGACAACACCGATATGAACCAAATCTCCCTCCTTATATGAATATTACGCATTATTATATATGATATTAGGCCAAAATGGCTAAGGAAGTTTTTCTTTTCATTCCGGCAGCAAAAAGGCATGCGGAGCAGTTTTCGGTTGCAATGCCGGGGATGTCTGGGTAGAATAACAATCGTATTCCATAACAACACTTCTCGCTTCAAAGGCCCGGATGATGAAATTATTAAAAGTTTTCCCGCGATATATCGGCTTAAAATCCGTCTTTTCCGCCATCATTATTATCGCTATCATTATTAATGCAATCGAACTTTTCAAAAAAACCCCAAAAAATATCGCGCAAAGAAATAACCTCCCCTTTTATTTTCTGGGAATGAAGTTCGCGGGTTTGGATAAAATACTAGGAGGGGTTACCCGTATCGGGTATTACACCGACAGGGATTTGTCAAAAAACTCCGAGGCCGCCCAATTTTCCCAGGCCCAATATATCCTGGCTCCGGCCATCCTCGATCCTTATAACCTTAATCACGCCTTCACCCTCTTTGACTGTTCATCCCAAGAGAAATGCCAAGAAAAGATACGCGCCAGCAATGCCATCCCTTTAAAGAAGAATCAATTCGGCGTTATCCTGGCGGGAAAGAAACCGTGACATATTCCCTTTCTTATATAATCTCTTTTTTAATCGGCTTCTTTTTGCTGGCCGTAATACTGCGCCGGGAGACATCGATGCTTTTAAGCACGCGTTTATTTTTATCGATGGGCCTGGGGCTGGGCATAAGCGCTTATATTGTATTTTGCAGCTTTCTATTCCTGGACAGGCTCGACAATCTTTTCGTTATCGCCGGACATTTCATCTTGCTCGCCCTGCTTGTCTTTATCGGGCGCCAATCCTTCAGAAAGGAAGATTTTTCTTTAATGAATTTCAGGAAACTCAAAAGTGCCGGAATCCGCCGGGTTATCCCCTGGATTGTTTTGGCAGCCTCCGGCCTGACCCTTTACCTGCACGCCGGTCTTTATCCGTTAGGGGGATGGGACGCATGGTCATGCTGGAATTTAAAGGCAAAATTTCTTTTCCTGGGCGGCGCCGATTGGAAGAATATTTTGGATCCTGCCCTGTGGCGCTCCAGCCCCCACTATCCCCTGCTGTTGCCCCTGGTCAATGTCTGGGGATGGATTTGGGCCCAAGACACGGCGCCCATAATCCCCTTAATCAATTCGGTCCTCTTCAGCCTTATCACCGTCGGGTTGCTTCTGTCAGGGTTAAAAATGGTTACCGGCAGGAATACCCCCGGCATCCTGGGTGCCTGCTTTTTAATCACCCTGCCTTTTTTTAACACGCTGGCAACCAGCCAGTATGCGGATATCGTCGTCGCCTATTTCGTTTTAGCGGCCCTGCTTTGTTTTGTGATAGCTTGGCGCGGTGAAAATAAAATCTTTTTGTTTTTGACGGGATTATTTTTAGGGTTTTTAAGTTTTTCAAAAAGTGAAGGAACGATCGCGGCACTTATCTTAGCCGCGATTATGACCGTCACCCTTCTTGTGTCTAGAAAAACAAAGGGCTCTTTAGGGTTAAACTCCGTTTTATATTTCCTCTCGGGATTGCTGATTGCATCCTTGCCGACAATTATTTTCCAGCTCCTCTATGCCCCGCCAAACCAGACATTCACCAGTATATTTTCCGGCTTGACGGAAAGAGTCGGCCTTTACCGTTTAAAAGCGATCGCGCTTTTCTTTCTGGCGGAATTGACAAGCGCGAAATGGGGCGGGATTTGGATTATTTTATTGGCGGGGATGATCTTAAGTGTAAAGAAATCATTGAGGCAGGAAAAGATCGTCTTTCCGGCATTCTTTGCCCTTTACGGCCTTACGGTCGCCTTCTATTACTGGTTGAATACTTATTTTGAAATACTCTGGTGGCTTTCGGTGAGCTTGAACCGGATACTCTTTTCGCTTCTGCCGGCTGCTTTATTCTGGATTCTTTATTCTTTCTGGGAAGATAACAACAAGGAAGGGCGCAAGGCCTGATTGAAAATCCCGCTTTATCGATCAATGCTGATAATTTTATATTTAAGATCCCCGGCAGGGACACGGACGACAACTTCTTCGTTTTGGCTATGTCCCATTAAAGACTTTCCCACGGGAGAAAAGATTGATATTTTCCCTTGCTCGTAATTGGCCTCTTCGGGCGACACCAGTGTATATTTCGTTTCCTCACCCGTATCTAAATCCTTAAGGGTAACGATGGCTCCAATAAATACTTTATCCGACGGAATATCCTCGTTCTCGATAATGCGAACCTTGGCGAGCTTGACCTCTAGTTCCGCGATCCTGGCCTCGCAATGGGCCTGGGCATCCTTGGCGGCATCGTATTCGGCATTTTCCGAAATATCGCCCTGCAGCCTCGCCTCGCCGATAGCCCTAGCGATCCTGCGGCGTTCAACCGTTTTAAGATTCTCCAGCTCTTCCCTTAATTTTTCAAAACCGGCTTTTGTTAAATAGATCTCTTGGGCCATAATTCCTCTTTAGGATAATTTAAAAGTTTTCGGTGTCCTCCGGGCAACTCTGCCCTGGAGATATTCATTTCTCTTAAAGATGATTCTATATTATTCCGGCAATTCCTGCAACCTCTTACGGGAAATTTCAGCCATCGCCTTATTCCGCTTCTGGTTATAAATCTCCAGGGCGCGCATCAATGCCTCCCGGGATTCTTTAAAACGTTTTGCCTTCTTGAGGCTATTCGCCAGATTCAGATAGGCGTTGGCAAACCTCGAATCAAGCTTGATCGCCTTTTGATAGCTCTCGATGGCAAGGTCATAATCCCCCTGCATATCATAAAGATTTCCGATGTCGTTGAATCCCGGCGCAAAATCCGGTTTTAGCTTGATTGCCTTAAGATACATTTCAAGTGCCGGGTGATGCTTCCCTGTCTTTAAATACAGGTCGGCCAACCCATAATAGGCATAGCCAAAATCCGGGTTTAGCGAAATGGCCTGCTGAAAATAAGATTCCGCCAAATCAACGTCTCCTTTTTGCAAATAAACGAAACCCAGGCCGGCATGAAATTGCGCAAGATCAGGGTTAATCCTCATTCCCTTCTCGTAAAATTCCTTCGCTTTCTTAAAATCCCCCTTATCCCTATAAATATTTCCGAGGTTGTAATACGGCGCCGCATAGCGGGGATCGATTTTTAGGGCCTGTTCAAGCGCTGCCAACGCCTCGGGAATTCTCCCCTCGGCCATATAGATATTGGCCAGATTATTAAGCGGATGGGCATAGTCGGAATCGAGGGCAACAGCCTTGTTGTATTCTGCTTCGGCCGCCCTCAAATTCCCTTGTTCATGATAGACAAAGCCCAGGTTGTTGTGAACCCGGGGCTTACGGGGAGATTTTTGGGCGACATCGTTTAAAAAAGCTATTCGGTCTCCCCAAAGAAGATTTCTCTGGTAGGTCAAGAAAGAAAACACGGCAATAACAAAAAACATCGCCCCGACGTATACATAGCGATTACCGATGAGCCGCGCCAAACCCAGCGAAACAAAAATAACAAATCCGACCATGGGCAGATAAAGCCGGTGTTCAAAAATAACGTCCGAGATAGGAAACACACTCGATTCCAGGCTTAGGGTCAGGAAAAACCAGGCAACGGCAAAGGCAAACAATTTCTGCGTCTTGTACATACGCAAGGCAAATAAGAAAATCGCCAGAAGCGCCAGAAATGAGACATACGTAGGAAAGGCAAAGAAATTTTTCGCGATAGGAAAATCATAATCCAGGTTTTGATTAACCGGCACAATCAACAACTTTAAATACGTCATGAGAACATTGAATTCGGTCAAAAGATAATCTTTTCGGGATATCTTGGCCGTTTCCTGGGTCACGGACAGCAGGTTGTTAAGATCAAACGACTTATATTTCCATAAGACCAAAAGAGACGGCACAACGATAATCATGAGGAAAAACGGCATGAGCCCTTTAAGAATTTTCTTCTTATCGGGATTTTCCGTCAGGCCCAAAAAGAAAACCTCATACAACACCATCGCCAACGGCAGGGTAATAATGATCGGCTTTGTAAATAATCCGACGCAAGCGACGAGAATGGCCCAGAGATAATAACTCCTTTTTCCTCTAGTCCGATACGCTATATAAAAAATCATCGAAGACAAATAAAAAAAACTCGCCAAAAGCGTTGACCGCTGCGCCACATAGGTAACAGCTGCGGTTTGAATGGGGTGGCACAAAAAAATCAATGCCGCAAAAATGATAATCGCCTCAGCCCGCGCACGGGAAAAATCTTTTAATTTCGGCAAGACGATCATCCTTAACAAGATATACACCATCCACGCCGTCAACAGATGGATGCCGAAATTTACCAAATGATAACCGTAAGTTTCCAAACCCGCGAAACGATAATTAAGGGCAAAACTAAGATGAGTCAAAAACCGGGACGGGTCAAAAAACCAGATCCATCCGATATCGGAAAGGCTTTTAATCGAAGGATTTTCAACAACAGTAAGAAGATCGTCAAATTGAAATGGGGCCCGGAAGGCTCCTCGGTAAATACCTATTCCCAGGATAGCCGTCAAAAGGCAAAATAAAAAATGTCTAAGAAATCGTGTTAAGCCATTCATGGGATTTTAAGGGGAAGGTAATTTCTCTTGAATCTGATCGGCCGTATTGCTTCTCCCTTGACGACGGTAGAGTTCTACCGCCCGCGAGGCAAAATACCTGGAATCAGCGATGCGGCCCACTTCAAAAAGCGCGTTAGCAAGATTGAGATGAGTTTCGGGCAGAGACGGATTATACTGTATGGACTTTTTGTAAACATCGACGGCTTTTTCATAGTCACCGAAGTAAAAAAAGATATTTCCCATATTGTTAAACGCCTGGGCAAAATCAGGGCGAATCCTAACCGCCCGCTGATAGCTTAACAACGCCTCGTAGAAATTCCCCTGCCGGAGGCTGACGTTTCCGAGGTTATAATGGGCAAACGCGCTATCGGGATTAAACCACACGGCCTTTTCAAACTGCTTTTTAGCCGTTACCAAATCCCCCCGGCTTTGATAAATATTGCCCAGGCCGATATAGCCGGCGGCATTGTAGGGATAAATCGTAACGGCTTCGGTAAACAAGCGAAATGAGAAATCCTCTCTGCCTAATCCCTGATAAACTAATCCCAGCCCCGTATACGGATCCGGATAATCAGGATACATCATAATAACTTTCTCGAATACCTCTTTGGCCTCATCAATCTTATCCTGCTCATAATAGGCCATCCCCAGATTGTTATAGGCAACAAAATAATTCGGGTCGAGCGCGATGGCCTTTTTGTATTCGCTCTCCGCCCGGGCAAAATCCCCGCGGGTAAAATAGATAAATCCTAAATTATTATGCGGCCGGGCCTTGTTGGGAGATTTTTTAACCACATCCTGCATAAAAGCGACCGAGTCAGCCCAGAGCATATTGCGAAGGCACGTCGTCGTCGCCAGCGCAAGAATAATAAAACCCATGACCGTTATATACAATTTGGGGAATTTGATAATCTTGTAAAGCGCGATACATAGAAATACCGAAAACCCGTAAACAGCCAGATACAAACGATGTTCATAGATGACATCCAGTAGGGGAAAAATACTCGATTGCGCGCTCAAGGCGATAAAAAACCACAGAATCCCAAAACTCATCAATCGGTTAACCTTAAAGAGCCTTAACGCCAACCAGGCTAGGGCCAGGAGCCCTATCGCGGAGAAAAAGACCGCCGGCTCAAAGAAACTTGCGGCAATTCTGTAGTCATAATCAAGGTTCTGCCCGACGGGAAAGAATAAAAGGCGCACGTATGTCATCACCACCTTGATTTGCGTCAGCAGATAATGAATCTGGGGCATGGTGCCGTACCCCTGGATGGTCTGGATGGACTCCCAGGTAAAATCTGCCTTACCCACCAAAAGAAAGGGCACGGTAATAATCGGGGACAAAAACAAGGCCCATAAGAAAAACTTCTCCAGTTTTGTTTTGCGCAAGGAAGACAAAAAACAAAAATCATACAGGATAATCATAAACGGGAGCGTAATCACAATCGGCTTGGTCATCGACCCTAAAAGAGCAAAAATAACCGCCCATAGATACGATCGAACATGATTATTCAATCTTGCCCGGGCGTAAAAATACATCGTTCCTAAATAAAACAAACCGGCTAAGGATGTCGCCCTTTGGACAATATAAGTTACGGCTTGGGTTTGAACCGGATGGAGAAGAAAGATCAGTGACGAGAACAAGGCAATAAGATGCCTGTCATCGTCTTTAAATTTATCCTTAAGCACGGGAGACTGCAGGGTAATCAGCGTCAAGAGATAGGCAAAGAAAGCGGCAACAACATGGATAATCAGATTAACGATATGCCACCAGAAAACATTGAGCCCAAACAAAAGATAATTAAGGGTAAAGGAGAAATTGGTGACAAGCCTTGCCTTGTAGTGGTCCCACAAAACGGAAGGGCTAAAATGTTTAATGAGCGGGTTATTGACTATTGTATAGTAGTCATCAAATTGAAAATCCGCCAGCAGGCCGCTGGCATACGAAATGATCCCCGCCGACAGGATAATCAAAAATACCCCGAGAAGACGGTTTTCTTTAAGAGAGCTCCGCAATTCCTTGATGACTTGCAAGATGCCTTTTGCAGAACTGCCCATGATGGGTGTTGTCATAGATTTTTCTAATTCTAAAGATATGCCCCCGGCACTTCTTAAGACGCAGCCTGGTCTTAGAGAAGCGCGCCTTCTCTTAAAAGGCAAGAAATGCCGGCAACATCCTCGGAAATTACATCTTCCCCAAGGCTTGATTAATCAGCGGAAGTATCCCCTCGGCTTCGTTCTTGGTTAAGCGGCCGAGCTTGACATACTGCCAGTCTTCACCCTGAATTTTATCTTCGCGGGACATCTGAAGTTTTTTCTCTCCATTATTGTAGGAAAATACCCCTACCGTAATACGCGTATCGCCAAAATCTTTGATCTCTTTAAATACGGCCACATCCAACGACTTATCGTAAGGCATTTTTCGCTCCTTGTTTGTTGTTAATCATGCGCACCTGCTCCTGGCAAGACGGTAGATTTATATAGAATCTTGTTATAGGCCCGGCATATTTAAATTCATCGCAGATTTCATCTTTTCTGCGGCCAAGGCCTGGGATTTGTGGATGGCGGTGTTGATAGCGCGCAACAACTCCGCTTCGAACCTTTCTTTGGTGTTGACGTTCATTAAAGAATCGTTAATTTCGACGGATTGAAACGATTGCGCGCCGTTAATGGTCACTTTAATCCCGCGGCCTTCGTCGAGCACGATTTTTGCCGCCTCTAACTCACGCTTCATCCTTTCGGCCTGCTTTTTGATTTCCATCAATTGTTTCATTTTATCCAGCATAACTAAAATCTCCCCTTTTTAAGATTACTTAAGCACACCCCGTGCTTTTAAGAATATCATTCGTAGCGCAGTTTAAAACTGAGTTCCGTCAGTGTCCTGACGAGAAACGATTGCAAGAATACAATAATCAGAAAAGCAATAATGGGAGAAATATCAATCCCCATGGGAGGTAATATCCGGCGAATAGGCTGCAGGATCGGTTCCGTCACCCGGTACAAGAATTGGACAATCGTATTATAGGGATCCGGATTCACCCAGCTTATTAGGGCACGAATGAGGATCAGCCAGTAAAACATGATCAAAAGAACATCAACCACCCTGGCTAAAGCGAGCAGCAGATTGCCGACAATAAACATTGTATTTAGTCCTCCCTTTTCCCGCTCTTAATATTTCCCGGGATTCTCCTAGAAAACCTTAAAAAGATTCCCTTCGATAAGACGCTCTTCGATACGGTTTAACAGCCTTTTGGATGTTTTTGAGATTTGCTGCAATTCTTCGATAATCGAATTGATGCCCTTGGAAGTTTCTGTTAAGGATACCGCGGTATCCCCAAAGGACTCCGCCAGATCCTGGACATCCAGGGGGTCTTCGCCGATAATCATTTGGCTGAGATCAATCTTGCGACCCATCTCGTCGGCGGTCATGTTAATGATCTTTCCGCCTAAAAGCCCTTCGGTCTTAATGGCAAAACTGGCGCTTCTTTCTACTTGTTTTCGATAACGCCTAAAAATGTTCAGCGTTACCAAGACACCCCGGCCTGCGTTTTTTTCTTCCATAAAATCGATTTTGCCCACGGTGCCGACATTAACACCCGAAAGTCTGACCGGTGCCCCCACCGAAAGCCCCCCGATATCCTTAAACAGGACTTTGACTTGAAACTTCGGCTGAGTCATCCCTTTTTCAATCCCGATAGCAAAGACAACCGCCAGGATAAGGATAATGCCGATCACAAAAAACATTCCCGCGTAAAACCTTTTAACAAAATCTCTCTTTTCCATAATCCACCTCTTTAATTCTTAAAAAATTGCCTGACAAAAGGATCCTTGGACGACGCGATCTCTCCTTGAATCCCGACGGCAATCAACCTGCCCTCATGAATCAGGGCCAAACGGTCAGCGATACGAAACGAATTCGCCACATCGTGAGAGGTAACCACCGTCGTGCATTGCAATTGCTTGGATAGATTCCTAATCAAATCCGAAATATCCCGGCTGCGGATAGGGTCAAGCCCTGAGGTCGGCTCGTCACAAAAAAGAATTTTTGAATTTAAAATAACCGCCCGGGCCAAGGCCACCCGTTTTCTCATCCCTCCGCTTAATTCCACCGGGTATTTACCTTCCACGCCCTCAAGGCCGACCGTCTGTAATACATTCTTTATCCGCTGGGAGATCTGCCCCTCATTTAAATCCGTATGTTCTTCAAGCGGAAAGGCGAGATTCTCATAAACATCCATAAAGTCATACAGAGCGCCTTCCTGAAAAAGGTAGCCGATATTCTTCCTTACCCTCAAAAGATCCCTCTCGGAAAGATTCGTAATATCCACTCCGCTGATAACGACATTTCCCTTGTCGGGTTTGCGCAGGCCCATCAAGTGCTGCAGCAAAACACTTTTTCCCGCCCCGCTCTGGCCCAATATCACCAGGATTTCGCCGTCTTCTACTTCGAGATTGATATCCTGAAGGATATCCTGGCCGTTAATCGCCTTATATAAACCGGAAACCTTGATCACGTTTACCCTTTTTTCTCAAAAAATCTGAATTTGTGCTTGGCAAAACGCGTATAAATCCTGTCGTAGGGCCGAACATCCGTCAGTTCGATAAAAATGGGAACGCCCTTATATTCGCCAACCTGATAGACTTCCGTATCCAACAGATTCTCTACCGAGTCCGCCGGAAACCACAATTCCCCTTCGAATTCGACAGGTTCGCCGTTTCTGATCCACTCCGGCTCCAGGGGAACAGCGCGGGTACTAAACGCATAATTTCTGCCGGAATGAGGAGTTTCGCATCCGCCCAAACCGATAACCGCAAAAGATAATAAAGAAATGCTGATCAATATTCTGCCTAAAAATTTCACATCTGCCTCCTTAGAAAATAAGCTTATCAAAATATCTCTCTATCCCCACAGGGTTAAAATAATTTTTGTCAACAAGGCATTGGATAAAACAATCAGGATATACGAAAAGGCGACCGCCCTGGTCGTAAAACGCCCGACCCCCAGAGAGCCGCCGCGCGTCTTAAATCCCTGATAACAGCAAACCCAGCCGATCAAAATCGCGAAAAAGAATGTTTTGATAAAACCGCTAAAAAAATCCACGTATCCGACGGCCGCCAGGGTCCGGTTAAGATAAAACGAGCCCGGAATATTCGCCTCCGAGATTCCAACGATATACCCGCCAGCGATGCCAAGGACTTCGGAAAGAACAACGAGAATGGGCAAAACAAAAAAAGCCGCCACCATGCGCGGCACGATTAAAAATTCCACCGGGTCAACCCCCATCGTCCGCGTAGCCAGGACTTGGTCGTTGACGCTCATGGAGCCCAATTCCGCGGCCATCTTGGCCCCGGCTTTGCCGGAAAAAATAAGCGCCCCAAAAACCGGGCTTAATTCCCGCACCAGCGATAGGGCAACTAAATGCGCCACATATTCCTTCGCCCCAAAGCGCTCGAGCATCAGATAACCCTGCAATGCCAAAACCATCCCCGTGGCAAAAGAGGTAAGCGCGATAATGACAATCGATTGTATCCCTTGCTCGTAAATTTGTTTGAGGACTTCCTTGATGCGCACATGTCCCCTCACGATATGCGCCAGCACTTCCCCCAAGAAAAAAAGGGCATTGCCAAGGCCGATAATAAACCCAAAAATATATTCAATAAGATGTTTCATAATAAATTAAGATGAATATTAATTTTTATACTTAAAATAACCGTCAGTGTTTATCTATTATAATCGAAGAAGGCGTTTTTAGAAAATATTTTCGCCCGTGAACATTTTTTATTTTTCCGGCAAATTTACAATCCCACCATCATCCCGTCCGTAGCCGCGATGACCTCGATGCCGGTTTCTCCGGTTAGCTGCCGGGCGAAGGTTTCCGGGCCCTTGTTTAAAAGCTCCCTCCCGAAATGGGTGAGAATAGCTTTTTGCGGACGGATATCCGCGATCAACCGGCCGGCATCTTTGATGTTTAAATGATCAACATGCTCGAAAGGTTGGACTAAAACCGTATTAAGGATGAGGATATCGCCCTTGTAACAGCTTGCCATCGTATCCGAATAACGGGCATCCGCGACAAACGAAACTGTTCTTTCTTTAAAACGAAATTTAAGTCCGTAAGTTTCGACGGGATGCACGTGGCGTAGCGGCGTCGAAAAGCTTATTGAACCCAAAGTGTAATCACCGTTTTCCTTTAAAGAAATAATTTCTTCGGGAAGCGCACAGGCATATTTTCGCAGCATCGAATCCTCGTCCAGCATATCCTGCGGCACAAAAACTTTTCCCTTTTTCTTTGAACCGCCAAGGGTCATGGCCTCAATCATGATATTGATATCATTGCAGTGGTCAATGTGCTTGTGGGTAACAATAATCCCGTCTAAGGTAGAAGGCTCAAGCTTCGGCACCGCCTCAAGGCATTTGATAAGGCTCCCCGGGCCCGGGTCGATAAGAAGATTCGTGCCTTCAAAAGAAATCCATATCCCGCCCGAGGCGCGTGTCTGGCTGATGGTGACATAACGGGCGCCTGCCGTTCCTAAGAATTCTATAAAATTAGTTTGTGGTAGCGGGCTTGGTGTCATTTTTTAAGCCAGATTTTTTCAAATTCCGAATTAATTTTGTATTCAAGAGTTTTGGATATTGTTTTTTCATCCCAAGCTTTCGGCTTTTGACCTTTCGAAGCCGGCCCCTCCCCTCCCTGCCCCTTGGCCTGGGCCAGAAAATCGGCAACACTTAGAATTTTAGCGCCCAACAGGCGCACGGAAAACTGCAATTCCCGGTCATCGGTCACGACAATGGTTTCTTTTTTGCGGTTTGATTCCGATACGATACGCTTTATCTTATCATCCGCCGATTCGTCGCTGGAAAACAAGACCTTGACCGCCAAGGGATTCGGATAACCGATGATTCCTGATTGGCCGTCAAAAACGATTGTCACGCTGTTTTTGATGCTCCCTTGCGGCCGATAGATTTCGATTAAACTCACCAGGCTATCGCGGCCGTCCCGGAGTTTTTTAAGCTTTAGGGGAGGAATTTGCTTGATAATATTATAACCGTCAAGGATATATTGAAGTGACATACGGGTTTTGGAAATTCTAAGTTAGGCCGCCGGCGCAAAGAGCGCTAATTTCCCGGACGTTTCGAAGGCATAGCAAAAATGTATACGATCCCGCCCAAAAGACCGACGATGACCATAAACAAAAAGCTAATCAGGGTAATGCTGACCGCGAGGCTGGACTCAACGCCGATCTTGGCAAATAAATATACCCCGCCGGCATCGCGAACGCCCAGGCCTCCTATGGACGGCAAAGATGAAATCACGCAAAGGATCGGGACAAAGATCAAGAAGTAGAGAACCGGAATATCCTGATGAAAGCTTTTAGCAAGCAAAGAAAATATAAATGCTAAAATTGTTTGCGATAAGCAGGACAGGGCAACCGCTTTTAACAGGGCCTGAGGTTTCCCTTTAAGTAAGGCCACCGAATAGTGCAAGCTCATAAGCTTTTCTTTGATCTTCGGAAACCGGTTAAACATCCCAAAAACAAACGAAAATAATTTTTCATTGAATAGAACCAAGATAACCGCAAAACAAAACAACGCCAAAACCGCAATCGACACAAGAAGAGAATTATCGTTTAAAATCCTGTAGCCGAACGCAAAAGAAACCAGCGCCACTAAAACAATCGAGGCAAAACCGCTCAAACGGTCCACCACCACCGACGCCACTACCTTCGCCTTTTCGGGTGTGTCCCTAAAAAGCCCTATGGTCTTAACAATATCCCCGCCCGTCGAGCTGGGCAAAAAGAGGTTAAAGAACAGGCCGATAAAAAAACAATTGGCAATGCTCTTAAAAGGCACCGTAAGTCCCAAAGCCCGGATAAAAACTGTCCAACGGAAAAGCAGCAGAAAGTTAATAGCGATAAAGATAAACATGGCCGCAAAGAAATAGCGCAAATCGGCATTCTTGACGGCGTCTAACATTTTGCTGGTATCGATCTTGGAAAAAAGATATGCCAAAAGAAGGACGCTCAAACCTATGCGCAGCAATAGCGACAAAACATTCTTTAACTTTTCATTTAAGGCCATACGTAAAGTTCCTTTACTGGGTAATCGTTATTTTTTATACACGGTTCACGCTGCGGCAGGCCGCCTGATACGCCTCTTCCGCTTTATACGAGCTACGCACCAAGGGCGCGCTGGCAACATATTTAAAACCTAAGTTTAAAGCCATTAGGCGGTAATCTTCAAATTCTTTAGGCTCCAGAAACCTTTTAACGGCAAAATGCCTTTCGGTCTTTGACGGCGCCAAATACTGGCCGATAGTTAAAATATCGCAACCGGCATCGCGCAAATCACGCATGAGCTCAATAATTTCTTCATGCGTCTCACCTAAACCAACCATAAACCCGGACTTTACCAATATACCTGAAGCCAAGTCCTTGATACTTTCCAAAATTCTTAGCGACCGGCGGTAATCGGCCGCAGGCCTAACGCTTTTCGTAAGCCGCGAAACTGTTTCCAGATTATGGCCGATCACTTCCGGCGCCTGATCGGCCATAATCTTTAAATTCTCTATTTTTCCACCCAAATCCGGAATCAAGACCTCAATCTTGGCTTGCGGATTTTGTGCCCTGATTTCCTGAATCGTTTGTGCGAAATGCCCGGCACCGGCGTCGGGAAGATCGTCACGCGTTACCGAAGTAACAACAACGTAGCGCAAATTTAATTTCTTAACCGCTGCGGCAACTGCGTGCGGTTCCTGTTCGTCTATTTCTAACGGCGTCCCGTTTTTAACCGCGCAAAACCGGCAGGCACGCGTACAAATGTTTCCCAGGATCATAAATGTCGCCGTGCCACGGGCCCAACACTCGCCTAAGTTCGGGCAATGAGCACCTTCACAAACCGTAGCCAGATCACCCGCCTTAAGAAGACGGTGCATTCTTTCTATATGTTGTGCATCGGGAATCTGCTGCTTAAACCACGGCGGTAAGGAGATGGAAGCCAAGGCACTTGCTTCTGTAGGCATTAGAAATTTACCGGGGAATTCGTTACGCTGTTCTTTTTGATTTCTTTAAGCTTCTTTTTAAACTTCAATTTCTGAGCCCAGGAGGCATAATCGATAATCAGCTTGCCGTTTAAATGATCGGTTTCGTGCAAGACAACCCTGGCCATCAATCCGGCCAAGTCTTGGGCCTGGGGCTGATTGTTTTCATCCAAATATTCAACCCTTATTTTTGCCGGACGCTTAATCTCCACAACAATTCCCGGAACGCTTAAACACCCCTCTTCCATGATATCCTGGCCGCTTCTTTTGGTGATCTTAGGATTAATAAGCGCGACCGGCCCGTCTCCGATATCCACCACGATGAGGCGTTCATTGATGCCGACCTGGGGCGCGGCAAGGCCGATGCCCTTGCCGTCATACATCGTCTCCAGCATTGAGGTAATCAACAACCGCGTGCTGGCGTCAACCGCTTTGATGGGCACGGATTTCTTGCGCAGGCAGGGATCGGAACAAAGTCTAATTTTTAATTTTGTTGCTATCATCGAGAGAAATAACTTTCATCGTATACGTCGAAGCTTCTTTGGGTTCAGCCAGGCAATAACTGAGGATAATCAATTTATCACCCACGCATCCTGAGCGCGCCGCCGGGCCGTTCAAGCAAACCTGGCCCGAACCGGCCTTGCCGGCAATCGTGTAGGTCTCAATCCGGGCGCCATTATTGATATTAAGGACTTCCACTTTCTCGCCGGGGATAATATTAACCGCCTTCAACAGCTTTTCATCGACGGTAATACTGCCCTGATAATATAATTCGGTTTGGGTGATCGTGGCATTGGTAATCTTGGATTTGCAGATAGTAATCAGCATTTTATTTCAAACTCCTTATGATTGTTTCGGCGAATGGCGCGGCCGCCTTGGGGCCGTTCGCGGTAATACAATGGCCGTCCTGGACAACATCGCCCTTGTCCATCAGGGCGCCTTGCTTGCTCAATGCCCCCGCTTCCGAAGGCCAAACCGTCGCCTTCTTGCCCTTTAATAAACCGGCGTTAGCCAAAGTCACCGGCGCGATACAGATCGCAGCGACAATTTTTTCTTCTCCGGCAAACTCTTGGGCAACACGGTGAGCGGTTGCATCTTTCCAGTATTCGCTGGCACCGTTTCCGCCCACAAAAATAACCGCGTCGTAATCATTAGCCTTAACATCCCTTAGCAAAATCGACGGCGTTACGATTGTGCCCAATACGCCCCGCGATGGATTCAAAGACGAACTGGCAATAACAACGTCAAAGCTATTTTTCTCAAAAAGGGATTTTGGAACCAATAATTCCTCATCCCGAAAATTCTTGCTGGCAATAACCATGAGGATTTTTTTGCTCATTGTTGAAATCCTCAGACGAAATCAATTTATAAATTCTGCTTCATCTTCTTGGCAAGCTGCTCTTTGCCTAAAGCGCCAACGACCATATCCGCCACTTTTCCCTCTTTAAAGATCATCAAAGTCGGGATGGACATGACACTGTACTGCATGGCCAGATCCTGCGCCTCATCGACATTGACCTTGGCGACTTTAAATTTCCCGGAAAATTCCTCCGCAAGCTGGTCAACCGCGGGAGCGATCATCCGGCAGGGCCCGCACCACTCCGCCCAGAAATCAACCAAAACCGGTATCTTTGATTTTAAGACTTCCTCCTCAAAATTCTTTTGCGTCAAGTGCACTAAACCCATGGGCCCATTCCTCCTCAGCGTGCCGCTTCGTTAATATAATAGTAAGAGTATTAATTATATAGTCCTGCCCTTAGGATGGCAAGAATATTTTGCCCATGCCGGGAATCTACTGATGTGTCAAAATCGACTTCAAGGTACCCGCGAGGCTTCCTACCGCTTTTTTGGCTTGTTGGGATACGGGGGCCATAAACGAAATAGTCTTGGGCTGAATGCCGATTATGGTGACCGAGAATTTTTCGGAGACTAAAAGATATTCGACCATAAACCGAGTGGGCAGTTTATGGGTATTAAACGTTACCCCGCCGATATTCTGAACGTCAAGAAAATCAACCGTTCCGGCCTTGCGGCCTAAATCCGCGGAATCAATAATGACCAAGTGCGACGGCTTGAATCGCTTTATCGCACCGGTAAAATTCTCCGGGGAGACACCGCCGAAAATAATTTTAATCGGGACTATTTTCTTGTTTCCGCTAAGGCTTTTTTTTAAAGTTTTCACAACCAGCATGCCGGCGACGTCATCGCCGCGAAGTTCGGAACCGACGCCTAAGATAACGATTCTTTTTGCTTTTGCAAGCCTACTTTTGAGTTGGGTCTTGAGGCTGGGCATTGGTTGAGGGCTGGACATTGGTTGGAGGCTGGGTATTAGCTGGAGGTTGGGCGCTATAGACGATCTTTAATTTGCCGCGGTCAATGTTGGCGAGTTCAAATTCATCCGTATATTCCAGGGCCTTGCGAGCGCAGGATTCCACGCACTGGGCGCAGTAGATACATTTGCTTAAGTCGATTTCGCATTGAAATTGTTTTTCGCCGAGCTTTTTGATTTGAATCGCGCCCGACGGGCAATCTTTGGTGCACAGCATACATCCCACGCAGGCTTCGGGTTTAAATTTCAACTTTCCCCGGAATCCTTTGGCCATGGGCGGTTTTTCCTGGGGGTAGTTCAAGGTCGCGGGCTTTTTTCCCACCGATTCCAGGACTTGCATCAAGATTTTACCGGGAGTTTTCATTTCAAAAAGAATCCTTTAATGGCCAAGTTAATCAACACCTGTAAAAATCCTATGGGCGCAAAAAATCTCCAGCAAAGATTGATCATCTGGTCAAGCCGTAACCTGGCAAAAATCGAGCGGGCCAGAGCAATAAAAGCAACAATCGAGATAACCTTAAAAAGATAAATGGCGAATCCCAAAACCAGATTGCCGTCTAAACTAAACGGCAAGAATACCGCCGCCAAAAGAGACGCCCCCACCACCATCTCGACATTAATCGATAATCTAAAAAGCGCCAGCATTCGGCCGCTGTATTCGGTAAAACTTCCGGCCACGATCTCGGTTTCGGCTTCGGGAATATCAAACGGCACCTTTTCCAGTTTTCCCAAAAGCGCCACCAAGGCCGTGGCAAAACCAATGAGATTAAAAAGCCAGTACCAGGGGTGATCGTTGTAAAAAACAGCCATTCCGCTTAAAGACCAGGTCCCGGCCAAAAGTGCCGACGCCAAGATGCTCATAAATAAAGGCACCTCATAGGCAAAAAGCTGGGTTAAAGAACGCACCGCCCCGATCATCGAATATACAGAACGCGAATACCAGCCGCCCAAGAAGTACGTCAAGGTCGGGATAGTCAGAAGATACAACACGACAATGATATCGCCGTTAAAAGAAAACAGCGCCTGTTCATTCCAAAGCGGTATATAAAAAAACGAGGTGACGGTCGCGGTCAATGCCAGAACCGGCATCAGCTTAAACGTCGCCACATCCGCTTCCTGAGGGATAATGTCCTCTTTGGCTAATAGTTTAATAAAATCCGCCAGCGGCTGAAACCAGGGCGGGCCCATGCGGTTTTGAAATCGCGCATAAAGCCGCCGGTCGATAAATTCCGCTGCCAGGGCAAAGACAAATAAAAACAAAAGCCCCGGGAATATAAAAATATTAAACAACTGCTGGAGGATATCCATTTTTATTTAAATGACCTCTTTAGCTTTTCATTCAACCGCGAGAAATCAACGCCTCGTTTTTGATACCATTTAATACCCGAAAGACGTAAATTATCCCAATCCAGTGTTTGCTTTTTGTCGGTGCGCAGATCCTTGATACCAATCAATCGGTCGGTGCAGGAAAAACAGGGATCAATAGCCGCAACCACAATGGGCATGTCGGCTAAGTATCTATCCTCGAGCATATGGGTGACAGCCTGGATATTCGCCAAGGTCGGAGCCCGGATCTTAACCCTTTCCGGCTTATCGCTGCCGTTTGATTTAACATAATGCACGTCTTCACCCCGCGGCGCCTCGTAACGGCCGGTGGCTTCCCCGGCAGGAATGCGCCTCGGCGCCCTCACCCTAAACACCCCTTCAGGCATATTGGTCAGGGCCTGACGGATAATACTGTAGGCCTCCATCAATTCTCCCATGCGCACCAAGGTACGGCCGTAAACATCCGCATGGTCATCGATTACCACTTTGAATTTCATTTCCGGGTACGCCGCATAAGGATCGTCACGCCGCGTATCGCGGTCAACACCGCCGGCACGCGCTGTTGGCCCGACCGCGCCTAATCTTAAGGCATCATCGTGTTTAAGCATCCCCACGCCCGACAGCCTTTTGATGATCGTTTCCTCATTTTTGGCGAGTTCAATATAGTATTTTGTCCTCTCCTCGAGAGTATCGACCGCCTTTAAGACATCTTTTATCTGCTCGGGAGTAATATCACGTTTCACCCCGCCGTAGGTGGTCACTCCGTAATGGACGCGGTTACCGGCTAAATCCGCCAGGATATCCATAACAATTTCCCGGTCGCGCCAGCTGTACATCAATAACGTATCAAAACCGATTTCGTGGCCCGCTACCCCCAGCCACAAAAGATGGCTATGAATGCGCTCCAATTCTCCAACCACAACACGGATATACTGGGCGCGTTTGGGGACTTCGATCGCCGCAATCTCTTCCACCGCCTGAACAAAACAGGTCAAATGGGCATGCGAACAAATACCGCAGACCCTTTCGATTAAGTACAAATCCTGAATATAGGTCCGTTCCTCGCAGGCCTTCTCTATTCCCCGGTGATTATAACCTAATCTCACACTCGCGGCCGTGATCTTTTCCCCCCGCAGAGTTAAAAGAAAACTCTCGGGCTCCTTAAGCGAAGGATGCTGCGGCCCTATGGGGACCTGAACGTCGCCGGAATCCGGTAATTTACGTATTTTATTGGGCATTTAAAGTTCCCCCCTTCTTTTCGGTGCTTAAACCCTTCCAATCTTTGCGTAACGGATATTCTCCGTCGGGCCAATTGTCCGTCAAGGGATACCGACGGCCCTCGGGCAAACCCAGCACCTGGATCCCCAGTAAATCCTTAATCTCCCGTTCGTAAATATCCGCACACGAGAATTTTGACGTCATTGATTGGATAGCGGGATTCTCGCGCGGGATGTGAATTCTTAAATTCAAAATAATTCCGCTCTCTGCCGCCAGATGATAGATGATTCCAAACGTCGTCCCCTCATCCATGCCGGTAATAGTTAACAGCCTCACCAGGGGCATCGCTTCAGTCAAATAAACAAAAACTTCTTCAAATTTATCCATCGGCACATCCAGCCACAGGCGCCTTGCCCGTTTGATCACCACGGCATCTTTTAGGTAGCCGAATTGATGCTCTATTTGTTGTTTAATCTGTTCTTCGGTCATCACGAACACCTTTTATTATGTAGCATTGCCCTGGGCTAATTCTTTTTTAGGAAGCACCGGGGCCATTTCTTTCTTGGGTTTATCTTCCAGGCTATCCAGCAATTTAACTACCCCGTCAATAATGGCCTTGGGGCTTGCCGGGCAACCCGGGATAAAAACCGAAACCGGCAAAATAGAATCAATGCCCGCCCGAACGCTGTAACAACCCTGGAAAACCCCGCCGCTGCAGGCGCAGGTTCCAACCGCCACCACAAACTTCGGCTCCGGCATCTGTTCATAGATCCTTAGCAGCCTGTCCTGCGTCTGGAGCGTCACCGGCCCGGAACAGACCAGCACATCCGCGTGCCGCGGAGTCCCTTTTATAATAACTCCAAAACGTTCCAGGTCATAGCGGGGAGTAAGCGCAGCCACGATCTCGATATCGCAGGCATTGCACGCCCCCGTATTAAAATGAATGATCCAGGGTGACTTGATCCTGGCCCATCTGATTATTTTTTTTAGAATACTCATCGTCCCCTACTTTCCCAATAGAATGAATAAACCGACCACGGCACTGATGATATAAATCACCGCCATGGCCAATGTCCCGGAGACCCCGGCCGGAACGGTGGTGATCATCAACGCCACCACGTGGAGAATCGTAAAGAAAAAGGCAAAAGGAAAAAACTGGCTGTAATCCGGCTGGATCATGCTGCCGTCAAAATCTTCCCCGCAGGCATACGGTTTTCTTTCGTCTTTGCCGTGTTTCGGGTCGCGAAAAGAAAGCTTCGAAAAAAGATACGACAACGAGGCGATCACCAATAACACCACGATAAAAGCGACCGGCGGCGTTAGAAATATTTTCTCGGGCATCTTTTAACCTTTCAAACTCCGTAATTCGCGAACATCGATCGACTTATTATTCCGGTACACGCATAAGATCACCCCGCCCGCTACCACCATGATCACGACCTCGATCACAATCAGGGTGATAACCAAAGCCTGGGTCAAGCCGGTATTGCCGGTCACGTAACCGGCAAGAATAATCAAAAGAGTTGCGCCTTTAATTAAAATCTCGACGCCGATTAAAGCGCGAATAAGATTAAATGTGACCAGCACGTAATAGGTCCCCATCACAAACAAAAGAATAGCCGCAGCACTAAAGGGCCAAAATACTTGGGTCAAATCAGGGCTCATTTTTTAACTTCCTTAAATAGAATAACCACGCCAAAAACACCGGCCAAAATAACCGCCACCTGGCCCAACAGATCCACATGATGCATATTCCACATAACAATACGGACATCCGTTGGATGCGTTACTACCGGCAACGGCACATCCGGTAACAAAGCCCGCCGGCTTAATAAAACCCCCACCAGGACAACGATCACCAAAAGATACCAGTATTTTCCCCATCGTTCTTTTTGCCTGATTTGAAATGCGTCCTGGCTTAACCGATGGGTCAAACTGATGGTGGTAACAAAAATAACCGGGATTAACCCCGCGCATACCGAAAGCTCAAACACCGCTGCCATGGGAGAATCCAATCTAAAAAGAAGGATCGCCAAAACCGCACTGGTCAAGGCAAGCCCAAAGGCCGAACGAATAAGCCGGGCGGTCATTACCGTCCAGAGAGCAGCCAAAAGTAATGCAACCACTAGAATAAAGTTTATCGCCATATTATTTAAGAATGTTTTGTACAGGTAAAATTAATTTATCCAAGACGATCGGAAAAGCTAACCCCACCCCGACCGTGACCACCGCTAAGATAATCGCCGGCAGAATCAGCCCCAGCCTGGCCTCGGTTAAATTTTCCAGCCCTTCCTGCAATTTCCCAAAGAAAACCCTTCGCTGCATCGAAAGAAAATAAGCCAAAGTTAAAACGCTCGCGAGGACTGCAATAATAGTATACGCATATTGACCCGACTGCCAAAGGGCCATAGCAATAATCAGCTTGCTCCAAAATCCGGACAAGGGCGGAATTCCTGCCGTCGATAAAAGCGCGACCACGCTTGTGGCGCCGGTCACCGGCATCTTGACCGATAACCCCGACATCTTATTCATATCCACAGTTCCCAGTTTTTCCTGAACCGCGGCGGCATTAACGAACAAAAGAGTCTTAAAAAGCGCGTGATTAAATAAATGAAATACCGCGCCCGCCAGCGCCAACGGCGTGCCGCAACCTAAACCTAAAATAATATATCCCACCTGGCTGACGCTGGAATAGGCGAGCATTCTTTTAAAATCGCTTTGTCCTATAGCCGCCAACGCGCCGGCCACAATCGATAAAGCACCGACAAACATCAACACCGCCTGCGGCGACTGCTCAATCCCGAAAACAGTCACCACCATTCGTATCAGTACGTATACGCCCGAGACCTTGGTAATAATGCCGGCCAACAAGACCGAGACCGACGACGGTGCCGCCGAATACGCGTCCGGCAACCAGCCGTGAAAGGGAACAATTCCCGCCTTGATAAACAAACCGCACAAAAATAGATTAACCGCGACCTTGACCAAAACACTGGCCGGATACGCCCGGATAGCAGACGAAACCGCGGCAAACGAGGTATCTCCGGCCGCCATAACAATCAACGCGATCGATGACAGCATCAATACCGTCGCTACCACCGAAAGGATAATGTATTTAAAGGCACCCTCGAGCGCCGGTTTGTCTTTTTGCATCGCGATCAAAATAAATGATGCCACCGCGGTCACTTCGATAAAAACATACAGCGCAAAAATATCCTGAACCATCACGGTTGCATTCATTCCCAGAAACGCAACCAGCAGAAGATTAAAGAAATTAAACCTCTGGGTTTCGCCCGACAGGGTATAACGGCCCACCAGCGCCGCGATAAAAACGACGATTCCGATGGATAATAAGAGCACGGTGCTTAACGCGTCAACCGAAAGATTAAAAATAAAATACGAATTAAAGGGATTGCGGATCTCATCCCACACCGCCACAGGATGAAAGGCCGTCAAAAATACCTGCACCAAAGGCAATGCCGCCACCAGCCAAAAGGCCGGCCGCTTCACGATTGCCTTGGGCGGCACGTTCAGCAGTATCAAGCAAAATAACGGAACCAGTATAAATAAAGGAAGCACTTCTTTTACCTCACCGCAAGAAAGATAATAACCATGAGACCTACCAGCGACCAGATAATATACACCGAATAATTTCCCGTATGCGCCCGTCGGATACCGATAGAAAGCGCGTAGGTCATCCCCACCGAGAAACCGTCATACAGCCAATCGATAACGCGGTCAACATACCAGATCATCTTGGCCGCCCAGCCTGCCACTCTCATTCCAATATCAAAGGGGTCAAAAAATCTTTTTTCCGCCCGGTCATAAATCGGATGCAAAACCGGGGCGTAGTGAATATGGTCAACCGCTTTAATACCGCTTCCCTGCTTTTTAAATCCGAGATAATGATTTAAAAGCGCGGCGGCCAAGACCAGAACGGTCATAATAACCAAAAATGCGTTTGTGGGCATTCCGGAAAAGTTGTGGCCTTCAAGCCTATGCTCGCCCAAAATCGGCTGAATCAGATTATTCAAAGGCAAGGCATTATATAAACCAAAAAGAACGCACAAAGACGCGATCATCACCATCGGAATCAGCATCGGCCAGGACGCCTCTTTAACACTTTTGTTGGCATCGTTTATTTTTCCCAAAAATGCCGCGTGGCCTAATTTCAAGAATGACGCCGCGGTAAAAAATGACCCCGCCACCGCCATCGCGTAAAAAATCCAACCCCGTTCCAGCGCCCCGTCATAGATCAGCTCTTTGGAAAAAAATCCGTTAAAAGGCGGCACGCCGGAGATGGATGCCGCGGCAACGATAAAACAGCCGAAGGTTACCGGCATTTTAATTCCCAGGCCGCCTAATTTTTCAAGATCCGTTGTCCCGGCTTGCTTTTCCACCGAACCGCCGGATAAAAACAGGCAGCACTTATAAAGCGCGTGGTTAATCATATGAAACAGCCCGCCGACGATTCCGACGGGAACGCAGGTCCCGATCCCTAAAATCATGTAGCCGACTTGGCTGATGGCGTGATAGGAAAGAAGCTTTTTATAATCTTTTTGAATAAGGGCCATCATAACCGCCAAGAGGATCGTGATACAACCGATGATCATCAAAAGCGGGCTTAACCATGACGAGGCGTCCAGTTTAAACATATCCAGTGAGATCCTGGCCAGAAAATAAATTCCCAATAATTTTTCCAAAGCCGCCGGCAAAAACGCCATAAAAGGAAGCGGCGCGTCCTTGGCTGCGTCGGGAATCCAGCTGTGAAACGGCATGGCCCCGGCTTTTGAAATCGCGCCGATCATGAGCAGCACAAACGCCACACTTCCCAGCGCGTCCACGGGAAGATTGATTTTTGAAATTGTTAAAGTTCCGGCCAAATGCGCGGTAATGCCGATCCCCACCATCATGCACAGATCCGATATCCCGACAATGATAAAAGCCTTGGTCGCGGTTCTAAACGAATCCTTGCCGCCAATAAAGATCATTCCAAAGAGCGTCACCAACAGCCCTTCCCAGAAAAAGAGCATCAAAACCAGATTGTCGGATAACACCGCGCCGTTAACCAAAGCAATCGAAATCAATAAGTAACTATAGAATTGATTGAGGGCGCCTTTTTCGCGCATAAAGGTCGTGCAGTAAAGCGCGATTAGAAATCCGAAAAACCCCGTGGCCAAAAGAATAAACGAGCTAAAGTGATAAAGCCGGAGCGAAAATTCCATGCCAAAACCCGCCCACGGCAGCGTAAAGTCAAGCTCCTTCCTAAACAGCATAACCGCAATCAGGAGATTAGCCGTCGCCACAAAGAACGTAGCGATTTCTTTAATGCCGCGCGTCTTCCTTATCAGCAGCATCAGGATCCCCGAAACCGCCGGGACTAATATAGGAAGAAGTAAAATATTATCCATTACCGCACCATCCCAAATATGGGCTGCAAAACCAGCCCTACGAATTCATTCGGATACCGGATAAAAATGCCGCCTGCCAGCGAAAGAAATGCCAACAGCGCCACGCTAAAAACCATAACGGCTGAGCCTTCCCTTACGCCCGGAGTTTTAAGTTCGCCTAAGAAGATCATGTTAAAGGCTCTAAAAAGATAAAGGATAGTCAAAAAAGCGCCCAGAATAAAAATAAGCGCGATCCATACATGACCGGCCTGTAACGTTCCCACAATAACCATAAATTTGCTAAAGAATCCGCCAAACGGCGGTATGCCCATGACCGAAAACGCGCAGAATAAAAATGCGATCGCCGTGACCGGCATGGTCGCGATCAGGCCGCCCATTTTAGTAATGTCTTTTGTCTTGGTGTTCTGCTCAATGATACCGGCGCACAAGAACAACCCGCCCTTGGCCAGGCCGTGCATCAAGATATACAAAAGCCCGCCGGCAACCGCCATTTCGTTTCCGATGGCGAGGCCAAGAAAAATAAAACCTATTTGACTGATGGTCGAATAGGCAATAATTCTTTTTAAATTGGTGTCAATAAGTGCTGCCCCGGCTGAAACAAGCGCGCTGGCGCCCGCAATAACCGGTACCGCTACATGCCAGAATTCGCCCAGCGAAAGATTGACCACAAAAAGCCGGGCAAAGACATAGACGCCAATCTTTACCAGAACCGCCGCGTGCAGTAGCGCGGTTACCGGCGACGGAGCTACCCCTGCATCCGGAAGCCAGGTATGGAACGGCAAGGTGGCTGATTTAGAGAATATTCCGATAAGGATTAAAAATATCGCGGTATTGGATAGCGGATTAAACCTAAACGTTTCCTTAATAACCGACAGGTCAAATGAGCCGGACTGCTGGTAGATCATTAAAAAGCCCAAAAGCATGGACAAAGCACCGAAGGCCGTGACCAAAAACGATTTGTCGGCTCGAAAGACGTCATTTTTCTCTCTAAAGAATCCGATCAACCGCCAGCTGGTGATGGCCGTGATTTCCCAAAACAGATAAAGGAAGATGAGATTTCCCGAAAAAACCAGCCCCATCATGGAGCCTAAAAACAAAACCACCATGAGATAATACTCGTTTTGATTCTCATAGTGGCTTATATAACCGAAGGAATAAAGGACGATAACCGCGCTGATGAATGATGACACCAGCGCCATAAATACCGCCAGGCCGTCCGCGGTAAAGACGAAGTTAAATCCCAAAGGCAATGCGTGGCTTACACTTACAGCTTGTCCCTTCAGGGCTAAAGGTGCGAGCAAAGAAGAGCCGGCAACCGAAACCAGGACAAAAACAAGCGCCGACCAGTTGCGTAACCCGGCTGACACCCGCTCCAGGATAGGTAAAAGGAAAGCGCCCAAGGTTGGAACGAAGATAACCGAAAGCAGGATTTGTTGGTTGGACACGTGCTACCCCTAATGTTAAAAAATGCCTTCAGCCTGTATTCCGAAGGCATTCGCTTGTTCGATTTCTGATTTGAGAAACTTATTGTAGCGTTATTTTTTATTTTGTCAAATTAAAATTAAACGAGGCCGCAACTTCGATGAGGCCACGACTTACGGATGAGCGAAACGAAGAACGTAAGTCGTTGGCCGGAATCGTCCCGCCGCTTATCCCCGTTGCGCTTCCCTGCAACGGGGGTGGCGGGAAAAGTAAACCGAGGGGCGCAAGCCCCGCCTGAAAAAGCGGGGCTTGCGCCCCTCCTACTCCTTTTTTGAGGTGTCAAATTGTCACCTCAAATTCTCAAATTCCCGATTAGCCGGAAGGGGACGGATGAAACCCGATTCTCTGTTTTGGTTTCTCAACAGGTGCTGCCATCAATTTACGGATAACATCAAAGATCCCCTGGATATGGGCGTCGTGACTTTCGACTTTTTGCTCAAGCGCGTTCAGTTTTTGCTCAAGTTCTTTATGAGCAAATAAAATTCCTCTCAATTTGACAAAAACCCTCATAATGACAATATTGACTTGAACAGCCCTCTCGCCGTTGAGAACGCTTGAAAGCATCGCGACACCCTGTTCCGTAAAGGCATACGGCCGGTACCGTCTTCCACCGCGGTTTGAGGTCACAAATTGTGACCTCAAACTCTCAAATTCTTGATCGGTCAGTTGAAACATAAAATCCTTAGGAAACCTTCTTTTGTTTCGCTTGACGGCTTGGACAAGGACTTTTGTCCGAACATCGTAAAGCTCGGCCAAATGTAGGTCGATCATGACTTTCTGACCCCGGATCAAGAAAATCTTTTGCTCGACAACTTCCAAAGCGGTGCTTTTTTTCATGAAATTTCCTTTCCTTGAAATTTTTGAAGTTGGAAAGTGGACTGAAAGTTAGGAGATGACTGTGAGTTGGAATGTGAGGATAATTCGAATTGGAAGGTTAGAAGAAATTATACTTCAATTTTTTAAGAAACTCAAGGGCCGCGAATGACGCTAGGCCGCTTTACTATCCGCTATCCGCTATTCACTATTAACTATTCACCATTCACCATTAACCATTCACCATTGACTATTCACTATTCGCTAACCCGTCCCCTTCTTTCCCGCTAATATTGATTTTCAGTATGCAAGTCACCTTCAACTTTAATATTTAAATGATATCTGAAAGGAAAAACTTCTTCCTTCTTCTTTCTTAATAATTCTTCAAGGTTATCACTGCTTGAGACCCATCCATCAGAATCGACTAGAAAATAAAACTCAGACATTTCACCGCCATCATCGGAATTTATTCCGAAAATAGCAGGATACCTACTCCCATCGGCTAAGGTAACCTCACCAGTAATCAAATAGGAACCAGAACTTTCTTCAATATTATCGGTATGAATAAGAGCGATTTCGATATCATCTGAATCTTCTGCAATATACTTGTAGATGCTGCCGTTTTCTACATCATTGAGAGCAAGATTAAGTATTTTCATTTTTCGTAGAATTACCTCTATGATTCCCGGGAATCACCCTGCCCCTAATTTGTACCCGGCACGTTTTTTTAACTCCCTCAAATTCCGGTGTCACCGGGATTCCATCTAATTTCGATTGTCCATAGCATTCAGATGGGAAATCCAAATAGCTGCCAACGAAAAAGACAGGCATATCCCGCCGCAAACTCTTCCGGCCATATTTCCGTATACTACAAACAAAATCCCCAATGCCATAAAAATAATAGAAACCACTACTGGAACAATAACTGCAGATTGCCTGCCTTTTTTCTTTATATCATCGAAACAATTCTTAGGCTTTTCGTCTTCCGGAAGCATCAATTGTTTTTCTGCTTGGAGATAGTCGTTTATGATTTTCTTTGCTTCCGTCTCTCTGTCGCTAGCGACCAGCAATTCCCCCGCGCCGTACTGCGGTTTAAAAATCTCTTTAAATGCGCTGTCCTCATAGGCACGAATCACGACAGCAATGCCGTTCTTCTCTAAAACGTCTTTTACCCCATTCAGTTCGAGAATGTCATGTGCAACATAAATAGATACGAGATTATTTTTCATTTTAATTAAGTATTACAGCGAGCGTTAGCGAACACTTCTTAACGTGAAACATTTACCCTGAGTTTGTCGAAGGGTTAAGGTGTGCCCCCGGAACATTTCATGCTACGCCCCATTGATGTAGCTTAAAAAAGGACTCTTTCTCTTCTTTTGTAAATTTTGATACAAGTATTTAGAATAATAACTAGCACCGTGATCTCTTATCCCCCCTGGGTTTTGTGCCCGATATTTGTTTGCATCGTCGCTTGAACGTATTGCTACCGATTCCGAGCAACTCCTAAACCACTCCCAGAAATTATTATTCTTAGACAGCAGACCTTTATTGTTAATAAAGTACTCCGTTCCTATGTGACGATAGCCCGGAGGTATGGGTATCTTCGTTACAATGTCTTCATCATCAACTAAACGAAAAGCATGCCGCTTCATCTTCCTGTCAAAGTTATCGGCGAACTGTTTATCCCCCACTCTAGGTTGTCCAAATGTATACAAACCATCAACTATTTCTGAATTTTCTTCAGTTAATCTATCGACAGCCAACGTAGCCAACGCCCCACCTAAACTATGACCAGCAACCCAAAGAGTTTGATTTCTATCCTTCCCAGAAAGAATAGAATCGTTTACATCATCCCAAATCGAATTTAAAGACCGAGCAAAGCCAGAATGAACTTTCCCTACGCTAGACGAAACCATTACTATTTTGAAATTAGTCATCCAGTCAGCCCATGAAGTAGTTCCTCTAAAGGCCAGCACTAAAATATCCTCATTAGATGCTAGAAAAGCTTGCGTATCTGTTTCTTTCACCTCGAATGGTTTGTATTTTGATAAACCATACTCTTCCTTAAGAACATCCTCAATCTTGTCCAAATCTTCATAGACTAATTCCGAAATTTTGGACAAATAGAAAGCATCGGTAAGGTTGAAATCCGATGCGCTTGAAATAAATTCTAATTTTGACATATTTAAGATCCCAAGATTTCCGGGGATATTTTTGCCAAAACCCTATATCCTGCAAATGTTTATTGAGAAACGGTCTAATTTATTCGGAATTCCGTAAACGGGAATCTGAATTCCGGGGACACAATACTTAATTCATAGGCTACGCCTCTGGGAGAATTTTGTCAAATAAAGTCTTTCGGTTACGGTAACGAAGCCCGTATCGTTACTCGGTAAAGGTAACGGTTACGAAGCCCGTATCGTCTTTCGGTAACGGCATTCGGCCTAAAGTTTTGACCTAACCGCTAAACGTAACCGATACGGGCATCCTAACCCTAACCGTAACCTATGCCCTAGGTTTGTTAAGATACAAATTCCAAGAAACAAGATACAAACAAATTTCAATACCCAATCCCCAATAACCAAACCGTGTTTGGTCATTGGAATTTACTTATTGAATATTGTTTGGGATTTGTATCTTGGTTATTGGAGCTTGCTAATCATGCTGCCTCAAGAATGCAAGCAGCGATTTAATGATAGCTGAGGGACTCGGCGGGCACCCCGGGATGTGAAGGGCGACGGGGAGGATTTGGGCGACAGCGCCCGCGGTGTAGTAAGAGCCTTTAAAAACACCGCAATCCAAGGCGCAATCGCCGACGGTAATGACGAATTTCGGTTCCGGCATGGCGTCGTAGGTTTTCTTTAAAGCCAAAAGCATATTCTTGGAAACCGGTCCCGTCACAAGAAGGGCATCGGCGTGCCGCGGGGACGCCACAAAATTGATGCCAAATCGCTGCAGGTCATAAATAGGATTATTGGCCGAAATAATTTCGGATTCGCAGGCATTGCACGAGCCAGTATCGACCTCGCGGATATGCAAGGATTTACCGAATTTCTTGCGGATCAAAGTCTTAAGCTCTTTGCCGGTTGATTCGATTTCGCCCAAAGCTTCGGGCGCAATATGCCGGGTGACAATTCCTTTGAGCATTCTATATTTTAATATTCGATACATGGCAAAAAATCCTATAAGTTTATAATGTCGATTTACTTTTGCTCTTATTGAGCACAGATAGACACAGATCTAAACAGATATTCACAGATAGTTTTATCTGTGGCCATCTGTGTTTGATCTGTGAGAATCTGTGTTAAATACCAGCATAATTAATTATCTATAAGTCGTTACCCGGGTACGAAAGGTCAAAACTCTTATTGCATAGTGGAAAATCGGGAATAATATTTCCTAAAACCGCGTAGGACAAGCCCTGCCAGTTGCAAAAAGAGGCGTCGACGATCTTGCAGCGCTCGATTGCGCCGTTACAATCGGTTTTAAGCCAATACAAAACCGGCCCCCTCCAGCTTTCCGCGAAACCTAAGGCTTCTCCTTCTTTTCGTTGCGGCTGAGGAAAGGCTGTTTCGCCGGGGGTGATTTTACTTAAAAAGAACTCAACCAACCGCATTGATTCCTCAAATTCGGCGATCCTTACCCTTAACCGGGCCAGGACATCGCCGCTTTGCTCCACAGCCATTTTAAATTTGGCCTCGTGGTAAACACCCGCAAAATTTTTCCTTAGATCCAAAGCGATCCCGCAAGCGCGGCCTGCCAAACCCGCAACCCCGATGTCCTCGGCGGTTTTCTTCTTTAATACGCCGGTTGTGTCCACCCTATCCATAAACGAAACGCTTGTCGTAAGGATTTTGGCAAGCTGGTTAAAATCTTTTTTGATCTCTTTTAAAAAGCCAGAAACCATTCTTATTTCATGTTCCTCCGGGCTCCTTAAAACTCCCCCAACAGTATTAATCCCCTTTAAATACCGGCTGCCGGTTAACTTTTCATTCAATTGCAAAATAGATTCCTTAATGATCGAGGCAATGGCTGCCGGAAAACTAAAACCCACATCAACGGCAATGCCGCCGATATCATTGGCGTGATTATACATCCGCTCAAGCTCCAAAAATATTGCCCGGGCGTAAGCCGCCTGAAGAGAAATGGAAATCCCGGCAATCTTTTCCGCGGCCTGGGTAAAAGCGAGACTATGAGCGAATGCTGATTCTCCGTCAACGCTTTCCGCGAGGCGCAGCGCTTGCGTTAAAAATTTTCCTTCAAAAAGTTTTTCAACTCCCCGGTGGGTAAAGCCGAGCCTGATCTCCAGATTAATGATCGGTTCTCCGGCAACGCTAAAACGAAAATGCCCCGGCCCGATGATCCCGGCGTGCACCGGGCCAACCGGGACTTCAAAGATGCCGTTGCCTTCGACTTTAGAGAATTTGTA
The DNA here is from genome assembly GCA_022703585.1 of Candidatus Omnitrophota bacterium. Taxonomy (GTDB): domain Bacteria; phylum Omnitrophota; class Gorgyraeia; order Zapsychrales; family JAKLDJ01; genus JAKLDJ01. The sequence goes on along the minus strand of JAKLDJ010000007.1, from coordinate 49,878 downwards.
GGCGGGTAAATTCTCTGCTGAAATATTTTTTGGCGCGCCCGCAAAATCTTTGCGCAAAGGGAAACTTCCCTGCGGCCAAACCTCATCATGCAAACGAAGCCGCCTCAAATCAGGATTCCCCTCGGGCTTGATGCCAAACATTTCATAAATTTCACGTTCAAAAAGGCTGGCCGAATAAATGCTTTTTGCCAACGAATCAAAACAGGGATTTTCGGCCGGGACATCAATAGCAACCGTGACCCATTGACCGCTTTTCGCACTGAGAAAAACGCAGTGGACTGTAAATTTATTCGCCATCTTGCGTTCATCCAGGGCAAAAAGCATTTTTACCGGAGATAAAAGAATTTTATGCAAGACCAGACAGGTGTCTTTAAAGATCTCCGGCCGGACATACAGGCAAATCTCATCCGGGTAATTCTGCACCGCGCTAATCACAGAAAAACCGGGAAATTTTGCTTTTATCTCGTTAATAATCCCTGCACAATCCATAATAAGTCCTTCTTCATGAATAGAACCACACCGCCCACCGCCAGCATTTGAACGAACAAAAATAAGAACGCCAGCTTTCCGCTTAAAGGTTCCGGCGCCTTCGCCATTCCTTTGGGAAGATTGCCAAAAAGCATTTTACCGAATTGATAGGCGAAGGCGCCGAAGATAATCGCGATAAATAGCAAAAACAGGACAGCCACGACGTAAGACCCCTTGGTAAACGCGGCGATAATGATTATGAGTTCGCTGACAAAAATGGAAAACGGCGGAAAACCGGTTAAGGCAAACATGCCTGCCAGCGTCATTACTCCGGCAAAGGGCAAAACCCTTATAACCCCGCGAATCATCTTCATGTTGTGCCTTTTGTAGGCGCTGACAATATCCCCGGCGCCAAAAAACATGAGCGACTTAGTCACGGCATGATTAAAAACATGCAATAAAGCGCCACCCCAAGCGAGCGGCGTGCCTAACCCTAAGCCGATAGCAATTATTCCGACATGTTCAATGCTGCTGTAGGCCAAAAGCCGTTTTAAATCTTTTTGAACCAGAATAAAGCTGCAGGATACGCCTAGCGAGATCAACCCCAGCAAAATCATCAGGTGGCTGAAATACCCAAATCCCACCCCCTCAATCACAATGATGCCGAATCTAAGAATAGCGTAAATCGCGGTCTTTAATAAAACCCCGGAAAGAAGCGCGCTAATGGGGGTAACCGCCTGGCTGTGCGCGTCCGGCAGCCAGGTGTGCATGGGAGCCAAACCCGCCTTGGTCCCGTAACCGACGAGAATAAAGATAAAGGCGACTTTAAGGATATTTTTATCCATTCCCCCGGCCGCAGCCACCATATCTGTCCAATTAAGGCTTTTGGCGCCCCCGGCAAGCGAAAACGCGTAAGAAAAAAGGATTGTGCCTAAAAGCGCGAAGATAATTCCCACCGAGCAGATAATAATATATTTCCAGGCTGCTTCCACCGATTGCTTGGTGTTATAAAATCCCACCAAAAACGCGGAGATCAGCGTTGTCATTTCAATAGCCACCCAAAGCATGCCCAAATTATTGACCGCCGGGACAAAAAACATCGAAAAGCAAAACAGATTAAAAAGCAAATAATACATTTTTGCTTTATTTTCCGATATCGCCCCCGATTGCATATCCTTTCCTATATAACCGACGGAATAAAGCGCTGTGGCAAAGCTAACCACACTGATAACAAAAATAAAATACGCGCTTAGAGTATCGATATAAAGAAAACTAAAGAAGAAAAGTGTGTGGCCGGCAAAGGCAATATCTTTTAAAAGCACGATTGAAGCCAATAAAATGCTTAAGTAGCCAAAGACATTAATAATTCCGAATACCCTGGGCCTTTTTGAGAAAAAGGCTCCAGCTGCCAGCAGAATCGGAATTCCCAAAATAAAAAATATCAGCATTGCTTTATCCCTTTAAACGCGAAAGCTTATTAACGTCGATATGGGTAAAAAGTTTATTGATCCGGTAAAGAAAAAATCCCATGATAACAACGCTCACAAAGACATCAAAGAATATGGCGATCTCGACAAAAAACGGCATGCCCCCCGAAACCATCGACGCCAAAAGAAAAAGCCCGTTTTCCATAACCAATAAGCCGATGATCTGCGCCAGCGCGGTCATGCGCAGGATCATTAAAAATATCCCGGTGGACACCATGAATAAAGCCACCGTAAACGTCGAAACCTCAACCCGGTCAACCGGGGCAACCAAATGCCTGGCTAAAATCCAGGATAGATAGGTCAGCCCTAAGGCGGAGAGAAGCGACAATTGGGCGTTGACAAACAATCCTAAGTCTTCGTTAACCTTCGTCCTTTTGATGACCCGGTACAAAACATACGGAATCGCGATGACCTTAAGCACGAACAATAATCCGGCGATGATGTACAAATCGATTTGCCGCTCCTGAAACGCGGTAACAAAAGTTGCCAAGAACAAAAAGAACGATTGATAGCGAAAGTTGCGGATCAAAGCCGGCATTCGCTTGGCGATAACCATCAAGTACGTACACGCCAAAACACCGAAAAGGACGATTCCTTGCATATCAGACTCCTAAAATGGCGCAGACCGTTGCGACCATTGCCAAAACAACCGCGAAGCCTAGAAAATCCGCCACTCTAAATAAACGCATTTTAGCGACGGAAGCCTCCACCACAGCCATGGCAATAGCGATAATTAAAATCCTGGCTAAATACCACAAAAACCAATAGAAAAATTGTCCCCCATTTCCAAAAATCGGTAACGCGATCGGGAAAATAATTTGGGCGATAAGAAAAAACCACATCATTTGTTTTATGTAAGAAGCCAATTCAATAAGCGCCAGCGACCGGCCCGAATATTCCAGGACCATGGCCTCGTGTACCATGGTCAATTCCAGATGCGTTTCCTGATTATCGACCGGGATGCGCGAGGTTTCCGCGATAACAACAAAGAATAAAGCAGCAACCGCCGCCAGAGAAGAAATGGACACCATGTGAATGTGGCTGAATGACGCGATATTGGTCGTGCCGAATTGCAAGGAAACCGCGAAAATAACCAGGCACACCGCCGGCTCAACCAGGCTTGATATAAACATTTCCCGGGAAGAACCCATTCCTCCAAAAGCACTGCCCGTGTCCAGTGCCGCAAGTGCCATAAAGAAACGGCCCAGGGCGAGAATAAATATCAGCGCCAGAAAATCCCCCAAGAAAAAGGAAGGCCCGGAGGTAATGAGCGCCGGAACCAGTGATGCCGCGGCCAAAGAAGAAGCGATCACCACAAAAGGGGTCACTTTAAAGATCCAAGAAGCGGTTTGGGAAACTACCTCGCCTTTGGCGAAAAGTTTAAAGAAATTATAATACGGCTGAAAGATGCTCTGCCCTTTTCGCATGCGGATATTATTTTTTATTTTGCTGATCAATCCGCTTATAAAAGGCGAGACCACAATAAAGACAATAAGCTGCGCGATAGTAATCAGGATGTCCATTTTATTAACCTTTTTCTTTACAATAACAGAGATATAAAATTCATTTTCGTCGGGAAAAAGGTAACATTGACTACCTTATGCTTCTTTGGGTTCTAAGAAAGTCAATGAAACCTGCCCATAAATAAAATTAATAAAATAACGGTGACAAAAATATACGACAAATACAAATGAATGCTCCCGGGCTGGATCCGGCGCATGGATTTGGCAATGCCAAAGACCAGAGCCAAAACCGGCGCGTAACCATATTTTCGAAAAACCGGGGTTGTATGTGTTTCGTAGACGAAAGATTTAACGTGGTAAAACGATTCCCTGATCTTCTGTGTCCGTCGGTACGGAAGCAAAAAGAAGCTAAAGGCGATCCTAAAAGGTTTTGAAAATGCGGTAGCGGTATATTCGTTTCGCGCGTCCAATTGATAATAACCGCAGTCCCAGGTGCTATAGCTAACCGCTTTTCTTCGCCCGGGGAGAAGAAAAAGGGCAAAGGCAATAGCACCCAGGATGAGTAAAACAAGCGCCAGCCATAGTGGTGAAAGATAAATACCTTTTTCTGCCAGCGGATTGACAATAAAATTATTAAGAGAAAAGATCACGCCCTTGGTATCGACATCCGTAGCTGTGCCCGCAACCTTAGCCAGCAATCGCATCACCGGCACCGCCGCCAGGCCAAAGGCAACCGTTAGGAAAGAAAGAAAATACATTCCCACCTTCATCGACAAAGAAACTTCTTTTGCTTCCTCGGCATGACGGCTTCTGGACTGGGCTAAAAATGTGATTCCAAAAGCCTTAACGAAACAGGCAGCGGCCAGGCCCCCGGTTAAGGCAAGCAGAGCTGCGCATACTCCCAGGAAAAGTCTGCTCACCCCCGTCACTTTAAAAGCCCCCAAAAAGAACGCCTGCAGCGTCAACCATTCGCTCACAAAACCGTTTAAGGGCGGCAGCGCCGAGATCGCCATGGCCCCCAGCAAAAAACAGACGGCGGTTTGGGGCATTTTTTTAATGAGCCCCCCGAGCTTTTCGATGTCGCGCGTGCCTGTCGCTTTATAAACACTGCCGGCGCAGAGAAACAGGAGCCCTTTAAAGATGGCGTGATTGACCAGATGATACAATCCGGCTATCAAAGAGAATACAGCCAAGTACGGAAGATGAATGCTCAGAAAAAACATCGACAGCCCCACGCCGAGAAGAATGATTCCGATATTCTCGACGCTGTGGTAGGCGAGTAACCGTTTAAGATCGTGTTCCATAAGAGCGTAAATAACTCCGACCAGACAGGAAATGATTGCCAAGATCAGAATCAATATTCCCCACCAAGCCGTATCCGCGCTCAAAAGATAAATCACAAACCGGATAATGCCGTAAATCGCGGTCTTGATCATGACCCCGGACATAATGCTAGAGATATGGCTCGGCGCCTGCGGATGGGCATAGGGCAACCAGATATGGAGAGGAACTATTCCCGCCTTGGTCCCGAATCCGACCAAGAGTAACAGGAAAATAATGTTTTTAATTTGCGGCGGCATGACCAGGCAGGCACTTTTGATGGCGGCAAAATTAAACGAGCCGGCATATTTAGCCATGATCATGAAGGCGGCAACTAAAAAAGCCGTGCCGATGTGGGTCATGATGATATAAATCGTGCCCGCCTGGACGGAGCGCTCGTGTTTGGCGTCGGCGATAACCAGAAAATACGAAACCAGAGACATGATTTCCCAGGCAACGAGAAAGGCGATAACGTTATTAACCGTTACCACTAGCCCCATGGATGCCACAAAAAGGCATAATAAAATCCAGGACAGAGTCGTTGCAAATCGCGATCCCCCACCTTTTAAATATCCGACGGAATAAACAGCGGAAGGCAAAGAAACGATTGCGATAACAAAAATAAAGAAAATTGACAGTGGATCAAAAAGAAACAACCCGGGCATGTTAAAACGTCCCCCTATTTCCTTTAAGGAAGATTGGGCTTGGCAGGAGAAAAAGCGGAAGGCTACAACGATCTATGCAACTTTGAGGATACAATCCCTCAATAAATTCCTGCGTTTAAATTAAATTTTTCTTAAAACAAGCTTACTCTTGGAATATAAATTCTTATTCCCTAAATGATCGAACGCCTTCTTGGTTCGACTTGAATACCGATTATTTTTTGGGAATAGGGATATTATATTCCGCGGCTAACCGTCGTCAATGTTTTATTTCAGAAAAAGGAAAGTTGAAAGAAGAAAAAATGCCGGGCACTTTTTACTTCGGGGACAGCTCCAGGTGCAATTCTGGGACAGTCCCCAAATTACACCTGGGACAGACCCCGCCGTAACTTGGGTGTGTCCCTCTGCCACACTTGGGACTGTCCCAAGCGTGAGAAGGGGACAGGTCGGGGTAACGGCGGGGTCTGTCCCTCTTATGGTTTTTGAAAAAGCCAGGTCGACAAATACCGCTCGCCGGAGCTGGGCAAGACCGTTACAATGGTTTTCCCTTTGAATTCCGGACGCCTGCCGACCTGTAAAGCCGCCCAAACTGCCGCGCCGCTAGAAATTCCGCCCAGGATTCCGTCGGTCTTCGCGAGCGCGCGCGTGGTTTCCCCGGCATCCTCGTGGCGCACGGTGATGATTTCATCGATAATCGCGCGGTTAAGATTCCCAGGAATAAAACCCGCGCCTATCCCCTGGATCTTGTGCGGGCCCGGTTTTCCTCCGGAGAGAATCGGAGAATCCGCCGGCTCCAGGCCGATGATTTTTACCGTGGGCTTCCGTTGTTTTAAAACCTCGCCCACGCCGGTAATGGTTCCGCCGGTTCCGATTCCGGCAATAAAGATATCCACTTTCCCGTCGGTATCCCGCCAAATTTCTTCAGCTGTGGTCCGGCGGTGGATCTCCGGATTCGCCGGATTATTAAACTGCTGGGGAACATAACTATTCGGGGTAAGCCGGGCGAGCTCTTCGGCTTTTTCGACCGCTCCCTTCATTCCTTTAGCGCCCTCGGTTAAAACCAATTCCGCTCCCAAAATCGCCAGCAATTGCCGGCGCTCGACACTCATGGTATCAGGCATGGTTAAAACCAGCCGATACCCTTTGGCAGCCGCGACAAACGCCAAGGCAATGCCAGTGTTGCCGCTGGTGGGCTCGATAATCACGGAATCTTTCTTGAGCTTCCCTTCTTTCTCGGCGGCCTCGATCATGGCCACACCGATACGGTCCTTGACGCTTGAGAGCGGGTTAAAGAATTCCAGCTTGGCCAGAATGATCGCAGGCAGCCCTTCGGCAAGCTTGTTAATCTTCACCAGCGGGGTGTTACCGATCGTTTTTGTAATGTTAGAAAAAGTTTTCGACATGAGAATCTCCTTCAATGAGTCCGCAACTTATGGAACGAAGTGAACATAAGTTGCGGGACGAATTGACCCTTGACATCCCTCGAGTAACTCGTCGGATGTCAAGGGTCTAAGTCGGACATCAACTTGCCCCACTTCGTTCCGCAAGTTGTGTCCGTCTAAGACCTTTTTACGTTTTTGCCAAAGCCTGGTCAATATCGCTAATAATGTCGTCGATGTGCTCGATACCAATCGACAGCCGTACAAAGTCCGGGGTGACACCCGTCGCCAATTGTTCTTGAGCCGAAAGCTGCTGGTGGGTTGTTGTCGCCGGATGAATGGCGAGGCTTTTGGCATCGCCAACGTTAGCCAGATGCGAAACCAATTCGAGCGAATCGATGAATTTCTTTCCCGCCTCTAAGCCACCTTTGATGCCGAAGCCTAAAATCGCGCCGGCGCCTTTAGGTAAATATTTCTTAACCCTTTCGCGCTCCGGGCTGTCGTCTAACCCAGGGTAATTTACCCAACTAACCTTAGGGTGCTTTCTTAAATAACGGGCAACCGTCAGTGCATTCTGGGAATGACACGGCAGCCTTAAGTGAAGTGTTTCCAGTCCTTGCAGAAACAGAAAGGAATTAAACGGCGACAATGCCGGCCCCAAATCACGCAAAAGGGTAACCCGCGCCTTGATAATATAGGCGATATTGCCCAACGGCTTTAATGCCTCCACGAAATTTATCCCGTGATAGCTGGGATCGGGCTCGGCGATTAAAGGAAATTTGCCGTTGGTCCAGTTGAATTTACCGGAATCGACAATAACCCCGCCGATACTGGTCCCGTGGCCTCCGATGAATTTAGTCGCCGAATAAACCACAATATCAACGCCAAAATCAATGGGCCTTAAAAGATACGGCGAAACAGTGTTATCCAGAATGAACGGAATGCTGTTTTTATGCGCGACTTTTGAAATCCCTTCGAGATCGGCAACGTCGAGCTTAGGGTTCCCGATGGATTCGGCATAGACAGCTTTTGTCTTTGGGGTAATGGCTTTTTGAAGTGCCTCCAGGTCATTGGATTTGACAAATTTGACCTTGATCCCTAAACGCGCGAAGGTGTAATGAAAAAGATTATACGTCCCGCCGTAAAGATTATCCGCGGAGACGATTTCATCGCCTGCCTGGGCGATATTTAAAAGCGCCAGGGTAATCGCTGATTGTCCGCTGGCGACCGCCAGCGCCCCGACACCACCGTCTAGGGCCGCGACCCTTTTTTCAAAAACATCCGTTGTCGGATTCATCAGGCGTGTATAAATATTGCCGAATTCCTTGAGGCCAAAAAGATTGGCGGCGTGGTCACTGCTTTTGAATTGATACGACGTGGTTTGATAAATCGGCACCGCCCGCGACCCCGTTGTCGGGTCCGATTCTTGGCCGCCGTGAAGGGCGAGCGTTTCTACTCTTAATCGCGAATCGATCTTACTCATTTTTATTGCTCCTTTCGGTTGGGGGCAGCCCCGCACCCAGCAAGCTGGGTGCGGGGCTGCCCTTTTTCATTTTCTAAAACGCATACTGCGCACTTAAAACAAAACCACTTCCTAACCCTTGTCTGGTATTTCCGGACTTGGTGTAACTGCTGGTGTCCGTATACGCCGCAATAAGGGTCAGGTCATTATTCGCAAGCCAGGCCAAATGCGCTTCCCAATAATTGGCATTTTTATGGACCGCGAACTGCTCTCCTTGTTTAAACTCATAACCAATAACAATGTTCTTAGGAAGAACCACATCCACATTGGCAAAGCCGGTTGTCTTTCTTTTGTCATGGAAACCCAACACGCCGGTAACGAATCCTTGAGAAGAAAGCACGCCTCCGGAAACGATGACCGGACGCGGCAACTGAGTAATGGTCTTGGTCGCGACCGCATACCAATCCTGTCCGCTGGAGCGAAGGTCCGAGAACCCGGCTATTTTTCGTAACGCCGTATGGCTTGTCGTCTTATAAATCGTTCCGATCGAAAGAGCTGGAAGAAACTTTGTGTCAAAAGAGTTTTCCGGCAATACCAGAAACTTGGCTCCAAGATTGTTCTTGCGAAACGTCGGATGGTCTTCCCAGGCAACAACTTGATAACCATAGGAAACTTCTAACCGCTTAAAAATCGTGTCCGCAACCCCAACCGATGTCCAATCGATCTTCGCATCCGGCAAGCTCACATACCAGCCGCCAAATCTGGGTAAGCCAATAACCTCGGTCTTGCCGATTTTTAAATGGCTCTTTTCTCCGTCGGAATCAGCCAAATACGCCAACGGGTTAAACGCGACACCCCCGACACCTTCAAGATTGTTAAATGGCGGACCGGCAAACACCTTGTCACTTACAAATAAAACCGCCAGAACAATAAACGCAATAGACAATATTAACTTTTTCATTTCTTTATTTTCCTTTTTTTGTGTCCTCGCTCCAGATGACAGGTAGCATTCGACGTTTAGATTCATTCTTAAAAACGTCCCACCGGTAGTCCGGCAAGGACCAACACGCCAACAATCATTTTTAGATCCCACCTCCTTCCTCAACCTTCCAGACATCATCGAAACGTTTCTTGCGCGCGGTCTCGATCTGGGTGATCTTTTTATTGTGTACCGTAATAACCACTGTACCGTATTCCAAATCATCCACCGCATCCCGTATGTCTTTGACAATGGCATCGTTGATGATGCTTTTTGTATTTTGGCTCAAGCTCATTTCATCTCTCCTGTATTTTATAAATTTAGAAAATAAAAAACCCACCGACCTTTTTCTTTCCTTGGCAGTGGGTTATCCCGTCCTACGCCTGATATATTAGATGATATCTCACACAGGCGTTCCTCCACTACCGTGGAAGCAACACATCCGCATGCAACACATCATCATATTAATATTTTTGGGATTTTCGTTCATCTTAGGTATTCCCTTAAATGGAATAGGATAATACTTTTTGGTTTATGCTAATTTGCGAAGCCAAATCTTCAAAAGTTATATGATCAATAATGCCCGATGTCGCCTGGTCCACTTTTTGCCAAATTCCTTTAAAGATACATTTCTTGATATCCGCGCAGTTGGAATAATCCTTATTCACACAGGCAATCGGTTCGCTGGGCCCATCCACAAGCCGCACGATATCGCCTACCGTGATCTGCCCCGGAACTCTCGCCAATCGATAACCGCCGATATTTCCGCGGCGACTTTCAATAAATCCGCCCTTCTTTAATTCCAGCAACACTTGTTCTAAAAATTTTATCGGCGCGTCGATGCGCTGAGACAAATCAAAACTTGTTACCAATTCGCCTGAATCGTAATGAAGCGCTAAATCAAGAATCGCCTTTAACGCATAATCGCCTTTAAAAGTTATCTTCATTGCTTACCTCTTTCCTACTTATCCCATCGGATATGTAGAATATAACATTAACATAAATTTTGTCAAGTATTTTTTTATCATCGCCCCTTTAGACATAAAAGGGCCCTCGCCCATCACTGCTTCAGCGTCGGGCGAGGGCCCTTCATCACAAAAAGACACACCCCCTACGCAACAACAGCTTCTTTACGCAAGAGTCCCTCCTTTGCTGCCAGCTTTTTTATAATCTGCTGAGCAGCCTTCCTGCCGGAGAAAAGCATTCCCGCAAACGTCGGCCCCATACGCGGAATACCAAAGACGGTTGCCGTCGCCATGCCAATGGCATAAAGCCCGGGGAAAATCTCTCCAGTCTTTTCCACAACCATATCTTCGGAACTGACGACATCCATAGGCCCGAATGTTTTTAATTCCAGGAGTTTTCTTTTTTCAAGGCTTTTGGCAACCCAGGCATCATGGCCCGTGGCATCAATGACAATTTTAGATTCCAGCGCAATGGGATCGACGCAGGTAATTTGCCGCGGCAAGGCCGACACCGGTGCCCAATTAATAACCGCCCCTTCCACTTTGCTGTGACGCAGTACCACATCATCGAATTTTGTTAAATTAAGAATTTTCGCACCCGAATCACAGGTAGCGGAGATAAGTTTTGAGCAGGCCGTCGGGCCGTCAGCAACAAACAAACCATCTTCGATTTCCTTGTAAGGGATTTTTAGTTCATCAAGAATCTGGTTTGCGGGCGCACGAAATGTCAACGTATTCATAAAATAGCCCCCCACCCAAAAACCTCCCCCGATGTAATTATTGCTTTCGACAATGAGCGTCTTAAAACCCGCATTGGCCAGATCACGCGCTGCCATAAGACCGCTGGGGCCGCCGCCGACAATGATAACGTCGGAAATAATATACTCATCAAACCATTTTGTAAATTCCCCCACAATCGCCCGGCTAATCTGTGCTTCTGTTATTTTTTTAAACATCATCCTTCTCCTTTTTTTGGCGATCCGAAACAAAGGCCCCGCGGAAAAACAAAAAACCCTTACGCGGATGCATAAGGGTTAAACATACTCACCTTCCTTTCCCTCCGCTGGCATTATCCAGATCAGGTTCGTCGGGTCATCCGCTTAAAACTTAGCGGAACTCTCAGGCCGTCTTACGGCCTCCCCGTTATTTATTTCTCTTATTTAAACACAAATCCTATTTTAGTCAACCTATTATTGAGGGACGCTCTTTTCGTGCTGTAAAAGTGTGTCCCTTTTTACTAGAAAAGGGACAGGCCTCCATTGAACCGAAAGAGCGTCCCTTATTATGACTACCATTTATTATAATGAATCCTTGCCGCGTCAAAACGTTTAATCGGCGGCTTCTCTTCTGCCGGATAACCGATAGGAATAAGCGCAAACGGCACCACGTGTTCGGGGATATTAAGAAGTTTGCGCATGCCCGCAACTCGTTCTTCGCGGGGATAAACCGCCGTCCAGACCGCGCCCAAGCCCTTATCGGTCACGGTCAAAAGAATATTCTCAACCGCCGCCGCGCAATCCTGGGGCCACAAATCCTTATGGACCTCTTTTTTCAAGTTGCCGCAGACCAGAATCGCCACCGGTGCCTCTTTCGTCATGGAGGCGTGCGGGTGAATCTTCGGAATTTCATTAAGCACAGTGCGATTGTTAATGACAATAAACTCCCAGGGCTGCTCATTGCCCGCCGAGGGCGCGGCCATGGCCGCTTCCAGGATCTCCCGAATCGTCTCTTCAGTCAGGGGATCGGGTTTGTACTTACGAATACTACGCCTCTCAAAAATAGCTTTCATTTCTTCTCTCCTTTTTGAAACTTTAATATTTTTGTGTCTTAAATCAACTTCAAAGGCTTCATGAAAAATTCTGAGATCTTACACCTCTACGATTTGGGTATCATATCCTCGGCCTTTTCCACCCAACCGCCGCCCAGCACCTTATAAAGATCGACTAAGGAAACAAAAATATTCTTTTTGGTTTCAACATAAGAAATCTCGCCGTCGTAGAGGCTGCGCTCCGCGTCTAAAACCTCCAGGTAGCTCGTCATGCCCTCATCATACCGGGCCCGGGCAAGCCGGGCGTATTCCCGAAGGGAATCGAGAGACTCCTTCTGGATTCCCAGCTTCTCGGATGACCCTTCATAATCGATTAACGCGTCATTGACTTCTTTAAAGGCATTTTGAACCGCCTTTTGGTATTGCGCCACCATCTCTTCCTCTCCGGCGCGCGCCTCGTTGACCTGGCTTCTGGTCCTGCCCGAGGTAAAAATGGGTTGCGCGAGCTGCTCGGCAACACCCCACTGCCCCGCCCCCGACGAGAACAAACTCGCCAGGTCGTTACTGCGCGAACCGACGGAACCGGTTAAAGAGATCACGGGAAAATACTGCGCCTTGGCGGCTTTGATTAACGCGTGCGCGGCCATCAGATTATCCACGGCCTGGCGAATATCCGGCCTCTGCTCGAGGACATCGGAAGGAATTCCCGCCGGAACCTGAGGGATCTGAAGCTGGTCGATTCCCTGGCTGCGGACGATTGCGGAAGGATTGCGCCCCAAGAGTGCGCACAAACTATTTTCCTGCTGAGAAATGGTGTTTTTTAAATCGATCACGGAAATTTGCGCCTGTGCCAATTCCGTTTTGGCCTGGTCCACATCAACTTGAGAACCAATCCCGCCATCAAAACGAAGCTTGATAAACTTTAACGCCTCTTGGCGGGAGGTTTCGGTTTTTTGCGCGATGGATAATTTTTGATCCAGGGCTAATAATTCAACATAAGAATTCGCGATCGCCGTCACCAATGAAAGGATAGCCGCGGTTTTGACTTCTTGCGCCCCTTTTAACTGCGCCCGGGCAGCCTCGGTTTGGCTTCGCACCCGGCCAAAAAGATCCAATTCCCAACTGGCGGCTAATTTAACCTCAAATGAATCCGACGTCGCCTTGCCGCCCGGCGCGACCTGAGCCCCCGGCGACTGTGCCCGCCCGCTGGATGCCGTCGCGCCCACCTGGGGCCCGGCTTGAGAACGCACAACTCCCAAGCGGCCGTAATATTCCTTGATACGGGCGGTCGCGATACGGATATCCTGGTTATTGGTTAAACCTTCCTGAATCAGAGCGACCAGGGTAGAATCATTAAATTGTTCCCACCAGGCGCTATCGACAGCGCCTGTCCCTTGAGAATCAGTCCGCCACGCCGTAGGCACGTCTACTTGCGGTTTCTTGAAATCTTTCGATCCGGCACAGCCGCAAATAAAAGCAGCTAAAATAAAACCGCATAAAAACTTAAACCTCATCATTATGAATTCCTTTCCTTTTCACCGGCACCCGCCTTCCGGGAAACACCCATTTTCATGATCATGTAAAAAGCGGCAGGAATGAGAAAGATGGCGATAAACGTCGCCGCCAACATCCCCGCGATAACCGTTGTCCCCATGATCTGGCGGCTGACCTTGCCCGCGCCCGACGCTATGGCTAAGGGAATACACCCTAAGATAAAAGCAAAACTCGTCATCAGAATCGGCCTAAGCCGCAATCGCGCCCCCTCCAAAGCTGCCTCAAGAAGGTCTTTTCCTTTTTCGTGTTCCATCTTCGCGAATTCAACGATCAAAATAGCATTCTTAGCCGACAGGCCGATTAACATGACCAGCCCGATCTGGGCATAGACATTGTTTTCCATCCCCCGCACCAACAGCCCTGTAAATGCGCCCAGGATAGCGATGGGGGTCGCCAACAAAACACTTAACGGCAACGACCAGCTTTCATACTGGGCCGCCAAAATCAAGAATACGCATAACAGCGATAATGCAAATATCGCCACCGGGCTCACCCCTTCTTGCGCTTTCTTTTCCTGAAAACTCATGCCCATGTAATCAAATCCCATTTCCGAGGGCATCACTTCGCGAAAAACTTCTTCCATCGCCTTCATTACCTGCATGGAACTATAGCCCGGGCGGGCGGTGGCATTAATTTGGGCACAACGGTATAAATTATACCGCATGGTAAACTCCGGCCCGACGATGGACCTGGCCGAAGTCAAAGCCGAGAGCGGAACCATTTCACCGCTAGCGTTACGCACATAATACTGTTGCAGTTGGTCGGCGCGGGTACGGTATTGGCCTTCCGCCTGGATATAAACCGACCATTGACGGCCGAAGGCATTAAAATAATTCACAAAGCTTGACCCCATATACGCCTGCAGGGTCCCGTAGACATCAGCCAAATCCACCCCTTGCTTTAAGCATTTATCCTGGTCGATATCAATAAAGACCTGCGGCACCGCCGGAAGCAATGTGGTCATGACGCTGGCAATCTCAGGGCGTTTACGCGCTGCCTCCACGAAGGTTGTTGTATTTTTTGCCAAAAATGCCATGTCTTTCGCCGACCGGTCCTCCAAGATAAAGGTAACCCCACCGGAGGTTCCGATACCGGGAATCGCCGGAGGCGAAAAGGCAAAGCCGACCGCATCCGGAACCTGCGCAATCGCCTTATTGATTCCACCCATCAAAGCCTGGTATTTTTCCTGCGGCTTGACACGCTCGTCCCATTTATTGAAACTGATAAAAAAGAAAGCGCTGTAAGTATTGTTCACTTGGCTGAGCATATTGTAGCCTAAAACCGTCGAATAATTTTTTATACCCGGGATTTTCGCCAATTCCTGTTCAACTTTTCTGGCTGCCTCACTGGTGCGCTGTAACGAAGACGCCTGGGGAAGCTGAATGCCGGCAAAGACATACCCCTGGTCCTCCTCGGGCAGGAATCCGAAAGAAACCCGCGACGCCACAGCCCATGCCAAAATACCGGCAGCGGCAATACACAAACAGCATATGAGACTTTTACGAATAAGATACCGGCACAATTGAACATATCCACCGGAAACCCTGCCAAACATTTTATTGAAGCCATTATAAAATCCGCTTAAAATTCCCGGCTTGTTTTCGTGCTTAGGTTTTAAAAGCATCGCTGACAAGGCCGGAGAAAGCGAAAGCGCGTTAAAAGCCGAAATGATAACAGAAACAGCAATCGTGATAGCAAACTGCTGATATAAACTTCCGGTGATGCCCGGGATAAAAGCCGTGGGAATAAAAACAGCCGCCAAGATAATCGCAATCGCAATAACCGGCCCCGAAACCTCCTCCATAGCCTTAACCGCCGCCTCTTTTGGATTTAATCCGTTTTCGATATGCCGCTCGACCGCTTCGACGACAACAATGGCGTCATCGACCACAAGCCCTATAGCCAAAACCAGGCCAAACAAGGACAAGGTATTAATCGAAAATCCCAACAGAGGAAATACCATAAATGTCCCGATCAGCGCCACCGGAACAGCCAGGGTAGGAATCAGGGTCGCGCGCCACCCCTGCAGAAAAATAAATACAACCAGGATAACAAGCAAGAGCGCCTGATAGAGAGTTTGTGAAATTTCTTTGATGCCTTCGGTGACGGGGAGAGTCGTATCCAGCGCGGTCGTATACTCCATGTCCGGAGGAAAACGCTGCGCCATTTCATTCATCAGCTTTTTAGCCCCTTGCGCCGCTGCAATCGCATTGGTTCCCGGTAATTGATACAAGGCAATCAAGGCCGATGGCTTTCCGTTTAAACGCCCTTCGACGTCGTAACTTTGCGAGCCCAATTCTATGCGCGCCACATCCCTAAGCCTCACGATCCCGCCGTCGGGATTGGCCCTTACGATAATATTGCCGAATTCCTCCGGTGTCTGAAGCCGGCCTTCGGCCCGAACGGCATAGGTAAAGACCTGCCCCGGGGGAACGGGCTCACCGCCTATTTTTCCCGCCGGATTAACACTATTTTGGGATTCTATCGCCCGGCTGATATCGGGGATGGTTATGTTGAGTTTTGCCAGCTCGTCGGGCTTGACCCAAACCCGCATCGCGTATTGCCCGGAGCCGAAGATCGTAACACTGGCAATGCCGGGAACACGGGTCATCTGGTCGTTCATATTGATATACGCGTAATTCGCCAGAAAGATGTTATCGTACGTCCCTTTAGGCGAATAGATCGCGAACATAATTAATGGCGAAGCCATCGATTTTTGAACCGTCACGCCGAGGGCGCGCACATCCTCGGGCAATTGGCTTTCCGACTGGGACTCACGCATCTGGGCTAAGATCTGATCCGTGTTAGGATCGCTGGCAATATCAAAATTAACCTTCAGCGACATCTGCCCGTTATTGGCATTGATTGAATACATGTAATTCATGTTGTCAACGCCCGACATCTGCTGCTCGATGGGTGTTGCCACGGATTGCTCAAGGGTTAAAGCATCAGCCCCGGTATAATTGGCCTTTATTTGAACCTCGGGCGGGACAATATTAGGATACTGGGCTATCGGAAGTTGCGATAGCGCCACCGCACCGCCGATGGCCATAAAAATGGAAATAACAATAGCGACTATCGGCCGCTCGATAAAGAATTTGGTCATGGTTTTCCGTCTCCAAAATTCTCTGCGGAGGGTTTGGGGTCAACCTTTAATCCGCTTCTCACTTTTTCAAGGCCCTCGACCACCACATTTTCATCGCCGTTTAACCCGTCCTGGACGACAAAATATTCCCCGTTTTCCCCTCCTAATTGTACGGAACGGATTTCGACCGTGTTATCTTTTCCGACAACGGCTACCTGATTGACACCCTGCATCTGGATTACGGATTTTTGAGGAACCAGCTTGGCATCTTTATGCACGGCCAAAGTGGCCCGCAGGCGCGCATATTGCCCCGGCCTCAAGAGATTCTTTGGGTTGGAGAAGAAAGCCGCAACCTTCATCGTCCCGGTCGTAGGATTCACCTGGCGGTCGGCAAATACGAAATAACCCTCTTTGGAAAAAAGCGAACCGTCGGTGAGATAAAGTTCGAGTGCGTGAGTGTTTTTGGCCTCCGGATACATCGTCGACGTCTTTAAATACTGCTGCTCGCTTATTTCGATATAAACTTTGACGGGGTCCAGGGTCGAGACGGTTGTCAACTCTTCAGCCGTCGACGGTCCGACCAAATTGCCGATTTGGACTTTGGCCAAACCGGCAATTCCCGTGATAGGAGATTTTATTTTTGTAAATTCCAGGTCCAGCTGCGCCTTGTCCACCATGGCCTTCGCCTCCTGGACCTGGGCCCCAGAGGTTTCCTGGTCGCCAAAGGCATCATCCAAATCTTTTTTGCTCAAGGCATTTTGATCGGCCAGCGGCTTAACACGCGCATACGTCGATTTAGCCGTTTCCCACCGCGCCTGGGACTCGGCTAACGTGGCCTGTGCCTTTGCCAGGCTTGCCTCGAAAGGCCGGGGGTCTATTTCAAAGAGGACATCGCCTTCCTGGACCAACCTTCCTTCTTGATAATTTTGTTTAATGAGGTATCCGGAAACCTGCGCCCGGATCTGGGCGTTGACGGAGCCGTCGATTGATCCCACCCATTCTGCCGTTTCGGGCACATCCTGGATGATAACCGGTACTACCTCCACGACGGGAGCACGGGGCGGCTCTTTTGCCTTAGAGCAACCCGCGACAAAACTAAAGGCCGACAATGCCAACAGGCAAAAGAAAACCTGCTTTTTCCTTTTTAAGAAATCAAACATAAAGATCTCCTTTTCACCTTCTTACTGGCTAGTGCATCGTTAATATAAGTTGTTAACAGTTTGTTGTGCACAGCCTTGTTCTCCTCAGAATAAAAAGATCAACATTAGGAAGAAACAAGTGCAGCCCTTGTCTCTTCTGGATACAAATCCTTTTAATTTAAGGAAGTCAAGGGCAGCACCCACTCGATTTTGACAGGAATAACTACAAAAACCTAATTTTTTGGGGTGTTAGAAACTTTCTTTAGCAGCCATGCCATATTTTGCCCCAAGACCTTCATTGTCTTTATGCCTTCTTCGTCATCAGCCGCTTCGCCCACTTTGCGGCCTATGCCAACATTCCAATAACTGGAACCGGGTACGATCATTTGATTGATAAAAAAGAAATGGTTGATGGAGTCAAAGGCGTGAATGGCCCCGGCGCGCCGCACCGCGACAATCGCCGCGCCGACTTTACGCCTGAACATATCATTATTAGCCTTGGCGACCATGCCAGCGCGGTCAATTAGCGCTTTAAGTTCGGCAGTCACATCGGCAAAATAGGTCGGAGACGCCAGGATAATCCCGTCGGCTTCGAGCATTTTCTCAATACATTCATTAATAATGTCATCTGTAACGGCGCACCGCCGGTCTTTATTGACCAGGCATTGGCCACAGGCGGTACAGCCCCGGAGGGATTGGCCGGCCAGCTGGACCATCTCGGTTTTTATATCTTCTTTTTGAAGCTCATGAAATACATTATTAATAAGGATAGCGGTATTGCCGTCCCGGCGGGCACTACCGTTAAAAGCGATAACTTTCATTACAGGCTCCTGCGATTAGAGAGGTTTTATGATATGAACTTTTTTAGAGACCTACGCGTCCTTATCCTGCTTTTTCTCCGCCATATGGATGGCCGCCTTTAAAAGGGGCTGGATGTCGGAATAGGTGCTTAGTTTCGGGACAAATGAGCTGACGCCCAACTTTTCAGATTCCAGCATGGACATCTTATTGGGATAAGCCGTGAACATAACCACGGGGATAGTCTTATTGGTCTTGCGTATTTCAGCCAAGACGCTAATCCCGTCCATATCCGGCATCATGTAGTCGAGAATAATGATATCGGGATTTTGGGTTTTGGCCGCATCAATGCCCTCCTGTCCGTTTTGAGCTTCGATGAGATCGTAACCCCAGCTTTTAATCCGTAAACCTATAACCTTACGCAAATCTTCCTGGTCATCCACCAATAAAATAACTTTTTTGCTCATCAGGACACTCCTATCCTATAAGTTTTTTTATCTTTTGCATTAACTGTTCCGGATCAAAAGGTTTGGTAATAAAATCATCCGCCCCTGTCCTCTTGACCTTATCTTCCATATTATCAACACTGGCAGTGAACAAAATGACGGGGATATTTTTCAACCTCTCGTCAGATTTCACTCTTTCACAAACCTCTTCCCCCGAAATAATCGGTAAGCGCAAATCCAGAAGTATGAGATCCGGATTGACCTTGCCCGCCAAATCCAGCGCTTCCTGGCCGTTGACAGCATTAATAACCTCGTAACCGGCCTTTTTTAACCGGAATGTCACCACCGCCGAGACATCCGATTCATCATCAACAAACAAAATCTTTTTTGCCATATCAAGTTCTCCGCTCTCCAATCGGTAAGAAAAAACGAATCGTTGTCCCCTCGCCAAATTTTGACTCCGCCCAGATCTTTCCTTTGTGCCATTCAACAATTTGTTTGGAAATAGCCAGCCCCAGACCCGTTCCGCCGGTTTTTCTATCGCTGCCGCTGGTCAGCTGGGTAAACTTTCCAAAGAGCTTCGGCAAATCTTCTTCTTTAATGCCGATACCGGTATCCCGGACAGAGACTTCAACGGCGTTATCCCCCAGCGAAGAGGTAACCGTAATACTCCCTTTATCCGTGAATTTAATCGCGTTGTTGATCAGATTCGTCAAGACCTGGATGATTTTGTCCCTGTCAAACGGTATCCGAGGAAGGTTTTCGCCAAGATTAAAATTTAGATCCAAACCTTTTTGCTTGGCTACAGCAAGCATCATCATCTGCCCTACATCCCGAATGACAGAATTGATATCCTCATCCCGTATCTTAAATGTCATCGCCCCGGAATCTAACTTTTGGAAATCCAGCACATCATTAATCAACCGCCCCAGGCGATCAACGTTTCTTTTAGCGAGCCCAAGAAATTCTTTTTGCTCCGGGCTGATCTCGCCGGCGGTACCGTCCAAGACAATGCCAATACCTTCTTTCATGGCCGCCAGGGGTGTACGCAACTCGTGAGATACCGTACTGGTAAAATCATCCTTAATGCGTTCCAGCTTTTTACGCTCGGTAATGTCTTCCTTGACGGCAACAAAATGGGTGATCTCTCCCCGATTATTTTTAAGGGGAGAAATCGAGGCGCTCTCCCAGTACAATTCTCCGTTTTTCTTTTTATTAAGAAATTCTCCCCGCCATTCGTTGCCGGCGAGAATAGTATTCCAAAGCTGTTTATAAAATTCAGCCGATTCCGTTCCGCCCTTTAAAATACGCGGATTTTGACCCACGGCCTCTCTAAGTGTGTATCCGGTCAGTTGGACAAATTTCGGGTTAGCGTATTCTATCTTTCCGTCTCTGTCCGTAATGACAACAACCGCGGGGCTTTGCTCAACCGCACGCGACAGATGGCGCAACTGCTCCTCGGATTTTCTGCGCTCGCTGACATCAGAAATAACACCATCGAGCCATGCAAGCTTTCCGTCTCCGATAAAGATCGGCTGGCCCTTCTCAAAAACCCATCTTATCTTTCCGCTGGAATGGACAATACGATATTCAATAATATACGATTCTTCTTTGCTGATTGCATCCTGGATAGTCCGATCAACCAGCGTGACATCATCGGGATAAATGATGCTGGCATAACTGCGTACTTTATTCTTGATAAAATCTGAAACCGGATATCCGGAAATATTCTCTATTTCGCTGCTGATAAATTCCATCGTCCAATGTACATCATTGACACAGCGGTAAATTGCTCCGGGGACATTGGAAACAATCGCCCCGAGCTGAAGTTCTTTTGACTTTAACTCCTCGGTCTTTTCAGCAACCAGCGCTTCCACCTTGGCGGCACGGCTTAACGCCGAAAATAAACTGTACGCCAGGGCCCCGGTTAAAATAATCCCGATAAATCCAAAGAATATACTCGAGGCTACCGGCGCATCAATTGAACCCGGTTTAGGATGGATAACCAAAGCGTATGTCTTCCCAAACATAAACAGAGGGCTTACATAATTCCGGGTATCCGCTAAATCTAATAGGGCTTTGTTTTTGTCAGCATGGCGCTGATCGTCATCCGTCTTCGAAGATGCTATCCATAAAGGCGTATCATCCTTTTTAAGCTGGTAAAGATTAACATCCGCCGGCCCCAAAAGAGCTGTTCGAACGCCCGAGTCAAAGATCGTTTTTTTAAGCATATCCCCGAGATTCACGACAACCGCAGCAAATCCTTGCAGGGAATTCGTATCAATATCAACGTCATAGCCAAAATCCAGCGGCACATGCTTAAAAACAGGGTGAAATACGACAATCGCCTTTTGCCCGCCCATTTCGTGGGTGAGAGTAACGGGCTCCGTTGCCGTCGCAAAGCCGACACGCGCTGATTCTTCCAGGGCTGAACGGCGAAGAGGCTCTGACCCGACATCGTAACCAAGAATTTTCTCATTGCCGGCGAACGGTTCAATATACTGGACCGGATAATAAAAAAGCCTTTCCGGAGGAACGATATTAACACCGTCTGCATTCTTCTCAAAAATAGTAAAGTCACTCAGCCCCTGCCGATGAACACCTTCTTCGAATTCCGTCCTCATTTCCGCCGGAACAGCAGGAATCCATTCCCATGCCCGGACCAAACTTGTCCGTACCTGCGGCCCGGCAAAGGCCTGGAACTCCCTGAATTCCACTTGCTCGCTTCCGTCAAAAAACCGGGCCAACCCTCCCAGCTCATAATCCCTCATGCTTACAAATGCCTGGACAATATCTCCCGTTTGGGCCCGGGCAAGTTGAATAAAAACAGCTTTACGGTAACGCTGCTCTTCATCTCTTATAAAATAAACGGCATTGACCGTAGCAATAATTCCGATCACTACCGTCAGCCATACTTCAATATACCGCAACTTATTTCTCTGCTCCTTTGAAAGCTGATTGCGCCATCCTAATATGCTCAAGGTGAATAAAATAATACATACCACGATCAAAATGCTGAAAAGCGCCATGATCCGCGCGCGCACCACCGTCGTCTGAAATATCGTGGCATCAATGTCTGCCCCGATCATAAGAATTATTTTCCCCGTATGAGGATCTCTAACCGGCGCCCCTGCCGAGACAAACGTCCCATATTCATCAGCCACAGGGCCAACCGTGTAAGGCTTACCGGTTTTAAAGGCCTCCCAATCTTCAGGACGCGGTTTCTGATAAATCGTTCCCGGGGCGGAAGCCAGAGGAGAAGATTCCGGAATGCTCTCGGGGCCAAAAACAATATGATCCCCCCTGACAGCCATGCTATAGATACTGCGCAATCCCATAGCCTGGCCATAAGCGACCATCTGATTACGTAGGCGCACATAGCTGGGATTATGCTTATCTTCATCAGAAAAAGACAGCATATTCACGCGATTGGAACTTATCGTCCGGGCAATATCGATAACTTGGGAACTTAGACGATCACGTTGTTCTTGATCAGCAACCTGGCCGCGCCAGTTAACAACCCAAAAACCGGCAACCAACGTCACGGCAAGCGCGAAAGGAACAAACCAAGACTGCCATTCATATGTCCCTTTGTCTTTATCGTATTTATACCCGAAGATAAACCAGGCCCCAAGCGCAGCTGAAACAGCACACAAAGCACGAGCGACCTGGATAGGAAATCCTGTGATATTCAAGAATGCATCATTGTTAAGAATATTGGCCGGAAAAAAACCAGCCTTTGGTACGATTAACCCTGCCGCAAAACCATAAATCAAAAAAGCCCATCCGATCAGGCGTAGTGACCAGCGCGGACTCGCCTCCGCCCGAGGAGGTTCCCTTAGAAAAACAATACCAGCTAATAACCCGCCGGTAAAACCCAGCGCATAGCGGCAACCGGCGTTAAGTCCGCTCATCCCGGCAAGATACCCACAGCCCGATAGCGCCACCAGCGGAATATAAATCCACTGTCCCGGCACAGATATGCCCTGCGCCTTTAAGCCGGCACGGCCAAATTCAACCAACGGTAAGAAAGAAACCGCCATTATGATCAAACGAACCCATTTAAAATCCGGTGAATCGCCAAGGCTTACCGCCAGCATATCAAACCACTCATTGGCGCCGTGTAAAAATCCAAACCAGGCCAAATAATTCCAGGGTAAGCGACTCCAAGAAGGTTTAGACACCCCCCAGATCACCGCGCCCAAAAGGAGAAATGCGATTCCGTATACAAAAAACACATAGTCCATCTGAGCCTGCCAGAATACGGAGATCATAGGCCGGCCTCCGGAGAAGAATCAAAGAAACACATAGGATATATTGCTGGAAAAGAACTGGAGAGCGGAAATAAATCTAAATTTAACGAACCGAACTGACCGGAAGGAGTTTCTGGGGGGATGTTTTTTGCCTTCAGCATTCTCTTCCTCTATTGCTAAATGACCACAGACAACACAAACTTTATCCCGCGAATCAATTCTTCACATCGACGGAAGAATATTAATATTAGTTTTATTATTTATGTCCATTATATATGCGCATTCTTAACGCGTCAACAAGAAGTGTATTGTTTAATAAAAAAATAACCCTTCGAATATGACGCAGGGAAAGTTGTTAGGAATTATTATATTTTGAGGAAAAATGTGGCAGAAGCGACGGCGACAGTCTTGCCGGTATCATCCTGGACGATAACGTCGCCAAAAAGCAGCTGTTTTCTTTTGCTGGTAATCTTGGCTTCGGCAACGGCATATCCTGTGCTAACGGGAGATTTAAACTCAATTTTTAGGCTGATGGTAAAGAATTTATTCTGTGGATACCGGGAATAGACAGCATGCGCCATCGTGGTATCGGCAAGAGTGGCAATGGCCCCGCCATGCATAAGGCCATAGGGGTTGGTTAATTCTTTTTTGTAAGGTAAGCGTATTTTGGCAAAGCCGTCTTTACGCTCGAGGATCTCAAGAGGGACATACTGTTCAAAAGGAGCGGCGGAAAATCCTTGGGGTTCTGTCATGGCTTGATCTTATCCTAACCCCGCCTTTAACGGGGTTAACCCCGTTAGTCCCGACAATAAAATTCATATGTCGGGACGTAACGGCCCTTCGGGCGAATTTTGCCTGCCCCGCCTCTGTGGGGCTGTACAAAATCCGGGTTTAAAGCTCGTAAATTTCCTGGTCGGTTAAGACCTTATAACCTTTTCCCTGCAGAAACGCCGTCATCTGGGCGGGATCTTTGACCTCGATAAAGAATACCGATCCCTTGATGGTTTCTGCCGCAAACCCATAGGCATCAAGGATATTCACGCCTTCTTCGGGAAATGTTTTAAGCAATTGATACAATCCGCCGGGCTTGTCCTCCATCACCACCGCCAGGACATCCTTGATCCCGCAGGCAAAACCCTTTTCCTGCAAGGCCAAGACCGCTTTATCGGGCTTATTAACAATAAGCTTAACCAACCCGAATTCGCCGCGATCCTGGATTGCCAACGCCCGGATATTGATATTGGCCAACGACATCGACTCGGCTATTTTTTGAATACGCCCGGCTCGGTTATCTACAAAAATATTGATCTGTTTTGCCATGGGGTTCTCCTGTTCAGTTTAATTACTTTATATCTTTATGCGCTCATCGACCACGCGTTTTGCCTTAAGTTCAAACTCGGGTAAGCTTCCCGGCTCATGCAATTCAACCATTGGCGTGATCACAATGCTGGCACGCAGCTCATCTTGTATTTTCCGTTTTAACCGTTCCAAGTCCTGTAAATCACCGCTAAAAAGCTTTGAATACAATTCCACCTTAACCGTTAATTTATCCAGGGCCCCTTCTTTGGCAAGGTAAATCTGATAATTATTACCCACCTCGGGAATCTTCATGATAACCTGTTCGATCTGCGACGGAAAAACGTTAACGCCGCTAATAATCAACATGTCATCCGTCCTTCCGGCAATTCGCGAAATACGCCGGTGTGTCCTGCCGCAGGGACAATTCCCTTTAACCACCGTGGTCAAATCCCGGGTGCGATAGCGCAGCAAGGGTGTCGCCTGCCGGCACAACGTAGTTAAAACCAGCTCTCCTTGCGTATCATCGCCTAAATTCTTTTTTGTTTCGGGATCGATCATTTCCAGGATGTAGGCGTCTTCCCATAGATGCATGCCGGTTTTATAAATGCATTCAAAGGCAACGCCGGGGCCGTTCATTTCGCTGAGGCCGTAGGAATTATAAACATCGATTTTAAAAAATTCCTCGATTTTTTTACGGGTATTTTCCGAATAAGGCTCGGCTCCCAGAAAAGCTTTCTTTAGGTTTAATTCCTCAACCGTGAATCCTAATTCCCCTATCTTCGAAGAAAAATGGAACATGTAGCTGGGAGTCGCGTGCACGACGGTGGTGCGAAAATCTTTCATCAGCTGCAGCTGGCGTTTGGTATTGCCTGAGCCTGATGGAATAACCAAAGCCCCTAATCGTTCCGCGCCGTAATGTAGTCCCAGGCCGCCGGTAAACATCCCGTACGTCATCATATTTTGAAAAACATCATCGCTAGTTACCCCGCAGGCAACAATGGAGCGCACCACCAACTCGGTCCAATTGTCCAGATCCTCCTGGGTGTGATAGATAACCGTCGGAATGCCGGTCGTGCCGCTGGAGGTATGAACGCGCACGACTTTTTTCATGTCTGTCGCCAAAAGCCCGCGCGGATAAGATTCCCTTAAATCGTCCTTGGTGGTAAACGGAATTCTTTCAAGGTCTTTAAGGCTGCGGATATCATCGGACGAGCGGATGCCGACTTTATTCAGGCGATGCTGATAAAAGGGCGTGCGCAAGGCATGGCCGACGGTTTCCTTTAAGCGCTCAAGCTGGTATTTTCTAAGCGCTTGGCCGTCAATGCATTCTTTTTGCGCGTCGCGAAAGGCGATTTTCTCTTTCATAATGTCTGAATTTCCTTTTTGCCGACGATCTTGACATTGTTTTTAGTCAAAATAACAATGGCCTTATCCGGGTCATCAAAACGAAAAACCACGATCGCCTTATCCGCGGTCTTCTCAACAAAGGCATACATGTATTCAACGTTTAAATCGTTTTTGTTAAATACGGCCAGAATCCGTGCCAGGCCGCCGGGCGTATCATCAACTTCCACCGCCACGATATCGGTTAAGGAGGCCACAAAACCGTTTTTCTTAAATGCCGCCAGGGCATCCTGGGGTTTATCAACCACCATGCGTAAAACGCCAAAATCTTCGTTCTCGGCAATGGTTAAAGCTTTAATATCCACACCGGCATCACCCAAAGCCTTAGTCGCTTCAAACAATCTTCCTTTTTTATTCTCCAGAAAAACCGAAATCTGAGTTATCTTCATAGGATCCCCTTTCGGCTAAATATTTCGTTTATCGATCACGCGCTTGGCCTTGCCTTCGCTGCGGGCAATCGTTTTTGGTTCCACCAAACGGACCTTCACCCCAATCCCTAAAACTGATTCAATCTCATCGCGGATTTTATCACTCAGGTGCTGCAGCTGTTTGACTTCATCCGAAAAAAAGGATTCTTTTAATTCGACCTGCACCTCAAGCTCATCCAACCCGCCGTGCGGACGCTCCACCACCAACTGGTAATGCGGCTCGGTCCCTTCGATTCTCAGCAAAACCTCTTCGATTTGAGAAGGAAACACATTAATACCGCGCACAATGATCATGTCATCGGTCCGGCCCAGGATCTTGCTGATCCGGGGCGAGGTACGGCCACATCGGCATTTCTCATGGGTGATTTTAATAATATCTCGTGTCTGGTAACGTAAAAGAGGCATACCTGTTTTTGTCAGATGGGTTAAAACCAGCATACCCGTTTCACCCTCTTTAGCCTCTTTGCCTGTTTTCGGATTAATAACCTCCGGATAAAAGACATCCGAGAAAAGATGCAGCCCGTCTTTATGAGTACATTCCTGCGCCACGCCGGGCCCGATGATTTCGGAAAGCCCGTAAATATCCGTGGCAGAAAGATTCCAGATGCTCTCAATTTCTTTACGCATGGAATCACTCCATGGCTCGGCACCGAAGACACCGATCTCCCAACTGCTTTTTTTGCAATCCATGCCGATCTCTTTAGCCTCATCTGCCATAAACAGCGAATAGGACGGCGTACAAGCCAAAATCCGGGGTTTAAAATCCTGCATAATCTTCAGCTGCCGTTTAGTTTGGCCTGACGAACAAGGGATAACCGTCATACCGGCTTTGAGCGCGCCGTAATGAGCCCCCAGGCCTCCGGTAAAAAGCCCGTAACCATAAGCCACCTGCACCATATCTCCAGGCAGGCCTCCGGCACAACAAAACGCGCGTGCCATCACCTCCGACCATAATTCAATATCCTCCTTTGAATAACCAACCACCGTCGGATTTCCAGTGGTCCCGCTGGAGACATGGATTTCGGCGATCTGTGCCAGCGGCATCGAAAGAACCCCAAAGGGGTAATTGTCACGCAAATCATCCTTGACGGTAAAGGGGAGTTTAACAATATCGTCGATGGTCTTAATATCCTTGGGAGAGATACCGTGGCTTGCGAATTTTTTCTGATAAAACGGGCAGTACTGATAGACGTAACTGACGGTCTTTTTAAGCCGCTCCGATTGAACATTCTTGAGCTCTTCTAAGCTCATACATTCGAATTTCTCATTGTAGATCATAAACTTCCTCCCATCTTTCGGCCTTGTGCAAAAAAGGCCTTATTCTCTTCGATGCTTCTATGAAAAACTTTTTCCATGGCCGTAAGCCAACACGATTCGGGGATAGATAAATAATGCGACAATACACCCAGCATAAAAGTGTTGGTAAATTGTTTTTTGTCGGCCACAGCCTCACGGGCTTTTTCCAAATATTTGATCAAATCAACTCCCCGGGGTTTTAGATTATCTTTAAAACGTACATGCTCTTCCGGGTGCAAGCAAACCAGAAAATCGACATGGCTGTCTACAGGAAGCGGCGAATAAACCTGTTTTCCGAAACGGATGAACGATTCCACCGAACCGCCTCGCTGAGCCATACCGTGGACTTCGGTTTTTTTAACATGATGACCGTTTAAAAGCGCTGCCCAGCCCATGACCTCGGCAGCGGTTAAAACACCCTGGCCGCCCACACCGTAAAAAATAACATCTGTTATCTGGATTTTCTTCATAAAAATATTTTATTGTTTTTTCTGGCTTTTAATCAATAAAATGCACGGCCGCCGGACAATAATGACCGAGAGATTATTTTCTTCAATGCGCCGGCGTAATAATTCTTCAAACTCCTGGTGTTTGGCAGGGTCAATGACATCGACCGTATCCGCGCCGGCGGCCTGAGCGATAGCCTCCAGGCTTAATTGTTTGGTGAGTTCACCCTTAACCGTCGTCCCTGTCGCCGGATGCGACTGCCCGCCGGTCATGGCAGTGGTGCCGTTATCTAGAATAAGAATAGTCCCTTTGGTTTTATTGTAAGCGGCATTAATGAGCCCGGTGATACCGCTATGGACAAACGTCGAGTCGCCGATCACGCCCACAACTTTTTTATCGATGCTGCGGCTTAAACCCTCAAAAAACGTGATGCCGCTGCCCATGCACAAACAGGTATGCAGGCTCTCGTAAGGCGGGGAAAATCCTAAAGTATAACAACCGATATCTCCGGCAACAACCACGTTTAATTTCTTCAACAGATCAAAGACAAAACGATGCGGGCAGCCCAGGCATAAGGATGGCGGCCGGCTGATGGTCTTTTTGTGTTCTTTCTTTTTCCCCTTAACGATTGACAGGATGTCTTCCGGGCGCAATTCCCCGACGCGAAACGAAGGATCTTTGAATTGGACGTTTTTTACGCCCAGGGCCCGGATATGCTCTTCCAGGAAAGGCTCAAGCTCTTCTAAGACAAAAACCTTCTTGACCTTTCGGCAGAAATCTTTAACCTTGTTTTCGGGAAAAGGAAAGCTCATTCCCAGTTTCAAAAACGACGCCTCCGGATAACTCTCTTTGGCATAAAAATAAACCACGCTATTGGCAATGAAACCGATTTTCTTATCACTAATCTCTATTTTGTTTAAAGAAGTTTTTTCAGCCCAAGCCTTTAATTTAACCAGGCGTTCTTCGAGATTGATATGCCGCTGATAGGCGTTGCGCGGGACCATAACGTATTTTTGCGCGTTAACGCCAAAAGGCCGCACCGGAATTTCCGTACGTAACCCTAAGGCAACATTTTCTTTTGTATGGCAAATGCGAGTGGTCATGCGTACCATAACCGGGATATCAAATTGTTCACTGATCTCAAAGGCCTTTTTTACAAACTCTTTGGCCTCCGACGGCGAAGAAGGCTCGAGAAGCGGGATTTTAGCAACCTTGGCAAAACAACGGCTGTCCTGTTCATTTTGCGAAGACGGCATACCCGGGTCATCGCAGGAGACAATGACAAAGCCGGCATTAACCCCCACATAGGACGATGTCATCAGGCTGTCCATGGCAACATTGAGGCCTACGTGTTTTGAGGCATACAAAGAACGTTTTCCCCCGATGGCAGCGGCCAGGGCGACCTCAAAGGCAACTTTTTCATTGACCGACCACTGGCAGTCGACTTCCTTAAGATGGGAAAGATATTCGATAATCTCGGTGGAAGGCGTCCCCGGATAGCCGGCGGCAAATTGCAGCCCGGATTCGTACGCGCCCTGAGCCAGCGCCTCGTTTCCGGAGAATAAAAAGAGATTCTCGTCTTTTCGATGAAGAGACATGTCGTGCTTTTCCAAGATTTATGCTGTTTTACCGACAGATGCTTCTAAAACATACCCGCTTGAGAGTGCGGAGAAAAGGCAAAATTAAAAATACCGTTTGGCCTTTAAAAATCGTTCCGGCCTAAAATTTAAGCTGCATCTCTGACCTTAAAAACCATGCCTCATCGCTGGACACATAAAAGTCTCCCGGCAGCAAATATTCCGCCAGAAAATACATCGAGACATTCTTGGTCCAGGCATAATCAACCCTGAACTGCGGCAGATGGCCCCGGTCTCTTCCCGTCCCGGAACAAATGGTGTTGCCGGGCGCGACATGATTGGACTTCAGGTAATTATACCAGAGAGTGACTTTAGTTTTCCCCGTAGGCTTAAACGAAAATTCGGTCCGCCACATTGAAAGGTTGGTCCAGTAACCCAAAATCCCGACATTCGAATCCCCGGCCATGCTCAATATATAAAGCTCGGACATCCACGGCCAGCGCGAAAAAAGAGGATCCCAGGCTTCGTTTCGGGCGGTCGTAAGGTCATCACCCGAAAGATAAATATACCCGGCACTTGCCTTGGGCGACCAGCGGACGTCTTTAAAAACCCTATCAACAAACCCATATCCTCCATAGCCTAGACGGCCTTTCTCGCCGTATTCACCGAACTGGCCGGCGAACTGACCGCGTAGCGTCCAGGGATTAAGATCATACTTCGCATAAGAACCCAGGGTGCTTAATCGGGTCTCCTTAGACTGCATACCGGTCCCGCCCTCTTCGGCCTCTTTTTTAAATATGTAATATCCTTCCAGGCCTAAATCTTTAATGTTTTTATTCTTTAAATACAAAACATACGCCTGCTCATCGGTGGTGTTTAAATTCTGGGGTACTTTATCATCGTTAGGGTTCGATATCTTGGTAAGCTCAAGACGGTTAATAGCGGGAAGAAATTCATCGTCTCGCGGGTCATTGATATAGATAAAATCGAGCGTGTTTTTATCATTGACGCGCCAGCTTGCCTTGGCGGCATTAAAGTAGAAAGTCCGCGAACCGTCCTGGGGCGTACCGTCCATAATAAGAAAACCTTCACCGTATGTGCCCAAAAAGTCCTGCCGGCCTAAACGCCAATCGATGGGCAACCCTACGAAATTCTTGATATCGGTATAGAGATTATCAAAAACGATTTCATTGATATCAAAATGGTAGCCTTTTTTGCTGGCCGATTTATCGGGCGTACCACTGCTGGCCCCCTCAAACATCGTGTAGGCCTTAAACTCATTGGTGAGCTTCATGTAAAAAAGCAGGTCCGGATTAACGTCTAATTGGCCCCAAACAGAGCTCTTGATACGGAAGAAATTGCGGTCATCGTGCTGATCGCTGTCCTCATCCCGCCAGTTTTTCCAGTATTCATGACGAAGCCGAAGAGACGAGCCGAATTTAAATTTCATCTCGTCCGCCTTTTTTGCCACTTCCGCCTTTGTTTCCGTCTTTGCCTCTGCCCAGATGTCGCCGATAAACCCCAGCAATGCCAAGACCATCACCACCGCAATCTTCTTCACGAATCCCTCCTTCTTTAAAATAATACCGGCATTAATCCAGATTTAAACATGTTTAAAGCATTTTTCAATGTGTTCTTTGGGCAATTTTTGGGTGAAGAAACTCACGCCAAAGGCCACGACCAACGATATCGGCAAGATCACGACAATCGGATCCACAACCGTCCAGGGGAAACCTGTCAGTGTCGATTTCCCAAAAATAAGCTTGCATAAACCCATGGCCTCGGCTTCTTTTTGATGAATAAATAAAAGCCAAAAAGCCGTCCCCAAAAATCCTGTGAGCATGCTTGCGATAACCCCGGCCTTGGTCATCCCTTTCCAGAAAAGCGCCCCGATATAGCTGGGAAGAAAGGCACTGGCGCACAAACCAAAAAAGATAGCCGTTGCGACTGCAATAACACTGCCCGGTAATTTATACCCTAAGATAACCGTCGCAATAACCCCGAAAATAATACCGATGCGGGTAACCAAGACGGTATACTGGGGATATTTCCCTCTTAAAAGAGCTCTTTCAACAAAATCACGGCCGATCGCCGTTCCCATCGTATGAAATTGAGAACTTGATGTTGACATGGCCGCCGAAAGAAGCGTCAACATAAAGACATAGACAAACCAAACCGGCAAGGCACTATTGATATACATCGGAATGATTTTGTCGATATTGCCGCCGGCAACCGCCATTGATATTTTCCCGAATTCCGGATGGGTAAAGAAATATACATTGGTAAGAGCGCCCACCACAAAGGCAATACCGGTCATGGAGAGAATAAATACACCTCCGATGGATACGGCACGATTAATCTCTTTATTGCTCTTAACCGTCATGAAACGAACCGCCAGTTGCGGCTGAGCCAAAACGCCAATGCCGACACCCATAACGATTGTCGAAACCAAAGTCCACCACAAGTTTGAACCCAAAGTCGGCATTTTCGTCCATCCCATGTGGCCGATAGCGATAAGTTTTTCCGGTACCTGCGCCGCCATAGCCCCCAACGCCTGATGAGCCGCCACAACACCGCCTAATTTTGTATAGGTCATGACCAGCAAAATCATCATCCCCACAAACATAATCGCCCCCTGCAAGGCGTCGGTATACATGACGCCTTTCAACCCTCCGGCCAGAACATAAGCACAAATGATAAGAGTGTAAATTAAAATGGCGACGTTATAGTTGATTTGCGAAGAAAAGGTTGTTTCGATAAAACGGGCAGCACCGATTAAAACCGCTGCCGCATACAAAGGCATGAAGATAAAGATAACCAGCCCGCTGAAACCCTGGATAAAAGACGACTGAAAGCGCCTCCCCATAAGCTCGGGGAAAGTATGGGCATCAAGATTATGCCCTATTTTTCTGGTGCGCTTACCAAAAATGATAAATGCGATAATAATACCCATCAGGATATTAAGGAAGGTGAGCCACAATAGCCCCATCCCAAACATCGCCGCCGCCCCGCCGAAACCGACAATTGCCGAGGTGCTGATGAATGTTGCCCCGTAAGAAAGCGCCATGACAAACGGATGGACGCTTCGGCCGGCTACGAGATAATCCAGGGCGTTTTTGGTTTTACGATAACCGTAGTAGCCCAGATAACTGATCATCAGAAGATAAACGACTACCACGATCGTTAGAATAAATACATTGTCCATCGTCTACTCCTTGGCTTTTTTTAGTTAAACTTCTTCTTCGGCTTTCTTCTCGTCTCTAACCCAGCGGACATCTTCAGGATAAACCTCTTCATCCCCTTTGTTCCAGTTAATTATCCCGTAAACAACGGAAAAAATAGCCCCCAGAATACACAGTAAATACGCAGACCAAATACCCCAATCATCAATACCCAATACGGTCATCGCGCCCCTCCCTTTTACCGCTGTTAATATAAAAAAGCCGGGTATAATAACCCGGCTCATGGCTTTAAAACAAGCGTAAAACCCCTTTTATATCAGGATGTTCCAAGAAAATCTCCCTTGTTGAACAATGGGGTATTATATCAATCGTCCTTTGGAATGGCAATATCTTTTTTAAAAGGGCTGAGGGTCTTAAAAAGGGGCCTTCGGCCGTCCGGCCGAAGGCCCCTTTTTTCGATTCCCTCCGCCTTAATCGCCCCAACCTTAAGAAATTCTTCCTCATCGCCTAAAAAATGCTGCATTTGGTATCAACCGTTCCCTAAAAATCATTTACCTATTGCCTAAACCACCATTTAGTGATAAAGTAATGCCGTTGATTCTTCAAAAGATTGAACTTCATAGGTCTCACCACCGTGGCATGACACATCGTACACCACACTTGCCCTCGGCTTAAGAATCAGAACTTCGAATTAATCTCATCATTGATTGTGCACGAGCAATATTAAGCAACACAATAAAAAGCGAGCCTAACATCAAATACCGTCACGCCTTATTTCTTAATCCCTACATCGAGGTTAACGCCAACAATACCATGATGATGTTCCCGCCTACGGGCTTGGAATATGTGGCCACCAGCGCCAAGGGCCTGGTCGATAAAATCACTGTCCTGGATTTACGCTACGAAACAGATTTATCCGATATCAATAAACTCCTGGAATTTATTGCCAATGGGGTTGATCTTATCTGTGTCTCGATCGGCTGGGACCGCCAATTTGAAGAGATCTGTCAGTTGCTCAACCGCCTGCCCGGCAATATCCCCTTAGTAGTCGGCGGCTACAAGGCAACTGAAAAGGTCGAAGAACTCTTTAAGACATGCCCCACCATTGACATCATCGTCAGGGGCGAAGGCGAAGAGTCGATGCAGGAAATCTTAAAAGACCGGCCGCTGAAGAATATCTTAGGTATCTCTTATCGGGAAAACGGCCATATCATCCACAACGCCAACCGCCCTTTTCCTAACGTCGATACCTTAAGCGCACCGGACCGCTCCTTACGGCACAACGAATACCCGCTCGCGGTCAACGGCATCCGGGTGGCAGACATAACCTTTGATTCGGTATTAAGCGCCCGGGGCTGCCCGTTTGACTGTAAATTCTGCACCTTCAGCCTCAATCCCTTGGGCCAGAAAAGAAACTACGCCGTACGTAACGTCAATTCCGTTGTCGATGAGATTGAAAACCTCACGGCCAAAGTTGTTCTTTTTAGCGATGACAATCTTTTTGCCAATCCCAAAAGGGCAGAGGAAATTTGCGATCTTATCATCGAGCGCAAAATAAAGAAGCGTTTCATCGCCCAGGCCCGCATGGAAATTGCGCGCTATCCTAAACTTCTGGAAAAAATGGTCAAGGCCGGATTTAAAACGCTTCTTATAGGTATCGAATCCCCGCATGATCGGATACTGAACCAGCTCAATAAAGGATTTAATCAAGAAACCATACGGAAATCTTTCGCTGTCCTTAAAAAGTATCCTATCCTTTATAATGGTTATTTTATTTACGGAAATATCGGCGAAACTGAAAAAGAGATGTTGTATATTTCAACATTTGCCAAAGAAATCGGCGTGGATGTTATTAGCTGTAACAAATTAAGGATAGAAAAGTTTTCCCCTTTAAAAGAACTTGCCGAAAATACACCCGGCTATCACGTCACCGACCGGGGAGAACTTTATTCCGACGCCTATAGCCATGCCGCCTTAAAGAAAATCGGCAAAAGGATCAAATTCTCTTTTTATACTCCGGGAAGATACTTAAAAATATTTTGGAAGAATTTCTTTGTGGTGAGATTTTTTACATTTCGAGAAGTTCTGTCACTTTTTTGCGCCGCCCCCTCCCTTTTAGCCAGCGTACTCGCCAAGGAGAAAAAAAGAGGAAGACTCGGCGACTCCTTGAAGCGAACCTTCCTTAAAAACGCTTAACTGACCTTTAGACCTGCGACCCGCTTGATCCTATAAAAAATAAAAATCAATTACCCCCGGCTACTTTCTTGTCGCCTGATATATCCCATAGCCAATTCCTGCGCTGATCGCTGTACCGATAACGGCGCAGCCCGACGATAGGAATAAAAGCAAAATAACCGCAATTAAATTGATAATATTCTTCGGCATCACCTCTCCTTTTTCTTCATTATATCCTACTGGAAGGCTTTGCAACTATCTTTTTATAATTTAATTAAGAAATCGACAGGCTAAAAAGCCCGGTGAGAGGAAGAGGGTGTGCCTTTGTGGTGGAATTTTGGCCGGTGGTGTTGTTTTTGCGGCCTTTGACCACCCTGGGGATGATGCCTAAACGGCCTGTGCCCTGACGGGTGCGCCGATTCGACAAATCTTTCCAGGGGAATCTCCGGATGCTTCGCTAAGGGGAGTGTGGTGCGGATAACCTTTTCAATATCCCGGACATCGCGACTCTGATCAGGCGTCGCAAAAGAAATCGCGTGCCCCTTATGTCCTGCCCGCCCGGTGCGGCCGATACGATGAACGTAAT
Organism: Candidatus Omnitrophota bacterium; assembly: GCA_022703585.1. Classification (GTDB taxonomy): domain Bacteria; phylum Omnitrophota; class Gorgyraeia; order Zapsychrales; family JAKLDJ01; genus JAKLDJ01. The sequence goes on along the minus strand of JAKLDJ010000007.1, from coordinate 14,256 downwards.
TTTCCGCGTCATCGGGAAGGTCGAAATTAATAACCAGTTCAATGCCGGTCACGTCAATTCCCCGGGAGGCAATATCGGTCGCGACCAGCACCTTATATTTACCGGCCTTAAATCCTTCCAGCGATTCGCGTCGCTGTGACAGGGAACGATTGGAATGAATTTCGGCGGCACGGTACCCCATCCCTCTGATAGCGGTCGTGATCTTGCGGGCATTATGCTTAGTGCGAGAGAACAAAAGAACCGAACCGTGATATTGCGCGAGCACCTTGCTCAAAGTTTTCAATTTGGCGTCTTTCTTCACAATAAACAATTCCTGTGTAACGCCCTCGGCTGCCGTGCCGGAAGGGGCAATTTCGACACAAACAGGAAGTTTCATATATTTAGCGGCCATTTCCATGATTTCTTTAGGGATGGTCGCGGAAAAAAGCATGGTCTGTCTTTCCTTGGGCAGGAAACGCAAAATCTTATCTATCTGCGGGGCAAATCCCATATCCAGCATGCGGTCGGCTTCATCTAAAACCAGCATTGTCACTTCATTGGGAATAACATTCCACCGGCCCATATGGTCAATAAGCCTGCCCGGAGTCGCGATAATCACACGGGGATTCTTGCGTAGCGCCTGCACCTGTTCGTGCATCGGCGCCCCTCCGATAAGGCAGGCGGTGCGCATCCCGAAGGGATGCGCAAGTCCCACAAAGGCCTCGTCAATCTGAATAGCCAATTCCCGAGTTGGGGCAAGCACAAGACCGATACCTTTTCTTTGCGCAAGACGCTGAATCATAGGAATAGCAAACGAATGCGTCTTTCCGGTTCCCGTCTGCGCGACACCGATAACATCCTTGCCCTGCATGGCAAGGGGGATGGCTTTAAGCTGAATAGGTGTAGGCACCTTAAACTTTATATGCTCCAAGATATCAAGAATTTTCGGCGCAATGCCCAGCCCAAAAAAGCCCGGGATAGCGTCACTGGGTACGGATTGAGATTTATTGATATTGATCGGTTTGTTCATCATCATGATTTAGACCCGTGCTCCTGCAGCATTTGACCGGTGTGAATACGGCAGTAAGCCTCGTGATTATAGATGCTTAAAATATGCTTACATCCCCGGGACTTGCATTTTCTCCCCTTGTAGGAAGTCTTCGTCTTTTTCATAGCTACTCCTTTATGGGAAACAAAAAAAGCCGCAAAGGTTAGTTGTCTTCCTTCCACGGCTTCAAGAACTTCTAATCTTTGTTTGATTATACTCCTTTATGGAAGTTTGTCAAACACAGATAAGCCCTGCAAAGAGTGCTCTTGCCCCCCCCTCGCGCCGTCACCATGGCCTTAAGCTGATTTTGATTTCAAAAAAACAGGGCCCGGCTCTTTTAAGAGCCGGGCCCTGTTTTGTTTTTCAGGTTATAACTTAACTACGTTCGTAGCCTGTTCGCCTTTAGGGCCTTTTTCGATATTGAACTCGACTTTTTGGCCTTCTGCTAAAGACTTGAACCCTTCGCCCTGGATAGCGGAATGATGTACAAAAACATCGTTTCCGTTCTCGGGGGTGATGAATCCATAACCCTTTTGGTCGTTAAACCATTTCACAATTCCTTGTGCCATTGTTAATTACCTCCTTTTCCAAATATTATAGTAAACCCCGTTAGAAATCTCATCATCTTTACCTGTAGATTTTGACATTTCTAACGGGGTAAATAATGACACTCATTAAAAAACCGCAAGGTCAGTTATCCTATTCCCCTTTGCGGTCTTCAGACTTCTAAACTTTTGTTTACTACGAGTGCGAGTATAACATCTTTCGTTACTTTGTCAATAAGTATTATTTCCGCGGGAAATAAAACAAAAACTGCATCTTGATATTATTTATTCGAAAATATGCCGGATATAGCCGGGGGGCCGGGCTTTTCCGCCCGGCCCCCTTAAAAAATACGTCCAATCCCGCTTTTCTAGCTAGCTATTCGTAGCGTAATGCCTCAATAGGATCGAGCTGAGAGGCCTTTTGCGCCGGCCACATCCCAAATACCACTCCCACAACCAATGAAAATGTCGTCGCCAGAATAACGGAAAACCAGGAAACCCTGACTGCCCATCCGACAAAGAGAGTTATCAGAACAGAAACACCGCCCCCCAGCAAAATGCCGGCGATACCGCCGATAAAAGACATCAAAACCGCTTCAATCATAAATTGCACCATAATATCTTTGTTATTCGCGCCCACGGCTTTGCGTAAGCCAATCTCCCGCGTCCGCTCGGTTACCGATACCAGCATGATATTCATAATCCCGATACCCCCCACTAAAAGCGATATGGCGGCGATCGCCCCCAGCAATAACGACATCGTCTTGGTGGTCGATGTAAGAGTATTTTTGATATCGGCCATGTTACGGATCTGAAACGAATCCTGCTCATCTTCCGTCATAAGACGGTGCTGCTTTATGATAAGCCCGGAGATGGCATCTTGCGCCTCCTCTACGACATCCGGGCCGTCGGCTTCAACAGAAATCGAATCAAGATATTCTTTTCCAAAAACCCGGTACATCGCGGTCGTAACCGGAATCACAACCGTATCGTCCTGGTCGCGAAAACCCGTCGCCCCTTTTGCCGGCAGTATCCCGATCACCTTGAAATTAACCAGATTAATCTTTATTGTTTCTCCTATCGGATCCGCGTCCCCGAAAAGCTGCGCGGCCACCGTCGTTCCCAAGACAGCGACTTTATCCCGCACCCTCACTTCTTCATCGGTAAAAAACCTGCCCACGGCCGGCGTCGCGGCACGGATTTCCGCATAGTTGACTCCTACCCCTTCCACCTGGGTATTCCAGTTTTTATTGGCATAAACTAACTGTCCCCTGCCGGTAACAGAGGGGCTGACTTTTTTGACCAAACCGGTAAGTTTCTCGATAGCGGCAACATCCTGAAAAGTAAAACGCGTGACCGCACCGGCCCCTAAAGATACGCCGTGAATTCTGGAGGAACCCGGCATCACCATGATAAGATTTGACCCCAAAGAAGCCAGCTGTTTTTCAATGGCCTCCTTCGCCCCTGTGCCTAAAGCCAGCATGGCAATAACCGCGGCCACACCGATCAATATCCCTAGTATAGACAGAAAAGAACGCATCTTATGCGATAACATGGCCTGGCTTGCCTGGCGCAAGTATTCCAAGAATTTTGTCTCCCTGGCCTTTCTCTCTGACTTTGACAACACCGCATCAATAAGTTTATCCGCCTGATCGCTCCCGGAAAGTTTCGCCGGCGCTTCTTGCATCACGTCAGAAATCACTTTACCGTCAAATGTCCGGATAATCCGCTTGGCATGAACGGCCATTTCATTCTCGTGGGTGACCATCACGATAGTTTTTCCTTTTTGATTCAAACCCTTGAGGATCCCGATGATCTCTTCTTTACTCTTGGAATCAAGATTACCCGTCGGTTCATCGGCAAAAATAATCAAAGGGTCATTCACCAGCGAGCGGGCAATAGCTACCCGCTGCTGCTGGCCGCCGGAGAGTTCGTTGGGCCGGTGATGGGCCCTGTCGCCAAGTCCCACCTCTTCAATCCTTCGTTTTGCTTCTTCTTTTAAATGTTGTTTTCCTGCGTAGATTAACGGCAAGGCCGCGTTCTCCAGGGCATTAATGCGGGGTAAAAGATGGAACTGCTGAAATACAAAACCAACCAGACGGTTGCGTACGGCGGCCAGCTCCTCGTCGGAGAGATCGTTGGTTCTTATTTTTCCCAGATAGTAGTCACCCGATTCCGGCCTGTCGAGAAGGCCCAGGATATGCATCAGCGTGGATTTTCCCGATCCTGATGGCCCCATGATGGCTACGAATTCCCCGGGAAGAATCTTTAGGGATACATCCTCTAGGGCCTTGACTTTTTCTGACCCCATAAAATAGGTTTTACAAACGTTTTTTAACTCTAACACTATCTTCTCCGTGAAGGTAAAAACGGGTTCTTCCCGTTAGCGCTGCTGGTGGGAAGGGAATATTTCTTTGCCTTAAGGACAATAGCATCTTTCTCGCTCACGCCAGAAAGAACTTCCACATTCTTATCGTCGGATATTCCCAGGCTCACCTGCCTCTTTACGGGCTCCTTGCCCCGGGGTTGTTTTACCAGGACAAAATCCCCTTTGCCGTCTTTAATAACCGCCTCAACGGGAACAGTCAAAATATTCTCTTTATCCTGGGTTATAAAATCCACCGAGGCATTCATCCCCGAACGGAAGAAGGAGGGTATTTCTTCCGGGATAAGGTCGACTAAGTAAACGGTAACGTTATTGACAGTCTGCGATTCGTAATAGATGTGTTCCACGGTCGATTTTATCTTTGTGTCGGAATAAGCGTCCAAGGTAACCGTTGCCTTTTGATTGAGCGCAATCTTTCCAATATCCGTCTCATCAATCTGCGCCCTGATGATTAATTGGTCCGATAGGACAACCACCGCATCCGTGACCGTGACCGTTTGCCCGGGCTGGGTAGTAGCAACAATCACTTCTCCGTCAATAGAGGCCGGCAGGGAAATAGGCTTGTAGGTCTCTTGCCAGTATTTTAGGGCCTCCTCTCCCTTGGCCCTGGCCGCATCCAGCAGGGCTGCCCTTTCCGTTGAGCTCATCCAGGCCAGGACTTGTCCTTCTTTTACCTTGTCCCCTTCCCGAACTAAAATACTTTCGACCCTGCCGCTAACCGGAGGTTTGACCTCCAGGCGATTTTTAGGCAAAACCGTCCCGGTGCATGAAATGATGGTTTTAATAGAACCCGTGACGGGACTGATTTCTTTAATAACTTCATCGGACGACTTTTTTTGATTCATCTTGTTAAAATAGATGCCCGCGGCAATTAAAATAATCACGGCTACAAATAATAATCTCATTTTTTTATTGCGCATATTCTAAAGTTTCTCCTTTCGCCTGAATCCAACTCGCCTCCGCCGCCAGGGCATTGGCCTGAGTATCTAAATAAGCCTTTTTTGCCTGCACACGGTTATCTTCTATAATCGACCAGTTGTCATAAGTAATAAACCCGGTGGAATATTGCGCCTCGGATATTTTAGAGCGTTCTTCGGCGGCCGTTAATACTTTCTGCTGTACCGAGACTCTTTCAACCGCATCCCGCAAGTCCGCCCATGTCTGCTCTAAGGTTACAACAATGCCGTCTCTTGAACTTCTTTTAATGGCCTGGGCCTGGCGAAACGCTGCTCTTGCCTGGCCCACTTGAGCCAGCCTTAAGCCTCCTTCGAACAAGGGCCAAGTTAGCGTCAAGCCCGCGTCCCACTGCTCTTTATTCGGCGCCCAATGCGTCCCCGTTTTATCTATTCCTCCCTGGGCGGAGATCTTTGGATAAAAATCTCCGTAGGCCGATTTGATACCGAACGCGGCAGAGTTCTCCTGGGCGGTTAATTGCTGCAGATACGGATTATTCTTGGCCAGAGTTTCGAAATCAGGCTTTTCCAGGCTAAAGTCGCTGACGGTAAAATCACCCTGAACGGTTACCGGGACAAATTCCATCCGCCCCAATTCCTTGGTCAATTGCCGCTGCGCCACCTCAAGGCCTCTTTTGGCTTGGTTATATTCAAATTCGGCCTGGGCTAAATTAGCCTCCGCAGTTAATAACGCCCCCTTGTGCTCGAGGCCCGATTCGTAGCGCAAGGCAATCAGCTGCAGGCTGCTTCTCCTGATCTTAACGATATCCTCGCTGACCTTGATCAATTCCTGGGCCCTTAACAGATCGATAAAAGCGCTGCGCAGGCGAAATCGCACCTGGGAAGAGGTAAACCGGTATTTTTGCTGTGCCGCCTTTAAATTCTCCGAAGCCGCGCCTACATTGTTGACCGTCTTTAGCCCGTCGAATAACAATTGCGAACTGCTGACGCCATAGGTATGCGTGTTGGATGTCTGGCCTTTTGTCCCCCCTCTGGTAACGGACGCATTGCTGTCAATTTGAGGCAACAAGCCGCTGGCGGTGATTTTCTTACTCGCCTCGGACTGCTTGATATTTTCTTCCTCGGAAATTAAATCAGGGTTATTTTTCTTGGTCTCGGCAAGGCAATCTCCCCAAGTCAGAATCTCTTGGGCAGATGCCTGGCAAGAAAAAAGGCATATCGAAAATGAAACAGCAATAAGAAGAATTTTTGGCAAATTCATTATCGTTTTAATTTGGTCAACGCCTCTGAGGCCTGGTTTATAAATCGGTTAAATTCCTCTGCTGGAATAAGTCCGATCATGTCAGGTTTAGCAACGACAATCAGCCTGTCTCCTGCCCCGATCTTTAATGATTTCCTTACCCCGGCAGGGATAACCACTTGCCCCCTTTCGCCAACCGTTACCGCTCCGTAAATCTGCCCCTTGGATAAAGCACCCATGCTGCCTCCTTTGGCTCAATATGCAATATATGAATTGTATGATTTGTGTGAATTATAGGATGATTGTAGTACCCGCCGTTAGCGGCGTCAAGAACAAAATCTATTTGCGTAAGGAAATATCCGATATAAATTTAGCCTTGAGCAGCCCCTCTTCCCATTCCCCTTGCGGCGTCGAATCCCAGACAATCCCGCCGCCTATCCCCATTTCCCCTGATCCCTGATTGATTAAAAGCGTACGGATAGGGACATTAAAGAATAAATCTTTCTTAGGAGTAATATAGCCGATAGCGCCGGTGTAGATTTTACGCTCCTGCTTTTCCAAATCCCTTATAATCTTCATGGCGCTTATTTTAGGCGCCCCGGTAACAGACCCCGACGGAAAGAGCGATGCGAATAATTCGTAGAGAGATATATCTTTTTCTACTTCTCCCGTAACGGTTGATGTCATCTGAAAAAGCGTCCGGTACTTCGCCACCTCAAAGAGTTTTGGCGCCCTAATACCTTCGCCGATCCTGCCTAAATCATTCCTTAAGAGATCGGCAATCATCACGTTCTCCGCTCTGTTTTTTTCATCGAATTGAAGCTGCAGGCCGGCGGCAAAATCCGAAACTCTACCCCTTCCCCTCGGCCACGTCCCTTTCATCGGCTTAGTGACCACATGTGTGGATGTTTTCTTAATAAACATTTCCGGAGAAAGCGAAAGGATAGAAAACCGGTCTGTTTCTACATACGCCGGATAAGGCACCGGCTGTTCTTCCAAAAGCTTTTTGTATAAAGAAAACGGGTCTCCGAAGAAATCAAACAGCATCTTTATACAATACGTAATCTGGTAGACGTCTCCTTGGGCGATATAATCGCGTATCGTTTGTATATTTGAAGAGTAATCTTTATACGATAGGCTAAGCCGGAGGTTTTCCAGGGTCTTGCCCGAGAAAATATTTTCTGCGGAAATATTTCTTGGGACAGGCGCTTCGTATGCACCCAGATAAATCAAGGGAAATTCATGGGCCCTGTTTTCTGTTAAGCTTTCCTCGAAACAATATCCGGCTTCATATGACAAGAAACCCGCCAAGTAATACCCTTGTTGTAGCGCGCGTTCCATGTCCCGGAAAGAATCCGAGACCAGCGAGGCTTCGTTACAGGATATGATAAATTTTGGCTTTTGGAATAAAAGCGGTTTGTTTTCGAATTGGATGAGTACGTTCATGACCCTTGTGATTGGTCTGGGTGCCCCGGGAAAATTCGGGGTTAAAGGTCATGACCGTTGCGGGTTACAGAAAAGTTATTTTATACAGCCGGTTTGCTCTCGGCCTTAAAGAAAAACCCAAAAACCTTCCTTAAAAATTTAAACATCTTTATTAAGAACCATATAGAAAAAATGATAAACAGGACAACAACGATAGCGGCAATGATAGGGTGCTTAATGATCAGATACAGCACCCCGAAAACCGCGCTATCTTCGGCAACGCTGGCAACGGAATTAGCAAACGGCACCGGGGTAGAATTGATGGCAACCCGTGTGGTGGCCTTGGTTAAATGAGAATTGAGGGCGACTGCCCCGGTCAGAAGCGCAACCGGAATTTGCGCCTCGGGCCCTACATTGGCCAAACTCATATAGCCTAACGCAGCCCCGCCGGCAGGCCTTATAAAGGTATGAATAGTATCCCAGACGGAATCAAAAAAAGGAATTTTATCGGCCACAAATTCTACCGCATACATACCCAGGGCCAACAAAATAATAAGGGGATTAGAAAGAATGCTCATGTCCCCAGGAAGGCTTATCCAGTGCATCCGCTGGGCAATGCCTAAGCCGGCAACCGTCATATAAAGATTAATGCCCGATGCCCAGGAACTGCCCATTAAAGCCCCGACAGAACTTAATACGTCCATAGCGCACCTTTCGATGAGCGGTTTTTCTACATCAAATGTTCAAACAAAATCTTAAAACCTATCGCTATCAAAATAAGCCCGGCAATAATTTCTACTTTCTTCTCGAACAGATGCCCCAATTTAGCGCCAATAAAGAATCCGGCAAAAGACATCGCAAACGTAATAACACCGATGATTATAACCGGCAGAACAATTGCGACATCGATAAAAGCAAAACTTAAACCCACGACTAAGGCATCAATACTGGTCGCCACCGAAAGCCCCAATAAGACATGCAACGATACTTCCTTTTGAGCCTGTTCTAATAATTCGATGCGTAGCGCCTCATAAATCATTTTTCCGCCGATCAAACCCAGAAGCCCAAAGGCAACCCAATGGTCAATGTTTGTTACCAGAGGGCGGAACCGGTTGCCGGTGGCCCAGCCAATCATCGGCATAATCATCTGGAAGAGCCCGAAACTGAAAGCAAATTTAAAAGCATGGAGAATCTTTTGCGTCTTAATAATAACGCCGCTGGCCACGGACACTGCAAAGGCATCCATCGATAAGGCCAGGCCGATAAACACCATGGCAACAACCGGCATCTTTTAACTATCCTCCGCAATCTTTCAATAAAATAATTTCCAAAACAAAAACAGTTTTATTCCGGAATAATAAAATCCAGATTTATTATCGACGGAATTATTTTTAAACTACTCCTGATCCCCTTCCGGAATTTCCATAGGATTTTCCGAAACCGGCATCGTCTCGACATCTTGTTTTTCTTCCGCCCGAAGCTCTTCTTGTACCTTTTCAATATATTTCTGCGGATTATTTTTGAATTGGTCAATACACATCGGACAGCAGAAATTATAAATTTTGCCCTCGTATTCATACGTGACCGGGGTCATGCTGTCAACTTTCTCGCCGGACACCGGGCAAATCTTATTGCCGACATTTTGCGGTGCCGAGACTTCGGCCGTCACCTTTGTATCGCTTGGCACACTCTGAGCCTGGGCCATTTGATTGGTGGCGAATGTTAAAACGCTTAAAACCATCATAAGAAAATATAGTCTCTTCATTTGACTGCTCCTCTCTGGTTAATAAATAACGTTGTTTTAATAACCTTTTAATTCAGGGATAGGTAATCGACTGATATCAACCGTTCCCCGCTTCATCTCGTAACGCCATTTCCAAATAGAATATATCGGCGGATACACCAAAAGCTCCATAATAAAGCTGGTTAATATGCCGCCGATCATGGGTGCTGCGATCCGCTTCATCATATCAGCCCCCGCACCCATCGACCACATAATCGGAAGCAAACCCATGAACATCGCCATCACCGTCATCATCTTCGGCCGTATACGCTTCACAGCACCGTGAATGATGGCTTCATGAAGATCTTCTCTCGTCTTCATTCTTCCTTGTCGCGCCATGTCATAATAAGACATGTCTAAGAAAAGGAGCATAAACACCCCGGTCTCAGCATCCAGCCCCATAAGCGCAATCATCCCCACCCAAACCGCAATGGACATGTTGTAGTGCAAAAGATGCAGAAACCATACGGCGCCGACCAAAGAAAACGGAACCGCCAGCATAACGATGGACGCTTTAATAGGAGACTTAGTATTCATGTAAAGCAAAATAAAGATTAGGAAGATCGTGATCGGTATAACGATTTTCAATCTCTCTCGCACCCGAAGCATATTTTCGTATTGACCGCTCCAAGAAAGCGCGTAGCCCGCCGGCAGCTGAATCTTCTCGCGGACAATTTTTCGTGCCTCCGTAACATAGCTTCCCACATCGCGCCCGGCAATATCCACATAGACATACCCTGCGAGCATGCCATTTTCATCCCGGATCATGGCAGGCCCTAAAGATAAATGAATGTCAGCCAATTCTTCAAGTGGGATCTGCGCACCTGACATCGCAGGCACAAGCACTCTTTTTAATTTTTCCAGATCGTCGCGGAATTCCCTCGCATAGCGGACATTGACCGAGTATCGCTCCCGCCCTTCAATCGTTGTGGTGACCGACTCCCCCCCGATAGCCGAAGTAATAATCGTTTCCGCATCCTTGATCGTGAGACCGTAGCGAGCAAGCTGTTCGCGCTTGATATCAAAATCGATGAAATATCCTCCGGTAACCCGCTCGGCAAAAACAGAACGCGTGCCTTTGATGTCTTTCATGATCGATTCAAGGTTTAGGCCGATTTTTTCAATCTCTTTTAAATCAGCGCCATATATCTTTATCCCCACCGGTGTGCGCACTCCCGTCGAGAGCATATCAATCCGCGCTCTTATGGGCATAGTCCAGGCATTGGATACCCCGGGAAATGTCATCTTTTGATCTAAATCATTTATTAAATCTTCGTAGGTAATACGGTCGCGCCAGATGGGCCTAAAAGGTGTTTGCAGGAAACCCGGCATCCAGGAATACCACCGATTGACTTTCCGCCACTGGTTTTCCGGTTTGAGCACCACGGTCGTTTCCATCATGGAAAATGGCGCCGGATCCGTCGAAGTCTCGGCGCGGCCTGCCTTGCCAAAGACCCTTTCAACCTCAGGCGTATCCTTTAGTATTTTATCCATCGATTGAAGCAGTTTCTGCGTTTCCGTTACCGAGATTCCGGGCAAGGTCGTCGGCATATAAAGGATCGTGCCTTCGTTTAAAGGCGGCATAAATTCAGATCCCAATTGCATATAAACCGGTACCGCGGAAAGCATTAATATGATTGCGCCTATGATCGTCGCCTTGCGATACTTTAATACAAACTTACAGGCAGGTTCATAAACAGAAAAAAGCACCTTACTAATCGGGTGCTTTTCTTCGGGGTAATATTTTCCAACGGTTACCGTATTAAACAAATTTGAAAGCCAACGCGGCCTGAAATGTTTATAATCCATCCGCGTAAACAGCATCCGCATGGCAGGGTCAAGCGTAATGGCCAGAATGGCGGCAATCGCCATGGCAAAGTTTTTGCTAAAAGCCAGTGGCTTAAAAAGCCGCCCCTCTTGGTCAAGAAGCGTAAACACCGGCAGGAAAGCAATTGCAATCACCAAAAGCGAAAAGAATACAGAAGGGCCAACTTCTTTGAGTGCATTGAGTCGTATAGCATGAAAATCTCCTTTACGTCCACCGGCTTCCCAGAGCTGCAATTTCTTATAAGCATTTTCAACCTCAACAATAGCCCCATCAACAAGAACACCGATAGAGATCGCGATACCCGAAAGGCTCATAATATTTGAAGTAAGCTTCATCCCGAACATCGGGATAAAAGAAAGGAGAATCGCTATGGGGATAGTGACAATAGGAATAATTGCCGACGGGAAATGCCATAGAAAAATGAGGATGACCATGCTAACAATAATCATTTCCTCAATCAATTGATGTTTCAGGGTCTCGATTGATCGCGTGATAAGCTCTGACCTGTCGTAGGTAGTGACGATTTCAACACCCGCAGGAAGCGATGGTTTGATTTCTTCAATCTTTTCTTTCACACGGTTGATCACGTTAAGGGCATTTTCACCGTAGCGCATGATAACAATACCGCCCACGGTATCGCCCTCACCGTTAAGATCCGCGACCCCACGGCGTATATCCGGCCCTAAAGCGACTTTTGCTAAATTCTTTACCAATATCGGAGTCCCTGACGGATCAACACCGACCGCGACATTCTCGATATCTTGAACCGACTTGGCATAACCTCTGCCTCGAATCATATATTCGGCACCGGAAAATTCTACCAGCCGCCCCCCGACATCATTATTGCTATCGCGGATGGCATCAACAACCTTAGGTAACGGTATTTTGTAAGAAACCAGCGCGTTAGGGTCAACATTCACTTGATATTGTTTCTGAAATCCGCCGACAGAAGCAACTTCGGCGACTCCGGGAACTGCTTGAATCCAATAGCGCAGATACCAATCCTGAAAACCGCGCAGTTTTGCTAAATCATTTTTTCCCGTCTTGTCGACGAGGGCATATTGATACACCCAGCCGACCGAACTTGCATCCGGCCCCATCTCGGTTTTAACGCCTTCGGGTAGTTTGGGGATAATTTTGCTTAAGTATTCAATCGTACGGCTGCGCGCCCAATAAATATCCGTGCCGTCTTTATAAATCACGTAGACGTAGGAAAACCCGAAATCAGAGAATCCTCTGATCGCCTTGACGTTGGGAGCGCCCAGCATCGCGCTAACGATAGGATACGTCACTTGGTCTTCGATAATATCAGGGGACCTGTCCCAGCGGGAATAGATAATAACCTGGGTATCGGAAAGGTCAGGAATGGCATCCAAAGGAATATTTCTGATGCTATACACCGCGCCTATCATCGCCGCGATAACGAAGATAATAACGATGTATTTATTCTTCGCCGAAAATTCTATAATTTTCTCGATCATGTTACCTTCCTTAAGAAGGAGATTTCAATTTAGATTCGGAATCAACCAGAAAGTTGCCGCTGGTAACGACAACGTCTCCTTCTTTAAGGCCGTTTATAACCTCGTAATAATCCTCTGCTTTTTGCCCCAGCGTTACTTCCCGGGATTCAAGCACATTATTTTCTTGGGAAAGATAAACAATCTTTCGCAAACCCGTGTCTAAAACAGCTGCCTCGGGAACCGCCAATTTGAATCCCAAGCTTTCTTTAATCAACGCATTGACGAACATTTCCGGCTTTAGCTTATTATCGGGGTTCGGCACCTCAACCCGCACCTGATTCGTCCTTGTGCTTGGATCTAACACAGGACTGATGGACACGATTTTTCCTATGAACTTCTCACCTGGATAAGCAACAGTCTCAAGATCCACGGAATCACCAACTTTAATAAATCCTATTTCATACTCATATACGTTGATATACGCCCAAACACTTTCTCCTTTACTAGGAAGGTAAAGACCATTTTCAGCCTTCCGCGTCTGTTCAAGAACACTAATCTGGTCGTCATTCATCCCTAAAAGTTTTAACTTGTTACGAGCCGCATCCGTAAGATTTTTGGCTCTATCGATAACCTCCTGGAGGGGAGAATCTTTGATATTATCCTGGACATTCAACGCCTGGATAAATTCCTCTTGCGTTACCGCCAATTCGGGATCATAGGCGATCTTTCCCGAGACACGCACGACTTTTGTTAGATCTCTTATCCGAACCATCGCTGTCTTAACGCCGATCATCTGCTGTCTTTCGGGGCTTATGGTTACGGACGGTCCTGCGGAAGCCACCGCCGAAGATGCTTCTTCATATATAGGAACGTAATCCATTCCCATCGAATCCTTCATAGGAACCGGTGACGTAGCTTCGGGATTCATCGGGTTTCGATAGTAAAGGAGCTTTCGTTCTTTTTTAATTTCCGTTGCAGGAATAGCTTCGTTTGAAACCGCCCCTTCACGGGGAATCTCCACCACTTTTCCGTTAACGGTGGCAATTACCTCGCCGCAAACAGGGCAAATTAATCTCTCGCCCGGCTTAATATTCGCCTTAACCATCGGGCAATTCCTCATGGTGCATTTGTGTATAGCGCAAACCTCTGCCAATGTTTTTTCTTTGGATTGGGCCGGCATATTCGTCTTTTGATTAGATGTCTTATCCGAAGAACTGCTCTCTGCCTTAACCAGTTTCATTCCGCAAATAGGGCAATCCCCGGGCTTATCAGAGGTATAGGTCGGATGCATAGGGCAATAATAGGTAATCTTACTCTGCGAGACAGCACTGTGATCTTTCGGTCGCCCGTAATCCAAGAACACAAAAACCGCCCCGACAAATATCATGGCCGTGATAATCAATAATTTGCTTTTATATATCTTCATAGCGCCCTCTTTCTCAAAATCAAAAATCAATATCAATCCCGACTGTTCTTTCTAAATCAGCTAAAGCAATTCTCAAATCTAATATTGCTTTATAGTGATCCAATTTAAAATTAATCAGCATCCGTTGGCTATCAAGCACAGTTAGAAAATCGGTTTTCTCGGCTTCATACCCTTTGAAGGCAACACTTACCGATTCACGTGCTTGCGGTATAAAAGCGGTTT
>JAKLDJ010000006.1 GCA_022703585.1 Candidatus Omnitrophota bacterium | reverse complement strand
CAGCCAAAGGTACGGATCAATATCCGCATATTATCTTTTTTCATAGCAATAAGAAAGAGTAATCAATGATGCTATTTTTCCGCGACAACAAGCATCTCAAAGTCTTCGGTGGTCAGCTTGTCGTTTCTTGAGTATGCCCCGAGCTTGGCGCCGAAAATATCGATTTTTTTATACCCTAGCGTCTTTAAAAGCCATGTGAGTTCACTTGGCACATAGTAGCGCTCGTTACAGGTTAATTCCTTTTTAGTTCCCGCATCGTCCTCGAAGATGACGGTGTTGTGGTCCCGGAACGTCATCAGATTGAAAGAACAATTTTTACACGCGGAATTGCCTTCTTTGGCCGCGGCCTCATAAAATTCTTTGACGGAATGAAAAAGCGGAAATAGGCCGTTCAATGTCGTGAATATAAACTTGCCCTTATCTTTTAACGCCTTTGTCGCGTTCTTTAATATTTCAAAATTCATCTCATCCGTTTCCATTAAAGAAAAACCGCCCTCACAAAGCATGATCGCAAGATCAAATTCCCGTTCAAACGGAAGATTTCGAGCATCGTGTCGCTGAAAATCAATTTTTAATTTAAGTTCTTTTGCCTTTTCTTTTGCCCTTGCAATTTGGGACTCGGACAAATCAACACCGGTCACGCTATACCCTCTTTTCGCTAGTTCAATCGAATGCCTTCCGGTGCCGCATCCGATATCGATAATCTTAATGGATTTATCTCGCCCGATCTCCTGCTCGATAAAGTCGCATTCCCCCAGCGTTCCCTGGACAAAACACTCCTTGTCGTATTTGTGCGCGTAGTTTTCAAATAACAACTCGTACCATTGCTTCATTTTCTTACTCCCTTCGTATGGCTTCGGTCGAACTCGTTATTGCCTTACTCTGTCTGCCGCCGGCCAATGGTAGGTTTCTATGAAAATCTTTATTGCTGTCTTTCTCATGTCTGGAAAATTATTTGTTAGCCATGGTTTTTTGCATACAACGGGCCACGAAGATTTCTCCAATAATAACAGTTACTAACACGCCGATGATAATCGGTAAGGCGAACCGTATAAAATCATGACCCGGCTGTATGAATAATATTAATACTGCAATGAAAACAAATGCCTCCGCCATAATGGCTAAAAGTATCGCAAACCAGTCTGGGCCGGGTATCCGGTAAGGCCGGTTAATGCTCTTATCTTTTTTTCTTAGAATAATGAAAGACGGAAATAGCATCAAATATGAAAACAGTCCTATCACAAGACTAAAAGAGATCACGTGCCAAAACAATTCGGCGGCGTTTTTAGCGATCAATCCATAAATAATGATCACGGCGGTCGAAATAATCCCGGATACGATTGAAGCGCCGATGGGCGCCATATCCGGGGTCATTTTCCCCAGTATTTTTGGCAGGTCCCCGTTGTGGGCGGATTCGGCGACGGTGCGATTCTGTCCTAAGTTCCAGGTGACGATGCCCGCAAAAAATGCGGAAGAAATAACAAGGCCGAAGATAACGGTGATGGTGTACTTCAGCGAGTGGTCGTTAAACGTAATAGTAAATATATGGAGTATTCCGCTCGCAACGTTTATTTCTTTAATAGGAATAACCACCCAGACCGAAAACGTTGTGATCAGATATAATAACGCAATTACAATAGCGGATACGATAAGGGCCCTGGGGATATCTCGCTGCGGATTCTTCGTTTCTCCCGCCGCCGCGGATATGAGCTCGCATCCCATCAGGTTATAGATGATGACCGGAATAAAGACAACGGCCGCGTTTACATTGGGCACGACGTCCTTGATCCCGATCGTATTGGCAAAATGCCCATTTTTTAAGAAATATACAACCGCGCTAATAATCATCCCGCCGACTATTACGAATTGAGCCGCGGAGCCGATATTGGGTATCCATTTTGAAATTTTAAGCGGACATAGGTTTACAAGAACCGCAATCCATATAAGGATAACCCCGATCGATATCTCTCCCCAGAGGCTTATGCCGGGGAAAAACATATTGCCCAAAATATCCGCAATCGCAATATATATTGCCGGAAGCCATATCGGCAAAGAAATCCAGTAATACCAAATACTTCGCCCTGCCCACTTCTTTCCCCAGGCCCGTTTGATCCAGACATAAATTCCGCCTTGCTCCGGGTAGGTAGACCCTAATTCGGCAGCGATCAGGCCAAAGGGTAAAAAATAGCCGACAATACATATCAGCCACCACGATATCGCCGACGGCCCGATAGCAGCTGAAGTCGCTATGGCCTCGAGTCCAAAAATCGCGCAAAACGAAAAAAGCACCAGATCCCAAAACCCTAGTACCTTTTTTCTTTCCATTTTATTCTCCGCTTATTTGGCGCTCATGCATTTCCAGTATTTCGATTCAATCATGGCGCTTATTTTACGCAAGGGCCTCAAAATCATCCTCGGCCACCGGCATTGCAGGCTAACCGTAGATATTAACATATACAACTTTGCCAAGCCCTCTACCGCTATTTAATTTATGTTCATTCCGGTGCTTTTCAGTGACAGGTAAAAAATGAATAAAATAAAATTTTACAATAATCTTGCCATTTATGAAGAATGCCCCCGATGAATCGTTAATGACCTATAAAAATCGATATTTTTATTTCACGTAAAAACCTTTGCAGATATTATTCTTATCTCGAAGATTTAAATTTTCATTAAAATATGGCGTGCAAGGAAGTGGCGCGTCCCAACACTGATCGTTTTCTTTTTTAGTCGTAAAGATTATTAATCCAGAATTTGTGATTTGTTGGACTATCGCAGAAGCTGGCATGAAATTAACGCGGCCCCTTTTTGTCGCAAAGCTGGGATTGCGCCCTACAATCACAGTTAACGCGTAAAGAAGTCCGCATAAAGACATTAAAATAATAAGTTTTTTCTGGCTTTCAAAAGAGAGCACATACGCTAAAAACGAAACCATACTTATTCCTACTATGAAGAAAGCTGATCCTGCGAAACGAGGATCGGGGGAGAAAATAAACCAAGACAGAATGCTTAAACATGCCGGTAGCATTAAGAAATTTAATTTACATATTTCAGCAGTTTTTATTCTTTTGTAAAATAGCATTAATAAAATACAGTTAATTATGATAAAAATTGCGGGCAGGACAAAATCGATGATATTTGCTCCTCTTAGCATGCGTTTTGACCAGGGATCTAACCACTGCCAACTCCCTAGCACTTCAACAGGTTCCTTAAATGGAAGCCGCGCCCAGCTTTTTACCCAATCCGATTCGTTTATTGCTTTCTCCTTTGGAATTTGCCACGCAGTTTTTATCCCTCCGAAAGTACTTGGATATACCGGATAACCACTTAGAATAAAACCGCGAAGTAAAAAGATAATTACTATTCCCCCGCATAAACAACAAAATAATAATTTGTTCAGTAGCAATCTCCCTCTGCCCCTCATCCAGAATCTTCCCACGGCAAGGGCAATTGAGGTAAGCGCAAAGACTGCTAACGAAAATTTAATCGTGATGCCGACAATTGAAATAAATATGATAAAGAGAATGTTGTGCGACAGATATGAAGAATCCGAATCCTCAAAGAAAATTTCACTCAGCTTAACGCTTATAATAAATCCGATAATAAAAACGGGTAAATCAGGAGACGTAGTCGATGCGTATCTAAAGGCCTGTGATAACAACGGCCCCAAGAAAGTAAACGCTACGATATCATGAAAATAGAATTTCTTTTGTTTGATGCCTCGCAAGAGATCAGCGCCGCTAATAAATGATTGAGCGATGGCTACAACAAGCAATAATCCCGAACCAATTTTATAAAAGTTAGCACAGAAAGATTTGATCAATGCTAAATAAAGGAAATATGTTGAATTAAATGCAAACCTCCCGTGAAGATTGCCAAGGCCTGGAATAATTTGGCAAGTTGATATCCACTTGATTAACTGGAGATGGTATAAGCCGGCATCGTAAGGAAGATCCCCTCTGGCGGATTGATTTGCCATCCAAATAACAAGCAGCAAGATAACCAGAATTTGCAAAGATCGTGTGCGCGCATGATTTATTATTTTGGAAGAATTAAGAAATAGTGAAAACATGCCAATAGCTGAAATAAATAATAATGCCATCAAATTAACAGGAAGAAAAAAATTCCAAAGCAATAGTATAAAAACGACACTTCCCCAGCCGAGCCAAAACGCGTCTAAAAAATTGTGTTGATGCTTCCCGAGGAAACATTGCTGAAAAAGGATGCCGATTGATACACATGTAGCGAACATTAACACCCACGTGAAAATAATGAAGGCCGTCTCAATTAGGATAAACATAATAAACCTTTTGAAATAATCCTGCCCTAAACACTGCCGCTACTAAGATACGGACACGGTTTGTTATTTTGTAGCCACCCGCAATTTTTAAGACACGGCATCATGATAACGGTTACCTCGCTGTCAGGAACCCCTTGCGCAATATCTCTTTCAATCTTGGATACAACCTCATGTGCCTTGAAAAAAGGCATATCTTTGGGCATAACAATCTTTACTTCAATGAACTTTTTGTGCCCCGCGGTGCGTGTTTTTAAGTCTTCAAAATTGCAGTAGTAATCCGCATGCCGGGCGAGCCGCACCACTATTTCCATTTTGCCTGGCTCCTCGATAGAAATATCCAGCAAATTGACAAAGGCTTGTCGTGCCAGCTTGATCGAGGGCAGTGAAATCGCAAAACTTACAAGCATAGTAACGGCAGGATCGATATACGGCGCTATATGCTCATACGCGCTGTTTTTTAACAATATCGTTACCATAAAAGCGCATGCGATTGCTGTTGATATAAACCCTTCCAGAGTATAATGCACCCCTTCTGCCCTCACTGCCGGAGACGAACTTTTACGTGCTAACTGAAATATAAAAAACGCCCCCACGAAATTCAGTGTCAAGCTTAACATGCTGGAGGCAAATCCTATCCATGGAAAAGTAACATGGCTGGGATGAAAAAACGTTGCAAACGCCTGAAAGGACATAATCGCGGCGATTCCGATGAGGACAATACCCTCCATGGCTTCGCAGACATGTTCAACCTTGCCATAACCGTAATTATGCAAAAGATCGGCCGGCCTCACCGACAGTTTTAGTGAGTTATACAGGATAACGGACACGGTAAGCCCCACCACTGTTATCGCGAAATCTGTGGCGATGGCCAGTGAATGGACCACAATGAGCGCTGTGAGCTTAAAAATAAAAAGCACAATATTAAACCAAAGGCTTATGCTTGCAGCCCGCAGCATATATTGTTCTTTTGTTGTCGCAGCGCGTGTTTTTACCATGCGAAAGTATTTACCCTCTAGCTATCGGCTGGAAAAAGATTCTCATGCAATCGGGGAGATTTATTCTGGCGGTTCGCATTTGAAATTCAGTATTTCTCAAGCATCTGTTCGATCCGTCCGCGGTGGCTTCGTGTCTCCTCAACGATGCGGGTAACAATTTCCAGAATTTCCGGGGATTTTGTCTGGAAAACTTCAAAGAAATTCTTCTCCAGAAGCATTTTTTCTATGCTCAAACTTTCTTCCAGGGCATCCTTGATTGACATTTCTTTTCCCCGCAGGTTCTTTAGCATCTCGGCCAGGCGGGCCTGGAATTCTCGGATACTTTCGGCGTTAAACCTTTTTTCATTAAGCGACACCAGCCCGTCCCCGACTTTTGAATACATAGCGCGTATCCATTGAGCGTGATGATTTTCTTCGCTTACCAGGGTTGTCCAAAAATCTTTTTGTTCAGGAAATTTCTGCGCGTAGGCTTGGTAGTGCTGGCCGATGATCTCTTCGATATCTGCCATCATTTCAACCACAACTGCGGAAGATTTTTTGTCATCCATGGATATGCCTCCTTTTGCGACCGTTGATTTCTTAGTTCTTAGATATTTTGTTTACGGGTTTATTGCTTTCCTGATTTTATCCGGCACCGTTATCGTCTGAAAGTCAGGCCCCACGCAGGCCCAGACAGTTTTAGCTTCGACCAGCAATTTTTCATCGCGCTTGATTTCTTGAACAAAATGCATGGAGGTATTTCCGATTTTCTCAACGCGGGTAAATATTTTAACCACGTCCCCGTATCGGGCCGGCGATTTGTATTTAATATCAACACACACGACCGGAAATACAATTCCCTCGCTCGCGTATTCGGCGGTGCTCACTCCTTTATTTAGCAAGAATTCCACCCGCCCTTCTTCCAGAAGCAGGAAATAATTTCCGTAATACACCACCCCGCCGGAATCGGTATTGTGGTAATACATCCTCCGTTCAATAGAAAAGTCTGACATAAATAAACTCCGTTTAATATTAGTTTTTTCGTTGGTCAATAAATTGCCGAATTACTTTCTCGCATTCTTTTGTCTGGCAAGGCAAATAGCTGGTTGACAGGCGCCGCTCGATAATGTCTTCGGCTGTTTGCGCCATTTCGGTTTCGATCGCATAAACGATTTGCGCTTTAATAAACGGGCTGCAGGAACAAATACGTTCTTTAAGTTTCGGATCGGACTCGGTTAGCCGTAAAACATCTTTATACCGCGTGCCATATTTCTCGGCGAGTGCTTGAATCGTTTCCAGGGGCAAACCATAGCGGTTGACTATCTCCGGGAGATTTTCACTAACGGTGCCGCGAGCATAAAGCCGGCAGTCTTTTTCAAATTTGGGCGTAGTCAAACGGTTTACGCAGGCCTCGGCAATCGTGCGGTAGGTTGTGTATTTTCCGCCCACGACAACAATCATCCCCGACGCAGTCTCGTAAATAAAATGTTTACGCGTAGCCTTGGACGGCAAAACCCCGCCGCTACGTAAGAGCGGCCTTAAGCCCGCAAAGGCGGTAACAATATTTTTACTGCTAAAGTCATGTGCGGGAAAAATCCTTTTTGACTCGTCAGTCAAATAGTCAATATCCGCTTGGTCGACTTTGACATTATCCGGATTTCCGATGTAATCGGTATCAGTAGTGCCGATCAGCGAATTACCCATATAGGGAATAATAAAAAATATGCGCTTGTCACGATAGGACATCACAAAAAGCGCGTGATTGGACAGCTGTCCTTTGACCACAATATGAATCCCCTTCGTCGTCCGAACCTGTTTTTTGGCGTGCGGGTCATCGAGGCGTAAAAGATAGTTGGACCAGGGGCCCACGGCACAAACAACCTTTTTAGCGCAAATCGAAAATGTCTTTTGGCTTAAATTATCGCGGACGGTAACGCTATTGATTTTTCCCGCAACCTTATGGAAAGCCCTGGCCTCGACGTAATTAAAGATATCCGCGCCCCGCCCCCTCGCCGCTAAAACATTTTCCAGGCAAAGCCGGGCGTCGTCCATCTGGGCGTCAAAGTACATGACCCCGCCTTTAAGCCCCTCCTGTTTTATTCCCGGCTCCAGGCGCATGACTTCTTCTTTGGTTAGATGCTGATGGCGATTGACCGCATATTTTCCGGCGAGCAGATCATAAAAAAATACGCCGAGCTTCATCATCCATAACGGCCTTTTATCACCTTTATAAACCGGGATAATAAAGCCCAGAGGTTTTACCAGATGGGGCGCACATTTTAATTGGACATGACGCTCCATCAATGACTCGTAAACAAGATCAAATTCCAGATTTTCAAGATAGCGCAATCCCCCGTGGATAAGTTTGGTGGATTTGCTCGAGGTGCCGCTGGCAAAGTCATCCTTTTCGATTAAAGCGACTTTGAGCCCGCGGCTCGCGGCGATATTGGCGATGGCAGCACCGTTTATCCCTCCGCCGATAACCAGAACGTCATAGGCCGTATCGGAAAGTTTTTGAAGGTCTCTTAACATGGATCAATAGTCCTTTTAACCGCATTCTTCCAGCCGTTATAAAGCCTCTGGCGTGTTTGTGACGGCGCCTTGGGAATAAAAACCTTGTCTACCCGGTGCAGTTTAAGCAGGTCTTTTTCATCCCGCCATAAACCCACGGCCACGCCGGCTAAGTGCGCCACGCCCTGGGCAGTGGTCTCGACTATCCTAGGGCGAATAATTTTACAATTGAGGATGTCCGCCTGAAACTGCATAAGGAAATTATTTTTACATGCCCCGCCGTCCACACGTAATTCGGAAATATCTTTACGGAATTCTCTTTGCATAATATCAAAAACATCTTTTGTCTGATAGGCAATGGATTCCAGCGCGGCGCGGATAATATGTTTCACGTTCGCGCCGCGCGTCAAGCCCGCAATCAGGCCCCGAGCCTTGCTATCCCAGTGCGGCGCGCCCAGGCCGGTAAAGGCAGGGACAAAATAAACGCCGTTGGTATCCTTAAGGCCGGCAATGGCCTTTTCGCTTTCAGCAGAATTCTTGATAACTTTAAGTTGGTCACGCAACCACTGGACAACCGCTCCGGCGATAAAAACCGAGCCTTCTAGCGCAAAAACCGGTTTTCCCAAATCATTACAAGCCAGGGTCGTAATCAGCCCTTCTTTTGAATAGATAAGATTGCGGCCGGTATTTAAAACCAGAAAACAGCCTGTGCCATAAGTATTTTTTATAGTGCCGGGATTAAAACATCCCTGGCCGTAAAGCGCGGCCTGCTGGTCACCCATAACCGCGGTAATGGGGATGCCGTCGCTTAGTCCCGACGCGCTATTTTGTGTCTTTCCGAAAAGCGATCCGGAATTCTGGACTTGCGGCAGGATTTCCCGGGGGATATTAAGGATTTTTAAGATTTCCGCGTCCCAATGGAATTTGCGGATATCAAAAAGAAGCGTTCGCGAGGCATTGGTAAAATCGGTGATGTGTGACCGATTTCCGGTCAATTTCCAGATAAGCCAGCTGTCGATGGTGCCGAAACAGATTTTTCCTGATTGCGCGCGGGATTTTAAGCCAGGAAGATTATCGAGAAGCCATTTGACTTTGGTTCCGGAAAAATACGGGTCAAGGACCAGCCCGGTCTTGATGCGAAATGTTTCCTCTAAACCCTTCTTGCGCAAATCTTCGCAAAGGGAAGCGGTACGGCGGCACTGCCAAACAATAGCCCTTGAAACCGGACGGGATGTTTTTCGGTCCCAGAGCAGGGTTGTCTCGCGCTGATTTGTGATACCGATGGCGATAAGGTTTTTAGAATGAACTTTACCTTTGGCTAGGGCTTGGTGGATGGTGGTGCAACAGGACTGCCAAATTTTTTCGGCGTCGTGCTCGACCCAGCCGGGCTTGGGAAAATACTGTTTAAATTCCCGGTAAGCGCTGGATACAATTTTTCCCTTGGTGTCGAAAATGAATGCCCGTGAACCGGTGGTGCCTTGATCAATGGCCAGGATATATTTGTTTTTCACTTTTTCTGCATACTCCCTTATTTCATGCCCAACCGTTGTTTATTTTGCTGATAAAGCTGCGGCCCCAAAACCTGATAGGCAAGAGAATCTTTGTTGGTCCCGTTGTTAAAATCATAGTCCATGACCGCGGCAATCAGCAAAACTTTATCAAAGGGATTATTAAGAAGCGTCGGATTTTCCTGTGCAAGCTGGTCAATGCGCATCACATAGTAAGCGGACGGCTTGGTAATCACGATGCGGTTTTGCCGGTATAATTCGACATATTTGGCGACAATCATGACCTTAACTTCCTGATCAACGACCTGTTCCCAGATTTCGCTGGAAACTCGCAAGAGCGTCATTAAGTCATCGAATTCAATTTCGCCGCCTTGACTGGGATCGAACGCAAAATTATTTTGGGCAATCTGGGGGTATCCCGCTTGCGGCCCCGACGAAGTCAAGACTTGGGGGACAGGCTGTGGCGCGGCTTGCGGCTGGGTTGCTTGAGGCGCGGCAGGCTGATCAATTGATTTAAGGTTTAAGGTCATATGCGGCTGCCCCTGATTGGGCTGAGAGCCGACCTTTTGGCGAACCTGCTGCTCGAGCTGCTGACGGACTCCCTGGTCTTGCAATTGCTGTTGAAGCTGCTGCTGAATTTGCTGTTGAACCTCCGGCGGTATACCGCCCTGCATGGCGGCCCGTTTTTTCCGCGCTGCGACAGCACCGGCGCCGTGGACAAGCGTCGTGTTAAGATAAAATCCTAAAATAACTGTTGCCGTTATAATCAATAAAAATTTTTTCATTCTTTTCTCCTGTGTCCGCCGCGTAAAAGCGGCGATTGAAGCTAACGAAGTTTCTTTCCGGTGCCCGTTAATTTCGGCGCAAGGCATCCGGTGATAGCCTGGCCGCTGATCTGTTTTAGAGAAACGGATAAAAGCTGATTACGCAAATTCTTCTGTGAACCCGCCTTAACCCGGACGTAATTGTCGGTTAACCCGGTCCAAAGGCCATCCTTTTTTTGTTCGAATAAAACTTTTTGCCTGGTTCCCAGCAGGCTTTCCATAAAGATACGTCGCTTCTGCTGGCCGAGGTTTCGTAACGCCTGGCTGCGCTGTTGAATAATATTATGGGGAACCTTATCGGCGTAGGTACGGCTTTTATTCAGGGTGCGGTCGGAATAGCTAAAAACATGAAAGTAGCTTACGGGTAAATTGCTCAGATATTCAAAGGTTTCGTTAAAACACTTCTCACTCTCTCCCGGAAATCCGACCATGACATCCGTCCCAATGCACAGCCCCGGCACCGCCCGGCGGGAGCGGGTGATAAAATCGGCAAATTCCTGTGTGGTATATTTTCTACGCATTGCCTTTAGGACGCTATTGCTGCCGCTTTCTAAAGGAATGTGCAGATAGCGGCAAAGTTTTGTCTTGCCCATTCGTTTAATAAGTTCAAAAGGAATAGTGGTCGGTTCAATAGATGATATTCGGATGCGTTCTAAGTTGTCGATTTTATCTAATTTATCCAAAACATCCAAAATTGTCTTTTGCTGGTAGCGGTAGGCCCCGAGATTAATTCCGGTTAAAACCAATTCTTTGTGCCCGGCCTCAACTAAAACACGGGCCTCTGTGAAGATATTATCAAAGACCCGGCTGCGGGCCCGGCCTCGGGCAAACGGTATTTCGCAAAAACTGCAAAAGAAATCACACCCGTCCTGGATTTTAAGATTGGCGCGGGTGTGGTGACGATCGATGCCGGCAACGGCTTGGGTAAAACTTGTCCTGGGAATTGCCGGGACAATAATCTGCGCGGACTTATCCGAGTCGGTGGATTGGACATCCCTTAGAATGACGGGCAAATCCATTTTACGGGCATTGCCGACGACAAAGCGGACATTGGGAAGTTTTGCCAATTGCTCTTTTTGTATCTGCGCCTGGCAGCCGATCAAGGCTATCCGGGCCTTGGGATTCACGCGGTTGATTTTATTGACCAGCCGCCTCGTATCCGCGTCCCCCCGTTCAGTCACAGTGCAGGTATTAACCACGACGATATCGGCAGAAGCGCCAAAATCGACAATCCGGTAGCCCTGCGCCTGAAAACTGCGCTCTAAACTTGCTGTTTCGGACTGATTCAGGCGGCAACCTAACGTATAAAATGCGACGCGATTTGGCATAATTAAAGACAGTATATCAAAATTCGACAGACTTGCATACTGAAGAAAAAAGGATATAATGGGTACGCTTTTACAGAAGGAGTGGATGTGAATATAGGTTCAGTCAAGATCGAAAAACCGCTGGTTTTAGCGCCCATGGAAGACGTCAGCGAGACGCCTTTTCGTCTCATTTGTAAGCGCCTGGGCGCGGATATGCTGGTCACGGAATTTGCCAGCAGTGAAGCCCTGATCCGCGATGTCCGAAAGACTCTGCATAAAATCGTCATCCTCGATGAAGAACGCCCCATCGGTATTCAAATCTTTGGTGCCGTGCCTGCCTCCATGGAAAATGCCGCCCGCATTGTTGAAGCCGCCAATCCGGAATTTATCGATATCAATGCGGGCTGCTGGATCAGGAGTTTTACCTCGCGAGGAGAAGGCGCCGCGCTTTTAAAAGACCTGCCCAAGATGGAAACAATCATCAAAGCGATCGTTAAAGCGGTCAAGATACCGGTCACAGTAAAAACCCGATTAGGATGGGATGAAAAAAATATTGTTATTCTCGATGTCGCCAAGATGGTTGAGCAAGCCGGTGCCAAGGCCTTGACCGTTCACTGCCGCACCCGTACGCAAGGCTATAGCGGCAAGGCTGATTGGACGTGGCTGGAAAAGATTAAGAAATCGATCAATATTCCGTTAATCGGTAACGGCGATATTTACGCGCCCGAAGACGCCCAGCGTATGTTTGAAACCGGCTGCGACGCGGTGATGATCGGCCGCGGCGCGATCATTAATCCTTTTATTTTTCTTCAGACAAAACATTTCTTAAAAACCGGCCAATATCTGCCCCAGCCGACCATTCAGGAAAAGTTTGACAAGTGCATCGAGCACCTTCATCTATCAGTGAAGTACAAAGGCCCCCGGGACGGGGTGGTGGGTTTTCGTAAGCATTACGCGGGCTATTTGCACAATCTGTCGCATATCGGAAAATTGCGGCATGAATTGATGCAGATGACGAACGCGGGCGAAATCGAGCAGCGCCTGCGGGATTTCTTAAGCGAGTGCGCGTCGATGTATGCGGCGCAATAAAAAACTTCCGGATTATACGGTAAATAAAAGATTTTGGGGGGCGACCCTGCGGGTCGCCCCCCTTTTTTTCTTAAACGGTTTTTTAATTCCCGTTTTCAGTCAACCGGCTATTTCGTCTTTAAGTTCTCAAACATCTCCTCGTGAGTTATTTCCTCACCCATAATGTGCGTCACCAGTTGATAGGTATCGTGGTCTTTGCCAAAAGTCTTTTTGGCAATCTTATTATAAACCTCAATGGCGCCGGCCTCAGCCTCCAGGACCAGCTTGATAATCTCGTCATAGTCCGCGAGATTTTTCATGACGCCGGGATACGGATTGTTAGCGCCTTTTTCAATGGCACTCAAGGAATTGACCGGCATCCCGCCGAGTTCGATAATCCGCTCTGCCACTTCTTTGGCATGTTCTAATTCATCTTTTGAGATCTTGTCCAAGAATTCGGCCATATCCTCATAGCCTTTGCCCTCAACCGCTTGTGCCATATACCACCAGGCGTAAAACGCGAGCCACTCGTCGCAATACGCACGGTTTAAATCCTTAATCAGGTCCTTTAAATCCAATTCAACGATTTCCCTAGCCTTTTTCCCCATCGATCCCTCCTTTTTTGTATAACTTTTGTTTTAAGCTCTTTGTGCAAAACCTAAAATATAGCCGTCCGGGTCTTTAATGTAAAATTCTTTCATGCCGTACCATTGAGTATGGAGATCTTTGTAAATCGGGCACTTGTTTTTATTTTTAACTTCCAAGTAAAACTTCTCCACGTCCTCGACCACGATGTAAATCGACAGGCTTGCGTTTGGACTTTTTCCTTTAAACTCCGGAAATTCTTCGGCAAAAGTCGCGTGAAACATAAATTCAACCGTGCCGGATCTAACTAAAGAATGGTCGAGTTTGCGGCCGGCCTCAAAGTTGGTCAGAATATCCCGGGAGCCCTGCGGCACGCCCATAATAAATTTAAATCCGAGCACGTCCAAATAAAACGCCACCGATTTGTTGACATCCTTGACCATAAGATTAGGTGTAAGATTTCTTATCATTACTGTTCTCCTGCTTAAAGAAAGGGGCAGTCCCCGTTCGGGGACTGCCCCTAGCCTAAATTTTTATTTCAACGACGCGATATCAATCACAAAGCGGTAACGCACGTCGCCTTTAATGACCCGCTCGTAGGCCTCGTTGATTTTCTGAATGGGAATCCGTTCGATATCCGAGACAATATTATGTTTCCCGCAAAAATCGAGCATTTCCTGGGTCTCGGGTAAACCTCCAATTAGCGAACCGGTCAGATGCCGGCGGCCGCCGATCAGGCTAAACGCCCCCACAGTCGGAGATTTTTCCGGAACGCCTAAAAGCACCAGTGATCCGTCTCGATTCAGAAGCCCGAGATATTGATTCCAGTTTAACTCAACCGAAACCGTGTTTAGAATCAAATCAAAGTGGCGGCCCAGTTTCTGAAATGTTTTCTCATCAGATGTCGCAAAAAATTCATTCGCGCCCAGCCGCCGGGCGTCCTCTTTCTTTTTTAAGGAATGGCTGAGGACCGTGACATCCGCACCCATGGCCGAGGCAATCTTAACCGCCATGTGCCCCAAGCCGCCGAGACCTAAAACCGCCACCTTTTTGCCTTTGCCCGCCTGCCAATGGCGCAGCGGCGAGTAGGTGGTAATCCCGGCGCACAGCAGCGGCGCGGCTGCGTCCAGCGAAAGGTTAGTCGGAATTTTAAGGACAAAATCCTCGTCAACCACAATTCTAGTCGAATACCCGCCATAGGTCGGGGTTTTGCCGTCTCTTTCCAAGCCGTTATAGGTCCAAACCGGCGTCGGGCAATATTGCTGCAACCCTTCCTTGCAGTCAGGGCAGCCGCGGCAGGAATTAACCAGACATCCCACGCCTACCGTCTCGCCGGCTTTAAATTTTGTTACCTTTGGCCCGACCGAAACTACTTTTCCGGCAATCTCGTGGCCCGGGACCATGGGAAAAATTGACCCTCCCCACTCATCCCGCGCCTGGTGAATATCCGAATGGCACACCCCACAATAATGGATATCAATTGCCACATCATTGGGTCCGGCATCACGCCGGTTGATTTCAAAAGGCCCCAAGGGCACTTTGGCCGCTTTTGCCGCGTAGGCTTTTGTGGGATGCATAGCAATCTCCTTAGTCGCTGAACCGGTTATTTTCCGCAATCGGGCGTAGATTCTTTTTCGACCGTGATTTCTTTCTTGAGTTTTCCGCTGATATTGCAGTAGCCTTCCACAAAAATCACGTCGCTCTTTTTAACATCAGGCATCGTATAGGTAACGGTCTGGCTTTGGTTATTTTCCTGTCGCGAAAAATTCAGACTGGCGATTTCTGTGCCGTTTAATCCGATATCCACTTTTCCAATGTAGTGGCTTAAGGGATTGCTCACACTGTGCATAATGACCGCGGTAAGGATTTTAGTGTTCGGGTCAAAAGTGATTTTGATTTCCGAAGGCGGATGCGCGTAGGCCGTGGATACGGCACAAAGAAAAATCAGGAAAATTAAAAATGCGGTTAATTTTTTCATAATGAGCCTCTCTTTCTTTGGGTTAATTGGCTTAAAAACGGTACGGTTAAATTCATTACCAGCAGGCTAAAAAGCTCCACGTCAAAGTTAACCCCCATTTCGGTTAAAATAAAGATAAGCCCGACAAGGCAACCGCCAAACAGCAGCTTCGGCACCGGTTTTGCCGGTGTTGTTTTGGGTTCTATCACCATAATAAAAACATAAAAATAGCTCAAGTAGCCAAAAATATCGACCAGAGGAACCCCCTGCAAAGCCGCCTGCCCCCAAAATAGCAAAAGGAAAATAATTCCGTAGCCGATCATCACCTCTGTTTTCTTTAGTTTGTATATAAAATAAATCCCCGCCGGTAGCAGAACCGGCCAAAGATAGGTTCCTTTCCATTGTGTCGAGGCGTCAAACACAATGAGTGTGATAAATATTCCCAGCGCCGCCGGGTTAAAAATATGTTTTCCCCCTAAATGAATAAGGTTTTTTGACACGATGGCCAGCGCCGCGGCGCATGTAAACCACCACCATGGCCCATCGCTGGAAAGCACGTAGCCCACGATGAGCCCGGCGATAATCGCGCTCTCGGCTATTCTAAAGGTCTTTGTCTTAAAGTATCCGATGCAGGATTCTGTCAAAACCGCCGAGAGGACGGCGATAGCAGTCATGAGCAGAAAGGCAGTGTCTTTGTCTTTGAACGATAAAAAGATCGCAAAGCAGACAAGAAAAAGGACAAGTTGGGTTTTTACCGATTTTAGGTTAAGCATTTTTAATTATCCTTTTGATTGCCGATCCCGAGTACCTGCTTAAAAAGGCAGCCGGGAAGACAGCAGGCTTAAACGCGAAAGAACCGTTTCTATCATTGGCTGCGCAAGGTCGGCTTCCAAATGATAATTCTTTTTTTCAATTACGATTTTCTTGCCGGTAAGAAAAGCGGCCTCAAATCCCAGGGCACATAATTCCGTAAGAGCGTTTTTTACATTCATAAGATAGGCTGTGGCGTGAGACGGGTCATTCGAGAAGATCGCAAATTCCTTATCCAGCGTTTCATCGCCGGTCGTAACCTTGCTTCCAACCCCAATCGTTCCAAGAAGAAAGCTTAAAGGATTTTTTCTGTAAATTCTCAGCTTTAATTGCGAACTTTTAACTGCGGATATCCTCAGACAAGACGGCGTGCTTTTTTGCGCAGGGATTAGCGCAATATTTACTTCAAGCTCCTGGAATTTTCCACTGACACACGAATATAGGGAAAACCGGGGAATAGTTCCCTGCAGGTAATCGGCGAGCACCTTAAGCGCCTGAGCGGTCCGGCGGTGATCAGAGATTATTCGCGGCAGCATGATAGATAACAACACGATACTGAATAACAGAGGCGGAATCAAAGTGCTGTAGCGCTGCAGGGTTTCCGTGATTTCTAATGACATAACAGGAATCTCCCGGGTAAACTTATTCTAAAATATGGCGAATACTAAGATCCCAAACGATGTCGCCACGAGACCCAGCAAACGAATAACTAAAGCCGGCATTTGGCTGTAGGATTCAATAAAGGCTTTTAGCTTTTCCGTATCCGAAGCGAATACGGCGATTCCACTGACTAAAAACATCAGCCCCAGGGCAATGGCCGCTAAGGGCACCAGGCTTTCGCCGGAACCCAAAATAAGGATAAGCCCCACGACGCTGCGGAAAACCCCGGCGTAGTAAATTTTTTTTCCGTCCTTAAAGAAGGCGAAGAGTTTTTGGGTGAACTCGGGCGAAACAAAAATCATCAGCCCTAGCGCCATAATCAGGATTCCGACTATTTTGACCAGAATAATCATTTGTTGCTCCTTTCGTGAAGTTTAATTTTTAATGCCTGGAGTTTTTCGCTCGGTTTTTGGTTAAGGTTACGGTAACGAGGCCGGTATCGTTTGTCGGTTAGGGTTACGGCTTTTACCGAAAGACGTTACCGAATACCGATACGGGCCTCTTAACCCTAACCGTAACCGCTATCCCCCAACCCCTTTTAGGCGCCCGGAACCTTCTTGGTCCCGGGATTATCCTTAGAAGAAAGATGCGCTTTTATCTGCTCCAACAGCTCGGCGGATTCAAAAGGCTTGGCAATAAAAAAATTACGGCCGATGGCATGGCTTTCTTTCTTTTCTTCGTCCTTTGTGACCAGACAGGTCAAATACAGAATGGGAATATCTTTTGTGTCCGGGTCTTTCTTTAAGATTTCTCCTGCCTCACTGCCGCCCATTTCCGGCATATTGATGTCCATCAATACCAGATTGGGGTGCTCGCGGCGAGTTACGGCAATCGCCTCTTTTCCGTTTTTGGCTTTAAGCACGGCATAGCCGGCATCCAAAAGCCGTTTCTCCAGCACTTTTAAAACGTCTTCCTCGTCGTCGACGATTAAAATCCTTTTTGGGTCCATACCTCTCCTTTAAATGCTATCCGCCATCAGCTTTCAGCAGCCAGCTGATGGCTGACAGCTATTTTACTCCCACTTTCTTCAAAATCCACATCATCGGGCACCAGCTGGTGAAGGCGGACTGGAAAAGATTAAGCCCAACAAAAGCGGTAAACCACAGCCAGCGCTGGTCAACGTTAGCCGCCAACAAGACGCTTATGAGAACAAAGGTTCCGGCAATGCCGCGAAGATAACGATCTATCATAAATTCCTCCTTTTGTATTATAAATTCTAACCAATACTACTTTTTAAATCCTGTTGCCAGAATTTATCGTATGTGCTTATTAAGAGACGGTGAATTTATTTCAAAAGTATCGCCAGCATCCCTGAGTGGCGGAGTTAGCTCTTCTAGAAAAGTCCTTCGGACAGGGCCGTACATCAAAGGCATAAGCAGAAATAGCACGACACTATGGAGCAGGAGATATTTATTATCTTTGGGTCTGACAATGCGCACGCATCCCCAGATAAGAAAAGCTAAATATATAGAAAGCAATATGTTTGCCGAATAGATACCCCCGAATGAACGGATGTAAAAGAATTGGCTCACCCCAAACGCAAGGAAAATGATCCATGCGATAAAAAATGCCCAGGGTTTACGCGATGGTTTTAAATACTGAATACTCATTTTATGCTCTCTTTCTTCTCAATATGTAATACAACACTGGCACTGAGGTACGCGATAAAAAGGTCGAGGCAATTTCTCCGGTCATAAGCGATATAGCCAGGCCCTGAAAGATTGGATCAAAGAGAATAACCGCGGAACCGACCATGACCGCGGCCGCGGTTAAAAGCATGGGCCGAAAACGGGTGGCGCCGGCATCGATAACCGCTTCTTCAAGCGGCATCCCTTGTTTTAAGCGCAGTTCGATAAAATCAACCAGGATAATGGAATTCCTGACCACAATACCCGCCCCGGCAATAAAACCGATCATGGATGTCGCGGTAAAGAACGCGCCGAACAAAAGATGTCCGGGCAAAATCCCGACCAAAGTTAAAGGAATTGGCGCCATGATAACCAAAGGCACGGTGAATGAACGAAACCAGCCCACCACCAAAACATAAATCAAAATTAAAACCGCGGCAAAAGCGATTCCCAGGTCGCGGAACACCTCAAAGGTAATTTGCCATTCCCCGTCCCATTTGATGGCGGGTTTATCCAATAGTTCGGGCTGGTGATTCCAGTGAATAGTCAGCGGCTGATTGTTTTGGGAAATATTTTTTAGCGCCTTGGTCATCCCCAGCATCGCGTAAACCGGG
Source organism: Candidatus Omnitrophota bacterium (assembly GCA_022703585.1). Lineage (GTDB taxonomy): Bacteria > Omnitrophota > Gorgyraeia > Zapsychrales > JAKLDJ01 > JAKLDJ01. Next base: position 105,887 of record JAKLDJ010000006.1, on the reverse strand, counting down.
CTTTCGAGGCGCCCAGTCAAATCGCCGGTTACGTAGGTTACGGGTTTTAAATTTTTATGATAAATGGCGCGCTCCTGGGCGCTGTCGAGTTCGGTTGTGAGCTCACTGACCATGATCGGATGGTCGTAATGGTTTAAAAGGGTTAAATTGCGCAAGGTGTTGATATTGTTACGGCTGTTTTCCGGTAGGCGCAAGCGGATGTCAACCGGTTCGGGTTCGCTTTCGATATGGGCAATATCAACCGTGGTGCCGTTAAGCGCCATGGCAAGTGTCTGGGTGATTTCCGAAGAGGCAATGCGGTTAAGGGTCACTTTTTCGTTATTGATGATAAAACTCTTTTTCGCGTATTCTTTTTGAACGTAAGTGTCGGTGTCGGTAACACCTTTCGCATTTTCAAAGACGTTTAAAACCTTGGCGGCAAGATCAGTTTGCTGGGATAGATCGGGCGCGTAAACTTCGGCGACAAGCGTTGCCAAAACCGGCGGGCCCGGCGGGACTTCGGCAATCTGCACCCGGCCTCCGTATTTTTGAACAACCGATTGCGCCAGCGGACGGATACTTTTTGAAATGGCGTGGCTTTGGCGCTTGCGGTGATGTTTATCTTTAAGGGAAATTTGCAAATCCGCTTGCCAGGGGCGGCTGCGCAGATAATAATGCCGGACAAGGCCGTTAAAATTAAAAGGCGCAGCCGCCCCTGAATAGGTTTCAATATCAGTAATTTCAGGGACGCTTAAAAGCGCCTTCGTTGTTTCATTAGCCACTAGCCGCGTTTTTTCATAAGAGGTTCCCTCGGGCATGTTGATAATCACCTGGATCTCGTTTTTGTTGTCAAAGGGAAGCATTTTAACCACCACCGCTTTAAACACGACCAAAGAAAGACTCGCCGTGATCAATAGCGCGATCATCAAAAAGAAATTGCGCCGCGCCTTTTTATTTTCCAAAAGATTGCGCATGGTCGTGCGGTAAACCTGGTCAAGCTTGCCTGTCCCCTCTTTATGCCCGGTATCTTTTGGCGGAAATGTTTTTAGTAGCCGGTAAAAAACCCAGGGCGAAACAATAAACGCAACCCCCAGCGAAAAAAGCATGGCCATCGACGCGCCCACCGGAATCGGCCGCATGTACGGGCCCATTAACCCCCGGACAAAGGCCATAGGCAAAATCGCGGCAATAACCGCGAACGTCGCTAAAATCGTGGGGTTGCCTACCTCATCGACGGCCTCAATCGCGTTTTGAATCAGGCTCTTATCCTTATAAAGGATATGGTGGCGGTGAATATTTTCCACGACCACAATCGCGTCATCAACCAGAATACCGATTGAAAAAATAAGCGCGAACAGGGTAATACGGTTTAAGGTGTAGCCAAAAAGAAAATAAATTAACAATGTCAGCGCCAACGTTACCGGAATGGCGATAAAAACAACCAATGCCTCTCTCTTTCCTAAGGCAAAGGCGATCAGCAAAGTCACCGAAAGAGTTGCCAGAAACATATGAAACAAAAGCTCATTAGATTTTTCTTCGGCTGTTTTTCCGTAGTTGCGGGTGGTGGTAACGGTAACGTCATTGGGAATGATGGTGGTTTTAAGCGCTTTAACCTTTTCTAAAACCTGGTCTACGACTTGAATGGCATTGGTGGCTTTTCTTTTGGAAATGCTTAAGGTAACCGCGGGGATCGGTTTGGCATTTTTTGAATCAGTTCCCGCGAAAGTAATCGTGACGTCACTTTCGTTATCATCCGGCCCGTCAATAACTTCGGCAACATCACCTAAATAAAGCGGATTGCCCTGAGAGATCCCGACAACCAATTTCTTAAGCTCATCCGCGCTTTGAATAAAACCGGACGACTCCACCGCAAGTACCGATTCCTTTTGATTAATCAGCCCCGCCGGGTTCTTTTTGTTGGCGCGCTGAACGAGATTACTTAAAGCCAGCGGGGTTAAAGAATGCCGGTTTAATTTATCCGCGTCAAAGAAAACCTGAAAGGTGCGCCGGTGTCCGCCGATTAACGTTGTCTCGGAAACATTTTGGATAGAGCTAATTTCACGGCGGACCTCGGCGGCAATATGACGGAGCTCAACCGCGCTTTTATTTTCCGACGAAAACGTCAAAGCCAAAATCGGAACATCATAAATGGTGCGCGGTTTAATCAAAGGCTGGCTGGCGCCGGGCGGCAAGATATCCAGATTGGCAAATATCTTTGTGTACAGATTCACCAGGCTTTGCTCTTCGTCGGTGCCCACTTCGAACCGGGCGATGATCATGGCACCATTGGGCTGGGCGGTCGAATAGAGGTATTCAACCTTTGGGATTTCCCAAAGTTTCCGCTCGAACGGTTCGACTAAACGGGTTTCGACTTCTTTGGTGGTCGCCCCGGGAAATTCAATAAAGATATCCATAAACGGCACGGATATCTGGGGCTCTTCTTCGCGCGGCAGCTGGATAACAGCAAAAACCCCCAGAAGAAGAGTCGCGATAATTAAAAGCAGGGTTAGGCGGGAATCAATAAATGTTTTGGCGATTGCGCCGGCAATTTTCATAAATTCGCCTCTACCGTATCGTGAAGGAGAATTTTTTCCAAGTCCTTAACCGCCATTTCATCAAGGCGGCCGGAGAGAAAGAATAATTTTACGTAACCCAGATAAGTATTGTAGCGGCTATTCCAATAAGAATTTTCCAATTCTAATTTGTAGGCCTGGGCTTTGAGCAAATCAGCGATGGTGCGTTTGCCGGCTTTATACAACTCTCCTATCGAACCGGCAGCCTGCTGGGCATCGGTAACCGACTGACGATTAAGCGGAATTATTTTTTTCTGGGACTCATATTCGGCCAAGGCCTGGACAAGCGTGTCGCTGATGGCGTCGTCAATTTGGTCAACAAGCGCCCGGTAGCGTTTGGCCTCGGCAGAAGAACGCTCAACCCGCGATGAAAAAGGCGGCTCAAAGATATCCATATGCATGCGCATTCCCACGGTGTAATTATTGCCGTTCTCGTCGAAATTGTGGGTGTTGGTCTCGGCCCGGGCAAAGGCATCGACCTTAGGCAGCCAATCTTTGCGCTCGCGTTCAAGCTCGGATTCGGCAAGGCTCAAATGATATTGCGCCGCCTCACGGTCTTTACGCAGTTCCAGTGAATCTTTAAGCAAGGCCTTGCGGTCAAAAGCAGGAAAATCTTCCGGCGGCGTTAACCTCTGCAAAGAAAAAGTGCTGTTAATGTCCGTGCCCATGAGAATATTCAGCGAACCGCGTACCGCCTCCTGCTGGGCGAGGATTTTCTCTCGCATTTGCTTCATCTGCGACAAAATCGCCCGCGCGGTTAAATAATCGCAGCCTAAAACCATTCCCTTCTCTTTCAAATTATCCGCTTCCTTAATCGCCTCTTCGCCCAGGGTGATAGTCCGGTTCACAAGCGAAAGAGTTTTATCCAAAGAAAGTATCTGGATGTAGGTTGAGATTGCAGTCAAAATAGCCTGTTGCTCGTAATTTTCTTTCGAGGATTGAGAAGCTTTGACGGCAAGACCGGCACTACGCACCCTTCCTTCATTCTGAAATCCGGTAAAAACCGGTAACGAAAGTTCCAGTGCGGTCTGGTAATTAGTCAAAGCTGATGGCTGGTTTAACGTTGAAGTTTCGAAGTTGGCGGATGTAAATTGGTTTTGCTTTAAGAGCGAGCTAAAAACAGTAACCGGATCATCACTTTTCACTGCCGAGGCATCCAGCCCCAGACGGGGCAGATAACCCGAACGGGCCTCACTCTGAGAGGCCTTGGCGGCTAAAAGCGCGTATTCTTCCGATTTTAATTGGGGAAAATGCTCAACAACTTTTTGGACGGATTGAGAAAGGGTAAGCTCTGCAGATTGTGCGCCTTGTTCTTGGGCTCGGATTAAATTTCCTTGCGCGGAAACTGCGCCCACGACCAAAAAACAAAGAAAGATGCGCACAAACTTCATAATGTTTATTTACCCTTTTTTGTATAGGTAAACATCGCCTGGACACATTTAAGCGCCCGACGGCGGACACTTTCCTTGACAGTGATAATGTCGCGCCTGGCCGGATTTTTTAAAACCCGCAAAATGTCTTCCAGGGTATTGGACTTCATATATTTGCACAACGTGCAGGAGCCGACAAGTTTTTTGTGCGGCACCTCGACTTGCAGGCGCGAGGAAAGGCCGCATTCGGTCAGCATCAGGAATTCTTTGGAGCGGCTTTTGAACATGTAATCGAGGATCTGGGCAGTGCTCCCGACAAAATCCGAGTTGGCGCAGACTTCCGGCGCGCACTCGGGGTGGCTGACAATTTTGGCGTTTGGATATTCGGTGCGAATTTGAAAGATCTGGTCCGGCGTGTAGTCCTCATGGACGTAGCAGGTGCCGTTAAAAAACTGGACATCTTTTCTGATGCCGCGGTGGCGCATTTCATAGCGCAAATTATCCCCCATGTATTTATCCGGCAAAAAATAAATCTTTTTGTTGGGAATATTCGCGACAATCTCGTAAACGTTGGACGAGGTGACGCAGACATCGCATTCGGCCTTAACCTCGGCGGTGGTGTTGATGTAGCAGACGAATGTATACTTGGGGAATTTTTTGCGCAGACGTCTTACTTGCGCGGCGGTGATAGCATCTGCCAAAGTGCAGCCGCCTTCGGGCGCGGTCATTAAAACTTGCTTTTTGGGATTTAAAATCTTGGCGGTTTCGCCCATGAATTTAACCGCGACAAAAACAATCGTGTCCGCGGTTGTATTCATCGCGTCTTTGCTTAAGGCGTAGGAATCGCCGACAAAGTCCGCCACCCCGTAAACGATTTCGGGGCTGACATAAGAATGAACCAAAATAACGGCATTTTTTTCCTGTTTTAAACGGTTGATCGCATTAATCAACGGCGTATATTCCTGACATTTCTTAAGCGAATAATGGCAAACGGTTCCGCCGATACGGACATTCTTTAATTTTTTGTAGAGTTGGGCAGCGGTGATTTCCTTAAATTGTTTGGTAACCATAGGTCCTCTTTTCTGATGTACGAAATATAGAGTTCAAATTGGTAACGTTTTTCGGTTAGGGTTGCGAAGCCCGTATCGTTTATCGGTTACGTCTTTCGGTTTTTTACCTAACCGTTAAACGTGACCGATACGGGCATCCTAACCTTAACCGTTACCGAAACATCCTTAACTAAATCCTCATCCCGTCAATCTGTTCTTCGGTTAAAGACGCAGCCTTGATACGGCTGACCGCGTCCTTGTGATTCACTTGCCAGTAGTCGACTTCGGCGTTTGATGTTTTATGTTTCTTGGAAAATTCCCGGACCAGCCCGCCGGCAATACGTAAGACTTCAGGGTCTGGGTTTTTCCCTTTTAATACGGCCGTTGGCCCGAGTTTATTGACAGGTTCAATAATATAATCTTCGGCATGTGCGTTTTGGCGCAGGATATTATTTTCCGGTTCGTCGCGGCCCAAGATGACCTTAAAATTCTCTGAAATCCTAAAGTGCCGGCCCCATTTTAAGCTGGTGACGTCGTTTAAATCCCGGTGGCCGTGTTTAAAGGCATCTTTCATGCGCCGGGCGAAATTCTTGTCGGTTAAAAGGCAGCCGCCGCCGGGCTGGAGATAATCTTTAATGCCATATTTTTCTGCCAGACTAATCTGTTCTTTTCGGGAACGGCCGGAAATCGAAAGAAGTTTGCTGCGGTCAACGAGCCCCTCTTTCTCTGAGATGGTGGGTTCCAAAACCTGGGCGGTTAACGGCCTTAAAAGCCTGCCGGTCAACCCGGATTCTTTTTCAATGATGGCCAGGCTTTGCTTTAGCTGCGACATCGGCCGCTGGCCTAAAACCTCGCCGGTAAAAACAAAGGCAGCGCCGATATTTTCCATGTGCTGGCGCGCCCGGATCAGCATGTGGATTTTGCAGTCGACACAAGGATTTAAGGCTGAGCCGTACCCGTGCTTTGGTTTTTTGACGACCTCCAAGAAACTCTCGCCAAGTTCAATAACCTCAAGCTGAATTCCCAGATTGCCGGCCATTGCCAGCGCTTTTTCCTTATTTCCGCATCCCCAGGGCATGGAAAAATAAAGCCCGTGGACCTCAACCCCTAGGTCTTTAATAACCTTCGCAGCCAGAATACTGTCCAGGCCTCCGGAAATAAGGCCGACGGCCTTGGGGCGCGCATCAGAAGGCAAAGATTCTTTGTGTATTCCAATCATGGTTTCGTCCTGTAGGGTGTACATAATATACCAATTTTAGGCAAAATTCAAGCCTGCGGTTTGATTACTCCGGCAGCTTGATTCAACAAAAAACTTGCATCATCCTTGTGTTCGTGTTAAATTATTTGAACCGTCGGGGTGCTTTTTGACCACCCTACCCGACGGTTCAATCCCGAGGAGCAAGAGCGACGAGGGATATCAATATTATTTTAAAAAAGAATTTAAAACCCATGGCACAACAAAATAAAAAAACGATGAACGGCGCTGAGACGCTGATCAAATGCCTCGAAAACCACGGCGTGGAATACATGTTTGGGATCCCCGGCGGCGTGGTCATTCCTGTCTTTGATGCTTTGGTTAATTCCAAAATCAAACATATCCTGGTGCGCCATGAACAAGGCGCCGTGCACATGGCCGACGGTTATGCCCGCGCCACTGGTAAGACCGGGGTCGTGGTCGTGACCAGCGGGCCCGGGGCTACCAATACCGTGACCGGCATTATGACCGCCCATATGGATTCAGTGCCTTTGCTCGTCCTTTGCGGGCAGACCACGACCGGATTGCTGGGTAAAGACGCCTTCCAGGAAGCCGATATTTTCGGCATTACCCTCCCGATTGTCAAACACAGTTATTTGGTTAAAAATACAAATGATCTCCCTCGCATTATCAAGGAAGCATTCCATATTGCCAATACCGGACGCCCGGGGCCGGTGTTGATTGATTTGCCTAAAGATGTTACCTCGGGACCTTTTACGGGAATTTCGCTGGATCCGGCAATGGATTTGCCCGGATATAAATTTGAGACAACCGGCAATCAAAAAGATATTTTAAAAATTGCCAAGCTTCTAAAAAATTCCAAAAAGCCTTTGCTTCTCGTGGGCCACGGGGCGGTTATTTCCCGGGCGGATAAGATCCTGCGCCAGCTCGCCGAAAAATTGCAGGCGCCGGTGACCAACACCCTTTTGGGCAAAGGCGCGTTTCCCGAAACCCATCCCCTCTCTTTAGGGATGCTGGGCATGCACGGAACCGCTTATGCCAACAAGGCCCTAACCGGCTGCGATCTCATCTTTTCTATCGGTTCGCGCTGGGATGACCGCATTAACGGAAATAACGCAGAATTCTGTATTGGCGCCAAGAAAATTCACGTGGATGTGGACCCGGCCGAGATCGGCAGGATCGTACAGGCCGATATCAACGTTATCGGCGATGCCCGGTTGGTCTTGGAAGAACTAATTAAGCACGTCGGGCCGATGGACACAAAAGAATGGCTAAAAGAACTCAATTTCTATAAAAAAGAATTTCCGCTGCATTACAGTAACGAAAAAGGCTTAACGCCCCAATGCGTGATCGATACGCTCTATAAGGTCACCAAGGGAAAAGCGGTCATTACAACCGACGTGGGCCAGCATCAGATGTGGGCGGCGCAATTTTACCTGACCGATCACTGCGGCCACTGGATCAGCTCGGGTGGAGCAGGAACCATGGGTTTTGGTTTTCCCGCCGCTATCGGCGCGCAATTCGGCAGGCCTAAGGATTTAGTAGTGGCCATTGTCGGGGACGGCGGTTTTCAGATGACCTGCTCGGAACTGGCCACAGCCGCAGTCAATAAATTGCCGGTTAAAGTCATCGTGATTGAAAATAAATATTTAGGTATGGTGCGCCAGTGGCAGGAATTGTTTTTTGACAACCGGCTCTCGGGCGTGGATTTAAAGGGCAATCCTGATTTTGTGAAATTAGCCGAGGCCTACGGAGTCAAAGGAATCAAGATTTCACGGCCCGAAGATGCCGAACGGCTTTTAACGGAAGCGGTTGAATATGACGGGCCGTGCCTGATTCACGCGGACGTTATTAAAGAAAATAATGTTTTTCCCATGGTCCCGGCAGGAAAATCCGCCTATCATATGATCACCGAAGCGCCGAATGTAAAAGGAAAATCGGCAGGAACTAAATAATGGCTAAAACAAAATCCAAGAAAGAAAAGAATCCGGCAGCCGCACAAGCACCAAAAGGCGGGCACACCATCAGCATGCTGGTGGCGAACAAACCCGGCGTTCTCATGCGAATTGCCTCGGTGTTTGCGCGCCGCGGTTTTAATATCGATGCGCTGGTCGTTTCGGCAACGGTCAATCCCCATTATTCACGGATGACCATCACCGCCCAAGGCAATCCGCAAATACTGGATCAGATCATCAAACAGGCATCAAAACTGATCGATGTCCTTCATGTCGGCGAACATAATCCCGAAGAGGCCGTCGAAAAGGAACTGGCGCTGGTCAAGGTGCGCTCTACCCCTGCATTACGGATTCAGATCAAGAAACTGATGGCTCAATTTCATGCCCATGCCGTTGACATGACCGATGCGGCCTTTATCATCGAACAAACCGGCAGCACCGCCGAGCTAGACGAATTTGAAAACCGATTAAAGAAATTTGGTATTCTGGAAATCGTGCGCACGGGTAAGATCGTTATGACCCGCGGCAAAGAACAAACTTAAAAAGCGCTCGGACAAGGGGCGCATAAAAAACCCGTCTTTCCCTAAAAAGAGAGACGGGTTTTTTATGCGCCAGAGATTTAAGTTTTTGCTAATTTATAAAGCTTGCTCACAGCCTCCCAGTTAATCACATTCCAAAACGCAGTAATGTATTCCGGGCGGCGGTTTTGGTATTTAAGATAGTAGGCGTGTTCCCAGACATCGATGGTTAAAATCGGCGTCTTGCCTTCGCTTAACGGACTATCCTGATTGGCGGTCGAAGTGACATCGAGCTTTCCGGCTTTATCCACGACCAGCCAGGCCCAGCCGCTGCCAAAACGGGTCTTGGCGGCATTCTCAAGCTTCTCCTTAAATGCCGCGAAATTTCCGAAATGCTTCTTGATCGCCTCCGCCAAATCTCCTGTCGGCTCTCCTCCTGCCTTAGGGCCGATAATTTTCCAGTAGAGCGCGTGATTGATATGCCCGCCGCCGTGATTACGCACCGCCCCGCGGATATCTTCCGGGACCGTATTCAAATTCGCGATCAAATCCTCGGCGGATTTGGCCTCCAACTCAGGCTTGCCGGCAATCGCCTTGTTAAAATTGTCCACGTAGGTTTGATGATGCTTATCGTGGTGGATCTCGACTGTCTTGGCATCGATAAAAGGTTCAAGCGCATCGTAGGCGTAAGGTAACTTTGGTAGTGTGTGAGCCATGGGGCCCTCCTTTGCTGTTTGCCTTTATACTATTTTCTTTAGCGCATCTAAAACTGCATTGTAATCCGGTTCGTTTGTTACCTCTTTGACAAGCTGAATGTAGCGCACAACGCCTTTAAGGTCAACAATAAAAATCGCGCGGGCTAATAAATGCAATTCTTTAATCAAAACCCCGTAGGCTTTTGCAAATGACGCGTCACGGTAATCGGACGCGGTCAAAACACAGGTGGCGTTGGCTAATCCACACCAGCGTTTTTGCGCGAAAGGCAAATCCATGCTAACGGTTAAAATCGCGACATTGTTCCCGAGTTTCTCAGCTTCTTTATTAAACCGTCTCGTCTCCAGGTCGCAAACCGGCGTATCCAGTGACGGCACGCAGGATATGACCAAAACTTTTCCTTTAAACATATTTAACGCAACATCGGACAAATCATTGCCCGTCAACTTAAAGTCGGGTGCCGGCTGACCGATAGCCAATTCACTTCCCTCAAGCGTCAAGGGATTCCCCTTCATCGTTACTGTGCCAGATCGCTGCCCCACGGTATTCTCCCCTAATAGTGGTTAATTGAACCTGTCAATATCCGCTAAAATAAGCCTTATTTAATTAAATCCTACGCCTTTTAATAAAATTGTCAATAGTTATTATCAATAGGCCCTTCCGACTATCTAATTTTTTATATTACAAAAGCCAGCCTATGGAGAAAAGAATGCTGTATAGCACGACCATTTTCCCGGTATGAGCAAGCGCCGCGTTCAGAGAAAGCTCGTCGGTCTTTGAAAAAACAGTTTTTATGGCAGGCACTACAAAAAAACAGGTCAAAACCGCGGCCAGCGAAAAGAGATACTCCTGAGTCAAAACATACAAAACAACCGGAACCAGAGACCCGGCGACGACTACCGTGAAATACTCGTACATCGTAAATGTCCTGCCGAAACGAACCGCCAGCGTATGTTTCCTGAATTTTCTATCGACTTCAATATCGCGTAGGTTATTGACCACCAAAATACCGACCGTCAGCAATCCCGGGCCACATCCGGCGATCATCGCTAGGGGATTAAGCGTATGAGATTGAACGTAGTACGTCCCTCCCGTTGCGATTGGTCCGAAGAAAAGAAAAACCAGCACATCCCCCCATCCCATATACCCCAACGGTCTGGGACCGGCGGTATACAATGCCCCGCAGAGAATCGAGAGCACCGCGATTACAAGAATGGGCCAGCCGCCACGCATGATCAAATAAATAGAAACCAAAAACGCCATTCCAAAAACGATAAAAATAGCATTTTTCATCGCCTTGGGCGTGATCAGCTCAGGGTGGTCAACCCTGGCCGGGCCGATACGACTAGCCTTATCAACGCCGTTTTTATAGTCACAGTAATCGTTTGTGAGATTGGTTCCGACCTGCAATAAAACCGCGCCTATCATCGCCAGGATTCCTGACGGCCAATGCGCCACGCCATCACGATAAGCCATGGCGATACCGATAGCAACCGGCATGCTGGCGGCACACAAAGAATCCGGACGGATTGCCAAGGCCCAGGTTTTAACGGAAGATAGTTTCATGTCAGCTTTTGATGCCCTCGTATACGGTTACAACTCCGAGCGTTAACGGATGTGCCTCGCAATTGCTAAAACCGGCAATGCTCATTATTTTGCAAAAATCTTTTCCGTAAGGAAAATCCTCGATTGTTTCATTGAGATATCGATAGGCGTACTTACTTCTTGAGACTATCAATCCCAGCGCCGGAATAAAATTTCTTAAATAAAAAAGATAAATGCCGCGGATGAATTTGTTTTCCGGCAGTGACGATTCTAAAATTAAAATGCAACCCGCCGGTTTGAGGATCCGGAAAATTTCTTTCAAGGCCTCGATGACATTGGGCATATTACGGATGCCGAAAGCGATCGTCACCACATCAAAGCTGTTGTCGGGAAACGGAATTTGGTTACAATCACCGTGACTGAAGGTAATCCGCTCCTCTAATTCTTGCTGTTGTGCTTTTATTCGGGCAATCTCGAGCATTTTATCGGCGAGGTCGATCCCAAAGGCGGTTTTGATATCCGGCCGCATCGAAAGCGCCGTTAACAACACCTCACCGGTACCGGTAGCGACATCCAGGACTTTTAAATCCGGTGATTGGGGGAAAAATCTTACTAGTTTCCGCCGCCAGCTTTTTTGCAGGCCGAAAGAAAAAACTTTATTTAATAAATCGTAGCGGCCGGAAATCTGATTAAACATCTTCCAGGATTCGGCCTTGACAGAAGCAATCTTATCTTGTTGGATTTTGTTCTCTTTGATTGTCATAGGAAAGATTTATTCAGGAGCCAAAACCAAAGATTATTTATGTTCGGCTAAATACCGCTCGACATCTAAAGCGGCCATGCAGCCTGAACCAGCGGCAGTAACGGCCTGGCGGTAAATTTTGTCCTGCACATCGCCGCAGGCAAATACGCCGTCAACGCTGGTCTGAGTAGTTCCGGGTTTGGTGACAACATAACCGGTCTCATCGGTTTTCAGCTGGCCGTTTAAAAATGCGGTATTAGGCTGGTGGCCGATGGCATAAAAAAGGCCCGAGACTTGAAGAATGGTTTCCTGATTCGTCTTAACGTTGCGGACTTTAAGCGCGGTAAGCATTTTATCGCCGATGGCTTCAAGCAAAACCGTATTCCATATAATTTCGATCTTTTCGTTAGCAAGCAGGCGTTCCTGCATCGCCTTGGAGGCCCGCAGGGCGTCCCGGCGGACGAGCACGATTACTTTTCGGGCGTATTTGGTTAAGTGTGTCGCCTCTTCCACTGCCGTGTCACCGCCGCCGACGACAGCCACGATTTTATCACGAAAGATCGGCAGCGCCCCGTCACACACCGCGCAAGCGGAAATTCCCCGCTGCCAAACTTTTTCTTCGCCGGGGACGTTAAGCCGTTTGGCGGTCGCGCCCGTGGCGATAATAACAGCACGAGCAGACACAGCACCCGATTCCGAGAAAATCTTAAAAGGCCGTACGTTTAAATCAATTTTCTCGACAGTTTCGGTTATAATACGCGCGCCGCATTTCATCGATTGCTGGCGCATTTTTTCCATTAATTCCGGGCCGCTGATTGCTTCGGGAAATCCGGGATAATTCTCTATCTCAGTCGTCGTGGTCAACTGCCCGCCGGCGGCAACCCCTCCTGCCAGCATACCTTCAAACATCAAAGGATCGAGCCTCGCCCGGGCCGTATAAATCGCCGCTGCGTGCGCTGCCGGGCCGGAACCGATAATTACAATATTTTCGACATCCATTATTTTGCCCTTTTGAAATTGTATTTTAAAAACGGTTTATTATAACACGAAACTTCTGTTTCTGAAACCTTAAGAGCAAATCTGTTTCTGCGGGTGTAAATCCTTCGCGCTTTTCATGCGCACCGCGCTGTCTTCGAGGGAAAAACTGCGTTGAGCGGAATATTCTTTTTTAAGTAAATCGTCCAACTTCTGCTCGGAAACAATCGTAAAACCGGCGTCTTTAATCATGCGCAGGGTTTTGACCCGGTTGGAACCTTGTGTGTTTAAATAGCCGTCCATAAATAACGAATTGGCCGGGTAAAGTGCCATTGCTTCCAAGCTGCGCAAGTGTATTTCGCGGCCGGCCGCAATCCGTATCTCGGATTTTGGATTGAGAAATCGAAACAGGCATAAAATGCGCAGGCAGAATTCGGGCGTTAAATTCTTGGGCTCCTTTAAAATATTTCCCGGAATGGGAAGAAGAAAATTAACCGGTATAGAGGCAACCCCTAATTTGCGAAATGTCAGCGCTAAATCGATAATGTCGTTAACACTCTCTCCCATGCCGAAAATAACGCCGGAACAGACATCCAAACCGGCTTTACGCGCGACTTTAAGGGTATTGAGGCGGTCTTGAAATGTGTGCGTGGTGCAGATTTTCGAATAATATCGCGCGGATGTGTTCAAGTTATGATTAAGCCGGTTGAGACCCGCCTGCTTTAGTTTCCGTATAGATTGTTCATCGAGAATTCCAGGTGAGACGCAGACTTCTATCGGGTAAAGTTTTTTGATCTTTTTAATCAGGCTTACCAGGTAATCGACGTGTTTTTCCGACGGACTACGGCCGGAGGAAACCATGCAATAGCGGAATGTGCCGGATTGATAGGCGATTTTTGCTTCCCGAAGGATCTCGCCTTCGCTTTTCATCGGGTATTTTTCTATTTTCGCGCAGGAACTCTTTGATTGGGCGCAATAATGGCAATCTTCCGAGCATAGGCCGTTTTGTAGATTGTTAATGATGTGGACAGTAACCCCGTTACCCCAGTATTTCTTGCGGATTTCGTAGGCGGCATTAACAAGCGGAAGGATTTCGGTCTGCCGGGATCTTAAAATGGCCTCACAGGTTTTTTGATCCAAAATTTTTCCTGTCAGACTTTCATTAGTGATATTCCTGTAAAATGATTTTGTCATGCTGTCTGATTTTAATCCAAAAATTATTACTAAGAAACGCTGTCCAAACGACAACAGATTCTATTACAAACCGTCGTGTAAATCAACAGGTAATCACGAGGAACCCGGGAGTATTTCAAAAAAAGAACTGTGCTTTTTAGGGCGCCCCGACGAAAAGTCGGGGCGCCCTAGGCCACCTTCCTGATAAACCCCTTGATTTTCGCGATAAAAAAGTATATAGTAATTCGCAAAGCAATTGGCACTTTTGGGCAATTGAGAAATATATATACTAATCCTAAAGAAAGAGGCTCATTTGAACCGCCCGCACACTTTTCATATTCCAGTCATGGGCACTGGCTATTCTATCGATACCCCGGTTAAAGTCTCTAAGTACGGGATTTCTTCGGTTATTTCCTTGGTTGACGATTTGCTAATCGAGCAAATGCGTAAGCATTATTGCGAGCTTTTTGGCTACCCCTATACCCCGATCGATGAAACTGATATCGACCACCGCGCCAAACGGATTACCGAATACCTAAACCTGATCGATCACATCGTCCAAAAAGAACTTACCGACCTAAAAAACTCGCCCTTCGAAACGGATAGTGAAATTACAAAATACTTTACCCTGCTTCCCGACGGTTCACCGCTGCGTAATTTATATGGAGAGATGCTTAAAACCAGCGATACGGCAAGGAAAACAAACCTGCAAAAGCAATTGCGCGACAGTATTCAGTCCGGGTCGATCGATGTCAATATCATGACCAAGCTCGACAAAGCAAACTATGATAAAGGCGGCCAGGAGCTTTCGGCTGAATATGCCGATGCCATGGCGGCACTGCGCGGTTACGCCCAGAGCACCTTGCACTCGGCTATCGTATTTTCCGCCGGATTCAACAGGCGCTTATACACCTACGTGGAGAATTTTAAAGACTTTTATGCGGATACAAAAGGCTTTATTAAAAAAGAGATTATCGTCAAGGTCAGCGATTACCGCTCCGCGGTTATTCAGGGAAAATTTTTTGCGAAAAAAGGTTTGTGGGTTTCCGAATTTCGCATCGAATCAGGCCTCAACTGCGGTGGGCATGTCTTTCCCGCGGCCGGAGAACTGATGGGGCCGATTCTGGAAGAATTTAAAACAAAAAAACAGGAATTTGTTTCGGCCCTGCACGATATGTATAACCAGGCCTTAACACTAAAAGATAGGATGCCTTTTGCCAAACCCCATCCTGTACGCATAACTGCCCAGGGAGGCATCGGCACGGCCAAGGAGGATAATTTCCTGCGTAAACATTATGAAATTGATTCGACCGGCTGGGGGTCTCCCTTTCTGCTTGTCCCTGAAGTCACCAATGTCGATAAAGAAACCTTAAGCAAAATCACAAACGCCAAGGAAGAAGATTATTATGTAAGCGAGGTTTCACCGATGGGTGTTCCGTTCAATAATATCCGTGATTCGGCTAGCGACGTCGAGCAAGCCCGACGCGCCCTGGAGGGCTATCCGGGCAGCGTTTGTTTTAAGGGACACCTGGCCTTAAATACAGAGTTTACAAAAAGAGCGATTTGTGCCGCTTCCCGTCTTTATCAAAAATTAAAACTGGAATACCTCGCCCGCCTTAATCTGGACCCGGTCGCCCTTAAAAAGGCCTGCGAAGAGGTCATGAAAAAATCCTGTGTGTGCAACGACCTGGGTGAGGCCACCGTTATCAAAAATCACCTTGAGCATGCCAACCGCAAGCTTTTTCCGGCGATCTGCCCCGGGCCAAACTTAGCCTATTTCTCGAAAGTTGTCAGCTTACAGGAAATGGCCGATCATATTTACGGACGCATTAATCTTCTTCGACCGGGTCATCGGCCGCATATGTTCCTTAAGGAATTAAAACTGAATATTGATTTTCTAAGAGTCGAGGTTCAAAAAGCCCTACCCAAACCGACCGCAAAACAAATTGAATACTTTGTCGAATTCCGGCGTAATCTTGTCGAGGGAATAGAATATTACAAAAAGCTGTTTCCGCGCATGACCGAAGAAACAGAAGAATTCCGAGCGAAGATGCTCGAAGAGTTGCAGGAATTAAGGTCAAAACTCGACGAATTGATATCGACTTACACAGAGGCATTCACGAATTCGGCTGCCACAACGGCGTAAATGTCGCATGTTTAAAATTTTATAATTTTGGCAATGATTGAAAAGGGGCACAGCCCCGACATATTGTCGGGGCTGTGCCCCTTTAGTTTCTATTCTATTTTTACCCTCGCCGGCCCTTGACTCCCTTGAAATTAAAGGGACCTATATCCAGGAAGGTCAAGGGCTGCACCTGCTTCTTCTGAACGCAGGCTGTTTATTTTAAGGAAAGCAGGGCTGCCTCTTTTTTCTAACACAGGCACGGACATCCTGAGTGATTTTCATGGCGCAGAAGTCAGGCCCGCACATCGAACAAAAGTGAGATGATTTTGCTTCTTTCTTAGGCAATGTCTTATCATGAAAACGGGCGGCCGTTTCCGGATCAACACCTAGATTAAATTGATCTTTCCAGCGAAATTCAAACCGCGCCTTGGAAATCGCACTATCCTGATCTTGCGCACCGGGATGCCCTTTGGCTAAGTCCGCCGCATGGGCGGCTATTTTATGGGCAATAATTCCGTCCTTGACGTCTTTCTTATCCGGCAACCCTAAATGCTCTTTAGGAGTCACGTAACACAACAGCGCCGTACCGTACCAGCCGATGATTGCCGCGCCGATGGCCGAAGTAATGTGGTCATAGCCGGGCGCAATATCCGTAACCAGAGGTCCAAGCGTATAAAACGGCGCTTCGTGACAGGTTTTAAGTTGCCTCTCCATATTCTCTTTAATCAAATGCATCGGTACATGCCCCGGGCCTTCGATCATTGTCTGGACATCATGCCTCCAGGCAATCCGGGTCAATTCTCCTAAAGTTTCCAGTTCGGAAAATTGTGCCTTGTCGTTGGCATCGGCAATACATCCCGGCCGCAGGCCGTCGCCAAGGCTAAAACTGACATCGTATTGTTTCATGATTTCGCAAATGTCTTCGAAATGCGTGTAAAGAAAATTCTCCTTGTGGTTGGCCAGGCACCATTGCGCCAGAATCGAACCGCCGCGCGAAACAATTCCGGCCTTCCTTTTAGCGGTTAAGGGAATATAGCGCCGTAGAACCCCGGCGTGAATGGTGAAATAATCCACCCCCTGCCGGGCCTGCTCGAGCAAGGTGTCCCGGTAAACTTCCCAGCTAAGCTCGTTAACCCGGCCGCCTACTTTTTCCAAGGCCTGGTAAATTGGAACTGTCCCGATGGGCACAGGCGAATTACGGATGATCCGTTCCCGGGTCTCGTGAATATTTTTTCCTGTCGAGAGATCCATCACTGTATCCGCGCCCCAGCGAGCCGACCAAACCATCTTCTCAATCTCTTTGCGGATACCGGAAGAAATCGCGGAATTACCGATATTGGCGTTGATCTTGGTAAGAAAATTCCGCCCGATAATCATCGGCTCGCTTTCGGGATGATTGATATTGGCCGGAATAATCGCCCGCCCGCGCGCAATTTCGCTACGGACAAATTGCGGTGAACACTGCTCGCGGATAGCCACAAATTCCATCTCGGGTGTAATCATGCCTTTACGAGCATAATGCATCTGGGTGACATTCTTTCCGATTTTTGCCTGCAGGGGTACAGCCTGCCTGGGGAATGCCGGATGAATAATGCCTTCCGTGTCTGCCCGTTTCGCAATCCAGGGTTTACGTATCGGTGCCAGCCCCTTCGCAAGGTTAACATGCATCTTCGGATCCGTATAAGGACCGGAAGTATCATAGGCCCTAAAATTTCTCTGATCATTCCCGTTTCCACTTTTACCGGCTGGAGCAGATTGCACAATCATACGAAACGGGACACGGATATCCCTGTGCGTCACGCCACGGACATAAATCTTTTCGGAGCCCGGCAACGGTTTCTGGGCAATAGCCATCCGAATACGTTTCGCGGCCGGCCCGTGAGGTCTTTTTGGGAAGTTTTTGTTTTTAGGTTTCATGGCAGGTTAAGTATTTATTATTTGTGAATGATTGTTTTATTATAGGGGCGATGCATCGTCTGTCAAGAAATTACTACGGCAAGAAATGTATTTTGGGTTAACAAAGAAAAACGACGATACATTTTTTTAAATACTCTGATTAGTGTATAATGTAGAAAAATTATTAACAGCTATTTTTGGGGTATCAGAAAAATGAACAAACGGAAACATTTACTCTTCATCCTGCTTCTGGCTTTCTGCTGCATCGCATTTTACGCCGTAAAATTCTACGGGCCACACTGGGTGGAAACTCTCTATAAAAACCAGTCGTTTTCCACTCTCAATACCATTGTTCATGTCAAGGAAAACAAAAACTTAGACTACTATCTCGGCGATGTCGAGATAGCCTTGCTGGGACCGCTAAAATCCGTCATTGCCGGACTTGCCTTCTTATGCTTCTGCCTGGTTTATCTTCGGGGCGCAAGTACCTTTTGGTTCGGGGTAGCGGTTTTTGCCTATTTTCTCGCTACCCGATTTGAGGTTTTATTTAATCCGCCCTTAGGCGAGGCCATCACCGGCCCTTTTTCCGATGCCCTATGGCTGGTTCAGAATAAACTGAACTATATCGGCTTGCTCCACCAGGACACCGTCGCAACCGGCGGCCCTCAGATTTATCCCACCTCGTTGTACACGCTATTTCTGGCAACGCTGATGTACGCGATCCCTTCGGTTACGGCTTTTCTGGTTGTAATGCATATCTTAGTTTTTGCCATGGCATCGACTGTGGTCGCACTTTTACGCAAGATTTCTCTAAAAGTATTTAATCCTTCCGTCGCGATGCTGCTAGCCCTCTTTCTTTTGGCCATTCCTCTGTTTCAAAGCATGGCGGAACTCATCAATCTGGAAATGCCCAGCCTCTTTTTTGCCATGGTTTGCGTCTATTATCTGACGCAACAGCGAATGCTGGCGGCAAGTATCGCAGCCCTCTCATCGATCTTCACCAAAGACCCGGGCATTATTGCCTGTGCCGCTGTTTTTCTTTTTGGCTTAAAAATATTTATTACCGAGCCGAAACGGCAAGGGCGGTTCAAATTCCTGGCGTGGGGAATGATTGTTGTCGTTATCACAGCAGTTAAGTCCGTTGTCCGCAGCATCATTATGGGGGAACAGAAAGTTTATAACATGGTTTGCCCGGGCTGCGGCTGGCATAATATTTCTTACTCGATTTGGTTTTGGATATACATCATCACGCTGGTGATTTTAATCGTTTCGTTCCTTCGCCACCGCAAATCGATCGATACCGAAACCGGGCTCATGTTTCTCATGACCGGACTATGGTTTATGCTGTTTACGAATTTTCTTACCCTCACCTACCGTTACCAGCTTTTGTTTTTGCCGTTTCTTATCTTTTGTATCGGGTTTTACTTTTTTACGATTATCCGAAACGAGAAAGTCTTCCGGGGAATACTCGTTTTCTTGATCATGTTTTCTTTTGTGTGTTCTCATGGCCTTATGTACGGGAACAAAAGATTTACGGATTGCTTTCCCACTCACCTTGAACGCAGCCTCGAATATAGAAATTACCTGAAGCTGGAGCAAATCTTGGCTAAAAAAGTCGAAAGCCGGTTTTCAGGTTGGGCGATCGTTGCCCCGTTTCAGACTGCCCAGCTTTTGTTTTTACCAAAATTGGGTTACGTGACCAAGCCTCTGGATGTCACCGTTTACAGCATGCGGGCAACGCTAGGCCTTAAGCCATACACGGGATATGCGGATTTAAATATCCTAAGGACAATTTGGATAGGATTCCCGCATCACGGATTTCACGGCATAAAATTTCCTTATCCCATTGACCCAAACGACAGGATTGTCGACAAAATCCGGGTAGGACACATTGAAGCCGTGCTGTTTATGGGTGGTACTGCCATCGAAAAGATGCGCCTGACGGTCTTGTATATGCTTCAAAAAGGCTACATAAAACCAAATCCGATAAAATAATATACTGCAGGAAAATTGATGCCCGAAAAACCCCCTCTTCTGCTTGAGCAAATCGAAATCGGCCCGATGGGAAACTTTGCCTACTTTCTGGGAGATAAGAAAACCGGAGAGATTGCCGTTGTCGACCCTGCCTGGGATGCCGATTTTATCCTGAATGAAGCCGGCCGAAAGAAACTCACCCTAAAGGCCGTTCTCCTTACCCACGGGCATTTCGATCATACAAACGCGATTGACGGGTTATTAAAAACAAAAGATATCCCTGTTTACATTTCGGAGGGTGAGGCAGAATTTCAGACACCCGATTGCCCGAACCTTAAAAAAATAAAAGATCATGAAATGATCAAAATCGGCAATATCGAAATCCGATGCCTGCACACCCCTGGGCATACGCCGGGATGCCAGTGTTTTTTGGCCGAGGGAAATTTGCTGACCGGAGACACCCTTTTTATCGACTCCATCGGCCGTTGCGATCTTCCTGAAGGAGACGTAAAAGCGATGTATCATTCGCTCTATAACGTCATTATGAAGCTTCCTGATACCACCGTTATTTACCCCGGCCACCAATATGGGCCGGTTTCCTCTGCCACTCTAGGCGAACAAAAGAAAACAAACCCCTACCTGCAATGCCGCAGCTTTGAGGAATTCTCTGCTTAAAACTAATTTCCGAAAAATTAATTTGACGGACTGACGGTTTTCGGCTTCTTCATCCCCAGCAGCATTCCTTTATAAAGGATTCCGCTAAAGACACGAAACGGCAGAAAATGCCTTAGGGTGTAAGTAATTTTACTCTTCAGGTCGGGGATATTGCGAAAAGGCGGGTTAGACGAATTAACGAGACGCTCGATAAGGATCGCAATATCCTCCGGATCTCTTCGGCTGGCTTTGACATGCTCATCGACACGTTGTTTAAGATGCTGTGAGTAGTGATAATACGGACTGTTCGGATTATTATAGTTGGCGGCGTAACGGCGGTTCTCGTCGAATATCTTTGTCCGGTAGGTTCCGGGCTCAACCAAGCAAACCTTAATGCCGAAAAGTTTTAATTCATAATAAAGGCTTTCGGAAAATCCTTCCAGGGCCCACTTGCTGGCATTGTAAGCCCCGAAGCCAGGCAAACCGTAAAGACCGGCAACGCTAGTGATATTGATGATCTTTCCTTCGCCCTGACGGCGCATGGCCGGAATAACCTGCCGGGTGACATTTTGCGCGCCGAAAAAGTTGGTTTCCATCTGCCGGCGGATATCCTCTTCGCTTAAATCCTCAAAAAATCCCCCGATGCCATAACCGGCATTATTAATCAAAACATCAATGTGATTAAATTCTTGTTCAATAGCACTGACTGCCTTTTGAATCGATAGATTGTCGGTCACATCCAGTTGCAGTAGACGCAAAGTCGCGTTGCGCTTTTGGGCTTCGCCCAAAAGCGCCTGGCTTTTTTCCAAATTTCTCATGGTCGCGAAAACAATATGCCCCTTAGCCGCCAACCGCGCCGCCGTCAGCAGGCCAAACCCGCTGGAGCAACCGGTAATAAGAATTACTTTGGAAGTTCTGGGTAAGTTCATCAGAAAGGAAGGTTTTTTAAGAAATTAAAACGCGGAAATTTATTTTGACGGCCCGTTAACCGCTCTATGCAGCATAAGACAATCCACTAAGGTAACGGCCAGCATTGCCTCGACAACCGGAACTACGCGCGGACAGACGCAAGGGTCATGGCGGCCGGAGACAGTCAAGGCCGTCATTTTCTTTTCCTTGGTGACAGTTTCCTGTTCGACACCGATCGAAGACGGCGGCTTGACGGCAACGCGTAATTTTATTTGCCCGCCGGTTGAAATTCCGCCTAAAATACCGCCGGCATGGTTCGTTTTTGTCTTAATTTTTCCCTGTTCTTCGACAAAGACGTCGTTGCACTCCGAGCCGCGCATTTTCGCACACTCGAAGCCAGAACCGATTTCCACGCCCTTGACTGTGCCGATCGACATCATCGCCGCCGCTAACCGGGCGCTCAATTTATCAAAAACCGGTTCGCCTAAACCCGGCGGGCAACCGTCAATAACCGCTTCGACAATACCGCCCACAGAATCATTGTTTTTACGCGCCTCTTCGATTTTTGCAATCATCGCTTGCGCCTGCTCGGAATCCGGGCAACGGACAGGATTTGATTCGATGGCATTGAGATCGATCTTTTTGGCATAAATTCCGGCGACGGCAAGCGTATAAGCCGTAATGCGGATATTCTGCTGTGCGAGAATTTTCTTGGCAATCGCGCCGGCGGCAACCCGGGCAGCCGTTTCGCGGCCGGAGGCGCGTCCGCTGCCGCGCCAATCGCGGATACCGTATTTGGATAAATATGTATAATCGGCGTGGCCCGGACGGAAAATATCTTTTAGTTTTTGGTAATCTTCCGTTTTCGCGTCTCTGTTGCGGATAAGAAGCGCGATGGGCGTACCCGTGGTCTTACCCTCAAAGACCCCGGATAAGATCTCGACCGTATCAGTCTCTGCGCGCGGGGTAGTGATAGCACTCTGCCCGGGCCGACGCCGATTTAGCTCCACCTGGATGTCCGCTTCGCAGAGAGGCACCAACGGCATAACACCGTCAATAACAACTCCGATCGCCGGACCGTGGCTTTCTCCGAAGGTGGTGAGCTGAAATATTTGTCCCCATGAATTGCCTGGCATTAAAGCCCCCAGATTTCTTTTATTACATTATAACGAATAACTACAACATCGCCTTTTTTGAACAAATTGTCAAGAATTTTGTTTGAATAGAATTTATTTGCTGCAACCGCAACCTTTAAATAGCCACGGTTTAGCCGTTCTTATTTTTTTCTCGTAGGCGTCTATTTTAGCCAAAAATTGTTCGGTCCAGCCGATAGCATCCAGGCCCTTGATCAAACAATTTTTAGCAAACTCGTTAATTGAAAATGAATAGGCCTTTGCGCGCGGGCCGATGACCGTTTGCTTTTTTAGATCAACCGTCACGTGCATTGAACCCGTTTCACGTTCATCTTTAAAAAGGGCATCCACTTCTTTCGTCTTTAATACGACCGGCAAGATCCCGTTTTTAATACAATTGTTGCGGAAAATATCGGCAAAACTGGGAGCAATAATAACCTTAAAGCCGTAATCAGCAAGCGCCCAAGGCGCATGCTCGCGGCTTGACCCGCAGCCAAAATTATCACGCGCCAAAAGCACCGTGGCCTTGCGATATTTGGGCTGATTCAGGATAAAATCGGGATTTTCCTTTTTTCCTTCGAGGTCAAGATAGCGCCAGTCATGAAAAAGATGAACGCCAAAGCCCGTGCGCTCGATCTTTCGCAAAAACTGCTTGGGGATAATTGCGTCCGTGTCGATATTCGCTCGGTCCAACGGCACCACTAAGCCCGTATGCACACTGAAACCTTTTGCCTGTGACTTATTCTCTTTCTTTAAATTATTCTTAGCCATTTTCATCCGATCGTTTACAAATATTTTCTCGGGTCCGTAATATGCCCCTCAATGGCTGATGCTGCCGCCATTTCCGGGCTAACCAAATGGGTGCGGCCGCCGCGTCCCTGACGCCCTTCAAAATTCCGGTTGCTGGTAGACGCGCATCGCTCCCCGGGATTAAGCCGGTCATCATTCATCCCCAGGCACATCGAGCAACCTGCGTGGCGCCATTCGTAACCCGCCTCAAGAAAGATTTTATCAAGCCCCTCTTGCTCCGCCTGACGCCGGACGCGCCCCGAACCGGGCACAACAATAGCAGTAACGCGGGAAGAAATTTTCTTTCCTTTAGCGATTTGAGCGGCAGCGCGCAAATCCTCGATACGGCCATTGGTACATGAGCCGATAAAAACTTTATCGATAGAAATCGACTGCATCGGAGTTGTCGGTTTTAAATTCATATAATTTAACGCGCCCATCGCTGCCTGTTTTTCAATCGGGTCGGAGAAATCAACCGGATCCGGAACCTTACCTTCGACTGAAGTAACCTGACCCGGGCTTGTGCCCCAGGTCACCTGCGGGGTTATTTCTTCAGCCTTGATTCTTACCGTCTTGTCGAATTTTGCGCCTGCGTCACTGGGCAAGGTTTTCCAAAAAGCAACCGCCACATCCCAATCCTTGCCCTTGGGAGCAAAATCACGTCCCTTGACGTATTCAAAGGTCTTTTCGTCCGGCGCTACCATTCCTGCCCGGGCTCCTGCCTCGATACTCATATTGCAAACGGTCATCCGCTCTTCCATGCTTAAATTCCGGATGACACTACCAGCGTATTCAATGCAATAACCCGTCGCACCGGCGGTACCTATTTTTCCGATAATGAACAAAATAACATCCTTGGCGGTCACGCCTTTGGAAAGCGTCCCCTCGACTTTAATAAGCATGCATTTTACTTTATCTTGCTGCAATGTCTGCGTGGCCAAAACATGCTCGACTTCGGATGTACCGATACCAAATGCCAAAGAGCCGAATGCCCCGTGTGTTGCCGTATGCGAATCACCGCAGACAATCACCATTCCCGGTTGGGTAATCCCCATTTCGGGCCCGATGATGTGGACCACGCCCTGATCTTCGTGGTTAAAATCGTATAATCGCACACCGAATTCTTTGCAGTTACGCATCAGCGTCGTCATTTGCACACGGGCTGTTTCTTCGTTCGCTGCCCATTCCCGGGAACGCGTCGAGACATTGTGGTCCATCGTCGCAAAGGTCTTTTCGGGACAGCGCACCTTTCTTTTGGCAACACGCATCCCTTCAAACGCCTGGGCTGACGTGACTTCATGAATCAAATGGCAATCCACGTACAGAATGGACGTTTCCCGCTTGCGTTCATAAACGAGATGATTATCCCACAGCTTTTGATACATTGTCTTGGGCATTTACTTCTCCTAAAGCAAAAAATAAGTTCTAATAAATTTATAAATTAGTGTATCAGTATACCGAAAACCCTAATTTCCGTCAATAAAACATTTTTTAACGATTACTTGTAACTGCTTTATTTCATTTGTGTTATAATACGATTAAAATATTTAAGGCTGTTCTGCTTTCAAGTTTAGACGCTTGAATTATTTTACGAAGGGAAATCAGGAAACGTTTTCCCTCAAATACCCCTTTTGCCTGGCAGGACACAACTTTGTATAGTATATTTTATAATAGAGATAGCGACACACAAATCTTTGACGAAAAATCCTGTCTTGGACAGGGCGCTCCTGTTATTTTAGGAGCAGGGCAAATCCGCCGCAAGGCGGAGACCTCTGCAGCAAACCGGTTGCAGGGCCTGAGGTTGAGTACAACCTCAGGGCAAAGTCATAGGGTCCGTCACCGGGAAGACCGGTGCCGAGACAGCCTGACCGCCGAATCAAAAACGTATTGTGACGGTTAGGCCCGCTTTGCCGTAAGGTAAAGTGGGTTTTTAATTTTGGGATTAACGTGTTCCCAGGAACAACATGCCAAATCGAACATCAAAACATACGAAAGCTTTTGCAGTTATTGAGCTTCTAGTCGCATTCGCGGCTATGGGCGTTCTCCTATACGGCGCGCTCCACGCCATCATAAGAGCGCAACAATTACGCACTCTTTCTATTGAGAAAAATACAGCCACCATCCATGCGAATTCGGTCTTACAGCATCTGCAATACCTTGCCATTCTCGTTGAGGGGAAGCGATTCTTCCTGAATGAGGCTTGGGAAAATGCGTCGTATGTCTTTATGCAATACGGCAGAGCCATGACCATTGATGAATCCCCGCCAAATACGCCGCCCCCAACGATATACCAGCAGTATATCGGAATAACCAGAGAAAATGCCCTTCCGGGGGAAATAATTGTAGTAGCCTTCCCCTCGTGGGGCACGCAAATGGTGCCGAATAATTCCGGTTACGCTTATTGCAAGATATACATTATGTGGCAATCCACAGTGCCTGTAGTGGACCAAACCGTTTCGCCTCACATTAGCAGCCCTGAGTATGATGCCACCATGGAATTTCTAAATCAGCATACAAATCAGAAGATTATGCTTGATGGCTATTTAAGATTTACGAACGCTGGGTACTAGCGGTACGATACTGCCCTGAGCTATAATTGCTCAAAGGGGCGGCTTAGGCCGGGAGAATGACAAATGACACGACGCTACGATAAAAAACACGGCAAACGGAGTTTTACCCTGACAGAGCTCATGGTTTCGGCCGTGCTCATGGCAGTCCTCGGGCTTATTTTGTCGCAAACGATTGTGAGCTTAGCCAAGCTCTATTATTCGTCCATTACTGAATCTCAGCTAAGGCGCGATGGCATTGCTGCCCTGGATAAAATTGTCAGCGAACTCGCCTCATCTAAAACCAATATCACCCTCAATCAGTATTCCGGCACAGCCATCCAGTTTCCTATGCCGATAAAATGGAACGAATACAATCCGCCCACTTACTGGAAAGGTTGGCCCGGCTGGGGCCTGCCATCTCAGGCCAACCAAGGAACATGGGAATTTCAATACAACTCTGAGCAGGTGCGTTTCATTTATGATGCGCCCACTCAAACACTCCTGCGGATACAACCGGCACCCGATTGGCCACCCGATGCCGGCGAACTTCCTTACGACCCTATCGCCGTGAAAGCTATTTGCAAAAACGTCATCGAGTTTTCTGTCCAGCGTGTCGACACCCTCGAAGGAGGTCTTGCCCGAAACGAATTTTGGTTTGACATTACCCTACAAAAAATAATTCCCTTTTTAAAAATTAACGTCGTCGTTAACGTATCCAGCAAGGGTTTAAGCCGCAACGACGAACAAATGGTGCCCTTTAATCCGTCTGATTACCCGCTTTGCGGTAATACATACTGCGATATCGGCGCAGGAGAAACAAATGCCACCTGCCCCCCCGACTGTCCGCCCTGTGATAACGATTGCCTGTGCGATACTGGCGAGACTTTTGCTGGTTGCCCCAATGATTGCCCTCCTCCAGGCTTGTGCGGTAACGGAGATCAAGATAGCGACGATGGCGAAACCGCCTGTAACTGTCCTGTGGACTTCGCTGTTTGTGGAAATGGCACATGTGAAAGTTTGGGCGGAGAAAACTTTGCAAACTGTTGCCGGGATTGCGGCAGCACGACCGGACCGGACGGCCTATGCTGCGGCGCCATTGATGAATTGTGTAATAACTGCATAAACGAATGCCCCTGCCTCCTTGCCGGCACATCAGTTGCTATGGCCGGGGGCCTGATAAAACCAATTGAAGAAATTGCGGCCGGTGATAACGTCCTTTCATTCGACGAAAAAACGCAGCAGTTCAAACAGGCAAAAGTCACTCAGACTTTTGTTCATGACACTGACAAATATCTGCTTATAAACGGCCATTTAAAAATTACCCCTAACCACTCTGTTTTAAGTAACGGCACATGGGTCGAAATTGGAACTCTTAAAATTGGCGATAGCCTTCTCGATAAAACGGGCAACCCAGTCGCTATTCAAGCAATCGAAACAATTATTGATAATGTAAAAGTTTATAATATCGAGGTGGATGGTTATCACAGTTATGTGGCCGGAGGATACGTTATGCATAACAAAAGCAAGTGTCCATCGCCAAACCCTCCGCCGCCGGGCTGGCCGCCCATCGGCCCAAACTGGTGTGTATGGCCTTAAATTTCTCGTAAAAAACAATCGTAATCGGAGAGTCAATTTAAGATGGATAT
Organism: Candidatus Omnitrophota bacterium; assembly: GCA_022703585.1. Lineage (GTDB taxonomy): Bacteria > Omnitrophota > Gorgyraeia > Zapsychrales > JAKLDJ01 > JAKLDJ01. The sequence goes on along the minus strand of JAKLDJ010000006.1, from coordinate 78,403 downwards.
CGACAAAAGAATAAAAAAAAGAATTCTGCAAAAAGAATACCCAATCATGGCAAATCAAAAAGGGCAAGCACTTATCCTCAGTTATGCCGTCATGATTTTTGTCATCATGATTCTGACCGTTATTTTCAATTTAGCCGTCTCCGATTCTCTTTTGTATCAAAGAGATGAGGACCGCATACGGGCAGAATCCTTGGCCCAGGCAGGAGTAAACTTTGCCATCAATGAGCTTGCGGCAGACTTGTACCGTTTTTCCGGGCACTACGAACAATATCTCGTCGGCCAAACTTGGTACCACAAATGTCCGCTTTTTATCCCAACCCCCTCTCCTCTGTGTCCGTTATCGCAAATCTACCAGGCAGAAGACAGCACACCGCTACCCCACGACATTGACCTGGAGATTCCTAATGATATATGTCCGGGCGGCCCATGGTGCCTGCCAAAGCCGAATCGAAATGAGGGCTTTAGGGTTCGCATTGTGCGCAATGCGACAAATCCTGAATTTGAAGCTATTCCTCCCGGTTCAGGCCATGTCTATCTTAAAGCATATTCCCCAAGCACCCCGGATGGAGTTGGACCTTTGGGTTGGGGTTTTTTTCAATATATCATTGAGTCGAAAGGTTTTGTGTGGGACAGAGACAGAGATGATCCGACTAAGAAAGTGAAGAGTTCAGCCATTGTTCAATCCAAAGTCACCTTTCTTTATTTCCCCCATCCGCTTAAATGGGTATACAATACCGACGATCCCATGACTCCTAAATGGCAGACAGCAGACAGAGACCCATTCCTTAGGACCTCAGCCGGCTGGGGCGGCCACCGCCTTGGGACCAATGTTATCGGCGGAGACAAACCTCCTATCTATTTTACCGGCATCCGTGATCTAACAGACATAAATTACCCTTACGGAGGGCGGGTTATCAAGCCTTTCTTGCCCCCGGGATTTTACAATGTCCATCTCACCCTGAATTATGATAATGCGCTACCAAGCGAGAGCATTGTTGTTAATATAAGCGGCAGATCAGTTGTTAAAATCGACAAGAATGATATGCCTCCGTCAACAATCGAAGACTCGATTGCGCATAACTGGTATGCTTATCCAAATGTCAATGAAAACGGTCCGCATTACCCTATGAATTTTATTGAACAATACGGTACTTCGATGGACATTCCCACGGGAACTTGGAATAACCATGATTGGGGATTGTCCCACGAGGTACAAAATATCGAGTATAACCCGGACGACCCCGTCGGTACTGCCCAGGGTGTCTATATCAGCCCGGGAGATATTCCTCTGCGTAGCTACGTACAGCCCGCTTATGGGGCATTTGTTTCCTTTGTAAGCAATCCCGACCCTGCCAACAATTACGCAACGCTTACCCATGACATCCCATGCACAACCTACACTTATAACCCGCCGCTTGCTCCACCCCTGGGGCTATGTCCTGATACCTGCACTAGCTCAAATGACTGCTTCAAAATCGGACGGGATTTCTCCGGGGATTTGTATATCGGCCCCTTTTGCACTCAAGGTCAAAGCTGCACCCCGCAAGCTGATGTGCCCATACAGGCGATTGAATTAACAAGGTCGCGCGGGCATGGCGAATTGCTCTTCGGCCCGGCCCCGGGAGCAGGCGTAGGAATGAGGGCTGAGGACATCAACTGGGACTCGCCGTATATCGAGGTATATTCAGTGGAACGAATTAATGTAGGGCCGTTTGAATAAAGCCATGATTGTATTCATCAATTTATTTTTAGCATGTAAATACAGGAGGGTTACCGAATGAAAAACGAACAGAAACGTAAAAAATTCTTCCTGGCAAATGAATTTCAAAAAGAAATTTTAATGCCCGCCCTGGTGACAAACATTATCCTTATTTTAGTCGTCACCCTGCTGCTTTTTTATCTTATCATTGACCTCTTAAGCCAGACCACCGGCCTGCAGCGCCTGGTAACACCTGAGCAGGCGCGGGTGGCAGGTATTTTTATATTTGGGATTGTTTTGTTTTGCAGCTTTATCCTAGTCCACTGGTGCTACAAGGTCAGCAATCGTTTTGCCGGGCCCTTGGGAAGAGTCACCCGGGAACTTCAGGAAATCATAGATGGCAAACGAGACCGTTCGCCCATCATTGTTCGTAGTGACGACTATCTGGCTGACTTAATCAGCAAGGTCAATATATTACTGAAACAAAAATAGACCCGTCAATTTTCGTGGTTGTTTCAACGCCCGCACCCTTGAGGCTGATGAAAACGCTCAGGGGTGTTTTTTTATATGAGTTTCCGAAGGATGGTAGGCAAAATACCGCCGTTGCGGTAGTAATCCGCCTCGACGGGAGTGTCGATACGGGCAATGGCCTTAAATTCTTTTGTTGAGCCGTCAGATGATTTCGCCGTAACAGCAATCTCCTGCCGCGGCTTAATCGCGTTATTTAAATTCTTAAAATCAAAAATTTCATCTCCCTTTAATCCCAGGCTTAAGCGGGATTCGCCGGGGATAAATTCCAGCGGTAAAACACCCATCCCGACTAAGTTGCTGCGGTGAATACGTTCAAAACTTTCCGTCAAAACAACGCGCACGCCTAAAAGCGCCGCCCCCTTGGCTGCCCAATCACGGCTTGAACCCGTACCGTACTCTTTACCGGCCAGAACAACCAACGGAATGTTATTCTTCTTGTAGAGCTCACAGGCCTCAAAAATAGTCATCAATTTATTTTCCGGAAAATAAACCGTCCAGGGACCTTCTTTCTCGGGAGCAAGGAAATTGCGGAGCCGGGTGTTGGCAAACGTGCCGCGCGTCATCACCTTATCATTGCCGCGACGGCTGCCGTAACTGTTGAAATCTTTTGGCAATACTCCTTTTTTTTGCAGGTAAATTCCGGCAGAGCTGGCCGGAGAAATGGCCCCCGCGGGCGAAATATGGTCTGTGGTAACCGAATCCCCCAGAACCGCTAATACCCGCGCTCCGGAAATGCCGGCAACCGGCTGCGACGCGTTTTTAAGATTAACAAAAAACGGCGGCTCTTGAATGTAGGTGCTTTCCTCTTTCCAGTCGAAGATATCGCCTTTCTTGGTTTTAATCGCCTGCCAATTTGAATCGCCTTTTAAAACGTTTTTGTAACGAGATTTAAAGGCTTTCGCGCAAACCGATTTTGCGATAATCGCATCAATCTCTTTTTGGGCAGGCCAGATATCTCTTAAAAATATATTATTCTCTTTCCTATCTTTACCGAGAGGCTCATACTCAAAATCAATATTCATGCTACCGGCTAATGCATAGGCAATTACCAGCGCCGGGCTTGCCAGATAATTGGCCTGGACTAACGGATTAATGCGTCCTTCAAAATTCCGATTACCGCTTAGAACACCGCAGGCAATCAGGTTATTTTCTTTGATAGCCTTGGCAACATTTTCGGGCAAGGGGCCGCTGTTGCCAATACAGGTGGTGCATCCGTAGCCGACAATATTAAATCCCAATTTATCAAAATAGGTCAAAAGGCCGGCGTCTTTCAAATAATCGGTAACGACGCGGGAGCCCGGAGCAAAGCTAGTCTTGACGTAACTTTTAACGTTGAGCCCTTTTTTGACGGCATTACGCGCCAAAAGCCCTGCCCCGATCAAAACAGAGGGATTCGAAGTATTGGCGCAGCTGGTAATGGCGGCAAGGACAACCGAGCCGTGGGAAATCTTTTCATTCGAACCCGATACAGTTGTGGTTTTATATAAATTATTTTCTTTTATGCTAAACCCACGCTCGGCAACGGGCGCGGTAAAAGACTTTTTAAATTCGTCTTTCGCGGTGCTTAACGGCACCCAGTCATGGGGCCGCTTAGGTCCGGCTAAGCTTGGCTCGATTGTGTTTAAATCTATTTTTAGCACATCGCTGAATTCTGCATCAGGATCTCCTGACCGGCGGAACAATCCCTGTTCTTTAAAATAGCGCTCGATGAGATCGATTTCTTTTAAGCTTCGGCCGGTGATTTTATAATAATTCAATGTTTCCTGATCAACGGGAAATATCCCCATGGTCGCGCCATATTCGGGTGCCATGTTGGCAACCGTCGCGCGGTCGGCAAGGGTGAGTGCATCTAAACCATCACCAAAGAATTCAACAAATTTTCCCACCACCCCTTTTTTGCGCAGCAATTGCGTTACCGTCAAAACCAAATCGGTGGCATTGACATTTTCTTTAAGCGTTCCTCTCAACTTAACCCCGATGACTTCCGGCAAAAGCATATAAATGGGTTCCCCAAGCATAACCGCCTCGGCCTCAATGCCGCCGACGCCCCAGCCGACGATTCCAAGCCCGTTAATCATGGTGGTGTGGCTATCGGTACCGACCAGCGTGTCCGGATAAATAATCGTTTCTTTGCCGACTTTTTTTGAAAGAACGCCTTTAGCGAGATATTCTAAGTTAATTTGATGGATAATGCCCGTCGCTGGCGGGATAACCCGGAAATTCTTAAAAGTATTCTGGCCCCATTTTAGAAATTCGTAGCGTTCTTGGTTACGTTCAAATTCTTTTTTTAGGTTAATCGCAAATGCCTCTTTTGAACCAAAGGCATCAACCTGCAGCGAATGGTCAATGACCAGGTCACAGGCAACCTTGGGGTTCACCTTTTTATAATCGCCGCCCATGCGCTTGATGGCCGAACGCATGGCCGCGAGATCAACAACACAAGGCACACCGGTAAAATCCTGCAAAATCACCCGTCCCGGCTTAAAAGCGATTTCACCGGATGCGCCGGATCGCGGCGACCAATTCGCTAATCTGCGGATATCTTCGACAGTGACCTGATAACCGTCGCAGTTTCGAAGGGCATTTTCAAGAAGGATCCGAATAGAATACGGTAGGCGACCTATCTGGTCCAAACCGAGCTTTTCCGTCTTTTTCAGGCTAAAGATAGTGACACGGCCCGAAGCGGTCTTAAGGGTGATTTTTGTTTCCTGCGGATTATAGGCTGAGCTCATTAAAATTTCCCGACGGTAGTAAGAATACGTTGAGCGAGTTGTTTCGTTGCATTATATTAAACGGATGTTTGCGCGTCAACAACCATTTTAAGTTTACACCCTAAAATAATCTTGAACTAGAGTAATTTTAAGAGTATCATGAAACGTCTTAAAGGTAAAAATATGAAAATCCTGATACTAAATCCTTCTTATGGCGATAATTTTGTGCGCGTGGCCCGCTGGGCAGCCAAATCTAGAGGACGCGTTCAGCGCCATCCCGATTATTTACTGGTGGCCGCGCAGGTTTTGATTAATGCCGGCCATGATGTTTCCTTTGTCGAGGCCGCCGCCCGGAATTTCACGCCTGAACAGTCGCTTGCCCTGGCCAAAGATTTTAAGCCCCAGCTATTAGTCATCCACGCCACCACCCCTTCGATTTACGAGGATATCGCCCAAGCTAAAGCAATCAAGGAACAGACAAATTGCAAGGTTGCGTTCTTGGGACAACACGTTACCGCTGAAGCCGAAAACACCTTTGAAATCAGCCGCGGCACCGTTGACTACATTTTGCGCCGTGAATACGACTACACCTTGCGCGATCTCGCCAGCGGGATAAAGCCGCCTGAAATTCTCGGATTATCCTGGCGGGATGGGTCAAAAACTATTAACAATCCCCCTCGCCCGGACATCGACGTCAACGAACTCCCCTTTCCTGCCTGGCAGCTGATTAAACCCGAATGGTATCCGGATGCGGGTAAGAAATTTCCTTTTCTGACGCTTCTTTCCGGCCGCGGCTGCAACAACGGCTGCTCCTTTTGCCGGGACCCTCAACTTCTCTACGGCCATCGCGCCCGCAGCCGGGACGCCAAACTGGTCGTTGACGAAATAGAATACGACCTGAAATTGTATCCGCAAATCCGCGAAATTATGTTTGAAACCGACACGTTCACCGCTGACAAAAATCATGCTGTCGCCGTTTGCGAAGAAATTATTCGAAGGGGAATTCACAAAAAGATCTGCTGGTCCTGTAATATGCGCATTAATGCCGATCTTGAGCTTTTGCCGTTGATGAAAAAAGCCAATTGCCGGATGCTGATGACCGGATTTGAATTCGGCACCGATGAGGCGCTACGTGCCGTGCGTAAAGGCGGCGTCAGTGTCGAGATGGCACGCCGCTACGCGAAATACGCCCACGAACTGGGGTTTACCATCCACGGCTGTTTTATGATCGGCGCACCGGGAGAGACAAAAGAAAGTGCGCGCGCAACCATTGACCTGGCAAAATCTTTACCGTTAGATACCATACAAATCACCGGCATCGCCACGTATCCAGGCACAATCCTGTATCAGTGGGCGAAAGAAAACGGGTATCTGATCCCTAAAGATTGGCGCGAATGGCTTACTCCGCAAAAGGAACAGCGCACTCTTCTGAGTTATCCGCAATTGACCAGCGAAGAAATTGATGCCCTCATTGACATCGGATTAAAAGAATTTTATCTTCGCCCGGCGCAGATGTGGCGGATGCTTATTTCTATCAGAAGTATCGGGGATCTCTTACGTAAACTTTACGGGCTGGGTGCTTTTATCGATTATTTTCTTAAGAAAATCGGGGCGCGCATTAAGAAATCTTCAAATCCGACCGCTGATATTGATACCTTAACCCAAGACAAACCCGCTTCACTTTGAAATCCTGCGGATTTTATATTTTGTCGGTTGACAGTCAAAAAATTATTTGGTAGCATAGAAAAGTTAGATTTAAAAAAAACGCCAACAGGAGGTTAATGCAATGCCCCATGTCGTTACGGAACCTTGTTTAAAGTGCAAATATACTAACTGCTGTGTCGTGTGCCCGGTCGAGGCTTTTCGTGAGGATGCCGAAATGCTTGTCATTGATCCGGATGTTTGCATTGATTGCGGCGCCTGCGTTTCCGAGTGCCCCGTCCATGCCATTTGCGCACAAGAGGATGTTCCCGAAAAATTCAAGAGCTATATTGCCCTCAATGCGACGAAATCAAAAACGCTTCCCCCCATCAATCAAAAGAAGACTCCTCTCGCGAAGTAAAATTAATTTCGTTTAAATAAATGGGCCCCGCCCGCCATTAAACCAATGGCGGGCGGGGCCCATTACGTTTCCCTGCGCTTTGGCGCAATCCCTGTTTCTAAATCGCTTCGTCAAATGCTAAGATATCATGAATCTCTTCTTCTCTTCTGCAGTCGAAGAGCCGTTCGGTATTCTTCTTGGACGATAAAAAGCGCGCCACCTGCGAGATAAGGCTTAATTGCATGCCCTGGTCATTACTATCCGTTAGTTCAAGAAAAACCAGCTGGACGGGAATATTATCCGGGCTGTCAAAGTCAACCGGTTTTTCCAGTTTAAAAAAACACAAAATCGGCACTTTAAGATCCGGAATCCGGGCATGCGGCAATGCTACCCCATCGCCGATGGCAGTACTAAGCGACTCTTCGCGTTCCCATATCGCCCTGCTGATTTCGCCGGGATCTAAAATAATCTTGCGTTCCGCCATCAGCCGGACCATATTGTTAATAACTTCTCTTTTTGTCATGCCGGGGGTATCAATAAAGAGGTGTTTGCGGTCAAAAAAGTTAGCCAGGGGCCTACGCACACCCCGGATAGCCCACTTGAGAGACGGCCCGACCAGAAGCGAGGACAATATGCAAATCATGACGATGACCGAAAAAACGGATTCATTAAAAACCTTCATTTCGGCGCCGATAAGAGCCACAACAATTCCCATAGCCCCTTGCGCGTTTAAGCCGCAACCGACCGCCAGGGCATTCTTTCGCCCAATACCACCTAATAAAGCCCCCAAGAAAGCCCCGCCGATCTTTCCCATAGAAGCAACCACCATCAATAAAAAGATATAAAACCAATCGGCGGCGCTTCCTATCCGCAATTCCATTCCGATAAGGACAAAAAATATGGGGGCAAAGACGCCAAAAATAAAATCCCGTATGGACTGGCGCATATACGGCGTAATCCAATCCGATTCTCCGACCATTAGCCCGGTTAAAAATGCCCCAAAGGCAACGTGGATTCCCAACAAATGAGCGATAGCGCCGTTTAAAAGCGTCAGCGAAAACAGGAGCGCTAAAACCCCCGCGGTATCCTTCATCTGAATACCCATGGATTCAAAAAACTTTTCAGTGATGCGTCGGCCCATCGTCAGCGTTATCAATAAAAGCATAATCATGACAATCACCGGTTGCGCGGCGGTGATAGCCGAAATACTCCCATGGCTAATCATCGAAATAATAATGAGGAGCGTCGACCATTCCCAGATATCGCTTACAACGCTTGAGGTAATGATGTTGAGCCCAACATTCGACCGGAATATCTTTAAATCAAAAAGAATTTTACCGATAACCGGAACCGAAGAAACCGACAGGGCCGTTGCCATCAACAGATCCGTATGAAGGACATTCGCCGAAGGAGAATAAAAATGGCTCGGCAAAAAAGACGACAGGGCGTATATGCCCAAAAAAGGAAAGAGGAATCCAAAAAGCGAGGTGAGGACATTCTGCTTTCCGTATTGCAATGAAGCGCGAAAATCAATCTCAAGGCCGGTGATCAGCAGCAAAAAAAGAGCACAGAGCCATGAAATTCCCTGTAAAAGGTAGGGCGATACGCCTTGAGACGGGAAAAACACCTCCCTCCAGGCAGGTGATATTCTTCCAAAAACCAACGGGCCCAGCAAAATCCCCGCGACCACCTCTCCTGCCAGGATTGGTTGGCCGAAACGTTTGGCAACCTCTCCGCAGAAACGGGCCGCAAAGATAATAACACCAAGCTGGGTGATAAAAATGAATACTGCGTTTTCGCCTAAATTGGGCATGGGATGTACGTGGCCTAAATACGATGCCTTCTATTTCGAGTTGTTCTAATTTGAATTTAACAAATGTTTGATGCACTGTCAATGCTGTTATCGAATAATTCTGCATCTGCGCCGTATAGGCTTGAAGATAAAAAGAAAAAGATGAAAAATCGTGACGAAGTCACAGATTGTAGTAAAATATGAAGTTAGGTAAACTTGATTCGAGTAAAACCGTACCCCGCAAAATTAATTCGTTTCAGTTATTTTCTAGAAAATCGAGCGGGTACTGTGCCCAATAAACTATTAAATTATTTGACGATGCACTAGTGGCTCCGAACAGACAAAAGAAACAGATTTACAGCTGGATTAAAATCGGCGGGTTTATCGGGTTTATACCCGCGATTTTAGCCCTGGGGCCTTTGGCAGGATATTATGCGGGAGAGTATTTGGAAAAAAGATTTAACCTCCCCTCGCATCTTCCTTTTCTCTTGGCAGCATTCGGTTTTATCGCAAGCGTAAACGAGACAATCCGAATTATCCGGTTAATCATAAAAATGGACAAAAAAGATTAGCATCCCCTCTGATATGGATCATTTGTTAATAAAATCAATGCGGCTTACCGCCATTGCCGTTATCACGGCCGCTTTAATGCTGCTGACTTTTCAGGATTGGCGTTGGTCAGCCGGGCTTGTCATTGGCGCCGCTTGGATGACCACCAGCATATACCTAACCGCGCATATCATTAAAATGGCAATCACCGCCCAGGACAAAAAGAAACTCCCGGGAATTCTATTAATCAAATTTCCTTTTCTGTATTTACTGGCCTTCGGCATCTTGATTTCCCGCGCCTTTCCCCTGGCTAGCCTCGGACTGGGCGCATCGGCAATTTTTGTAGCAATCGGAGGATTGTGGCTGTGTCCGAAACAGGCGTAAGCATTCCCGAGTTCCCTAATATCGTAACGATTCTGGCAAAAAAGTTTGAAGGAACGCCTTTTTCCCAGTCGCTGTACCTATGGGAAAGCCTTATTTTTTCTCTGCTAGTCGCCGGAATCTTGACCGGCATTGCCTTTTATGCCAGCCGAAATGCCAAACCAATTCCCGGACGGCTGCAGAGCGCGGTTGAACTTCTGGTCGGCGGCATGGATGATTTTATTTGCGGAATTTTAGGGCCCACAGGAAGAAGATTCACTCCATTTATCGGCACGCTTTTTATCTACATCTTGTTTATGAACTTGATTGGCTTGATCCCATTTTTAAAATCACCTACCGCCGACTGGTCGACAACTGCCGCGCTGGCTATCTGTGTTTTTGTTTACGTCCAGTACACGGCCTTTAAAGAGCTTGGAATCCTCGGATACATCGACCATTTGATGGGGAAACCCCGAGGCGTCATGGCATTCTCGGTCGTCCTCCCTCTGTTTATGTTTGCCATGCATTTGATGACAGAATTAATCAAGCCTCTGACCCTCTCGCTTCGTCTTCGCAGCAATGTCTGGGGAGACGATATGCTCCTGGCAACACTGGCCAACTTTGGAATCCCGGGGATACCGCTTCTTTTTTTCAGCGTGTTGCTTGTCCTTATCGCGACCACCGTACAGGCATTGGTTTTTAGCACGCTCTCGACTATATACTTTGCGTTGTTTTTGGCTCACGAAGAATAAAACAAAAAAAGGAGGAAATACAATGGATTATAAATTCGCACTTGCCTTGGGGTTGCCATTAGGCTTAGGCTTGGCCGCCTTTGGCTGCGGTATCGGATTAGGACGGGCGGTTGGCTCGGCGATGGACGCTATCGGGCGCCAGCCGGATGCCCTGACCAAGATCTTGGTTGCCATGGCCACCGGTTGCGCCTTTATCGAGGCGTTAACCATTTACGTGCTGGTTTTGGCATTCAGCCTTGCCGGAAAAATATAAACCTGTAAACCGCCATGGAACTGCTGAAACTTTTAAGCGCCAATGAAATTGTTGCACAGCTGATCTGTTTTCTGCTGCTGTTTTTTATCTTGCGCGCCTTTGCCTGGAAAAAATTCCTGAAAATCTTAGATGACCGCAAAGAACGCATCGCCTCTGATTTTAGGAGCATCGAAGAGGCAAAAGCAGAAATTGCCCGAATCAAAGCCGATTATGACACTCGACTAAACACCATCGAGGAAACAGCGAGAGCAAGAATTCAGGAGGCCGTCTCTGCCGGCCAGGCACTATCGCGTGACATCCAGGGAAAGGCCCGGGACGATGCGCAGAAAATACTCGAAACCGCCAAGGAAAATATCAAACAGGAACTTTCTAAGGCCAAGCAGGAACTTAAAACGCAAGTTGTCGATTTAACCATTGCCGCAACCGAACGAATTATTAAAGAAAAATTGACCAAGGAAACCGACAAAAAGCTCATTGCGGACTTGGTCAGCGAAATTGAAAAGTCATCATGAGAGAAGCAATCATTGCCAAACGTTATGCCGAAGGCCTCCTCTCCTATCTTAACGAAACGATAGGCGTCGAAAAAGGCATCTTTGAGTTTGAGAAAATGGCCGGTATCATCGAGAATAACCCCGGCATCAGAAAACTTCTAGCCGGCTGGCAAATCACGGCACAGGAAAAACAGGCTCTATCCGATAATATCTTCAAAGAAGGATTTTCGGAAGAAATCCGCCGATTTCTAAAACTATTGATCAACAAAAAACGTCTTACCTATGCGGCAGCGATTGCCCGGTATGCCCGCGCAATTTACAGCCAGGACAAAGAGGCCGAAGCCGTCGTCCAAACCGCTTTTCCCCTGGATGATAAATTTATCGAAGCCATAAAGGAAAAATTGTCTAAAAAACTCAACAAAAAAATAAATTTACGGATGGAATTATCCCCGGCGCTCATCGGCGGAGTGAGAATAGTGATCGGCAACAGCCATCTGGATGGCTCGATCCAGCGCACCCTTGCCGATCTTAGAGAACAACTGACTGCTATAAGGATCTCATAAAATGCTTAGGCCAGACGAAGTCACATCGGTTATAAAACAAGAGCTTGATAAATTTAAAACCAAGCTACGAATGGAATCAGTCGGCACTGTTATCCAGGTCGGCGACGGTATTGCCCGAGTTTACGGGCTCGACGATGTCATGGCCGGGGAAATTGTGGAATTTCCCGGCAATGTTATGGGAATGGCCCTTAATCTCGAAGAAGACAGCGTCGGCGTTATCATCTTCTCCGGGGATGAAGCCAGCGAAAACATTAAAGAAGGCGACACCGTTAAGCGCACCGGAAAAATCACCCAAGTTCCCGTAGGTCGCGCCCTCTTGGGGCGTGTCGTGAACGCCTTAGGGGAACCAATTGACGGCAAAGGCCCTATTGTCACCGACCGATATCGCCCTATCGAGACGCGCGCGCCCAGCGTTATTGAGCGGCAACCGGTTAAAATGCCTCTACAAACCGGCATTAAGGCCATCGACTCGATGATTCCCATAGGCCGCGGTCAGCGCGAATTAATTATTGCCGACCGGCAGACCGGAAAAACCGCGATTGCCATCGATACGATTATCAACCAGAAAAATACCGACGTTCATTGCATTTATGTTGCTATCGGACAGAAAATCTCAAATGTTGTGGCGGTCTCGGAAACTTTAGCAAAATACGGGGCCATGGATTACACAACAATCGTCAATGCCTCCTCCAACGCCGCGGCGTCCATGCAGTATATCGCCCCTTACGCCGGCTGCGCCATCGGCGAAGATGCCCTGTATTCCGGCCGGCATGCTTTGGTCATATACGATGACCTCTCAAAGCATGCCCAGGCTTATCGCCAGCTTTCACTGCTTCTGCGCCGTCCGCCGGGCCGCGAGGCCTATCCGGGTGACGTGTTTTATCTTCATGCGCGCTTGCTTGAACGCGCCGCTAAACTAACGGATGAGTTAGGCGGAGGTTCTTTGACCGCGCTTCCCATTATCGAGACCCAGGCCGGGGATGTTACCAGCTATATTCCCACCAACGTTATTTCGATTACGGACGGACAAATTTATCTTGAAAATGATCTCTTTTATGCGGGTATCCGCCCGGCGATCAATGTGGGCCTGTCCGTATCCCGCGTCGGAGGAAAAGCCCAAACAAAAGCCATGAAACAGGTTGCGGGGCGACTGCGGCTGGATTTAGCCCAATACCGCGAGCTTGCCGTGTTTGCCCAATTCGGCTCAGAGCTCGACAAAGCCACACAAGCCCAGCTGACGCGAGGCGAGCGAATGACGGAGATCTTAAAACAAGGCCAATACAACCCCCTCTCCCTGGCCCGGCAGGTCATCATCATTTACGCCGGCGTTCACGGATTCCTGGATGATATGCCCGTAAATTCGATAAAGGAATTCGAGGAGAATTTATATACATACCTCGATAAAAACCACCTTGATATCGAGCAGGAAATAGCCACTAAGACGGAATTGAGTGAATCTCTTATGCAGAAACTCAATAGTGTTATCGCAGCCTTTAAGAAAGAATTTATCAATAGTGCAAAGAAATGATTTTATCCCTTCGCCAAATAAAAAATCGCATCCGCAGTATCGAATCAACTAAAAAGATCACGCGCGCCATGGAAATGATTTCCGCGTCAAAATTACCCCGCGCCAAAGACCTGTTGTTCGCCACGCGGCCCTATCAATTAAAACTGGCATCCCTCTTGTCCAATCTTGCTGCCGGACAAGAGGCGGCCCTGCATCCCCTCCTTGAAAAACGTCAGCATAAAAACAATATCGCCCTGTGCGTCATAACCTCAGATACGGGTCTGTGTAGCACATACAACTACAAGGTAATCCATTGCGCCGAAAACTTTATCAAAGAGCACGCCTCCCAAAACATAAAAATAATTGCTATCGGACGTAAAGGTTATAATTATTTTAAAAAAAAGCAATTTGAAATCACGCACAGTTACCTAGGCCTCCAGGGGCGCTATTCGATAGACATAAACACCCAAATCGAGAAAGTGCTCACCGACCTGTTTTTGTCTCAGGCAGCCGACGAGGTATACATCGCCTATACAAAATTCAAGTCGGCGTTACGCCACGAAGAGACCACGGAAAAGATTCTTGAGATCGAGCATCCGCAAGTTCAGCCGCTTGATTATATCCTCGAGCCAAATGCAAAGGGAATACTAAACGACTTGGTTCCGCATTATTTCTTTATGAAAATTAAATTGATCCTCCTTGAGTCGTTTGTAGCGGAGCATTCCGCCCGCATGCTTGCCATGCGAACCGCCACCGACAACGCCGAGGAGCTCATGGAAGATTTTATTCTTTTGCGTAATAAGGCCCGGCAAACAGCCATTACTAAAGAAATTATCGAAGTCACTTCAACCGTTGAGGCATTAAGGGAGTAATTCTATGAACGGAACTATTGTGCAGATCATCGGTCCATGTGTTGACGTCCGCTTTCCGGAAAATCAGATACCCAACATTTTAAATGCTGTTAAAATCGATGAACCCGGAAAAAATATCGACCTAACTCTTGAAGTTGCCCAGGATATTGGCAACAACACGGTCCGCTGCATTGCCTTAGGCGCCACCGACGGATTGGTGCGAGGCATGAAGGTTAATGATCTGGGCACTCCTATCAGTGTGCCGGTAGGCGACCAGACTCTGGGGAGAATTTTTAATTTATTAGGCCAGCCTATCGACGGCAAGGGTGCGGTTAGTGATCCTTCGAAACGCAATCCCATCCACCGGCCGGCCCCGACTTTCGAAGAACAGCTTCCTATCACCACCATGCTGGAAACGGGATTAAAAGTTATCGACCTTCTGGCCCCCTATCCCAGAGGCGGGAAAATAGGCCTTTTTGGCGGAGCGGGCGTCGGAAAAACCGTTGTGGTCATGGAACTTATCCGCAATATCGCGACCGAGCACAAAGGCGTATCGGTTTTTGGCGGCGTCGGCGAACGGACACGCGAAGGAAACGAACTTTGGCTGGAATTAAACGCCTCGGGCGTTGTCAACCGTACCGCACTTGTATTCGGCCAAATGAACGAGCCGCCGGGGTCACGTTTGCGGGTTGGGTTATCCGCCCTTGCCATGGCAGAATATTTCCGCGACGAAGAAGGCAAAGACGTCCTTTTGTTTATCGATAATATCTTCCGTTTTGTCCAGGCCGGCTCTGAGGTATCGACTCTTCTGGGAAGAATGCCCTCGGCTGTCGGTTATCAGCCCACGCTGGGAACTGAGATGGCCGAATTACAAGAACGTATCACCTCGACAAAGCGCGGTTCGATTACCTCTATTCAGGCAATTTACGTTCCGGCCGATGACCTGACCGATCCGGCCCCGGCAACGACATTTTCCCATCTGGATGCCACCACGGTTTTGTCCCGCCAGATCATGGAATTAGGGCTCTATCCGGCTGTTGACCCGCTGGATTCGACCTCAAAAATACTGGATCCCCGGATTATCGGAGAAGACCATTACAACACTGCGCGCAGCGTTCAGAAAGTTTTGCAGCGCTACAAAGACCTACGCGACATCATCGCAATCTTAGGCGTCGATGAACTATCCGATGAGGATAAGCTCATCGTTGCCCGGGCCCGAAGAATTCAACGATTTCTTTCCCAACCATTCTTTGTTGCGGAACCCTTTACCGGCACAAAAGGAAAATATGTCCGCCTCGCGGATACGATAAAAGGGTTTAAGATGATCATCAGCGGTGAACTAGATGAATTGTCAGAGCAGGCGTTTTATATGGTAGGGACCATCGAAGAGGCAATTGAGAAAAATAAGCAACTCGCTAAAGGGAATTAGGCGCGTGAATAGCAAAACATTTCATGTTTCGATACTGACCCCGGAAAAAGCAATTTATGAAGGCGAGGTTTCTTCGCTGGTTGCCCCCTCCGAGCTGGGTTACATGGGGGTTTTAGTCGACCATGCACCCTTAATCGCGAACCTAAAGGCGGGAAAGATTGTATTAAAAACTGCAGCAAATGACACGAAGACATTTTATTTAAACGGAAAGGGATTCTTAGAAATCCTTAAGAATAACGCCACCCTCCTTTTGGATTCTGTCGAACCCGCTGTATCATAATAAATACGCCCTGTAATCAAAAAGGCTTTTTCTGCCGTTTGGTACGGATTTTATCCCGGATGAGGGCGTGTTTTTCCTGTAGAACCCTGGAAATATTTTTCTGTCTCCTGGTACATTGCGGCCGCGTCATCGAGATGGCCCTCGACAAAGTCCAACCAAAACAGCCTTGGCTAAAATATGACCTTGAGCCGCCCTTAATACTGTCTGTTTATTTACAAATCCTTTTAAATCAAGCATGGTATCGAGGGCGTAGACTTTATGGAAATAGTGATGCACACCGCTGGGAGGACACGGCCCCCCGTAATTCTGTTTCCTGAAATCATTCATCCCCTGGAGCCCGGGAACACTCCCTTCCGCGATACGCTTTGTGACCGGGATATTATAGACAACCCAATGCACCCAGTCTCCGGATGGGGCATCAGGGTCATCAATGATGAGCACCAGGCTTTTTGTACGTTCGGGAATATAGCTAATGGTTAAGGGCGGATTTATGTTTTTGCCATGGCAGGTATATTTATTCGGAATCGTTTGATTATGCTTAAAAGCAGGGCTGCTGATATCCATTTCACCATCTCCTAAAACCCGTCCGGAGAGAAAGATTGCGGCGGCTACAAAAAGAAAAAGACTAACCAGAACCAAGTGTCTTATTTTCATCATTGGCCATCCTTTCGTAAACGGATTGATAAATCGCCAGATCATCCCGAGAAAAACATACGAAAATTATGCAGTCAAATTTCTCTTTAAATTGAAAACCCTGCGTTAAAGCAATTTCGGTTGCTGCTTCAATCGGATACCGATAAGCACCGGTGCTAATCGCCGGAAAGGCAATGGTCTTAAGATTATGCGCTAAAGCAAGCTCAAGGCTTTTTCGGTAACAGTTTTTAAGAAGCTGGGCTTCACCACGTGTGCCTCCCGACCAAACGGGACCGACAGCATGAATAATCTTCTTTGCCTTAAGCCTACCGGCGTTAGTGATAACGCATTCCCCTGTCAGGCAATGGTCCATCTTAATGCATTCCGAGAGAACTGATTCTCCGGCGGCCCGGTGAATAGCCCCATCCACGCCTCCGCCGCCGCGCAGCGTTGAATTGGCGGCGTTAACGATAACATCCACTTCTTCCCAAGTAATGTCGCCTTGTTTTATAATAATTTTTCCCATGCCAGCTAATTGTAAACAATATACAAATTTTAACTATAAATTTATTTTACTACTTACAGTAAAGCCAGACAAGGTAAAATGACATTCTGTGACATAATAACCGTCGGAGACCAAAAAAGGGCGCCCCCGCCTTTTGGCGGGGGCGCCCTTTTACTTCACTGTATACAGCTAAACCCTACACTAACCCTTGATCCAACATGGCATCGGCAACCTTGACAAAACCGGCAATATTGGCGCCGTTAACATAGTTAATATACTTATCCTTTTGCTTTCCGTATTTAACACAGCTTTCATGAATATTAACCATAATCGTATGCAGCTTATCGTCCACCTCTTCTCGGGACCACGACATGCGCATACCGTTTTGGCTCATCTCGAGGCCTGATGTTGCCACACCACCGGCATTCGAGGCTTTACCGGGGGCATACAGGATCTTCGCTTTCTGGAATACCTCCACACCTTCCGGGGTTGTGGGCATATTAGCACCTTCACCGATGGCGATACAGCCGTTTTTAACCAACGTTTTGGCATCATCTTCATCGATTTCATTTTGAGTAGCGCTAGGGAAGGCAACATCGCATTTAACCCCCCAGGGTCTTTTGCCTTCGACATATTTAGCTTTAAATTCGTCAGCATACTCTTTAATCCGGCCGCGCTTGACATTCTTAAGTTCTAAGATAAAAGCTAATTTCTTTTTGTCAATTCCGGCTTCATCATGGATAAAACCATTCGAATCCGACACGGTGACAACCTTCGCGCCTAATTCGATAAGTTTCTCGATGGTGTACTGAGCCACGTTACCGGACCCTGACACAGCACATATCTTTCCCTTAAAAGACTCGCCTCTTGTCTTCAGCATTTCCTGGACAAAATAGACGCACCCATAACCGGTGGCTTCCGGCCGAATAAGGCTTCCACCCCAGTTGAGGCCCTTACCAGTCAAGACGCCGGTAAATTCATTGCGCAGTCTTTTATACTGGCCGTACATAAACCCGATCTCGCGACCGCCCACGCCGATATCGCCTGCAGGGACATCCGTATCCGGGCCGATGTGCCTTTGCAATTCAGTCATAAAACTCTGGCAGAATCTCATGACCTCGTTATCAGACTTTCCTTTAGGATCAAAATCAGAACCGCCTTTTCCTCCGCCCATAGGCAAGGTCGTAAGGCTGTTCTTAAGAACTTGCTCAAATGCCAAGAACTTCAGAACTCCTAAATTCACGCTGGGATGAAAACGCAAACCCCCTTTATACGGCCCGATGGCGCTATTCATCTCGATACGAAAGCCCCTATTGATGCGGATTTCTCCTTTGTCGTCAAGCCACGGCACGCGGAACATAATAACTCTTTCCGGTTCAACCATTCTTTCCAAGATCTTGGCTTTCTCGTACTTTGGATTCTCGTCAATAAACGGCATGATTGATTCGACAACCTCCAATACCGCCTGATGAAATTCCAGTTCACCAGGATTCTTGCTAACCACACCCGCCATAAACTCCTTAACCTTTTTATCCATTGCCCTCATCCTTTCCTTAATTGTTTTTACAAATTCTAAACAAACGTTTACGCTAAACCTTTTTGGCCTTCGATTTCAGGTAATCGACGATCGCCACCGACGCCTTCTTTCCCATGCTCATCGCCTCAATAACCGTGCCTTCACCGCCGACAATATCCCCGCCGGCATAAACCCCCGCAATCGACGTCTGCATCGTTTCAGGGTCTACAATAATATCTTTATACTTATCCACTTTTAACCCGGGCGTAACATTGGTTAAAACGGTATTGGCCTGAAGACCCACGGCAATAATCGCGACGTCACAATCTGTTTCAAATTCACTATTGGCAATCGCAACCGGCCGTCGTCTACCGGATGCGTCCGGTTCCCCTAATTCACAGCGCAGGCAGCGTAATTTCCGCACATGGCCGTTGTCGTCCCCGCCAAATGCCACCGGCTGGACCAGAAATTCAAATTCGATGCCTTCTTCCTTCGCATGCTCGATTTCCAGTCTGCGGGCCGGCATTTCAATCTCCGTTCGCCTATAAAATATAGCCGTATTGGGCTTTATCCCGCTCATATTTTGTAATCGTATGGCAGCGCGGGCCGCATCCATCGCGGTATTTCCGCCGCCGATAATAATCATCCTTTTACCCACATTAACCGGCGTATGATATTCCGGATATTTAAAAGCCGACATGAGATTAACCCGGGTCAAAAACTCGTTGGCCGAATAGACATTGCCGAGATTCTCTCCCGCGATATTCAAAAATGACGGCGTACCGGCTCCGAGACCTAAAAATACAGCCGAATACCCTTCTTTAAACAATTCATCCAGCATTTTTGTCTTGCCGATAATATAATTCGGGATAGTCGTGACCCCTAACTTCTCAAGATATTTGATTTCAAAGTCCAGGATGTCTCGAGGCAGCCTAAAGGGAGGTATGCCATATCGCAATACTCCTCCGGGTTCGTGCAGGCTTTCAAAGATGGTAACCTTGATACCTTTTCGGGCCAGCTCTCCCGCACAGCATAAACCCGCGGGCCCTGAGCCGACGACAGCCACCTTTTGGCCGGCCAACTCATCCTTGCCCTCCTTGGGCGCACCTATCTTTTCCTTATTGCCGTAATCACCTACAAACCTCTCTAGGAAATGAATATTAATAGCCTGTTCAGATGCAAACGGCGATCCTTTTTTTGTTAAAATACAGGATTTTCGGCATTGATACTCAGCCGGGCAAACGCGCCCGCAGATAGACGGAAAGTTGTTTTTTTCTTTTATGGTGAGATAGGATGCAGCGTAATCTTTTTTTGTAATGTGATATATAAATTTCTTGATATCGATGCCAACAGGACAGCCTTGAATACAAACCGGATTCTTGCATTGAAGACATCGCGCGGCTTCCTGAAGGATCTCTTGCTCGCCGTAGCCAAGCACAACCTCATCGAATGTTGACGACCGCTGTGATGCCGGGACTTCCCGTATTTTTATAACTTCTTTCACTTAGCTACCTTGTCCAACTCGCAGACATGTTTTTCTTTGCCAAAATAAACCTTATTTCTTTTTTCTAATTCGTTCCAATCAACCAGCTGCCCGTCAAACTCCGGCCCGTCCACGCAGGTAAACTTCACCTGCCCGCCTATGGTCACCCGGCAGCCGCCGCACATTCCCGTCCCATCCACCATCAAGGCATTTAAGGAGACAACCGTTTTGACATTAAATTCCTTCGTGACCGCGGTGACTTTTTTCATCATAGGAATAGGGCCGACCGCATACACAACATCATAGGAACCCTTGGAAAGCCTCTCGCGTAATAGATCTGTCGTAAATCCCTTTACCCCGTAAGACCCGTCATCCGTCGCTACGTAAAATTCATCGGAGGCTTTCTTAAGCTCTTGCTCCAGGATCAAAATATCTTTACTGCGGGCACCCAATATGGTAGTAACGTGATTCCCCGCGTCCTTAAGCGCTGCCGCGACAGGGTAAATTTCGGCAATGCCCACGCCTCCGCCGACAAGAATGATTTTTCCGTAATTCTTGATCGGAGTCGCATGTCCCAATGGGCCCACCATGGCATAAAGCGAATCGCCGACATTCATCTTTCCCAGGAGGGTGGTACTTAAGCCTGCCTCTTGAAAAATAAGCGTAACTGTCCCGTTCTTTTTGTCGGCATTGACAATAGTTAAAGGAACCCGCTCGCCTTTTTTATCCGCCATAATTACCACAAATTCCCCCGGCAAGGCTTTGGCTGCTATATCGGGAGAAGAGAGCACTATCTGGGTAACTTTCGATCCCGGCACGCTGACTAAGCTTTTTTTACTTAAAATTTTCATTTCTACCCGGTTAATTGTCGGTACGAGTTACTGTCCGTAAAAAATGGTTAAAAAAAGACACAGACCCCCTAAACACGAGGACGTCTGTGCCCTGGTTTCGTTGTGTTAATATAACAACCGCGTAAAATACTGTCAAGGCAAAATCCATTTTTCGTTCGATCAAAATCAACAAACATACTACCGGATGAAGGCTGCCGTAAAACTAAATATTACCCTTTTGGCCTGCGGGGAATAACCAGCCACATAATAATATAAGCCAATAAGCCCACCCCGCCGGTAAGAAACAGGATAACAAAAATAATCCTGAAAATAATAGGATCTTTCTCAAAGTGCTCTCCTAAACCGCCGCATACCCCGCCTATTTTACGGTCTGCATCCGAAAGATACAGTTTCTTCATCTTTTCCTCCGTTTCTTTGAAAAACTTCCTATAATTTTTCCAGCTCAATTCCAACCGGGCAATGGTCAGAGCCCATCACGTCTTTTAAAATAAATGCGGATTTAAGATTAGCCAGCAGATTTGTCGTGACGAAGAAATAATCAATCCGCCATCCGACATTCCGAGCCCGCGCGCCGGTCTTATAATCCCACCAGGTATAGTACCCCGGCTCCTGATTAAAGTGGCGGAATGTATCAATATAGCCCCTGGAAATAAATTTGCTGACCCAGGCTCGTTCTTCGGGTAAAAATCCGGTATTTTTCTCATTTTCCTTGGGCCGCGCCAAATCGATTTCTGCGTGAGCCGTATTCAGGTCACCGCAAATAACAAGCTTCTTGCCTTTCTTTCTCAAATCATCCGCGACTTTAAGAAAGGTGTCATAGAAAGACATTTTAAAAGGAACCCGCTTGTTGCCTGCTCCGCCGTTTGGATAATAAATATTAAAAAGAACAAACGGGCCAAAATCGGCAATGAGCGTACGCCCTTCAATATCAAATTTCTTAACACCGATACCTGTATCAACCTTTTGAGGGGTGACTTTTGCAAATAAGGCGACCCCGCTGTATCCTTTTTTCTGCGCCGCTGACCAGTATGTTTTATATCCTCTTGGATTTAATAAATTATCGCTTAGTTGGTCCGGGTGCGCTTTTGTCTCCTGGAGGCACAGAATATCGGGAGATTCAGCATAAACCCATTCCAAGAAACCCTTTTTCTCGACGGAGCGTATACCGTTCACGTTCCAACTTAGAATTTTCACTCAATGACTCCTCGCTGCTTTAGTTATAAGAAAGTTTATTGAAAATAGACCGGCTGCCGTTTCGAACCCCAGCCTCCGGGAGTATTTTCAAAATGGCCGGAGCAAACAACGCCACAATAGGCACACCGGCCGTTGTTGATATGATACTCGCCTAATTCGTACCAATTACGCTCAATTAGCATCTTTTTGCAGGCATGGCAATAGGTGCTCTGCCCTTCCTGGTCATGGATATTGCCGGTATAAACATACCGGATACCTTTCGAAATAGCAATGTCACGCGCCCGTTTTAAAGTACCGGTTGGCGTGGCGGGAACATTACGCATTTTAAAATCAGGATGAAAAGCCGTAAAATGCAGCGGGACATCATTCCCCAGATTTTCAACAATCCATTCGGTCATTTGCGCAAGCTCGTTATCGCTATCGTTCTCACCCGGAATGATAAGCGTGGTAATCTCCAGCCATACTTTTGTTTTTTGCTTTAAGTAAACCAGTGTGTCCAAAACCGGCTTTAGAGTTCCTGAGGCAATTTCACGATAAAATCGGTCCGTAAATGCCTTTAAGTCAACGTTGGCAGCATCCATGCAGCCAAAAAACTCTTTCCTCGCCTCCGGGGCAATATATCCGGCGGTAACCGCAACGGTTAAAACTCCGGCTGCATGACAGGCATCAGCGACAGCAATCGCATATTCCGCGAAAACAACCGGGTCATTGTAGGTAAAGGCAACACTTTTGCATCCTGTCTGCTTAGCATATTGAGCGATTTGCTTGGGGGTCACCTTCTCAGTTAGACGGTCAGATTCAGCAGACTTACTCAAATCCCAATTCTGGCAGAATTTGCAGCCCAGGTTACACCCGGCTGTCCCGAACGACAAGATGCCGGTTCCCGGATAAAAGTGATTGAGCGGCTTTTTTTCAATCGGATCGATGCAAAATCCGCTGCTGCGTCCGTAGGTGGTTAGGATAAGCTCTCCGCCGACATTCTCCCGCACAAAACAAAAACCCCGCTGATTTTCTCCTAATATACAAAAGCGGGGGCAAAGCTGGCATGCAACCTTATTATTCTCGAGCTTTTTCCAAAATCGACCGACAAAATTCTCTCGGCTCTGAGCGGCCATAAAATTCTACTTTTTTGCCGATTTTCGCACAGAACGATTAGGTTTGTTTTGCTCTTTAACAAAATTCTTAAAATTGCTGAAAATAGAATCTAGGACTTTACTCCAGACAATATGATTAGCCGTATCTCTGTAAATAGATTTCGCCACGGAAAACCCGTTAATCGTCATAAGCTTTACTCCCGTGTTGAATCGGCCAACCTTTTTTCGGGCGACCCTGTCCGGGTGACACCAGCGCACCTCTCCCTCCATGCGGATCGGCTCCTCACGGCCGGGTAAATAAACCTCGATATAAAGAATATCTCCCCCATTCAGCTTCTTGCCTGCCGTAAAGCATAAGCCTTCCGCGCTGACGTTTTTACTTAGCGCAGAATATTCCGCGGGAGAAATTTTCCCTTCGCCCTGGTCAATAACCCGGAATTTGACACGAGTCTTGATATCGTAGGTAACACGAAAATATACCTTCGCCTCCGTGTCGTAACGCGCGTATCGCCTACGCTCGGTTTCAATAATTTTCATAGAATTAATTCCTCGTGCTGTCCAGTAATCAGATTAATGACAACCGCAACTACTTTTCTTGCCATCGTCCTTTTTGGCATTGTCATCGTTCTTCTGATCGTCGTCCTTGTGCGTACCGCAGCAACAACCGCCTCTTTTCACGAACCAAAAAGCTCCGACAATAACCACCACGACCAGCACGATCGTCTGCCAATCCATTTCAGCTCCTTTGCTTGATACATCCAACGCGCTTCAGGGTTACTATTTTACAGGAGAGTCCTGTTTTTTTCTAATTCTTTTATGCGTTCATAAAATATAAATGCCGTGTCAATAATCCAGTCACACTCACCCCGAAACACAGGCACCCGGTTAATCCGAAACATAAACTTGCCCTTCGTGATTCCGACGATAAAGACAGAGTCTAATAATCTTGATTCTAATAATCTTTTTTGGACCACATCATTAAAAAGACCCAGGACATATTTTTCATCTCCGGCTTTAGGGATCTTGACCATCTGGTCAAAAGAAGCATTGCCGGTCTGGATAACCGCCGGAGGAACCAGGTTCATTGAAGACACACGGCCGAAGTCTAGATTAACAAAAAACTTTATATCGCGCTCCTGCGCTGATAGCAGATCAGCCTCAAGATATGTTTCTTCGTGAAAATGCGGAATAAAATATTTCACGAGATACAACCTGAATCTTGCTGTACCCTGCTCAAAAGAGAGCGATGCATCCGAGAACATGCCCCCTCCTGACACTGCGCCTTTTCGCATAGCAGCTTGCTCCTTAAGCAAAGCTACCTCATAACGAGAAGCCTTATGCGCCCGTATCCCGTAAGACACAAAAAGGAATATAAAATACAGCAGCACAAGCGTACCGATAGAGATCAGAGTGTTCTGGCGTATATGACTGCCGACCTCCCAATTCGCCGGATCCCAGATCAGTTTTCCCTTCGGATTACAATAACCCCTCCGAACATCATTTTGACCGATACCCACCCGGGCTAAGCCGCCGTGAAAGTCCGAAGCCCAGTCAAAACGAGGCTCAATGACAATTTCACCCGATCGATCGATATAGCCCCATTGACCGTCATGCATAGCGTCATATCCGGCATTCACTCTTACCGCCGCCAATCCTTGTGAAAAATCTTTAACATCCGAAAAGTAGTTCTTCTCAATAACCATTTTTCCGGCCGTGTCGACATATCCTTTAGAGTATTTTTTGGATACAGCCGCCAGCCCTTCGCGAAAAGCATGAGCAGAATCAAATTGCCAGCCAATCGCAATTTGGCCCTGCTGATCAATATACGCCCACCAATTCTGGGTCATCGCAACCGGCGCCAAACCGTCTTTAAATAACCCTGCCTCATAAAAACTCGGCTCAATAACAATCGTACCTTTTCTGTCAATAAAACCCCAGTGACGGCCGCTTCTTATAGCCGCCAACCCTTGTGAAAAATCCCGCGCCTCATCAAACTTAGGCTGAATAACCCATTCCCCTGCCTTGTTGATATACCCCCATGCACCCTGAAAATTTACGCATGCCAATCCTTCAGAAAATCCGTTCGCTTTTAAGAATTTCGGCTCGATGGCATACCCGCCGGACGAATCAATGTAGCCGTACATTGAGATAGTCTTAACCGGTACGGCAACAACGGCTAAATCTTCAGAAAATTTATCCGCCCAGGTAAACTGGGGCGCAATAACCGTATTCCCCCTCCCGTCGATAAATCCCCATTGATTGCCGATGACAACCGGAGCTAATCCTCCCGAAAAATAATGTATCCCATCATTAAATTGAGGACGGATGACAACATCCCCCCGGGCATTGACGTAGCCGATCTTGGAATTCTGCATAATGGCATACCGATCAGGAGACCCAAAATAATTTTCCCAAAATTGGCTTCCTTTTTCGGTATTGAAATATAGAAAAGAGAGACAGCAGGCGAGGACAACAAGCAGGAGAATGTATTTTTCCCTTAAAAGCATAAACAACTCTTCGATCTAAACAGAATCTCGGTATTCAATAACGCCAACGCCGGTATGCGGCTTTGGAATAATAAACGTGCTGTCAGGAGGATTTCGAGGACTTAAGAAATTTGCTGTTTTCATCAATGAACGCAACGGCTATCAGAAACGGCTGTTTGGCCTTTTTCTTCTCGCAGCGAACGGCCCTGCCGAATCCTTTAAAAACATCCAGCGCCCCGTTCATCACAACGCGCAATTGGATCAAATCACCGATCAAATACGGGATGTCGGAATGAAACAAGATCCCGACAATACTCATATCTTTCGTTGTGGAAATCTGCCAATTCCCATCGACTAAAACACCTTTTCGCCTATAAAGACGGTGTTCGATAGCAAGGCTCCGTTTCACACGGACATGGCGCCTTCTTTCGAGCTTTTTTCTTTTAGCCGATCTCGGCAGTTTAACTTGGCCCAATCATTTTCTCCGGCTTGACAATAGAATCGAATTGCTTGGCGGTTAGAAATCCAAGCGAAACCGCCGCCTCTTTAAGGGTCATATTTTTTTGATGGGCTTTTCGGGCGACTTTTGCCGCTTTATCATAGCCAATGTGCGGATTTAGGGCCGTTACCAGCATCAGCGAACTATCAAGGTTTTTCTTAATCTGCGCCCGGTTTGGCTTTATCCCGATAATACAATTTTTCTTAAGGCTCCAGGCGGCATCCGAGAGAAGTTCAATGGATTGCAGAACATTATAAATAATAACCGGCTTAAAAACATTCAGCTCAAAATTGCCCCCGGAACCTGCTACCGTCACCGCGATATCGTTTCCGATAACTTGCGCACACACCATCAGCATGGCTTCACACTGGGTCGGATTAACCTTACCCGGCATAATGGAACTTCCGGGCTCGTTTTCCGACAAGACAATCTCTCCGATACCGCAACGGGGCCCCGAACCCAACCACCGTATATCATTGGAAATCTTCATCAACGACACGGCAAGAGTCTTTAGTGTGCCGCTAGTCTCAACCATGGCATCGTGAGCCGCCAGGGACTCAAACCTGTTTCGGGCGCCGACAAACGGCTTGCCGGTTATTTGGGAGATTTTCTTTACCGCCTTAACCGCAAATCGAGGATGAGTATTCAGCCCTGTTCCCACCGCTGTTCCCCCGATAGCTAATTCATACAATCGCGGCAAACAGGCATCAATCCGTTCCAGGCCATTCGTCAACTGCTGGGAATATCCCGAAAATTCCTGGCCCAAGGTTAAGGGTGTTGCGTCCATCAGGTGTGTGCGTCCGATTTTAACGATTCCACTGAATTCTCTTGATTTGGCCTTGAAGGCATCGCGCAAGCTTGTAATCGCGGGAATTAATTTTTGATGGATTTCCTCAACCGCGGCAATATGCATGGCTGTTGGAAAGACATCATTTGAGGACTGCCCCTTATTAACATCATCGTTGGGGTGGACAGGATTTTTACTGCCGATTTTGCCTCTCGCGAGCTGAATCGCGCGATTGGCAATAACCTCATTCGCGTTCATGTTCGTCTGGGTACCGCTTCCGGTCTGCCAGATCACCAGCGGAAAATGCCCGTCAAGCACACCGGCGATAACTTCGCTGGCTGCACGCGCGATAAGATTCGCCTTTTTTGAGGGCAACACCTTAAGTTCTTTGTTGGCCAGAGCGGCTGCCTTCTTAACAATTCCTAAGGCACGAATAAAGGCCCGGGGGAATTTCTCCGAACCTATTTTAAAGTTCTTACACGAACGCGCGGTTTGAGCTCCGTAGAGCTTTTCTTTGGGGACTTTAACCGGGCCCAAGCTGTCATATTCAATACGGTCAGCCATCTCTCACCTTCCAGGTTGTCGGGAGACATTCAACAGACGATTTATATTACACCTTCGTATTCGACGCTTCAATTGTTTTAAACAAATTTTTACGAATGATAGAAAATAAAGATGGGCGCCCCTGCCTTTGGCGGGGGCGCCCACATAAAACTTTCACACCATTGACTACGACTTTTTATTGATTAACGCACTTAAAAAATCAACCGGGACAGGAAAAAGTGTTGTGGTATTGTTCTCTTTTCCTATCTCAACCAGCGTCTGAAGATAGCGCAGCTGTAACGCCATCGGAGATTTTTGCATCAGTTCCGCGGCCTGACAGATTTTTTCAGCTGCCTGAAATTCCCCTTCCGCGGCGATAACCTTGCCCCTCCGCTCTCTTTCTGCCTCGGCCTGACGCGCCATAGCCTTTCTTAGGTCTTCGGAGAGATCGACATGTTTAACCTCAACGTTGGCGACTTTGATCCCCCACGGATCCGTTTGCTTGTCCAGGATATGCTGTAGGGTTATATTGATTTTCTCCCTTTGGGACAACAGGTCATCCAGCTCCATTTGGCCGATCACACTCCGCAGTGTCGTCTGGGACATCTGGGAAGTAGCATACTCGTAATTCTGAACCTCAACCGTCGCCTTGATCGGGTCCATGACCCTAAAATAGACGACGGCATTCACTTTAGCCGAAACATTATCACGAGTGATAATATCCTGCGGGGGCACGTCTAAAACAATCGTGCGCAGACTCACGATAACAATTTTATCGATCGGCCAAAAAATAAGGACCACCCCCGGGCCCTTGGGTTTCTCGCAAACGCGGCCTAAGCGAAATACAACACCTCGTTCATACTCATTTAATATCCTGATACAATTTAAAAGATATACAACCACCAGCGCAACAATAATCAACGTCGGCATACCCCTTCTCCTTTCGTCAGGCCTTCTTAACTTTCAAAGTCATACCGTCAATTCCGGCAACCACAATGGCAGCGTCCTTCTTTATTTCTTCCTGGGAAACCGCAGTCCACATTTCCCCATGCACAAAAACCATCCCCTCAACACCGGGCAAAAGATGCGTCTGAGCAGAACCCTTCTCCCCGATAAGTCCTTCTTTACCGCTGACGACTTTCTTTCGATGGGAGATAATGACCAGGCGGACGAGAAAAATCGTTATGGCGGCAGTCGTAAACGAAAACGCAAAAATAATTCCCAAAGAAACTCTCATCAAAGGAACAGTGGAATCAAAAAGCATCAACGATCCTAGAACCATACAAACCAACCCTCCTAACGTGAATAATCCAAATCCGGCCGTCTTGGCCTCGGCGATAAATAAGATAATAGCCAAAACAATAAGCGCCAGACCTGCATAATTTGTCGGTAGCATCTGCATACTAAAGAATGCCAAGATAATAAATATCGTCCCCAAAACACCCGGCACAACCGCGCCCGTATGCGTCACCTCAAACAAAAGGCCGTAGAATCCTAAAATAAAGAAAATATAGGCGATATTGGGATTGGCGAGAATGTTTAAAATTCTCTGCCGCATGTCCATCGCAATATGTCGCAGCGAAGCATCTTTTGTGCGAAGAACCACTGACCGATCACCTATGGTAACGGTTCTTCCGTCCAGCTGGGCAAGCAAATCCCGGTCATCGGTAGCAATAATTTCGATAACGTTTCTCTCCAGAGCCTCCTTTTCGGTTATGGAATAACTTTTCGTAACGCTCTCTTTAGCCCATTCAATGTTACGGCCTCTTTCTTTGGCCATCGACTGGATAAATGCGACTGTATCGTTAAGAATCTTACTTGACATAGGGTCTTCTGCAGCCGATTCAGGATTCTTTTCCGTTGCCGTTTTTGTTTCTTTTGACACACCATCTGCATTTTTCTTGTTTCGATCCCGGGTAGAATCAATCATATCACGCAAGGCATCCCAAATCGTCCTCTGTTCGCCGCTACGCCCTCCCATCTCAACCGGATGAGCAGCCCCGATATTGGTTGATGGCGCCATGGCCGCAACATGGCTGGCGTAGGTAATAAAAACACCAGCCGAGCCGGCCCTGGAGCCGCTGGGTGATATATAAACAACAACCGGAACCGAAGAACCCAAGATTTTCTTAACGATTGAACGTGTTGAGCTTAAAAGGCCTCCGGGGGTATCCAATTTTATAATCAGGCATTGTGCACCCTGCCGCTCCGCCTCATCAACAGCACTCATGATATAATCCGCAGTAACAGGGTTGATGGTATCGTCGTTAAGCTCAATGACATCAACCGTATTCGCTGCGGCATGCAGGAACGAATTTTCAGGAAGGTCCGACAATCCTGACAACAAAAAAGATAAACAAAAAACGCTATAAACTATAATTTTCTTACCCAAGCTCATGGCTTATACTCCGATGGCGGCAAGTGCGGCTTTATTATTTTCGGAAACAATAACGATTTTGCTTTTCTTTCCCTTCTCCTCAACACTGCCGTAAAGAAGAGTTAGGTCAACACCCGCTTCCGCAATCTTTTCGGTTACCGTTTTAAGCGTACCCGGTTTATTGTCCAGAGAAACCAAAACAATTTCTTCTTCCCTCACGTCGTATTTCTTTGCTTTGAGAATACTTTTGGCTTTTTCATTATCCTCGGTTACAAAGAGAATAAAACCCTTGCTGTCAATGACATAAGCACAAACAGCGACGAGATTGATACCGGCATCCGAAACAATCCTGGCCGCCTCTGCCAGAACACCCACCTGGTTGTCAACGGAAATCATCAGTTGCTGACCGATCTTTGCAGAAATCATAGTATCCTCCTTTTTAATTACCAAGCTAAATTAGAAATAACAACACTGACGACGCTCCTAATTTTTTCTTAAGTACTCAGTCAATAGCCTTACCCCGGCACCGGTAGCGCCGTAACCAAAATACAAACGCCCCTGATTATCCGCAAAGGCTGTTCCGGCGATATCCAAATGCAGCCATTTTGTCTCGCCGACAAATTGCCGCAGAAACTCGGCTGCCGAACAAGTCCCTGCCGCACCCTTAGGAAGCCCTGTATTTTTGATATCGGCAATCTGGGATTTAATAGCATCTTTGAGTTCCGGATAAATAGGAAGGCGCCAAACACGATCGTCCGTCTCGCGGGATAGCGCTAAAAACTTTTCCGCCATAGAATCATCATTGCTCATGAGCCCCGAATAATCATGGCCCAAAGCAACCACGCAGGCACCGGTTAGAGTCGCGATATCAATAATGCATTTAGGTTTGTAATTTTTAACCGTATAGGCAAGGGCATCGGCCAAGACCAGGCGCCCCTCCGCGTCCGTGTTGGCAATTTCAACGGTTGTTCCGCTATAGCCGGTTAAAACATCTCCGGGCTTGTACGCTCCGGATCCGATAGCATTCTCGGCCAAGGCGCAGACAAACAGGATATTTTTCTTCAGGTTAAGCGCAATCGTATTCTTTAAGACGCCGATAACGGCCGCAGCGCCACTCATGTCGGTGCGCATTGTCTCAATCGAACCGGTAGGCTTTAAATTTAATCCGCCGGTGTCAAAAGTTATTCCTTTGCCGATCATAGCGGTGTAACCCTCTTTACTACCTGCACCGTTATATTTTATAAAAATGAGTTTGGGTTCATTTCGGCTGCCCTGATTAACCGCAAGATGTAGGTTTAAACCTTTGGCCTTTAATTCTTTTCGGTTCAAGACAGAAATAGAAAGGTTCCGTTTTCCCTTAATTATCCCTCGAACCGTTTTTTCGATAAAAGCCGAATTAACCGTATCCGCATTGTCATTGACCAGATTCCGGGAAAAATTTACCCCCTGACATACCAGCAAAGTTTCTTGATAGATCCTCTTGGGCAAGGTTGCGATAAAAATATTCTTAGTATCGACGGAAACGGGGCTTTGGTCTTTGGTGATATATTTCCGCCAGACATAACCCCCAATCACGGCAGCCTCGATGACCGCCCTAATCGTTTCCTCGGCCTGAGAATACGGAATAATCTCAATATCTTTTATCTTGTTTAAAAACGGAGAAAGAAGCGCCTTGCGCACGGCCGTGCGAAGAGCAGTCATCGACAACTCCGAGCTCTTTCCGGCACCAACCAGCAAAATAATTTTCCCTTTTAGAAGAACAGGGAAAAGCTCACCGTTATCCGCCGTAAATCTGCCGGATTTTAAAACACTCATAACCTCACCGGGAAGGCGTAATCCCGAGAGTTGGGAACGATTCCCCTTTAGGGCTTCTTTTTCGCAGATGAGAATAACAGCAGACTTGTCAAATCTTGCGGGGGAACGAAATGCAATCAAGTGAATTTACCTCAAAAGATTATTACACTTTAAGCCTTATCTACGCTGTTCGATAGGGATAAAGTTACGCTGGTGCTGCCCCGTATAGACCTGGCGCGGACGGCCAATTTTTAAAGACGGGGTTTCAATCATTTCCTTCCAGTGGGCAATCCAGCCCGGCATCCGGCCGATGGCAAACATAACCGTAAACATTTCAACCGGAATACCAATTGCCTTATAGATAATACCGCTATAAAAATCAACGTTCGGATAAAGTTTGCGCTCGATAAAATACGAATCCTTGAGGGCAATTTCTTCAAGTTTAACCGCAATGTCTAGCAAAGGATCGTGTATGCCTAATTTATTTAGAATCTTATCCGCCTGTTTCTTGATAATCTTTGCCCGGGGGTCAAAATTCTTGTAGATACGGTGGCCAAAACCCATAAGACGGAAGGCGTTGGACTTGTCCTTCGCCATATCAACATACTTTTTTACATTACCGCCATCTCTCTGAATTTCTTTGAGCATCTCAATAACCGCCTGATTTGCTCCTCCGTGCAACGGCCCCCAAAGCGCACAAATACCCGCCGATATAGAAGCAAAGAGATTTGCCCGGGAACTGCCCACCAATCGTACCGTTGAGGTGCTGCAATTCTGTTCGTGATCAGCATGCAGGATCAAAAGCGTCCTTAAGGCGCTGACGATGTCTTCGTCGATTTTATACTCGCGTGCCGGAGAAGAAAACAGCATATTAAGAAAATTCGGCACGTATTTCAAATCAGGCCGGGGATAGACAAACGGCTGGCCAATAGATTTCTTATAGGAAAAGGCGCTGATCGTTCGTACCTTAGAGAGCAATTCGACGGCGATCTTATCAATCTCTTCTTTACTCGGCTCGGGATTCTGCATTTCCGGATAATACGCGGAAAGCGAACAGACCATGGCCGACAGAATCCCCATCGGATGCCCCGTGGAAGGGTAGCCGTCAAAAAAATTCTTCATGTCCTCATGGATCATCGCCTGTTCGGTAAAGGAATTAGAAAACTTATCCAGTTGAGCCCGAGTCGGCAATTCACCGTAAATAAGCAAATAGGCCACTTCTACAAAAGTGGTATTCTC
This sequence comes from Candidatus Omnitrophota bacterium, assembly GCA_022703585.1. Taxonomy (GTDB): domain Bacteria; phylum Omnitrophota; class Gorgyraeia; order Zapsychrales; family JAKLDJ01; genus JAKLDJ01. The sequence goes on along the minus strand of JAKLDJ010000006.1, from coordinate 45,593 downwards.
AGCAATCTGCTCAACCGGATAACCGCGATAGCGTAAAATCCCTTTTTCCCCATCGACATAGGTAATCGCGCTGGTGCATGTGCCGGTATTGGCCAGCCCCGCATCCAGAGTGATATGCCCGGTTTCATCCCGTAGTTTTGATATGTCAATGGCCTTTTCGTTCTCGGCTCCGACCACAATGGGAAATTCGTAAGTTTTATTATCAATTATTATTTTAGCGGTTTTATCCATGGTCACCCTCTCTCAGCTGAATTGTTCTTTCATGCTACGAAACAGCACTAGTATAATAATATGAAGTCGAGCTAATTTCAAGGACAGAACACTTCTTTAAATAGAATGAAAAATAAATCTTTAGAAACGGATCAAAAACTATTAAATTTATCCAGTTTTTCCTGTATTTTCTTCCTAAGCTTGTCAGGATCAATAGGCTTTAAAATGTAATCGGTGCAACCCTGGTAAAAAGCATTCAAAAAAGGTTTTTTGTGAACGGTAACCATAATAACCGGAATCCCGTCCCCAAGATCAATTCCTCTTGATTTCTCATTTTCTCTGATATTTCTTAAGATTTCGAGACCGTCAATCTCGGGCATTTCGATGTCCAGCAAAATCAAGTGGTACGGCTCTTTTGTCAGGGAGCGACCATACTCCTCGATAGCCTCTTTTCCGCCGCTCACAGCCGTGCACTGTGCCATATCACGAAGGATTTCGACCAGCAACTGGCGATTTTCGGAATTATCGTCAACGATTAGTATTTTCCACATTTTTACTCTCCTCATTCTTTGCGTATTCGGTAAGTTGACTCGAACATACTTTGAGCGCATCAAAATATTCCTGCAATCTCTTTTTTTCCTCCCCGGCCTTAACCGCCTCGTGGAGCGTTTTAGCTGTTTCGTAGACTACCGCCAGCCTTAGGTTTCCGGATGTCCCCCTGATCTCATGCAGCAGGGCCCGCATGAACACAGCATTATCATCGGCCAGCGCCCCTTCAAGCTGAAACATTTTTTCTGTAAGCGTCTTCGAAAAGCTTATAATGATCCTTTTTAATATCTCCGGCCGCACGCGCAGTTCGCGGCTAATAGCATCAACATCAACAGCTAAAGCATTTCCTTCGGGATTCCCCATCAGAGTCTCGCTTTCATAAAAGATTTATTTGCGCGGAATAACCCCCATCGTCATCTCCACGACCAGGCGTTTTTGATTTTCAATATAAAAACTGATTTCGTATTTATCATACTCCTTAAAGCAAAAAGGAACGCCGTTCGCAGCGCTATTGCGGTAGTTAGAAAACGGGGACATCTCCAGCTCCGCATGCCCTAGAGCAGATATTTGCGATTTAAATTTACCGGCGATGATATTGGATAACGTCCCGCACCCGTCCTTCATGGCATTTTCATCCTCGTCATCAATAGGGGGATACTTGAGCATCTTCAGCAAACCGGGAACTTGGTTTTGTTCGACGTAAACAACAAGAGCGCCCAAGGCACTGTGTTTCTCCAAATCTTTGGTATTTGCGTAATAATTGACAAAAGAAACAAAGGTGGGATTGTTGAACTTCTCCATCCCGTCGGCACGCATGCGTCCGTTATATTCGAGAATATTCTTTTTAACAATAACGGGTTCCTTCGAAAAAGTAATATCCGCTTTCTCTTTAAAAATATTCGTGACCGCCTGTGCAAGGGCCACGGCAAGTTTTTTTAGCTCTTCTTCTCTGCCCATACGTTTTTCCCTCCGTTACTTTACAAACGGCTTAATCGTTCGCGCTAAGACATCCGGGTCGTACGGCTTAACGACATAACCGCCCAACTTGGGATTGACAGCTTTCGCTTTATTCTTGTTCTCCTCCGAACCCGATGCCGTTACCATCACAATCGGAATCAAGGCCACCGCCGGAACCTTGACAACCCCTTCCATAAATTCCATCCCCGACATGTCTGGCATTTGCCAATCCAAAAGGATCACACAGATATCTTTAAAATTTGTCCCCAAAACCCTGATGGCCTCTTCGCCGCTTTTGGCATGGAGAAATTCATTTTTGATGCCGGAGCCCTTAAGCACCTCGATTAAAAGCTCGCGTTCCAAATCCGAATCATCGACCACAAGAATTTTCATTAATGCCATTAATGCCTTATCTCTTTGCGTATTGCAAAATCTTTTCTTTTAGTTGGACAATATCAAAAGGCTTCTCCAGAAAGTCCGTAATCCCCGCCTTCTGGGACTCGCCCTTCTTCTCTTCCATTGTCGTTGCCGTCAAGGCAATAATTGGTAATGTCTTTTTGATATTCTGCCGTATAACCTGGGTTGCCTCCAAACCGCCCATAAACGGCATCTGAAGATCCATAAAGCAAACATCGTATTGATTCATTCTGACTTTTTCGATCGCCTCCTGCCCGTTCGAAGCAAAATCACCGTCACAGCCCAGAAAATCGAAATAGGCCTTTACCAATTCCTGGTTGGGCACGCTGTCATCGACAACCAAAACCTTGATTCCCTTACAGGACGACTCCAGCTCCGCATCCGAAGGAATATTTCTTTCGGATTCCGTTGAATCACCCACCGTATCCGCGGCCTTAATTTTACCCTCTTTTAGCCTGGCGGTAAAAATAAATTTGCTTCCTTCTCCCATCTGGGACTCAACCCAAATTTTTCCTCCCATGGCTTCAACATAACTCTTGCAAATGGCTAATCCCAGGCCGCTCCCGCCAAACCGTCGAGCCATGGTGTTATCCGCCTGAGTAAAAGACTCAAAAATAAGGTCTCTTTTATTGTCGGGAATACCGATCCCGGTGTCTTTAACCGTAAAACGCAATGTCCGCTCCGAAGTTACCGTTGCCCCGAGCGCGAGTTCGCCGCTTTTCACAAAGAGCGCCACCTCGCCTTTATCGGTAAATTTGATGGCATTGTCAATAAGGTTAATCAAAATTTGCTTTAACTTCGTAGGGTCTCCAATAAGATTGACCGGAACATTTGGTTCAATTTCAAAATAAAGTTTGATTGCCTTGCCTTCGCTCCGGGGCCCTAAAATCTTAAAAACATCCTGGACCAAGACGTCCATCCGAAAGTCAATATTTTCAAGGGTGAGTTTTCCTTTCTCGATTTTTGAGAAATCAAGAATATTATTCACCACATCCAGGAGAAGTTTTCCGCTGGTAACAACCGCCTTGAGATGCTCTTTCTGTTTCTCCTCGAGCGGGCTTTTAATCAGAAGATCGGAAAAGCCAAGAATGGTATTGATAAGCGTACGGATCTCGTGAGACATGCTTGCCAGAAAGTCGCTCTTCATCCGCGCGGTATCCTGCGCGCGCTGGTTCAATTGCATAGCAAACTCTCGTTCTCGAATAATCTCCCGCTGGCGCTGCAAAAGCGTTTCTTTCATATGCTGCAATTCTTCGTATGCGGCCTTCATGTCGCCAATCATACTTCTTAAAACGTCAGCATTGATAGTGACGTCTCCCGACTTATCTCTAACCCCCTCTTCCACCTGCTGATATCGAATCATGAGCCGGGAAGCAACAAGATTAAGCTTCTCCCGGAATTGCTGTTTGGGCTTAACGGTCCGGGTGATTTTCTTATTTTCTGAGATATCCCGGATTAGCGCAATAATCCCGCCGACATCAAGGTAAGGGCTTTTGAGCTCCCCTTCATTATCAATTTGTTCATTGAGCAATATCAACAGCTGGCGTAAACCGTCAACCGCCTGTAATACCACCTCGGCAACATCGCCTTCAAAAGGCACTGTGCCCTTGCGCGCCATATCCAGCAACACTTGGACTTCGGATGACAGAATTTGAATATCGTCCAGGCTAAGAAATCCGGCCAGCCCGGCAATCGTATGAAATACCTTGAAGAGGCTGTCAATCGCCTCCTGATCATTAGGGGCCATCTCGAGCGCAAGAAGAGAATTTTGCGCGCTGACCAGATGATTCAGGGCCTCCGAGGTAAACTCCCCCAGCATCCCTAAATTCTCCGACAGGTTAAGTTCCGGAATTCTTGATTTAAATTGTTGCGGTTTGCTGGCCATGGGTATCTTCGATTCTTTTCTCAGTTATTTTTCCGAATGAGCCTGATTAATATTATCAATTTCGGGAAGAATCTTAAGAAAGCATTCAACCAGATGGGGATCAAATTGTTTTCCGCTTTGATTTTTGATCTCATTTGCGGCATCCCCAATCGCCCAGGCCTTTTTGTAAGGCCGCTCTGAGGTCAGGGCATCAAAAACATCGCATATCGCGCAGATACGCCCTACCAAAGGGATGTCTTCACCCTTAAGACCTTTTGGATAACCCGTCCCGTCCCATTTTTCATGATGAGATACGGCGATCATTTCAGCCATTTTCATTAACGGCGACGTACTTCCGGACAATAACTCGCCGCCGATAAGCGCATGAGTTTTCATAATTTCCCATTCTTCCGGAGTCAACTTCCCGGGCTTGAGAAGAATGCTGTCAGGAATGCCAATCTTACCGATATCGTGCAGGGGGCTTGCTGTAAGCAACAACTCGCATTGTGCATCGCTTAAACCCGCAGCCTGGCCTAATTTGGCGCAATACTGGCTCATGCGGATAACATGCATGCCGGTATCATTATCGCGGTATTCAGCCGCGCGTGCCAGACGATGAACAATGTCAAGCCGGGTGTCATAAAGCTCCTTGGTGCGCTCAGCGACCTTTGTTTCCAATATTTTATTTTGGCTACGCACCTGCTCATCCAAAACATGAATTTCAATCATGTTGCGGATACGCACCAGGACTTCGACATTTTCGTACGGTTTGCTCAAAAAATCGGTTGCCCCCGCCTCCAAAGCCCTCAAGCGTATCTCCTGGCCCTTATCAGCCGAAATCGCTAAAACCGGAAGATACCGGTCTTTTTTTAGATCTTTAAGCTGCTCCATGATTTGGAATCCATCAATATTCGGCATCTTAAGGTCCAAAAGAATCAAATCCGGCTGAAAGCTATGGTAGGCCGAAATAACCTGCCGTGGATCCGTAGTGCTGTAAAGATGAACGTACCCGGCCGTCTTGAGTATTTTCTCAAGCAAAAGAACGTGGAGTTTTTGGTCATCCACGATCAGAATCTTGGTGTTGAGAATTTGCTCTTGTGTAATCATCGGCCACTTGACCTTAAAGCCTAACGTCCCACTTTTCTAAATCCGCAAGAACCGACTCGTCCGTCAGGTCGCAACGCATCGGCGTTATAGTAATATAATTGCGGTTTAGTGCATACGTGTCAACGCTTAAATCACTTTTCATCGCCGGAGACCTGCCGGACATCCAGTAATAGGTACGCTGATTTGGGTCGACGCGCTTGGTAAAATAGCCGTGAATCGGCTCCATCCCTTGGCGTGTCATTCGAATTCCTTTGATTTCTTTAGGTTTCTTATTAGGCACGTTAAGGCTCAGAAAGGTTTTGGGAGGCAAATTCATCTTGTGAATACGTTTCGCCACGCGAGCGGCAAATTTGGCCGCGCACGAAAAATCCGGATTAACAAATGTCCCCAAGGAGACTGCAATTGAAGGAATCCCTAAGATGGCCCCTTCCCTTGCCCCGGCAATCGTTCCCGAATAAAAAACGCTGCATCCGTCATTGGGGCCTAAATTGATCCCGGAAACGACCAGGTCCGGTTTTTGCTTTAGGATAATTCCGACCGCAAACTTCACGCAATCAGCCGGAGTCCCGGTAATGCCGAAGCCAAAAAATTTCCCCCCACGGTTAACTTTCTTCATCAGAATCGGGTGCGCCAGGGTAATCGCATGTCCGATCGAACTGCGCTCGGAATCAGGCGCGACAACCGTCACCTTGCCGATTTTCTTAAGCTCAGCGTAAAGCGCAAAAATGCCTTCCGCGTAAATCCCGTCATCGTTAGTAAGAAGAATTTTCATCGTCGTATTATTGGTTTTTCAGACCCAAAATGGGGCATCTTATGCACCATAAAGATTTTAACCCAACCCCGAAAAATGTCAATTTCCACCTTATCTATTTCACAGTATTAAGTTTATAAACAGAAGTGGCTAGCCGGTCTTTTAGCGCACTTTCCCGGAAGAAATAAGATCAACGATTTTAGCGCTGCCGGAAGGCATCGGATATTTAGAAAAATCATCCGGCCTCACCCAGCGGTGAGTTTTATCGGAAGGTATTCCTGAGGCAACCCCGCAAATCCAAACATGCAATTTTACCCGAAACTGCGTATAAAAATGCTGGACATCCGCAAAATGCCTTAGGCCATACACGCGGATTCCCAGCTCTTCCAGCAACTCTCTTTCGAGAGCCTGTTTTTGTGTTTCCCCGGGAATAATTTTTCCCCCCGGAAATTCCCATAGATCCGCAAGCAGCCCCCGAGAAGGCCTCTTTTGGATAAAATATCGGTTATTTCTTTTGATAACCGCCACGGAAACGTCAATTTCTTTTATGCGCCTATTCTTTGGCTGCGGAATAATTTCCTGAATGCCTTTTTTATAAGCCGCGCATCCGCCTTTAACCGGACATACAGAACAGAGCGGTTCTTTATTACGGCAAACCAAAGCCCCTAACTCCATCAATGCCTGATTAAAATCTCCACAATGCTCGCCAGGCAAAACTCCTTTAAGAAATAATGAAATTTTTCCGTCATGAGAGTTGTCCGCCCTCCCCTTAATTGCCAACTGCCGCATGACAACCCGTCGGATATTGGCATCGATAATCGTCATGGGATAGTCAAATGCGATACTTAAAACCGCCCCGACCGTGTAGGCGCCAAATCCGGGAAGTTTTTTAAGGATATTCAGATCACGCGGAATTCTCCTAAAATAGTTCTTAGAAATGGTCTTGGCAGATTTATGAATATTTCTGGCTCTCTGGTAATAACCCAGCCCTTGCCAAAATCGGAGGATTTTTTGTAGCGGCGCATCGGCGACACTTTGAATTGAGGGAAATTCTTTCACCCACCGTTTGTAATACGGAATAACCGCGTTGACGGTCGTCTGCTGGAGCATTATTTCCGAGATCCATATCTTGTAGGGGTCTTTGGTGCGGCGCCAGGGTAAGTCGCGGGCATTGCGACGGTACCAGAAAAGCAATTTTTGGGTAAATGGGAGTGCTTTTGTCATGGGAAGAGCGATAATTCGCCTTAAAAATCAATAACCCGAAGAGGCTCTTTGGAAAGAGAAATACTGACAATATCGCCGAAGCCAAAAGAAAATTTTAAATGGGCGCCGTCAACATAAATCACGCCGCTACGCATCATGGAACGTACTATCATGGGCTGTCGAAGCATGAGAACATCCCCCTTAAGGCAGCATTTTATCCCATGACTTTGAAATAATTCCCTGGGCATATACTGGATCAGTTTTGAATCTCGGGGAATCAGCTTGCCTCCTGCCGAATGAATGGCCCCGGATGAACCGGCGGCAGTCGCAATCCACAAGCCGGAACTGCGCTGTTCTTCTTTAACGCCGTTAATTGTAAAACAATACCGGCTCATGGCGGCGGGATTTTTATGGCATACCAAAATGTCGTTTAGCACATTAGCCGTGCGGCCGGTATTATTTAATTTTAACCTTATCCTGTTTAATGATGAAATCTTGCACCGGCCGGAAAGAACAGATGCTAAAGCTTTGCTAAATCCTTTCCGATCCGTGGAGCAAAAACGGCCCACGCTGCGTTTGGGATCCGAATTAACCCCCAGAATTATTTGTTTTCCAATATGACGAGCAGCCTCAAGGAAAGTCCCGTCACCGCCGACCGAAATCACAAAATCAAACGGGGTATAATCGATTTTTTGGCCGCGATAACGTATTTTAAACCGAATGCCGCGTGCCCGCATAACCCGCTGAACCTCCGCCAGCGCCCGATAATGCTCTTCGTGACTTTTTTTAAAATCCGTTTGCGTTGAAGTTTCAATACGCAAGAATTCTTTTACCGAAGAGTTTCTTCTCCGGAGAAAATAGATTTGGTAAAAACTCTTCTTGCAAAGAATGAGCGCGTTTTTAATCGTAACCGCCATCGTTTTTTAAACCTCAAATTTATTTTGATTATACCGCAATCCGCATAAATTTTGATTCTTAATCTTTCAAAAACCTCACTTTTCCTTGCAAGTCATGAATCGATGAGAAAATTGCATCGGCATCGTGCAGATACCGGCCGGGAAGCGAGGTCGCGACCGCCAAGCATTTTAAGCCGGCTGCCTTTGCCGAGCGAATACCAAAAGGCGCATTTTCAATGACAACGGCGGCACCAGGCTTGACTTTGAGTTTCTTTACGGCTTTTAAAAATGGTTCCGGGTGCGGCTTACCGAACCGGACATCGCTTCCGGTAACCACAACATCAAAGAGATTGTATATACCGTCAGGAAGGATTTTGCGAACCTCGTGGCGTGCCGTACCCGTTACCAGCGCTAACTTAAAATCATTCCGGTGCAGAAACTTTAAAAATCTTCTGGCGCCGGAAATAAACCGGACTTTAACAATCTTTTTAAATAATTCCTCTTTGCGCGCAAGAATTTCCCTCGCTTTGCGTTTCTCCAAAGGAAGATGATGCTCTTTAAAGATTTCTTTGACGCTATTAATCCCCCGCTGGCCTTCTCTTTTGTAAACATCCAGATGGCTGACCCGGATACCTTCCTGTCTAAAGATAATCTTCCATGCACAAAAATGGTCAGGCATGGTGTTGGTAATAACACCATCCATGTCAAAAATGATCGCTTCCGCCTTGATCTTCATTTATATTTTATTATTTTGGATTTAGAAAAATAGGTTGGCAGGCCTTAGGGAATGAGGAGGATCAGCATGAGGCCCTTTCGGATCATCATAACGGCTATGGCCGCCAGAAACAGGCTGGTAACTTTCGAAATCGCCCTCGCACCGGCCTCTCCTAAGATCTTTATAAGCACACCGGAAAGAAGAAAAATAAATCCCGCCAAAAGGACATTGACAAAAACGGAGACCAGCGTCGCGAATATCCCGCATTGATCCATGATAATAAGCGAGGTCGTCAGGACTGCCGGACCGACGATCAGAGGCGTTCCCAGGGGAACCGCGCCTAAAGACTGCGCAGAAATTTGATGATGCTTCTGCGGATTCATAATATCAACGATCGCGATGCAAAATAAAATGACCCCTCCTGCTATCATAAAATCTCCGACCGTAATCCCAAGAAATTTAAAAGTCGCTTTCCCTAAAAATATAAACGCCACGGCCAAACACAAAGCGGTAAATACCGACTGGGCGATGATACGCGCCCTCTCTATTTTCTTGAGCCCCTGAGTTAAAGAACAAAAGATGGGTAAAACGCCCAGGGCATCAACCGCCACAAAAATAGGCACAAAAGCCAGAAGGAAATTTTTCATTAGATTTTATTCTCCGTCACAATCGCTGAAGGCGGCAGGCTGTTTTCCCCGGCGGGTTCGATACCGCTATCCTCAAGGTCAACTTCTTCGTCATTCGCCTGCCTTTCGATTGAAATACTCTGGGCGACTCTCTCGCCGTCTGAAATCACATAAACAATATCCGCGCTATCTCCGGCAACGATATCCGTAGCCGATTTGACATTCTTAAATTCCGTTTTCCGATCGATCACGTAGGAGGCCTCGGACTCCTCATCTTTGTCATAATCGTATTCACTGACCACAATTTGGTTTTTAGATATGTCCAGCACCGTCCCGTAAGAGAAGGCCATTATTTCCTTTCCTTGGGCTAAAGATGCCTTTGGGGCAAGCGACAGCGCCGCGAAGACCCCGGCAAAAAAAACCAAAGATACAGCGCTAAAGTTTAGAAGCTTTTTCACGGATTCCACCCACCCTTTTATGGCTTAAGTATTATCCTGTTTTTCAATACTATATAAATAAGAAAATTGACTGTCAAGTATTTTGGTGACGTTCCAGCGAAGTATTATCCAGCTGGTAAAACAAGGACAATGTGTAAGAGCCCAAGGCACCGAACCAAAGACCGTTTAGCAACGGCCGTAAATTTCAGTTGCCTCTTTGAGCCTAGAAATTACGGAAGGATTAATTGCATTTGGTGAAAGCCGCCATTGCCAATTGTTTTCGGTTGTGCCCGGCCGGTTCATACGGCCTTCTTCGCCTAACCCCAAGACATCCTGCAGAGGTAAAACAATCGTATCCGCAACCGACATCATGGCAATTCTGACAAATTCCCAGCCGATTTCGTGAGACGGAACGTCACGGCCTATATAACGTAGGACCCGGCTGCGGTCCTCCGGCCTTGCCTCTTTTTCAAACCAGCCTCGAACGGTATTGTTGTCATGGGTTCCCGTGTAGACAAGGCAGTTTTTGACATGGTTATGCGGCATGTAAGGATGCTTAGCCGGCTTATCGTCAAATGCGAAAAGAAGCAGTTTCATCCCCGGAATATTAAACTGAGTCATAACCTCGCGCACGTCATCTGTAATTATTCCTAAGTCTTCGGCAATGATGGGCATATGCGGAAAATGCTTTAACAATTTTGAAAAGAAATCTTTTGCCGCCACTTTAACCCATTTACCTTTGATCGCGGTTTTTTCTTCCGCCGGCACCTGCCAAAATCCGACAAAACCTCGGAAATGATCGACCCGGATGATGTCATATAAGGTTAAATTATGATCGAAGCGTTCAATCCACCATGCATAATTTTCCTTTTTTAAAGTATCCCAGCGGTAAACCGGATTTCCCCATAGCTGCCCCGTCGAGCTAAAGAAATCAGGCGGTACGCCCGCCACGAAGGTGGGCTTTTTTTGTTTATCAAGTTTAAAAATGTTCGGATTAACCCAGACATCACAGCTATCGTAACTAACATAAATCGGTATGTCGCCAATGATTTTAATATTTTTGGAATTGCAATAGCTTTTAAGCGCTGTCCATTGCCTAAAGAATAAATATTGCAAAAAGAATTCTAAGAAAATACGCTCGCCCAATTTCCCCTTAATTGCATCAAGCGCGGCCTTCTTTCTGTCGCGTAACTCTTTGGGCCAGTCGCTCCACATTGCCCCGTTAAGATGTTCTTTGAGGGCTACGAACAGACTGTAATCATCAAGCCAATGCGAGTTTTTTGCATAAAACGTTTGAAAATCTTTATCTTTACCGATCTTATTTTTATATTTTTGATAGGCAAGCCGAAGGACCTTAGTTTTGTATTCGCTAACCGCATTATAATCAACCTTGTCATTAGAAAAAGCTGGGCGTCCTTCAAGGTCGGATTTTGAAATAAACCCCTCTTTTACCAGCATATCGGGATTAATAAAAAGATAATTTCCGGCAAAAGCAGAAAAACTGCTATACGGAGAGTTGCTCATGACTGACGATACCGGACTTAAGGGAAGGATTTGCCAAAAGATTTGCCTTGTCTCGGCGAGAAAATCAACAAAGCGGTATGCATCCTCTCCGAAATCGCCGATGCCGTATGCGGAAGGCAACGATGATATATGGAGCAGGATACCGCACCCGCGTTTTTTAGTTTCTTGTTTTTTCTTAGTCATTTTATCTGTTTTTAGCAGCCTTATATTACCACTTATTTATAACACAAACTAATTAATTTTAATTTGTTTTTAAGATGGGGTGAATACCGACCATGCTTGAGAGAAGTTCAATGTTGCTCACAGCACGAACTGGACGGACCTCTTTTATTTTAGGTGCAATAAAGACAACAACCAGCAAACGGCATAGCGAAGTAAGCCAAAAAAGCGTTAAGATCTTGTATCCGAGAAACGGCGGCAACCAGTCGACTAAGAACCCTCCGATAAGTGCGCCAAAACAGATCGCTAACCCGTTAATCACATTAAAATAGGCAATGCAACGCGTTCGTTTCTCAGGGGTTGTCGAATCGTAAATAAAATTACTGGCGCATAGATTAAATCCTGCCCAAGCAAAGCCTGAAACAATCTGCGCAAAAAGTAAGAATACAGGATTTTGACTGATAATCCACAACAACGGCAGCGTTATAATTATAGGCGCAGTCAACCGAATCACCTTGACATTGCCGACCCTATCCGCATGCCTTCCCCAGCGGCCCATCATCAGATAAACCATCAGCGTTGCAGTAGCCGTAATCACGGTATAGGTAAGATAACTAAAATGCATATCCTTCAACATGAAGACCGCAAAAAACGGCGCTGCCAGATTAACCGAAAAATTGAAAAAGGCCACGAAAAAAACGAATTTTGCAAAATTGCTTTCTTTCACCCGCCTGAGAAACATCAACAGCGTAAAGGAATTCTCTTTTTTGTGGCTTAAATACGGTTCGTGCATTTTAGCTAAGAAATGCAGTGATGCCAACCGGCATAAGAATGCAAGCGTGAATATGATCGAAAAACCAGAGAAAATATCATGCGGCTTCATAAAATGAAGGATCACCCCGGCGAGAAAACTAAAGGCAACAAGAAGAATCCCCAAGACCTTATTGCGCCACCCAAAATACTCCCCCCTTTTATGTTCATGTACGAGATCCGACATAAGGCTTCCCCACGGCGGCAACGCGAAAGCACCAAACGAGGTAAAGAGGGTAACCATGAGAATAAAGAACATCGGCTTACATGAACCTAGGGAGGAAACAAAGATCATGGGCAGCAGCATCAACGCTTGGAGAAAAACAAAAAGAGAAAAGATTTTCTTGCGGGATTCAAAATGAGCGGTCAAGTCAGCGCTTTTAACCTGCAAAAGCGCAGAGACAAGATTCGGCAAGGCTCCTAAAATACCAACCTGCCTTACCGTCGCACCCAGAAGCAACAAAAACGGCGTAAAGTAGTCCTGGGTAAGCCCCACCATGCCGCTGGCAAAAATACCGTCCAGCACGGAAAACCTCAAGCTTTGATTAACCTTGTGGGGAGTTAAATCCGACATGACAACCGACCTTAAAAACAGACAACGCTACTAAGGGGAAGCCCGTGCCCTGAAGACAAACTCCCTCTCCGTAGATTGCAGAATATCTCTCAGGAATTAAACCGTTCTATTGTTAGTCCTGGACAGTCGAGGAATCCGCTTGCTCGGCAGCGTTAAGAAATGCCTTAAGCTTCATCCATGTCTTGGGGCCTACTTTTCCGTCAACCGTAAGACCATTCTGCTCCTGGAAATCCCTTATGGCTTTCTTGGTCTTTGGCCCAAGATCACCGTCGATCTTTCCTGTGTAGAGATTAGCGCTCTTTAACGCCTGTTGAATCTCATTAACGGTGGGGGCAGTAAACGATGTTTCTACGACGGGGGCTTGGTCAACGGGAGAAACCACTGTTTCACTTGCTGCGGGGGAGGGCAGCGTTTGAATGGTGCCTGTTGCGGCGGATTCATTCAGTAGTTCTTCTGTTGTCGAAAGGTAACTTTCCTTTTGAGATTTCTGGCCGCAACCAATAACAAAGATTGCGAGAACAATCAATACAGCGAGACTTCGATACATTGGATCCTCCTTAAAAATAAAAAAATTTTAAAATGCCATTAACTGCCCGCCAAACAACATCCCTCCTGCTAATCATAACCTACCTTGTTTTTTCTACCCCCTTTCAGCTGAATCTATATCTTAAAGCAGCGTTATTTTTTGATTTGGATAACTATGCCTATCCTACGGCATGCGAGATAGTCAGTTATAATAAGAATTAAAACAGGATTTTACTTGCTTGTCAATAAATTTGTAGCATTTTCACGCAGTTACAAACGATATTTTTCAAGGCTTTTCTATCTCAGGATTACATTCCGGCAGAATCAACTGTTTCACTTCAGCCGTTTCTTTGATAGCACTTTTATAAAGCAGAATGCTGCAAGCCCTAAAATAATTCCCCAAGAAACCAAAAGAAACAACCATCCGTCCGGCCTCATCGCATGTCCTCCCCTTGAAGCTTTTTGCGTCTCCAGGCAATTTTAACCAGCAGAGCAAGGATAAACAGAACCGCCAGTAACCCCACGCGCGTGGCCAAAACGTACATTTTATTTTCGGAGGCAACATTATTCATAAAAATAATCGGAAGCCACTCCTGCCAAAGCCATATCCCCAAAATAAGGGACAAGAACAAAGGCGTAATATATTTGATAATGAATTTATAGATCCTGGGTATACGGATATCCGCACCCTTATGGATTTCATCCCAAGCCTTGTCCATGCCAAAAACCCAGACAAAAAGGACGGTTTCAATAGCTGCAAAGACAACCAAAAAGAATGTCCCGCCCCAGAAATCCAGCTCGTCGACAACGCCGTTTTTTAAGAAAAATATCGCCGGCTGACAGAGGATGAATGAAACAACGGCAAATATTCCGACCGCTTTTTTCCGGCTAATGTCAAATTCGTCCTCCAGAAAAGCAACTGCCGGCTGGGCCAACGAAACGGAAGAAGTTATTCCCGCTAAAAATAAAAGCAGGAACCAGATAAAGCCAAAAAATTGCGCCAACGGCAAATGCTGTAAAACTAACGGCATTGTAACAAAACCCAGATTAAATGTCCCCGACGCTGCAATGGATTTGATCTCGACAGGCCCAAAGAAAACAAACGCTGCCGGAATAACAATGCTGCCCCCGAGAATAACTTCGGCGATCTCGTTGGTACTGGCCGCTGTTGTTCCGGAAAGCGCCACGTCATCCCCTTTGGATAGATAGCTGGCATAGGTGAGGATAACGCCAATCCCAACGCTTAATGTAAAGAATATTTGCCCGGCCGCCTCAAGCCAAACCTTGGCGGATTTTAACGCCGAAAAATCCGGATTCCACAGAAACCCGAATCCGTTAGAAATATTCCAGTCCGGCTTTAATGCATCCGGAGTTCCCAGTGTCATAACCCGAACCATCAGCACAATACCGCAGATAAATAAAAGCGGCATCGCCCACTTGCATAGACGTTCAATGCCCCCTTTGATCCCGTAATAAATGACTGTTATATTTACGGCGAATGTCGCCAGAAAAAAGAAATACGCCGTCCCCAAACCGCCAAAGAATTGATTATTTTCTATGCCCTGAAACCCTCTTAAGAAATTTTGCATCATCCCTTGGTCATTCAGTTGGGCATATTTCCCTGCCAAAGCAAAAAAACTGTAAGCCAAAGTCCAGGATTCGATGTAGGTATAGTAAATAAAAATAACCAGCGGTCCAAAAATACCGATAACACCAAAATATTTAATAAAGCGGTTTTTCTGCCAGATGCTGTGAAATATCCCCGGAGCCGTCCCGTGCCCAAAGCCTCCGCCGTAACGGCCCAGCGTCCATTCAATCCACATCAACGGTATTCCCAGTAAAAAGAGCGACACAAAATATGGGATCAGAAACGCTCCACCGCCATTGGCTACCGCCTTAGCCGGAAACCTAAGAAAATTTCCCAACCCTATCGCAGAACCGGCGACAGCCATAATGATCCCCAGTCGGGATCCCCAGCTGTCGCGAATGCGAAATTTCCTGGAGGGCTCAGCAGGAGGCGGTACTTTTTTTTCGGAATGAGGCACTGAAAGACTCCGGTTAATGGGCAACCGTTATTTGGGACTCCACATCTATGCTTGATTTTACGGAATTTGAGATAATGCAATTCTCTTTGGAAGATTTTAAGACAGCTTCTGCGCGAGGGATATCTGAAGATGATTTTAGAGAAATACGTACAATCAGCTTAATTTGAGTAACAATCATTTTCCGATCAACTAATTCCAAGACCCCTTCCGCCTCGCCCTCATAACCGGCCAGGGCAATTTGATCGCGCTCCGCGTAAGCCAAAAAAGTCATCAGAAAACAGCTATTCGCAGCGGCAACAAGCAAATCCTCGGGTGTCCAGAATCCGTCCGGCCCTTTAAATTCGGGAGGCGGCGTTACCTCCAGAGAAGGCTTGCCGGCACTAGAGAGAATTGCCTTGCGCTCATTCTGCCATTGAAGGGTTGACCGGTAAAAAAATTTTTTGGGGCGAACTCGCCGCTCTTCCATAAAAATCTCCATAAAAAACCCACTGCAAGAAATTATATCACAGTGGGTTTTTAATTCAAAGTAAGAATGTCAAAAAACTTAGTTTATGGAAACAATTTTTACCTGAAAATTTAATTCTTTTCCCGCAAGCGGATGGTTGAAGTTTAAGACAACCGTATCGGTATCCACCTTCGCAATCATCGCCGGGAACGCACGTCCGTCCGCGCCATGAATTTGCAGAACCATTCCGACTTGAGGTTGAATGTCGGCAGGTAAATTAGCCCTGGATACTTCCTTAAGCGCCTCAGGACTCACTAGCCCGTAGCCTTCTTCCGGTTTCACGATAACGGTTTTTTCATCGCCAACTTTCATTCCGGCCAACTCTTTTTCAAGGCCCGGAACAATCTCGCTTTTGCCTTGGGTGTATTGAATCGGACCGCGTCCGCTGGAGCTATCAATTACTTTTCCGTCAACCGTCAGCGTATAATCGAATGACACCTTGCTGCCGTCGGTAATCTTTGCGCTTTCAGCCCTTGAAATCGAAATCCCCGCAAACATAAAGAATAAGACGCCGCAAAGCGCCAAACTTAAAAAACGTTTCATAATATGCCTCTTCTTTCGCTGTAACAAAACGGGCCCGGCAACTTGTTGCCGGGCCCGTGGGTTTCCGGTTATAATTTTACAACATTTTTGGCTTGTTCGCCCTTGGGGCCTTTTTCGACTTCAAATTCAACCTCTTGGCCCTCCGCTAACGACTTGTAGCCCTCACCCTGAATCGCGCTATGGTGCACAAAAACATCGCTGCCTGACTCCGGGGTGATAAACCCGTAGCCCTTCTGGTTATTAAACCACTTCACTTTTCCTCTAACCATTACTTACTACCTCCTTTCATGAACATTGTAGTAAATAACGGCAGAAGACCTAAAAACGTAGGGCAACCTTCTCCTGCAGCATTGCCTTTCTTCCCTTTATTTACTACTAACTTTTCAAAACTATACATATATTTGCCTGACTTGTCAAATAATAGTTTCTCATTTAACGGGGCCAGAACCAAAACGGATTCTTTGCCGGCAACGGCTTCTCCTGCCCGGGCAATTCCAATACCCGCCACGCAACCCATCCTAATGGAATTTCGCTTAAATACGTCCTGGCACTGGTGAGAATCTTTTGAGGGTCCCCAAGAACCGCAAGCGGCACACTGATTGAGATTTCTTTCGCAGAACGCACCACCTTAATTGTATCACCGGGCAATCTTCGATTCTGGTCGTAAATCGAGTGGTTGGTCACACCCAGCTTCACGTGCAGTTTAGGCATTTTTCCAAAGGGGAGGTCACTGCGGTACCCAAAAGCGTAAATCGAGGCAACGACACCTTCTGCCAACGGCCGAGAAAGTTCGATAGAAAGAACCAAATTGTCTCCCTCCAGCCTCACAAAACGCCATTCAAGGCCGACAAAGGCAGATCGTTCCGAATCCGTCAACTCTTCGGGCACCTGCACAGAATACTCCTTTGCCCCAGGCCACAGTGATGATTCTCCGGTCTCGCTTTTTTTAAGTTTAATCACCGGAAAGTCGCCGAACAACTCGTTAGCACGCACAAAAGAAAGCAGGTACTTCTCGCTGGAACGATACTGCGACCGATGGGCCTTGAGTGCGGCCTCCTTGCGGCTTATTTCCTCAGGGCTCAATGGCGACACAAACCAAGAGACTTCCTCTTTTAGAGGTTCAGGCGGCACTAAGGCCTCTTCAGGACGGTATCCCTTAGGATGAGGCCAGTGAGCGCGATGGATAAGATAGGGATAGATTTGCGGCGTAAAATCCTCCCCTAAATTCCAAAGGGCTACACGGGTAAAAAGATACAGCGACAGGTGGTCGCCATTATGGTCGGTCGGATGAGAAACAAAAATCTTTGTCGGCCTAAAACCGCGCAACACTGCAGTGAGATCTTTGACAATCTCTTCTCCTTTATACGGGGCACCGGGCCGCAGAGCACCCGCATAAGGAACTTTATTGACCCTAGTCAGCATGCTACGCAGCGCCGGACGATTCCCCCAGTGGGCGTACCAGATACTCATCGTCCCAAAATCAGGATACCCTAAAAATGTCAGATTTTCAGCAGGCACCCCCAGCGCCTTGGATGCGGCAAGGGCTTCATCATGCCTCATAAGCCCCATCTTTTTCACTGCCCCCGGAACAAGCACCGGATGTTTACGATAGACCAAAAAAGACCATTGGTTGTTGTCCCCATATGTATAAAAAACAATGTGAACCGGCAATTTCAACGCCACCGCCTTCTGGATGATGCCTCCACAGCCCAAGACCTCGTCATCGGGATGCGGGGCCAGAATAAGAATGCGGTCACTGGCCTCAAGCTTGACCTCAGGCCAGGCCTGTTGTGCCGATACTGGTGTATTGAATACGTTTAACGCAAGAAAAAGGCATACCCAAAAAACAAATCTTATCCTCCGCATCCTCACACCTCCCTATCGAAGCCAGAATAACAACGCTATTGCAATCCGATAAATACCGAAACTAAGAAAATTATGGCGCTTGATAAAATACAACAAAAACTTAATGCTGGCCAGAGCGACAACAAATGACGTCAGAAATCCTACCGCCAGAAATCCAAACTGGTCTGCCGAAAAAGATGCGGCACTTTTAAATAAATCTAACGCCGTTGCCGCCAGCATTGTCGGCACAGCTAAAAGAAATGAGAATTCAACGATTGTCTTGCGACGAAGCCCCAAAATCAACCCTCCGATTATCGTCGCAGCCGCACGCGACACTCCGGGGATAATCGCAATCGCCTGGAAAAACCCGATAAGAATCGCCTGTTTATAGGAAATGCATGCGATCTCCTCCGTTGCATCCCTAGGCTCCCGATGGAATAAATCAAAGATAATTAAGAATATCCCTCCTAAAAACAAAGACCAGAGAACAACATCCGCGCTTCCTAACAACGTTTGTTTAACAACCTTGTAAAGAGCAAGCCCCGCCACCGCCGTAGGAACAAAAGCAGCCAGCACCTTTTTTATAACCGCGCCGTTAATGAGTAACGACCGTCCGTACAGGACAACAACCGAAAGAATTGCCCCCAGCTGTATGGTAATTTCAAAGCTTTTAAGGAATTCGGTTTGAGGGAAATTTAAAACGCGAGCGGTCAGAATCAAGTGCCCCGTCGAAGATACAGGAAGGAATTCCGTGATGCCTTCCACTACCCCAAAAACAATCGCATGCCAAAAGTCCATTCTATCCTTACCCGGCCATGTCGGTTTGAGAAAGATGCCGGATACGCTTGAGCATATTCGGATGTGTGCTTAAAAGTTCCATGAGCCTATCCGCAAATGTCACGTGGATGGTTTTATTCCGTAATAAGGCAAGCTCAGAACTGTCAATCGTACCGCTGCGGTCCAAGTCCAGCTGAACCAACTCCCTTATCTCATGCGACGCCCGAGAAGGGTCATTAACAAAAAATGCCTTCAAGCCCTCCGCTTCCCTGATCGACTCCCTGTCGACACGAGCAGAGCCGTAAACAAGCTTATAAAGTGCCGAGGCAAGTGCCGCAGGTTTATTACCCAGCGCGACCGAACCTCGATCGGCAAAATATTCCCGTATCCTTGAGGCATAAAGCACCAAGAGGTTTGTAATAAAATAAAAAATTAGCGCCGCCAGCCCGATCAGCATTGTATTGTCCCGTCCGTCACGCCTGCGCCCGTAAAACAAAAAGCTCCAGGCAAGCCGATAGAGCACCATAGGAATAACCGATAACAGAGTAATTGTTAAAACATCGCGGTTTTTAAGGTGACTAATTTCATGACCTAAGACTGCCTTAAGTTCTTCTTCGTTGAGCAAATTCAAGATTCCCTCGGTAACGCAAACACGCCCGTCACGAACCCCTCGTCCAAATGCAAAGGCATTTGGTATCCCGGCTTGCGAAATTCCGATTTTTGGCATCGGTATCCGGGCCTTTTGGGACAAATCCTCGACCATGCGATAAAGATCCGGCCGCTCTTCTTTCGTCGTATACCGAACCCCCATGGTCCATTCGACGAGTTTGGGCCCGATCAGATACTGGACAATCATCATGCCGACTGAAATGGCCAGGTAAAAATAAAAATTGTTTACCCCCATCGAGGTCCCGATAACGACCACAATGGCATAGATGATGCCGAATAAAAGTGTTACCAATAACCACATTCTTAACTGCAGTGAAAACATTCCCTACTCCTTATCTGTGAATGATTATTTTACCGTAAGAATACCCTTTACGCAATACGCCCTCAAAGAAATAAAAAACACATCCTTAGTAAACCCGAATAGGCAATATGACAAACGGAATTCCTTTTTGATAAAGCTTTCGCTGTATGGCAAAAACGGTATAGTTATGCAACCATCGGTTCCATACGGTTTCCTGAGGGAAAACTAGCTGGCCTCCGAAAAACACCGCTCCCGGGAAATGTTCCAAGGTTTGGGCGCACACTTTCTCGATCTCTTCAATAACATCAATCCCGATAGCACAACACCCTTGCGCATAATAACCGCTATGGTTCATAAAAGAAACGTAGCGCTCGATATCCTTTTCCGACTGAAGTTTAAGGCGGTCGACTTCCTGTGCCCCTTTAAAATTTCCGGCATCAATAACACCTATCTCTAGAAATACAAAATTCTTAAATTCTTTTCCAAAAAACCGGATGACGTTAAATAAGGTATGTAAACCTAACCCGTTAAATCCATTGACCAGCAAAACCGCTGTCTTGGCTCCGGGGTCAAATGCACAGGCAGTCTTTACAGAAGAGTCGACGCTCCCCACGGAAGACGCTGTTTGAACCAGGCTATCTAACCGATTTAAAAGTTTCGCGGTCTCGCGATAGTGGCGTTTGACCATAATCGCAAACACTACCAGCGCTCCCGTTATTAATAATGTGATCCACCCGCCTTGGTTGAATTTTATTATAATAATCGAGATCAGAATAAATGACGTCAGGGTAAGCCCGAGGCCGTTGACCGCTATCTTTTTCTTCCAAGTCCTGACACTTTCACGTACATTCCACCAATGACGAACCATCCCCAGCTGCGAAAGGCAAAACGTAATAAAGACATTGATACTGTAAAGAACAACAAGGATGTGGACTGACCCGTGAGTAAAGACAATCGCCATCAAAGCAGCCAATCCCATAAGTAAAAGTCCGTTTTGGGTAACAAGACGATCGCTTAGTGAAGAAAATTTCGTCGGAAACCAGCGGTCAGAAGCCATGTTGGCCAACACACGGGGACCGTCTAAAAATCCCGCTTGAGCAGCGACAAATAAAATCATCGCTTCCGAAATCAAAGTCACCAGAATAAAGAAATAACCATAGGGATTCGGCCAACCCAAAACAATATTTTCCATCAAAACCGCGTTTAACGTCTTTCCTGCTTCGCGATTAACGTCAAAAAGAAGATACGTAATCATAAGCCCCAGGACGGTGACGGCGAGCGAAATAGACATATAGCGCATGGTCTTTTTACCGGTTTCAACCTTGGGATCTCTTAAAATAGGCAAACCGTTACTAACAGCCTCAATTCCCGTAAAAGTTCCCGCGCCCATGCTGTAGGCCCGCAAGATAAGGAAGATCATTCCAAAAAGGCCCAGATTTGTTCCGGCAAGATGAATATCAGAAGCTGTTGAATTCCAGACGTGGGGAAAATTCCCCGCATGAACAAATATTCCGTAGACAATCGCGAAAAGATGGGTTCCGACAAAAATGAGAAATATCGGAATAAGCGGAATAACGGATTCCCTTACCCCCCGTATGTTCATTAGTGTCAGCAGAAAAACTCCAAAAACAGCTAAATAGATTTTATACGGCTGCCATTCGACCGGAAGGAAGCTAAACAAGGCATCCGAACCGCTGGCAATAGAAATAGCTATAGTAAAAACGTAATCAATCAAAAGCGCGCAACCCGAAACCATCCCTACACCCGGAGACAGCAGCTTGCTGGCGACTAAATAACCTCCTCCTCCGGCCGGAAAAAGCTCAATAATCTGAGAATAGCTGGCGCTAATAAGGAATATCGTGAGGACCGTTCCCAGAGCAACAAAGATGCTCAAGTAATGATAGTTCCCCAGGGCTAAAAAGGCTTCCTCCGGGCCATAACAAGAGGACGAAAGCCCATCCGCGCCCAAGCCTACCCAGGCAAAAAAAGCCACCAGAGAAAGACTGTGAAAGACATGCCGGTCCAACGGACTGCGCGCTTGTCCGATGACGGCGGTCTTGATTCTTTTCGCTAAAGATGTTTTTGGTTTATTTTCCATTTTATTGCCGTTTATTGATGCGGTCATTAAAAAGCAAAAAACCAAAGAGCGATTTCTTTGGCTTGCTCTCTCAACACTAGGCTGACGGGGTTAGCTGTCGGGCTCGGGCTGTTGGGCCCTAATTTTCATATTCGCCCCAAGATCTTAATTGATCGTATTTCCTGGATCCCCCGCTCTCATTTGATTTCTGTAAATTATAGGGCACAGAAATCAACCCATTCGACGCTCCCCGGACTAAAGCCCGGGGTTTGCTCAGGGTTGATACTGAGCGGCGTCCGAACCCCACCCCTTAAGGCGGGTTCGGACGCCGTCGAACGTATCAAAATCGATTAAGCATATTAGGGAGCATGATAATGCGAAGAGTAATTCCTGTCAATATATTTTTAGCGTTGATTTTTAGGCAGGTCTAAGGGAATTTTGACTTACCTTAGCTCATTCAGCTACAGTGTCAACAGCAGTAACGGCTTCGGGTACGGCGCTTAGTTTTTCATAGATCGGCCCGGTAACCCTTTGCAGGGCATGGACTTGGCTAGCAAATGCCAATGCCGCCAAAAAACAGGCCACGCCGCCTAAGGCCAGGGCATTGGGTGCCCCGATTATGTTTGCCAAAAATCCCGCCAACAGACTACCCATGGGCGCCACCCCCATAAATGCCATCATATAAAAACTCATAACCCGACCGCGTTTATCGTCTTCGACAATCGTTTGGATAATAGTGTTACTGGCTGCCATATGGACCATAAACCCGAAGCCTGTGATCGTCAGCAAAAACAACGACAGCCACAAAACCCTCGAAAATGAGAAGGCAATCAAGCCAAAGGCAAAAATTGATGCCGCGACCGGGATAATCGGCCCTAATTTCAATATTTTCCTGCGTGAAGCAAGGTAGATCGTTGCAATCAAAGCCCCCACGCCGACCGCGGCCATTAAGAATCCTAGGGTTTTCGGCCCGCCGTAAAGGATATTCTTGGCAAAAACAGGCATAAGCACGACATAGGACGCTCCCATTAAACTTATCATAGCCACAAGAGCTAAGACCGAGCGGATAGGTGCAAAACCAAATGTATACCGGATGCCTTCCTGTAATTCCCTCCAGGCGTGGGCATTTTTTGACCTTGCCTCCTGTTTCTTGATTTCCATCGCCCAAAGACAGGCAATAACCGCCAGGAAACTTAGGCCGTTGATTAAAAAACACGCTCCCTCACCGGTAAGCGTGATCAGAACCCCCGCAATCACAGGGCCGATTAACCTTGCTCCATTGAACATGAAAGAATTCAAGGCGATCGCATTACCAAGAAGTTCTTTTTGCTCAACCATGTCAATAAGGAAGGACTGGCGCGCCGGTATATCGACAGAATTTATACACCCCAACATAAATCCCAAAATAATAATATGCCACACGGCAATGGTCCCTTGCCATATTAAAAACGCAAGAGTAAGAGCCTGGACCATTGAAAGGGTTTGCGTTACCAGCAGCATGCGGTGACGGTTCCAGCGGTCCGCCAAGACGCCGGTAAAGGGACTAAAAAGAAAAGTGGGGATTTGGCTTGAGAAACTAACAACACCCAAAATAAAAGCCGAACCAGTCAGCCGATAAACGAGCCAACTCATAGCGATCTGCTGTATCCAGGTACCGACTAACGATACGCCCTGGCCGAAGAAAAATAGGCGAAAATTCCGATAGTGCAGCGCCCGGAAAATATGATTAAGCGTTGATATCTCCTTATCTGAATTTAACTTGCCGCTCATTGGCACCTTCCTGAAAGAAATTAAAAGACCGTCTCTCTAAGGCGGTCTTTAAAAACACACCTGACACGTTTTAGATTGATTTTACGGATTTAAGCCCGCAGGGCTTTATCGATTAAATTGTTGATCTTATCCACCAGCGGTTGAAATTTATCACCCTTGCGCAGAAAAATATGCCCCTTGCGCGTACCCTGGGCTATCTCACTCAATTCCCGCACGATACGGTCAAAAGGCCCCACGATCCTGTGGGTAATGCGGTGCGCAATAAAAAGCAGAACCGCCACGCAAATCGGAACCGCAACCAGTAAAACCCCGACAGTGCGCTGAGCCGCCGGTATGAGATTATAGCCAATGGCCTCCGGTATCCCCATTTGCTCAGCGGTAATGCTAAAAATTAGGTAGAAAAGCGCAAAGGCGGTAACCGCCGCCGGCACAACAGCCGTAAGAGATATTAAGAAAAATATTTCCCTGTGCAACGTGTTCGCAAAAGCCTTCCCGCCTCTTCGGTTTTTTTTATTCATCTTTGTACCCCACCTTTATATCCATGTAGAGCGCCTCAGCCGTTGACACCGTATTGTCCGAATCAGTCATCAGGGCAATGGCGCCGACGGGGCGGTTGGGGGCTCTCCCAAACGCCTTCTTATAATCGTTATAGATATTGCGCTTCTCAAACACCCAATCATCCATGTTTTTTTTGCCGGACTCGACAACAATGAGTTTAAGATTTGAGAAATACGGACTTGAAATAATCGTTTCTTCGGGCAAATTCTCATCCCAGACATACTCAAGACTATGGATATTCATAAAATTCCAGCTTAAGAATATGACATAGACCCTTGCCGCATAATCGTCTCTCTCAATCCATCCCCTCTCTTTGCCTTTTCCTTTCTGCGGGGGCTCATTCTTAGCCGGAAATTTCAGCACTTTCCAGTTCCAGCTTATCATAGGAAATTTTCTAGGATCAAATCTGATATGATAAACTAATCCTGAGCAGGTCTGATCACTCTGCGCGGAAAGATACCCGATTTCTTTGCGGGGTTTAACAGCATAGAGCACGCGGCCTCTAAAAACCTTCTCCTGCCATTCCTTAAGCGCATTTTCTCTGTTGAAGGGAAACCATTTCTGAGGCTTGACATCATGGAATACAGGATTTTTAAAAACGTCCTCTTTCCGCTCCTTGGGCGCATTTTCTTTGCCGAAAGAAAGCCACCGGGACAGCTCCGACGAATAGGCAGAGCAGATAAGAACAATTGACAACAGAAGTATCCCGATATAAACAAGTTTCCTTCTATCCATATTGAATAAATCTCCGCTGTGCTGAAAAACCTTTTATCTTTAATTTATTGTAATAACTAAACCTGGCTGCGTCAAGAAAGTTGGGGCATATTTCCTGCCCGAGCCCATTGTAAACTTCATTTTCTTAAACACTATTTCTTAAAAGGGAAATTCTTGCTATAATTCGATAGACATTTTAAAGGAGAAAGACGTGAAGATTTCTATCATTCTGGGAGTGCCTCAAAAGGGAAGCTTTAACCATGCCATTGCCGAAACAGCCGCTCAGGCCTTACGAGATAACGGTTACGGGGTCACATGCCACGATCTCTACGCTGAAGGATTCAATCCTCTCTTGCCCCCCGAGGAACTGGCTAAAAACGTAAAATTAGAAAATGTGATTAAAAAACATTGCGACGAAATCACCCAAGCCGACGGTATCATCATCATTCACCCGAACTGGTGGGGCCAGCCACCGGCTATCTTAAAAGGCTGGATAGACCGTGTCTTGCGCCAGGGCGTTGCTTACGAATTTGCGACAACCGATAGCGGCGAAGGAGTGCCGAAAGGATTATTAAAAGCAAAGACAGCGATCGTTTTTAATACCGCCAATACTCCGGAAGACCGGGAAATGACGGCATTCGGCGACCCCCTGGAAACACTCTGGAAAAAATGTATTTTTGATTTTTGCGGGGTAGAAAAATTCGTGCGGCGGACATTCAGCGTTGTTATTATCAGCTCCGCCGAACAGCGGAGGGAATGGCTAAACGAAGTCCGGGCCATAACACAGCGCCACTTTCCCGCCACAAAATCACAGGCAACATAATAATCGCTCTGTAAAATGGATACAATAAATAAAAAAGACCTTTCGGCCTGCATCATTATTGAACTGGCAACCTTCCTGTGCTTAGGCATAAGTCTGGGCCTTGTCCTTTCAGGAAAATTGGAGCCGCTCGCTATCTGGATCTGGATATTTCTTGCCCTGGGACTTATTCTGCACGGCATCAATCATATCATCTACTGGAAGAAATACCACCAGCTGACAAAATCGTTAAAATAGATTCATTCTAAATTCCTGAGAAATTAAACAAAAGGGGCGTTTGGCCTTCCGGCCAAACGCCCCTTTTCGAGAAACGATAGCGATTATTCCTGATCTTTTATGGAAATCAGGCTTGAGCTCTCACCGAGTTTTTTGGCGACAACCTCGACCTGTAATTTTCGCTCGGAATATTCTTGAAACTCTTAATCTCACCTTCAATCACTATTTCCAGCAAAAAACCCTACTTGGCCGGCTCCACTTCTTTGCTTTCGACAACCGGAGCAACTGCTTCGGGTGCAGCTACTTTCTCTTCCACTGCTTCCATTTCGTCTGTTTCAGCTGCAGGCATGACTTCTTTATTGATAACCACTTCCTCTGCTTCCACCACAGGCGAAGTAACCGTATCGGCAACAACTTCACCCCCGGCTACTGACCCGGGTTTATCGACGGCCATTTCTTTAACCATTCCTTGGGCCAAGGCTAAAGAAGCCACAAAGCATAACCCTAACACTAACCAAATCACTTTTTTCATTTGATTCACCCCCTTTCCTGAATAATATTCTGCTTAATAAATCTTGATAATTTAAATGCTGATTATACTGCAATACCACTATTAATCAATAAGAAATTTTTACTTTTGAGCAAATAATTAAAAGCGGGCCAGCCGTCTTTAAAGACGGCTGGCCCGCCATTCAGCTTAATTAAAATCTTTTTCCCTAGACAACTACTGCTTCGTAACGCTTACTGCGGTGCCATCGATCGTGGCTGAAATTGAATCACCGGCTTTGATTCCTGCCAGCGCTTTGCTTCCCGCGGTAACTGTTCTATTGATCCCCATTGAATCCTTGACCACAACCGTCCCGTTCATCGAATTAACAGATACGACCGTTCCCGCTATGGTTACAGGAGCAGCCTTAGCTGCTGTTGCCGCTTTCGGTGCAGCTGCCTTTGTTGCTGTCGTAGCCTGTGCTGCTTTTGCCTGCATCGCTGCGGCCGCAGCCGGGTCAATATAACGCTTGCCTGTCCCACCTTTTGGCGGATGTTTCAATAGCCCGGCTGAACTAACGGATACGAATGCAAAAACAACCATCACCGCTATCACCACTGCTAATATTTTCTTCATACCCCTCCTCCTTTCACCCACATGTATTTGGCTGGTTTAGGGCTTTAATATAGCACAAACAAAAATTTTACTCAACAAATTAAATATTCTTAAAACATCACAGAATAAACTTCTCAAGACACTAGCTTTCCCGTCGCCTTAAAATAACCCGCCTTAAGAAAATAACCGCGTAATAAATCAAAAATCTCTTCTGAATAACCGGGCTGAACAAAATACGCCATATCCTGCGGGGATCAAAGTAGAACGCCATAAAAAATTTCTTCTGGATCGCGATAAGCTCCTTATTCGAGACATCACTGATGTTAAAATTCGTATCATGGTAATCGATATCATCGAACCGTTCCGGGACATTTTTTCCCGCTGCTTTGGCTGCGCGATACATCTCGGTATCGGGAAATAAATTGACAATAAAAAAGTCCGCAGTATGTAACTTGGTCCGCCCAATAAATCTTAAGGTCTCTTTTAAATCGCTTTTCGTCTCCGTCGGAAAACCCAGCATAAAAAATCCGTGCACATGAATCCCCAGTTTAACGGCCGCAGAAATCATCCGCTGCAGTTTTTCCAGGTCCATGTTCTTCTTAATAAGCTTCTGCAATCGTTTTGAACCTGTTTCGGGCGCCAGGCAAATCAGCCGCGTTCCGGCATCGCGTAATTTACCTAAAATCTCCTCATCCAAGACATCGCCTCTTAAGCCGTTCGGGAAAGACAGTTTCATCTTTACCCCCGACTTAATAATAAGCTCGCAAATCGCAAGGACTCGCTTTTTGTCCAGGTTGAAACAATCATCCGTAAACTCAAAATCCGTGATACCATACCGCTGATAAAGCGCCTCAATTTCCGCAAAAACATTCTCCGCAGACCTGGCTCTAAATTGTTTGCCCAAAATATTATGGCAATAGGTACAGCTGTAAGGACAGCCCCGCGAAGTCATAATCGGCATATAGGGCGTTCCGCCATCCGGCGTAAAGGGCATAAAACGCGGTAATGCATAATACTTTTCCACGTCGATCAGGTCCCAGCCGGGAAAGGGGAGTTCGTCAAGATTTGAAACGGGTTCTCGGGGCCCTGTACGCACAATCTTCCCGTCTTTCTTAAAAACAATTCCTCTGACGGCATTAACATCCTTGGTTTTTAAAACAACCGCTTCGATCAAGTCGGGAAGGGTCTTCTCGCCCTCGCCTAAGACAACATAATTGATATGGAAATCATCCAGGAGTTCTTGCGAACACGCATTGGCATGCGGCCCGCCGACTACAATCGGGCAACCCGGGCTTTCCCTTTTGATGGCCGCGGCCACCTGGTGCAGCATGTTCACTTCCAGGGTAAAACCGCTGATACCGACAATATCCGGCTGAAACGACACAAACTCTTTAGACGCGTCGGCAACAGCAAGAAAATCCGCCCGCATATCCAAGATCTTGACCTGATGCGCATGATTCTGCCGCAAAACAGCGCCAAGATATAAAAGCCCTAAAGGCGGTGCGCCATAGGCCTTTTCGTATTTCTCGCTTCTGGTACGTATCAGCAGTATTCTAGCCATTATTGTCCGGTATTGGGTTTGTTGAATTGCCTCAAAAAGACTGGTGCTTATTATCTAAAACGACGTATTATATCACAACAACGGAAAACAAAGGACAGCTTCTTAAAATAATCATGATTAAACAAAGGGGCCCCGTGACAACGGGGCCCCTTAAAAAGACAATCTATGCCTTTGACAAAAATCGGCGCGATCTACTTCCGCCCTCCCAGCTCGTGGTCCAACATAAATAAACCGTTATTCGAATCCTTAATAAGTTTTAGTTTCTCGACGATTGAAAGCGCATTAGCTTCTTCTTCCACCTGCTCATCGACATACCACTTGAGAAGTGATTCGGTGGCAAAATCATTGTCATCCTTGGCTAATTTCATTAAATCGTTGATCAGTGAAGTTACCTTCATTTCGTGGGCATAAACCTCTTCAAAAGCAGCCAAAGGTGATTTCCATTCGGCTTTAGGGGCCGCGATTTCGGTCAAAACGACTTTTCCGCCCCGCTCGATAACGTAGGCGTAGAATTTCATCGCGTGCTGGTTCTCCTCGTTAGCCTGCAGCTGAAGCCAGTGGGCAAACCCTTTAAAATTCATTGATTCAAAATACGCCGCCATGGACAGATACAGATACGACGAATACAGCTCCGCGTTGATTTGCTTATTGATAGCTTTTTGTAACTTCTCCTTGATAACCATACACCCTCCTTTAGGTACGCAATCTTAAATTGAATAGACTACTTTATAGCGTCAATTTCCGGGAATGTCAACACTTTAAAAAGCTAACACAATGCGTCAACCATTCCCTTTACCATCCCCCCTATTGAAAGAGCACCCGTGAGCCCGGGAGATTCAATACCGATAAGATTGATAAGCCCTGGCAGGTGATTAGCGGACTCCTCTTTAATGATGAAATCGCGAAAACCCTCGCCCTCCCCCTGCAGTTTCGGCCGCATGCCCGCCGTATCAGGGCTTAAGTCTCCCTCTTCCATAAACGGCAGAAATCGGCGGATACTTTCATAAAAAGATTTTCCTTTTTTGGGATCGATATCATAATAAATTTCTTTCACGTATTCCGTATCGGGCCCAAAACGCAAACCCCCGGCCAAATCCAGGGTCGCATGAACCCCAAGCCCCGCATGGTCTTTAACCGGCACCGGATAAATAAGGTGGTTGATGAATTTTGCCTTTCGTTGGTTCGAGCGAAAGTAATCGCCCTTGCAATATTTAAGCGTATATTCATCCTTCATCAAACCGGCCATGCGGGCAACTTTATCAGAATTCAAACCCGCCGCATTAATGACAACACGAGCCGCAAGTTTAAGCTCTCCTTCCTGCGCACTCTTAAGCGTCATTTCAAATCCTTCTTTTGTTTTATCGATACCGGTGACTTCGGAATTATAAACGATAAATCCATTGTTACGCTCGAACCGGAAAACAAGATTTTTCATAAAACTATGGGAGTCAATAATGCCTGTTTCGGGCGAATAAATCGCCGCCTCGGCCCTTATGTTCGGTTCGATCTTCTTAATCTCCTCTTTCGAAAGAAGTTTTAAACCCTCCACGCCGTTTTCCTGACCCTGTTTAAAAAGGGCCTCTAAATCCCGGATTTCATCCGGATCAATCGCCACGATCAATTTTCCGACTTTCTTATGGGGAATATCGTTTTCCCGGCAATACTGATACAACAAACGCCTTCCTTCAATACATGTTTTCTTTTTAAGGGAATCCGGAGGATAATACATCCCGCCGTGAATCACTTCACTGTTGCGGGAGCTCGTCTCCTGCCCGAAAGAGGAATTCCTTTCAATGATAAAAATATCTTTATAGAATTCCGAGAGCCGGAAAGCTACCGCTAACCCGACGGCACCCGCCCCTATGATCGCAATATCCGTTTTTTCCATGCGAATACTCTCGATTACGCTGCTTTTATTTTCGGTACGCCTAGGCCTGTTATCCGCAGCCTATACATCTTTTTTAAGGTTTCAAGAAATACGATAACCACGAGAATAATCATGATTCCCGAAAGGGCCGCATTGAGATTCCCCTGGAAGGTGTGTTTGGGTAAGTAATTTCCCGTAATATTTAATATTCCCGCAACGACGGTTGTTGCAAACATAAATAACGCCGGCAAAAATGTGATCAATCCATAGCTCCATCGCTTGGAATGCTTGAGGATATACATTGTCCCCACTAATAGCGCCAGAGTAGCCAAAAGCTGGTTGGCCACCCCAAACATCGGCCAGATAGTGGAAATATCTCCGTTATAGACTAAATATCCCCAGAGAAAACTGATTAAAATGCTGGTTGTGATAACCCCGGGCAAACTGCTTGCCCCTTGCCAGCGGGGCCTTGCCAGCTTGGCAAGTTCTTGAAGGATATAACGGGCCACCCGCGTGCCGGTATCCACCGTTGTCAAAATAAACAGCGCCTCAAACATGATTGCAAAATGATACCAATATCCCATGAGATGCTTCATTCCCGGGATTGACGATAAAATAACCGACATCCCCGCGGCCAACGAAACAGCGCCTCCGGTGCGCCCGGCCAAGGCCTCGCCTGTCATTTTTTCGATTTCCGCAAGATGCACCGTGCTTAATCCCAATTTATGAAATACCTCCACCGGCACATTAATAGCAAAATAATCCCCCGGCAAAAGCACGGTAGCCGCAATCAACGCCATGATAGAAACAACCGCCTCGACAAGCATCGCCCCGAAACCGATCATCCGTATTTCCGATTCCCGGCTAATCATCTTGGGAGTTGTCCCCGAGCTGATCAAGCTGTGAAAGCCGCTAATCGCCCCGCAGGCAATGGTTATGCACACAAACGGCCAAACCTTACCCGGAATAATCGGCCCGCCGCCGTGTATGAAGCTTGTCACCGCCGGCATTTTAAGCTGAGGGTTAACAATGACTATTCCAACCGCTAAAAGACCGATGGTCCCGATTTTCATGTAGGAACTTAAATAATCGCGCGGGCACAGCAAAAGCCACACCGGCAGGATTGAGGCAATACAGCCGTACACCGGCAAGGCAACAGAAAGCGCGGGTTTAGAAAGCAAGAAATACTGCCCAAATCCCGACCTTGATAACGGCTCACCGAATACAACCCCCGCCATAACAACAACCATCCCCAGCAGCGAGGCCTCGATAATTTTTCCCGGGCGTAGTTTATACATATACAAGGCAACCAAGAAAGCCGCCGGGATCGTCATCACGATGGTAAAAGTTGCCCAGGCACTTTCATTAAGGGCATTGACCACGACCAAGGCAAGCCCAGCCAAGGCCGTAATAATGATAAAAAGGATGGCTATCCCTGTCACCAACCCTGCCGTCGGCCCAATACTTTTTCGGGCCAGCCTGGTTAATGAAAGCCCCTTAGTCCTCACCGAGGCAAAAAGAATCACCATGTCGTGCACCGCCCCTCCCAGGACCGCGCCGATCAATATCCATAAAAACCCGGGGAGAAATCCGAATTGCGCCGCCAGGACCGGGCCGACTAATGGCCCCGCCCCGGAAATTGCCGCAAAATGATGGCCAAAAAGAACATATTTATTGGTAGGGTGATAATCCTGCCCGTCGCGCAAGGTATGGGCAGGCGTCGGTCTTTTGTCGTCAAAAACAAGGACTTTTGTAATAATGAATTTCGCGTAAAACCGGTAGGCTAGAGCAAATACGAGCAAGCTGACAGTAAGCAGGGTTAAGGCGTGCATGAGTTTAGATCAATCGGAGAACAATTAACACACAGGTTGTAGCCATTAAAAAAAGCGCAGACAAAAACACGCTGTCTGCGATCTTTTCCAAACGGAGCCTAGGCTGCCGTTCCCTGGTTCGAATCGCCATATACGAAAAAATACAGGCCAGCATAAAAAGAACAGCATCGACGGCAGTCATCTCATCCAGAAAAGTCTCCATTCTTTTAAGAGACGTAACAATATTGAAAATACCTATGACGGTCAGGCATACCCCCACCAGCGCAGCCGATACGGCAAAGATATGGATGGAGATACTTTCCTCTTGTTTCTCAATAAAGGTCTCCTGTGCCATGGACATGCTCCTTTGGTTAGATACGAAGACTTGGTAACCGTTGCGTTTTTTTTATTCTATCTCATCAAAAATCTTTTGCAATGTATTTTACGGCAGATTATGCGCTTCAAAACCCTGCGGGGAGAAAAAAGGGGGCGCCCCTTCGGGGCGCCCCCTTTTCAAATCAGAACCGTTTCGTTCGCTCGCTTCCTGCTATCGGCTTAAATCCGTAATCTTTCTCTCTATCAGCTTCTTGTGTTTCTGCTCTTCCGTAATCAAGAAATTAATCAAATCCGCCAGATTAGGATGCTCCAGCAATAATTTTTGGTACATCTCTATGGCGTCCTGCTCTTTCGATAACGCCAAACGCAAAGCCTCGATATCAACCATTTTTAATCTCCGGTTTATACGCTTGCCTGGACAAAAACCTTTACCACGTTTCCGCAAAAACCAATATGAGCTATCTTATAAATACTTCTGGATTCTCTGAAGGATGGTCGTTGCCGCGTCTTTGTCCGAATTAACTGCCCCCACGCGGACTTCCACCCTGGTCGAAGTCTCGGTAATCTTGCGGATATCGACCCAGATGTCCTTCCCGCTCGAATCCTCACTGCGCAATTGGGCCACCGTATCGTCCTTGGTTTCTTTAGTAATATTCAGTTTGAGCGACTGCAGCGCCGACCTGGCCGCCTTAATCGTTTTCTCGTACGGAGTATTAAATTCCTGGGTCAACTTGCCCGAAAGCCACACCGATGTCCCTACTCCCCCCACCGCACCGGCGACAATCGCAACACAGCCGTAAATAGTAAGCAGCAGAAAAGCGAATCCGACAAATGCAACAATCTTTCTAGACATATCGTTCTCCTTTTTAATTATTCTTCTTAACCAAAAACATGAATGTATTATAACACGATGCCTTTAAAATAGAAATTCTCTTCTCGCTTAAATAACAGAATACTCCTTGACGGTAATTTTTATTTCTGTTAAATTATTTTAAAAAGGAGGGAGATATGAAGATTCTAGTAGCGTTGGTGGTGTGTGGTGCGTTGTGTTTCAGTCTGGTAACATCCGCGTCTGCCGGTGAGCCGAAGGATAAATTGGCCCGCGGAGCAACAAATGTACTTTCGGCTGTACTCGAAATACCGCAGAATATCGACACCGAATGGAAGGAAAGCAAAAATGCCGGTATCGGCATCGTTGTCGGTCTTTTTAAAGGCCTGTTTTGGGGAGTAGCCCGCGGCGCTTCCGGTGTATGGGACATCGTCACCTGCCCGATTCCGAATCCCGAAAACTACGGCTCAGTTATTCAGCCCGAATACGTTAAAAGAGGAGTGCAGACTCACTTCTTGAGTGACGAACAGAAAGTGAAAAAGTAGTCCGTTTATCAATAGATATTTACAAACAAGGGCCGCCTTAAAAGGCGGCCCTTGTTATTTCACTTGACTCCCCCGCGAGGGCTTCCCTCGTCGCTTTGCGCCTCGGGACTGCTCCCCCGCCCTTGGCGTGATCGCTAGCGAACCCGTCCTTCGGACAGGTTCTTCGTCTCGTAAGGATTATATTTAAAAGGGGCCACCCTTTGGGTGGCCCCTTTTAAATATTAACTCCCCCGCGAGGGCTCACTTGTTCTACCCTCCGGGTAACAAGTGCTGGTCGCTTCGCTCCCGGCGAACGCACCCTTCGGGTACTGGGTACCTCTTAACGCAGAGGAACTATTTAATAAAAAGGCCGCCTTTCAAGGCGGCCTTTTTATTAAATACTCCCCCAAGCGGACGATTTCAGGAACTTCTTAGAGCAGTTTAAGGCTTATTGTGTATCGGAAGAAGCCTATGTTACGGATTCGCTTGTTGAGTCGCTTGCAATTTCAATTTAAGGTCTGACGAGTCGTCTCACCTTGAACGGTTTGAGTCAAGCCGTTCAAGATACCCTCGGCCTACTTTGGACTTAGGCTAAATCTTCATCGACTTTTTCATAAAACAGTTCAATTGCGTAAACAGCTTCTTGCTTATTCATTGGCCGTATTTCCTAATGCACTACTTGTTGAATCTTTTAATAACCTATCAAGGAGAGCTGACCAAGCCTCCGGTGGTTTTACCGGCTCTTTGAATCGGTATTTCCCCCGCCTCAGAAATTCTACATGTCCTTCTTTCCGCCATTTACTTAACAATTCAGAGCTTAATTGTTGCTCAGAGTTGCTTTCGCCTAAATGCGCTAATCGTCTCAATTCCTTAGGAGTAATATATCCGTGCTCATATTTTGTGCACATTTCATAAGCAAAATTCCTCAACCCTTCTTCCTCCGCAAGTGTAAATGACTTTGCATCCTTCCCTTCTTCCATCAAGACCCTAACCCAACGATGTAGGATAAGTTTATCTTCTTTCTGATAAAAGAATACCGGGCCATCAATATCTTGAAGAATTTCTTCAAAATATGCTCTTGATTCACCATCGATAAATTGAGAAATTCTTGAAACAGGTAAATTGCTCCAAAGAACAAGAGCATAAGCAACCATTGCTTTATACTCGTCCTTATATAAATCTTTAATCCGTTGAAGTAGTTTTAATTGGATTGGGTCACGGGAAGCTCCAAATAATTGCAATCTCCATCGGCTGTATTGTCCGGCTTTTTCAATTTCAACAATGGGAGGTTTTAATCCCGCCTTAATACTTTCACAGAAAATAAGATTCTTGCCTCTCCCTAACTCATCAACATAACCGCCGAGTCTCAAGGTTTCCATCAACAAACGATTAACGGTATTTCTGCTTCTTGAAAACCATTTATTAGCAAAATGCGCTGATTCAGGCAAACAAAGATTACTTATGGATAACTTTGCGGGATACACTTCTACAACCACCTCTCCTTGCCTTTCAAAATAAGCGCAATGCGCAACCGTGTTGGCCAAAGCTTCCCGCAGTGCTTTAGATGGGTAAGACTCTAAAGTTATCTCCGCCCCACTTTCTGTTTGAATATTTTTAAGTCCCCACCGTTGAATTGATTGCATAAATTCGCTACTCAGCAAGCGAATTAATCCTTGCTGTGAAGAATTTTCAACTGGCTCATTGGAATCATTGTAATAAACAATCCGAAATTTGAAATCTCCAAACAAGATACGAACGACATTTTTATCAACAATTGCTAAACGAGTTAATACATCATCGGCGGTTCTCTTCGATAAATCCACAAATTGCGCCTCAGAGCGTTTCGTGCTGACAGTTTCTGCAAAACCTGCGACTAAAGAAGCTTCGCATCTCCCTTTCCATTCCTGTGCGGAAAAATCTTCTAATCCGGGCAAAGATACAGTCAACTGCATGATTTCTTCGGGTATCATGGCGGCAAAAGTTGTGCCAGAAGCTTTGTAAGGAATGCCTTGCCAGTATGTAACAGCACCGGGCGGCTGAACATGAATAACGACTATCCAAGATTGATTTATTTGATGACAAGATATTTGTTTAATCGCCTGAATTGGATTCAGAAATTGGTTGGCATGTTGAGATACTACTTGTTCACAATTTTTAGCCCATGCCTCGTTATTTCCTACCAAAATTCCATCATCCTTCATGCCTATCACAAGCCAAGCATTTGAGAAGCCGATTTTGTTTGCAAGACCACAGACTTTTCTTCCGTAATCGACATCCCAACTGGATTTCAATTCAATATTCGGATGCCGGTGCTCAACTAAAGAAGTGTTCTCTATTTCTTTTAATATCGAATCAACTGAATCAATCATTGAGTAATTTCCTATTTAATATATTTCCCTATTTCCTCAAACTTTTCCAACAACTTACTTGCCAAATCGGATTTCTTAATCAAATGCGGGGCCCAACGGCCTTTGGAATCCATATTGAGATGATTCGCAATCCGGTATCGTTCCCCCACATTCGACTTCACGATGGGAGCTTTGACGACTTCTTCACTCGGAACAAATAACAAATGCTCATCGATTTCCATTTCACGAGGATTAAAGTAAGCGCCTACTACAAAATATGAATGATGCACCGTAAATGTCTTCTTGCTGATATCCATTAAAAAGTATCCGGTTTTCTGAACATTAAAACGCCCTTTTATCTGCAAGAATAACGGCTGAAACATCCCGCTTTTCAGCACAATCAAATCGATGCCCTCAGTATCCGTCACCGGCCTATAAACGCTCAAAAGCCCTTGTCCCTGCAAAAGAATAAGCTCCTTGACCCGTTCCTCAACGATATTGCCCTTTGCCTGAGATGATAAGCCGGAAATATCAATCAAGGTCTCGGCTTCCTTTAAGGGCGTTTCAGCGAGTTTACCGGCATTAAATATTAGCTTGTATTCCTCGCCTGCTTTTTCGATTTCAATCTCATCGCCAACCTTTACATGACAATCCGAATACCATTTTGTAAGGCCAAAGATTCTTCTATGTGTGGCATTGTAAGTTAATTGACGGGATTCCCCATCTACAAGGGCGTTTATTTTGGTGTTTTTCTCGGGGAACAAATCGATTCCTGCGGCGGGGATGTGAAGGAAACCTAATCTAATTTCAACGTCGATAAGTTTTCTTAAAATCTTACTTTTCATTTTCATGACATAGTTATAGATAGAGTTTAATCAACTTAATAATTAATATTATACGCTTTTAAGCTATATAAACAATAAAAATACCCTCCTAAGCCA
This sequence comes from Candidatus Omnitrophota bacterium, assembly GCA_022703585.1. Lineage (GTDB taxonomy): Bacteria > Omnitrophota > Gorgyraeia > Zapsychrales > JAKLDJ01 > JAKLDJ01. The sequence continues at coordinate 8,110 of JAKLDJ010000006.1, read as the reverse complement.
GTTTTAAGGTCTTATCACCCCCTCTAGGCCAGAAAATCCTCACAAACCTTATACATCAGTTTTGAATAACATAAAATTCATGCTTTATAAGTTATTTATTTCCAGACAATTAAAACTATTTTGCGTCAAGTGATAGATTTATAACCTTCTTGCTATAAATATGTGCAAGGGAAGAATTGCCTGCAGTAATGATAAACAGGTTTTTCCCCAGAAAGGAGGTGAAAAATATGAGCGAACTATACAGAAGAATCAAATCAGAACTTCTCCAAAATGCTGGCGAGAATCCTGCACAGGTTAATTTCATAATACCTGCCGAGCGCCAGAATCTTGTTGAAGAAACGCTTCACATGGTGTTTCGTTTTCTGCCTCAAAGCCGTCCGTATTGGGCACTCAAAGGCCACTCACTACTCTTTATGGCCTTTATTGTTTTACAGTTTACCACGGATGAAATGGAGAACTTTGTGGCAAAGTATGAAAAGTATCTCAAATCCGACCCGCAGAAATTAACCGATTGAAATTTATTAGGTTATCTTATTTCTGCGAGGGTGACCAAAGGTGTCCAATACGACGTTTCTTAATGGCTAAAAATTCTAAAAATAACCTGAAGGAGGAATGGGCGCAAGCCTACGGCAGACCGCTAAGTCCTCAAGAAATAGCGGAAATCTGCTCTGGCTTGCGCCGCTTTTTCGGGTTATTACGCAAATGGAATGAGTTTGAGGAGGTGATTGAGAATGAAAGTGGAAGTGAAAGAGGTCAAGTTCTTCCCTCTCGCCCCAAATGAAAAGGGGCGTGTAGGCGTCACGAGCTTTGTAATCGATGGCAGGTTCAAAGTTCAGGGAGTAGGCGTGTTCACACGCCTTGACGGGTCAGGTTTTCGATTAGTCTATCCGGTCATCAGATTACCACATGGCCTGATGGTCGAGTCATTCTGTCCTATCGACAAAGAGACAGCCCTTGACCTAACAAATGCAGTAGTCGATAAAATCGACAAAATCGCCAAAGGCTCAAAGAGAGGCCCAGAAAGCACCTACTACGTGCCTTATCTGGATGAATGAAAAACGTCTTGAAAACGCAAGGAGGATTTATGAGTGTCGGTAGCGATATTTTCGATGATTTTATAAATAAAAACTCAAAGTTCTTCACCCTTCCAGACGATACCGAGAAAATTGTTAAATTTCTTGGTGTCGAGAAAATCCCAAATCGTTTTGACGGTGGGAAAAGTGAATGCCTGCGCTATATCTTTGAATCGAATGGCGTCCGGCAGAGTTGGGACAGGGGCAGTCGAATTTTGGCCGAGCAAATGGCACGTTATCCGTTCGGTTCAATGGTCGGCATCAAGAAAACCGGCGTTGGCAACCAAACTAAATACTTCACTCGGCTTATCCAAGAATAGACTATATATTAGGCATAGCTGAGGCTATCCCCTACGCTTCTGCTATGCCTAAATATATTCTTTCCTTAAAATAAGCGTTCGCTTCTCTAACGCAAAGGTTTTAATAAAGAGTAAGCAAAGAGAAAGCGAAAGAGTCTGCGAGAGAGGCAGACTTGCTAAGCTAAGCACTATATAAAATATGATAAACGACTCTTGTCCTGCCTTAGGTCAGGGACTGGTCACTTGATTCAGGCGAAATTTTATTTCTGATAACGCCATGGTTTTGGATGAAGATATTTTAATATAACGAACAGACGATAGGACGCTTCGTGTTGATTTCTATTTTTTTCTGTGTATAATCTTGTTAAAGGTTATATACATGAAGAAAATAGACGATTATATAACAATCAAAGAAGCCTCTGAACTTCTGGGGGTCTCTGAAATGACGCTCAGGAGATGGGATTCCTCTGGCAAACTCAAATCATACCGGCATCCCTTTAATAATTATCGGCTATATGCCAAAGATGAGCTTCAAGCGTTGCTCCGAAAAATCAACGACCACAAGAGAGGCAAAAGAGAACCAATAAAAAGCATTAAAATTACTCCAAAGAGCTTAAAGATGAATAGACGCATGTCAATTTTAATAACAAAGGCTCAAGAAACGTCTTGCGGGGGCGCACTAAATCACGCATCATACAAGAAATTAGCAAAGAAATTATGACCAATTTGCATAACATAAAAAGAGGCTAAACATGGCAAAGAAAAATAAAACCCAAAAGGCTGTCAGGGAATCCACAGATATCAAGGCAGAGTTGCTTGGAAAGCTCAAGGCGATTCTTCCGGAAGCGATATCCGAAGGCAAGGTCAACATCGATAAGATGCGCTTGGCTCTGGGTGAACATATCGACACCGCTTCTGAAAAATTCAACTTCTCTTGGGCCGGGAGAAGTGGAGCTATCCAAAATGTGCTCATCCCAAGCAAGGCTACTCTAAGACCGGCAACGAAAGAAAGTATCAGGTTTGACGAAAGCGAGAATATCTTTATTGAAGGTGACAACCTTGAGGCCATTAAGCTCCTCCAAAAGTCCTATTTCGAGAAAGTGAAGATAATTTATATAGACCCTCCCTACAACACTGGGAATGACCTTGTCTATCATGACGATTTTCATAATAGCCTCAATAATTACTTGGAACAGTCTGGGCAAGTGGACAGCGAAGGCAATCGCCTTCAAACAAATACTCAAGCAAGTGGACGATTCCATAGCGACTGGTTAAACATGATGTATCCTCGCTTAAAACTCGCCTGGAATTTATTAAGCCATGACGGCGTTATCTTTGTTTCCATAGATGACAACGAAGTGCACCATTTGCGGATGATATTAGATGAAATTTTCGGCCCTGAATACTTCTGCGGTATGTTCCCGTGGCGAAAACGAACAGCAAAGAGCGATGTGCCTTTTGGGATTTCACAGGATTTTGAGTGGGTTCTAACATACACAAAAGGCAGTTTCTTGGCAGGACAGGCAATAGAAAGAAAATACTACAAATCCGATGATTTCAAGGAAGGTTGGCGACTTGCGGATTTAACAAAGCAATGCACGAGAGCTGAACGGCCAAACTCATTCTTCCCCCTTGTTAATCCCAAGAATAAAAAACGATACCCGGCGAATCCTAATCGGGTTTGGGGCATAACAACAGAAACCTTCAAGACGTATTATGATAAGGGGAAAATAGTTTTCCCAGGAGATTATGAGTTCCTAAACATTACAATTCCCGCTTTTCGTGTTTTCGAGAGCGAGGACAAAGAAAAGAATTTAAAGAAATTTAATTCCGAAGAAGCATTAGCCCCGATATCCACTCTCTTACCAAGTGACATCGGGCGCACGGAAGATGGAACAGCAGAAATTGTAGAAATATTCGGGGCAAAAGTTTTCCCCTTTCCAAAACCAACGTCTTTAATCAAACACCTGATAAAAATAGTCCCGGAGAAAGATTGCTTAATAATGGATTTCTTTGCCGGTTCAGGAACAACGGCACACGCCATATTAGCCCAAAATCAAGAAGATAAGGGCAACCGCCGATTTATTTTAGTTCAAATGCCAGAACCCTTCACCCCTCAAAGTGAAGCATATTCTGCCGGATATAAAAACTTAGCTGATTTGAGCAAGGAGCGCATTCGCCGAGTTATCAAGGGATACGGTGATAGTAAGCCCATCGACGATGGTTTCAAAGTTTTCAAACTCGACAAATCAAATTATGTTGAGAATTTGTTTGAGTATGACCCTGCAAAGAGCGAGAAAGATAATCAAAAGGCCTTTGAGGATTACCTCAGCAAGGCCAAAGACCTCTTTTCCTACTCTAAGCTCAACGAACGGGATGCGATTTACGAAAACATCATTAAAGAAGGTCTAAACCTAAACGCTAAAATCACGGAGCAAGGCATTGGGAAGAACAAAATAATTCAAGCCAATGATACCGAGCGAGAAATTTTCATGTGTCTGGAAAAATCAATCACAAAGGATGCAATCGAGGCTCTATCAGGTAAAGAATACCGAGGGAAAACTTTCATCTGCCTTGATAACGCTTTGGATGACAGCGACAAGGCAAATCTGGCTCTTAACCTCGCACTTAAAACGATATGATGAAATTTAAGTTTGACCCAAATCAAAAGTTCCAGATTGACGCAATCAATTCGATTCTGGATATATTCGAGGGGCAAGGAAAGAATTGCCACTCTCCCATCAGCTCATCAGGCGATTTCTTTCTGGGCATATATCCCAATAAAATCGATATTGACGAGGAAACAATCCGTCAAAATATCCAGAAGGTTCAAGAGCGAAACCGCATCGATGCAGAAAATTCCTCCCCAGAGATGGACTTCTCCGTTGAGATGGAGACCGCAACCGGCAAGACCTATGTTTATCTGCGGACAATCTTTGAGTTGAATAAGAAATATAACTTCAAGAAATTTATTATCTTAGTCCCTTCCGTTGCTATCCGGGAAGGCGTCATCAAGACCCTTGAAATAACAGAGGAACATTTTCAAGGTCTCTATGACAACGTGCCCTATCGATATTATGAATATGTCTCAAAGAGCCTCTCTGCGGTCAAGCACTTTGCCCAGAGCAACAACATCGAAATAATGGTCATGACTATGGGTGCTTTTAACAAGGATGAAAATATCCTTTATAGCAGTCGTGACCAGATGCAGGGTGAACAGCCTATCAGCTATATCCAAAAGACCAACCCGATTTTGATTATGGATGAGCCGCAAAATATGGAGGGTGAAGCAACCCAAGAAAAACTAAAGAATTTTAATTCCCTTTTTCGCCTCCGTTATTCAGCAACGCATCGGAACCTCTATAATCTAATATATCAGCTCACCCCTTATGATGCATATCAGCTTGGTCTGGTTAAAAAGATTGAGGTGTTTTCAGTCGTTGATACGGATGACGATGAAGGCCCCAGAGCTTTTCTTGACCTCATCGAGGTCACTTCATCCCGGACAACGCTCAAGGCAAAGGTTGAGGTCTTGGTCAAAGACAGTAAAAATAATCTTAAAAAGAAAGTCATCAACCTTCAAAAGAATGACGATTTGGCAGAAAAGACCAATAACCGGATGTATGACGGATATATAGCGGACGACATGACAGCCGACGCTCCTGATTTTGGCTCTATTGGGTCAATAAAATTCAAGAACGGAGTCGAGGTCAAGCGGGGTCAGGAAATCACCACGGATAAGAAAGATATTATGCGGGCCCAGATACGAAGCACGATTGAACGCCACATTGAAAAACGGCAGGAATTAAAGAAAAAGGGCATCAAAACTTTGTCCCTGTTCTTTATCGACAAGGTTGACAATTTCGTCAAAGAAGATGGATTCATCCGAAAGACTTTTGACGAGGTTTTTAATGAACTTAAGAAAGACGACAAAGAATTAACGAAGTTAGAAGCCGATGTAGTCCGCAAGGCCTACTTTGCCGAGAAGAATGGTGAATACTTGGAGCGGGAAAAGAGCATTGAGGAAAACAAAGAGGCCTATGACCTTATCATGAAAGACAAAGAACGCCTTCTCTCTTTTGGGGAACCAACCGAGTTTATTTTTACGCACTCGGCACTCAAAGAAGGCTGGGATAATCCGAACGTCTTTAATATCTGCACCCTTAACGCAACCGTGTCCACTATGCGAAAACGTCAGGAAATTGGCCGAGGTATGCGCCTATGCGTCAACCAGAACGGCGAACGAATCTTTGACCGGAACATCAATCTCCTTTCCATTATCGCAAATGAACACTACGCCAATTATGTCTCGGCACTTCAAACCGAATTTGTTGAGGACGGCATCTACAAGGCCCCGCCAACGCCTTCTAATGCTCGTAAGAGACGTGTTGTTAAGCTCCGCAAGGGATTCGCCAAAGACCCGCATTTTGAGGCAATTTGGGGCCGTGTATCGCAAAAGACAAGATACTCGGTCAAAGTCAACTCAGACCGATTGACCAAAGCGTGTATTGACCGTATTAACGCATTAACGATACCGAAACGTCAAATAAGTATTACTCGGGTTGGCGTGAACATTAAAAAGGACTCCGTTGATAGATTAGTCATAGGCGAATCTCAACGGGAAGCGACAATTCCCAAGATGCTCCTTGATTGCATCAATTACATTAAGGACGAGACAAAGCTCACACGTGAGACGGTCATCAAGATATTGAAAGGAGTCAGTCCAAAGCTGTTCTTAAATAATCCTGAGCGATTTCTCTTTGAAGCGAGTCGGGTAATCAACGAGGCCCTCACACGAGATTATATCGAGCAGATAAGCTACTCCCTTTCAGGAGAGAAATTTGATGTGTCGCAATTTGAGGAAATCGTGAGCCACAAGGACAGCGTTCAGGATGTCAAGAACAAGCAGAAATCAATTTATGATGGCGTGGTGTTCTCCTCTACTCCTGAGCAGGAGTTCGCCGTTGAACTTGACCGTGATGAGCGGATTAAGCTATTCATAAAACTCCCTGTGTGGTTTACAGTCAAGACACCTATCGGTGGATATACGCCGGACTGGGCTATCGTAACAGCCAAGATTGACACAAAAGGCCGTGAGTCATCGGAAAAGATTTATTTTGTTATCGAAACCAAAAGCACAACCTCCGAAAGTGAGCGTCGGGGATTTGAGAATCAGAAAATCCAATGTGCCAAGAAACACTTTGAGGTTGTCCGAGTGAATTACAAAGACGTTGCAAGCTACCGAGACTTCGAGGCTTTACTAAAATGATTCCCTCCGAAAAATGTGTCCTGTATTTTAGAGTTTCCTCCCAAGAACAGAAAGAAACTGGCTATTCCCCCGAAGCACAACTAAAACTCATCCGAGCTTATGCCCAAGAAAAGGGCTTCCGTGCTGTCCAGACTTATGAAGATGTGGAGACAGCTAAGCGCACCGGACGGGAGAAATTTGGCGAAATGGTTGAATTCCTGAAATCCAATCCCGACGTGAGAAATATTATTGTTGAAAAGACAGACCGCCTTTACCGGAATTTTAGGGACTACGTTACCATTGATGACCTCGATATCGTCATTCACCTCGTCAAAGAAAACGAAGTCCTCAGCAGAAAATCACAATCCCACCAAAAGTTTATTCACGGCATCAAGGTGTTGATGGCGAAAAACTATATCGACAATCTTTCTGAGGAAACTCGCAAAGGCATGATTGAGAAGGCCGAGCAAGGCTTTTACCCTTCGACTGCCCCGCTTGGTTATCGAAATATAACTTACAAGATAGGCGAAAAAGAAATCAAAATCTTGGCCGTAAATGAAATGACGTCCCCTATCGTTCAAAAGTTGTTTCGCCTTTATGCCACGGGCGAATATTCCCTAAAGAAGCTTACCAGAATTGCCCAAGAGGATGGTCTTAGAAATCGGCTTGGCGTTAATAAGGTCTACAAATCGGCCATCAACAAGATGCTTAAAAACCCGCTTTATTCCGGCGACTTCATTTGGTGCGGGAAACTGTATCACGGCAACCATCCCCCTTTGATTACTAAGCAACTCTTTGAGATGGTGCAAGATGTATTTGAGGCCCAGATGCACCCAAAGCCAAATAAACGAAATTTTGCCTATACCGGTTTGATTACTTGCGCTGATTGCGGATGCTCCATTACGGCGGAAATCAAGAAAGGCAAGTATGTCTATTATCATTGCACTTACCACCGGCCATGCCAGAACAAAGCCTACATCCGGGAAGAAGAATTGGGGGAAATGTTCGAGAAAATCGTCAAAGATATCCATATAAGCGACAATTTCCTTGAGCTTGTCCGCCGGTCTCTCCTTGAAAGCCACAAAGATGAGAAAGAGTTCCACGATAGGCAGATTTCGGGCCTAAATGCCCGTTACAGCGTCTTAAAGAACAGGATTGATAAAATCTATGTCGATAAGTTGGACGGGAAAATAAGCGAGGATGATTACGATTCGAAAGTTACTTTGTGGCGGAAAGAGATTGATGAGGTTTCAGATATGCTTGAACGGCATAAAAACGCCGATGTGAACTACTTTGAGCTTGGTATTCACATTCTCGAACTCGCTAACCGTGCGTATTCGCTATATGTTAAGCAAAAGCCCGTCGAACGACGCAAACTACTGCACATCATATTATCGAACTGCACCTTTGATGGCGTAAGTCTTTGCCCCACATACAGAAGGCCCTTCGACTTGTTAGCCAAAGGGCCTTCTTCCTACGAAATGCTCCCC
>JAKLDJ010000005.1 GCA_022703585.1 Candidatus Omnitrophota bacterium | reverse complement strand
AAAAAGCCGAAAAATATTCCTAATCCCAGAATCCCCAGAAAGGCAACCGCGATAAGCAGGTATAATCGAATCATAGAATTATTATAGAAAAGAGAAGGGTGTAAGGCAATAAAAATAAAATGATCCCGTGCATGGCCGTTTTTATATGCCTTGGCGGGCAACTTATTTCTTACGGACGTTGATAAGGGAGTTGATTTTTAGTAAAATAAATATGAATTAAGATCTGACGGCAACGCTCTAAGAGGGTTCATGAAAAACGTTTTAAAAAACAAAAACCCATTCGACTATTTTACTGCCGCTCCGGCCTTTAAAGATGCGGTAATTTTATGTTTCTTTACGGTGCTGGTAGTTTTTCAGCCCTTTTTCCTGTACGGGCAGATTAATATATTCGAAGTGGGACTGTACTTGCCCGGTATCAATGCCATTTTGCACGGGATGGTCCCTTACCGGGATTTTTTTCATTTGCGAGGCCCCTTTGAACTGTACATGCCGGCCGGCCTGATGTCGTTATTCGGGGCGCAATTAAGCGTTTTGTCGGCTTATTTTTATTTTGGGACGGTTTTATGCCTTTTGGTTTGCGTAGGAATAGGAAAAGAGTTGTACCGGACGCGCGGGATCTTTTATCTGATGGTCCCGGTTTTGGTGGCGCGCACTTTTCCCAGAGTCTTTTTTACCTGGTGGGGAGGGATGCGCTACGCCTTCGGGCTGCTGGTTATTTATTGTCTTGTCAAATTTCTTAAATGCGGACGAAAACGATGGCTGTTTTTTGCCGGGGTATTTTCCGCCTGCGCTTTTTTTACCAGTATCGAAATCGGCGTTTTGTCGACGGTATCCGTTTTTGCGGCGCTTGTTTTTCTCGCCCTATGGAAATTACAGGAAAAAATGCTTGTGGTTAAATCCGCGGCCGTGTTTCTCTCCGGTGCCGCAGCCGTAACCCTTCCTTACCTGTTTTATCTTCTGCTAACGCAGTCCCTGGTTCCTTTTATCGATTCGGTGCATACGGTTTTGTTTCTGATGGGCCGTGTGATCGACAACTCGCTGGTTTCGCAGGTGCCGGATACGTTCGGCAAAGCCCTGGCGGCGATGGTCAATCCCGGACTTGAAAATTTCCGCCAGATGACGCCGATGTATACGTATTTGATTTTGCTGGGGTATTTGCTGTACCGAGCCCGAAGACAGCGGCTCAGCCGTACGGATGCGGGTCTGGTTTGCCTGGGGGTGTACGGATTTAGCATGCATATCGTTGCCATTAAGAATATCTGGGCGGCACAATTCGAAATGGCGCTTCAGCCAGAGAAGATTATCTTGTTCTTTATGCTGGAAGAAGCGTATTTTTGGCTTCAAGGTATCAAGCAAAGGGCCCCGGCGGCTATCCGACCGGTTCAACCGGCCGGGCCGTCGCTATTTTCCGCGCGCTTAAAGGTTTACGGGATCAATCTTTTATTTGCCGGCTGCATCATCTCATCATTGGCTTTTTCGGCGGAAAGGTATCATAAACGTTTTTTTGCTTTCCAATGGCTGCGCGATGCCATCAGCGGAAAAGATTGTTCGAAAATAATACCGCTAGCGACAGTTCCGTCGAGGCCTCTTGCGCTTAAGCGCGCCCAGGGCATGGTCGTTCCCGTCGATCAAGCGGAGGAGTTGGATGCGGTGATCGGTTTTCTTGAGAAAAATACCACGCCCCAGGAGACGATCCTGATGTACCCGGAATTGGGCACGTACAGTTTTTTGGCCGACCGTCCTTTTCCCGGCCGTTTTCCCATTCCAACTTTTTCCTGGTTTAACGAGCGTTGGCACAGGGAATTTATGTCCGATCTTAAGGTGCAGCCCCCAAGGTTTGTCGTTTTGGCAAAAGAGCTTAAATCCAATTGGATGACAGTTTATTTTGCGGTTAAGGAAAGCCGGGATAACTATGCGCAGGTCATGGATTTTATTACCTCAAATTACCGTTTGCGCACGGCGACCCCGGCATCGTATATCTATGAGCTAAAGCAGTGATAGGGTTGAATTTGCTGATTTAAAAGATTTTAATTATTTTTAGGGGAATTTTGAGTTAAGATAGTTTTAGGTCAGAAACAAGGGTAGAAACACTTTTTAGGAGTCTCATGTCCAAAAATTATCTGTGTATCCACGGCCATTTTTACCAGCCGCCCCGGGAAAATCCCTGGATTGAAGAGATCGAATGCCAGGACAATGTCGGCGGCGGTTACCATGACTGGAACGAGCGCATTTGTTTCGAATGTTATCATCCCAATGCCCTGGCTCGTATCATCGACCCTTACCAGAATATCGCCAATATCGTCAATAATTTCGAATCCTTGAGCTTTAACGTCGGGCCCACGCTTTTAAGCTGGATGGAGAGGCACGAAAAAAGGACCTATGACCGTATCCTGGAGGCGGACAAAAATAGCGTCCGGCGGCATTCCGGCCACGGCAATGCCATCGCTCAGGTCTATAACCACATTATTATGCCGCTGGCGAACCGCCGGGACAAGGTAACCCAGGTCAAATGGGGTATTGCCGACTTTAAAAAACGTTTCGGCCGCCTGCCGGAATCAATGTGGCTGCCCGAAACCGCCTGCAACGAAGAATCCCTCGAGGTCTTGATCGAGGAGGGGATGAAGTTTGTTATCTTAGCTCCCCAGCAGGCCGATAAGATTCGCCCGATAGGTTCAAATAACTGGGAGGATGTCTCTAGTGGCAATGTCGATCCTACCCGGCCGTATCGTTATTTCTTAAGCAGCGACCCTAAAAAATCGATTGATATCTTTTTCTATGACGGGCCTATTTCCAAGTCGGTGGCGTTTGACGATTTGGTTCGCGATGCCAGGATTTATGCGGCCCGCCTGGAATCTGCCAAGGACCCAAATCGTAAGCATGTCGGGCTTATCAATCTCGCTACCGACGGGGAGACTTACGGCCATCACAAGGCGTTCGGCGACCGGGCCTTGGCGTATTTGCTGGAGGTGGAAGCGGCCCAGCACGGTTTTACCATTACAAATTACGCGGAGTTTTTGGCTAATTTTCCTCCTGCCTACGAAGTGAAAATAAAATCCGGCGATAATAACCTCGGGACTTCTTGGAGCTGTCCGCACGGGGTCAAACGTTGGATGGAGCATTGTGGTTGCCGCGGAGACGGCCCCGGTGCCTGGCGCCAGGATTGGCGCAAGCCCTTGAGAGAGACCTTTGATTGGTTAAGAGATGAGATCGCAGTGATCTTTGCCGCGGAAGGGTCGAAGTATTTTAAGGATGCCTGGGAGGCGCGTAACGGCTATATCGAGATTGTTTTAGACCGCAGCCCCAATGCCCGCAAACACTTTTTCCAAAAATATGCCAGCCATGCCTTATCAGTGGAGGAAACGGTCACGGCCCTAAAGCTCCTGGAGATGCAGCGTAACGGCATGCTGATGTATACCAGCTGCGGATGGTTCTTTACCGAACTTTCCGGCGAGGAAACGGTGCAGATTATGACCTACGCCACCCGCGCCGTGCAGTTGGCCGAAAGTATCGGTTCGGCGAACTTAAGCGATGAATTCTTACGCCGCCTGTCCAGGGCCAAAAGCAATATCGATTATTTTAGAGACGGCCAGGGTGTGTACGATTTTCTTATCCGTCCTTCGGTGGTGACCTTAGAGAAGGTTGTCGGGCACGTGGCCATCAGTTCTCTTTTTATGGAACATAAGGAAAAATTTAGCCTTTATTGCTACGATGTCCAAACCCTGGATCACCGCAAAGAGAGCCTGGAAGATTTAACCCTGTGCTTTGGCCGGGCCAAGGTGCGCTCGAATATTACCCTGGAAGAGACCGATGCCGTGTATGTCCTTTTGCAGTCCGAGCTGTACGATTTTTACTGCTACGTGAAGCCGTTTGAGGAGATTCCGGAGTATTACGAAATCGGCCATCAATTATTTAACGAGTTTTCTTTGGGCCACCGCAATCAGGTGGGAAAGATCATTAACGAACATTTTGGGCGCGAGTATTTTTCGTTAAAGGACCTTTTTCGCGACGAGAAACGCAAAATCCTTGAATCGCTTTCCAAAGAAGGGATCGCCGGCTTTAGAGAATTTTACCAGGAGCTGTACCGCAAGTACCGCCGGATGTTCGATGTCTATCGCACGGTGAGGGTTCCCTTGCCGGAGGAATACCGTTTTGCGGCCGAATATAAACTTTCGGACGATTTTAATAAGCTGGTCAACGAGCGCATTTTGATACGTAGCGATATCTTTGACAAGGCCTACGCCATACGGGTATTGGCCAAAGAATCGGGCTTAAAGTTAAACCGTATTCCTTCCCAGCAATTTTTAACCCGCCGGCTGAATAAAAATATGGCGGATCTTCTTGTGCGCTGGGACGGGGAGAAGGTCAAAGATTGCTGCCTTATCCTGAAAGCGGCCTCAGGGCTGGGGATCGATATCAATACCCGGATTGCCCAGGAAAATTATTTGATCATGGTGCATAAGCTGGAAAGCGAAACCGGCTATGCGGCGGATGTGGGCCCGTCGAGCGCGATCGATTTTATCGAGCTGGCGGCGCATCTGTCGGTTAACATCGATAAGTTTAAGGTTTATTTAGAGCAAATTGCGTCCAAATCTCCCCAAGGTCTTTAGGACGAGAATTTTTGCTCAAAAACATCTTAGGTCTTCTCATTTGGGCCTAACAGCGGCGGGTCAGGATAATAGTAAGAAACTGTTTGACACCGATTTCTTGAGAATGTATACTTTGGAAAGTATGAGGCAGCTGGTAAACAGGAATAGTTTGTAGCGGATGCCGTTGACGCGCTAAAGGATTAGCGCGGGCAAACGGCTTTTTTGTTGGCTACGGACGAAAAAATGTTTACCCTGCGTATTAGAAACAGGTATAGAAGGAGGTAGCAAGAAATGGCAAAAGGTAAAGTGAAGTGGTTTAACAACCAAAAGGGGTACGGTTTCATTACACCCGAAAACGGCAACGACGTGTTTGTCCATCATTCTGCGATCCAGGGTGAAGGATACAAGTCCTTAGACGAGGGCCAAGAGGTGGAGTTTGACATCGTCAAAGGTGAAAAAGGAGAGCAGGCGGCAAACGTCGTTAAAAAATAGGTTCTTCTTTAAGTGAATGAGCAAAGGGCGCCCCGGCTATTCGCCGGGGCGCCCTTGGTTTCTCCTAAGCTTAAAGGACTAATATCTAGCAAAACCAAGGGCTGCACCTGCTTCTCCTAGGACAAAAGCGTTTAAGGAAAGCAGGGCTGCCCTTTTTTATCGGAACGTCTATTGACTTGGCCGCTCTTTAGCGATAATCTATAAACATTATGATTTCTAGCGATGCAATAAGCGATTTAGTCGAGCTTTCTTTGGTCAGCCCAGGCCGATTTCCAGGCACGGGAGAGCTTTTAAAAAATACCCTCATTCAAGCCGGCGCCCGCCAAGACACCCTATCCGAAACCCAAATTAACGGCAAGATCATCGTTTCAGTCTATATCCGCTCCCCGGGCCAGGCAAGCGCCCTAAAGAAAAGGTTGTCCGCCGTAAGGCTAAGGGGGGTTTCGCTTAAAACCAGACGTTTACGAAAAAAAGACTGGCAAGAGCGCTGGAAAAAGGATTTTTATCCCTTTGCGCTCACCAAAACCATTGATATCGTCCCACTCTGGCGAAAATCAAAATATACACCCAGCGGAAAGCGAACCCCCATATTTATCGATACCCTGACATCATTCGGCAGTGGGCTGCATGAAACCACCCGGTTTATGGCGCGTTTGATCGAGCGCTGCCGGGGGGAGCTTAAAACATTCTTTGATGTCGGTACCGGCACCGGAATTCTTTCCCTGGTCGCGCTTAAATGCGGCGCCGAAAAGGTTGACGCCATCGACATTGACGGCGATTGCCTTAAAACTGCCGAGAGGAATTTTAAGCTTAATCATTGTTCCCCGGACCGGTTGCGGGCGGCTGATATCGCAAGGCTCAAGGGCAAAAAAGAATTTGATTTTGTTGCCGCAAATTTGGTAACAGATGACCTTATCGCAACGGGAAATAATATTCTTTCTTTTGTTAAGCCCGGCAAATACCTGGCTGTATCGGGCATATCCCTGGAAAATCTTGCGCGCTTTAAAAAGGCGTTTAAAAGATTGCCTTTAAGGTGTATAAAAATAGAAAAAGGGCGGCATTGGGCAGCTCTTTTATATAAACGGATCTAATAAAAGCGCGGGTGGCTAATTAAATGAGCCTTTTTAATGTTTCTCCCCAGAAAGAACAAGAGCTAGCCAATCGCATGCGCGTGCTGGGGGTGCGAGAAGCGGACATTGAGGAATCCTTTATCCGCTCGTCGGGTCCCGGCGGGCAAAATGTCAACAAGGTTTCTACCTGCGTATTCCTTCGCCATCGCCCCACGGGGATGACCGTCAAGTGCCAGGAAACGCGCCAGCAGGCCTTAAACCGATTTTTGGCCCGGCGCCTTTTGTTAGATGAGATCGAACGAAAGCAAACCGGTGTCATTCAAGAGCGGATCGCCCGTATCGAAAAGATCCGCCGGCAAAAACGCAAACGTTCCAAACGCGCTAAAGAGAAAATGCTAAACGCCAAACATTTTCACGCTGAAAAAAAGCAGCATCGCCAATCAATTTCCCCGCACAGGATGGGCGACTGATGAAACTTATCATTAACGCCGATGACGCCGGCATTGACGCCGCCCGAAACAAAGGGATCTTTAAGGCAATTGACGAAGGGGTGGTTAAAAGTATTTCGGTTATTGTTTATCAGACCGGCTGGGCGGATATTTTAGACCGGCTAATCGATCGCAAGGATTTATGCGTTGGCGTGCATTTTAATCTAACCGCCGGCCGGCCCTTAGTCGAGAACCACAAAACCCTTATTAACGAACGCGGATTTTTCTTGAATAAATTCGAATTATTTACCCGGGCCGGCCGGGGCGAAATTGACCCAAGCGAAACCGCCGCGGAATTTAAAGAGCAATTGGAGGTTTTTACCCGCAATACCGGTATCACGCCGGCCCATTACGACGGGCACAACCATATCCATCTCTTGCCCGGAGCGAGGGAGGGCTTTTTTAGGGTTGTCCCCAAGGGGTCATGGGTCAGGCTGGCTCTGGAATCAGGCACGGATTTTAAGGACCTTAGCCAAGAAGATCTTTTGGCGGTCCACAAAGACCCCCAGCAATTAGTTTCTTATCTAAATTTTCTTTCCGCAGAAGCAAGGAAAGTTTGGGGCGATCAGTTTCATTATCCGGATGATTTTAGGGGGACTAAGGTGACCCCTAAGCCTACCTTAAAGGCCTTTAAACAGGCCGTGGATGAATTGCACGGCAATATTTGTGAGCTGATGTGCCACCCCGGGGACAAGGCCGACGAATATTCGGCCGCGTTTTCGCAACTTAAAGAGCGGCAGACGGAATTAAAGATCCTGACGTCGCCGAAGTTAAAAGAATATTTGCAGAAGAAAGAGATAGGGTTGGGGTCGTTCAAGGAATTGTCATAACTGGGTTACTAAAGTTACAAGCGTTACTAAGGTTACTAGGGGTTACTGTGGTTTTTAAAAGGCAACCTTAGTAACCATAGTAACTTTGGTAACCGTAGTAACGTTAAATCATGCTTAAATCTTTTCTAAAATCCAAAATCAGATTCGATAGAAACGAACTCGCCGGCGCCTTCGGCGATATCGGGACCGATTTTCCGCTGGTGGTTAGCCTCATCCTTGTCGGCGGCCTTGACCCTGCCAGCGTTTTAATCATGTTTGGGGCGATGCAAATCATGACCGGCTTGATCTACGGCATTCCCATGCCGGTGCAGCCCTTAAAAGCCATGGCGGTTATCGTTATTACCCAAAAGTTAACCGGCAATGTCCTTTATGCGGCCGGGCTCGCGATTGGCCTTACCATGCTTTTCTTAACTGTGACCAACCTTTTGGCCTGGTTGGGAAAAGTGATCCCAAAATGTGTTATTCGCGGTATTCAATTTGGGCTCGGGTTGCAGTTAGCAATCCTCGCCCTTAAAGATTACGTCTCCTCTGACGGAGTCAGCGGCTATATTTTGGCGGCGGCGAGTTTTGTCATTGTTATTGTGCTTTTGGGAAACCGCAAATATCCGGCAAGCCTTTTTGTCATTGTCTTAGGGCTCATTTATGCGCTCGCGCTTAAAATTAACACGAGTGCGCTCGCGCACGGCATCAGCTTTTCTCTGCCGCAGTTTCATGCTATTACACCCAAAGATATGTGGCTGGGTTTTATTATTCTCACCTTGCCGCAAATTCCTTTATCCATCGGTAATTCGGTTTTGGCAACGCGTCAGGTGGCTGAAGATTATTTCCCGGAAAAAAAGCTCGGCATTCGCAAGATCGGTTTAACCTATTCGCTGATGAATTTAATCGTTCCCTTTTTCGGCGGTATCCCGGTATGTCACGGTTCCGGGGGCATGGTGGGCCACTACACTTTTGGCGGACGTACCGGTGGGTCAGTTGCGATTTACGGCACCATGTATCTTATTTTGGGATTGTTTTTTAGCGGCATCTTTGGCCAGGCGATTCTACTCTTTCCCAAGCCAATGCTGGGCGTTATTTTAGCCTTCGAAGGCTGGGCGCTGATGAAGCTGGTCAAAGACCTAAAAGATTCAAGAGCTGATTTCGGGATAGCTCTTTTAGTTGGATTAATGGCAATTGGGTTACCTTATGGCTACGTCATTGGCTTGGCGGTTGGTACTCTTCTGGCAATGTTGGTTGAGAGGAAGATAATTAAGCTTTCTTAGGTTATAAATGTTATGCAGGTTACCGAAGTTATAAAGGTTGCCTTAAAAAAGGTTGCATGAGGTTACAATAAGGTTTTCGTAACCTAAGGTAACCTCTAGTAACCTTAAATATGTTGCTTAATTAAGTAACCTCGGTAACCTTAGTAACCTCGGCAACATGTGTAACCTGTTTCTGAATGGGGGTTTTCTTATGCCGATACTGAATAAGCTTCTCAATTCCTTCACCAAACTCCTGGTCGTCTGGGTTGTGATCGCGGTTGGGGTGGGGTATTTTAGGCCGCAGTCGCTCACCTTCCTTAAAGACTACACCGACTGGCTTTTTTCGCTGACCATGTTCGGTATCGGCATGGTGCTTACCTTTAAGGATTTTGAGCCGATCTTTAAAACCCCGCGCATTGTGCTTTTAGGGGTCTTGGCGCAATTTGCTATTATGCCGTTGTTGGCGTTTGCCATCGCCAAGCTTCTTGATCTTCCGCCGGATTTAGCCACGGGCCTTATTTTGGCTGGGGCTGTGCCCGACGCTATGGCAGCCGGGGTTGTGTCCTATCTGGCAGCGGCGGATGTGGCTTTTTCGGTTGCCTTAACCAGCTTGACCACGTTTGTGTCCCCGGTCCTGACCCCGGCTTTGACTTATGGATTGGGCCGCGCGTTTATTCCTATTCAGTTCCTGCCGATGTTTTTAAGCATTATGAAAATGGTGATCGTGCCGCTGTTGCT
This sequence comes from Candidatus Omnitrophota bacterium, assembly GCA_022703585.1. Taxonomy (GTDB): domain Bacteria; phylum Omnitrophota; class Gorgyraeia; order Zapsychrales; family JAKLDJ01; genus JAKLDJ01. The sequence continues at coordinate 137,251 of JAKLDJ010000005.1, read as the reverse complement.
GGGGCTTGTGATCAAGCAGTATTTCGGCAAAAAAATCGAAAAGTTTATTCCCGTATTTCCGGCGCTCTCAACCCTTTTTATCGCCTTTATCTGCGGGCTGGTGGTGGCGCTTAATAAGGACGCCTTAGCCGAGGTGAGCCTGATTATTTTCTGGGCGGTATTTTTGCTTAATTTCTTTGGGCTGGTTTTAGGTTACGGCGCGGGGAAATTGTTCGGTTTTGACAAAAAGCGCTGCCGCACGCTGGCCATCGGTGTGGGCATGCAGAATGCTGGTTTAGGCGCGGTTTTGGCGATTAAGCATCTCACTCCTGCCGCCGCCATCCCCAACGCCTTCTTTGCCACCTGGTGCATTATAACTGCTTCAATTTTAGCCGGAATTTGGGGAAGGAAAAAGAACGAGTAGCCGTCAGCCTTCAGTCGTCAGCCGTCAGCTGAATGCTGAGAGCTGCCCTTGACTTCCTCTAAGCTCAAAGAACTTACGTCTAGCAAAGTCAAGGGCTGCACCGGCTTCCTCTAGAATAGGATTTTAAGGACGGCCGGGCTGAGAGCTGAAAGCTTCAAAGCCGGGGTGTGGGGGAGGGAGAAGTAGTTAATCCTTATCAGGTTACTAACGTTACGCATGTTGCCAAAGTTACCATATACATGATAATAATCAACAAGTTGTATGGTAACTTTTGGTTGTCATTTAGGTTGTCATTTGTTAGAGTAGCAGGCAGAGAATATTTCTCGTTACTGAAGGCGAGTTGGTTCCAAATTGGAACTAACTAATGTGCAAAAATTGCACATTGCTTTTTTAAGGGCGTTAAGCTATCCGGTAATTCCGGATGGCTGGCAATCCCGATCATTTTGTTGACGTCAACAAAACGATCCTCATGCCGGATAAGCTTATTGCCAGATTAGAAAAAGAGCATAAAATTAGGTAACTTACATGACAAACAAAGAAATCCCTTCCAGGGGTGAAATTATTATTTACCAAGCCAAGGACAAGAAAGTCCGGCTTGAGGTGAGCCTTCAGCAGGAAACGGTCTGGCTTACCCAGAAACAGATTTCAGACCTCTTTAAGGCTGAACGATCAGTAGTTACTAAACATTTACGTAACATATTCAGCAGTAGAGAATTAGATAAAACTTCAGTATGTGCAAAAATTGCACATACTGCTGCTGATGGCAAAGTGTATCAAACGACTTTCTATAATCTTGATGTTGTTATCTCTATCGGTTACAGAATAAATTCTTCCCGCGCTACCCAATTCCGCATTTGGGCTACTAATGTTTTGCGAAAACATTTAGTGGACGGCTACACTCTTAACGAAAAACGGCTAAAGTTAGCACAGCATAAATATCAGCAGTTGCAGAAATCCTTAAAGCTTCTCGACAATGTCATGCAGTTGGAAGGGGTTTCCGATCAGACGAAGGGGCTGATCCAGGTTATTTCAGAATACAGCCGCGCCCTGGATCTCTTGGATGATTTTGACCATGAAAAACTTGAACTTCCCAAAGGGACAAAAAGAGTCAAATACACTCTGACCTATGACAGGGCAATAGAAATTATCCGGCAGATGAGGCAAAAATTCCATGATTCCCAACTCATGGGCCAGGAAAAAGATGAAAGTTTCAAAAGCTCCATCGGCGCGATCTATCAAACATTTGGCAAGAAAGATGTCTATCCAACCGTTGAAGAAAAGGCTGCGCATTTGCTTTATTTTGTGACCAAAAATCACAATTTTGTCGACGGCAATAAACGGATCGCCGCAGCGCTTTTTATTTCATTCCTGCAGGGTAACGGACTTCTTTTACGAAAAAACGGCGCTAAACGCATTGATGACAATGCCCTAGTTGCCTTAACGCTTATGATCGCTGCCAGCAGGCCCGGAGAGAAAGAGATAATGGTTAAGGTCATCCTGAACCTGTTAGCGTCATGAAGTGTTTATGCTATACGTTTATCCTGAGCGACTGAGAGTCAGCGAAGGAGTCGGAGGGCTATCCGCTATACGCTAAAAAGACCCAAAGACCCCATGACCCAATGACCCTTGGGACGAAAGAATCTCTTGACGTATCCCTCTGGGAGCGTTAAATTAGGGATAAAATGAAAACGCAAATCAGTGCCCACTTCCAAACCTTCGCTCTTTAACTAGGGCGGGGGTTTTTTATTTGGGGTACGAGTCTTCTAAAATTTAGAATAAAAGCGTTTAAGGAAAGCAGGGCTGAAAGCCGAAAGCTCAAAGCGCAAAGCTCAAAAGAGGTGGGTGGGCTTTTGGTTTGTTATTTAATTAATCAGGTGATAGAATGCTAATTATTAAAAAGAAAAATATTATATGAAATCTCCAATACTCAATTCTCCGTACACAGAACCTAACCGTCACTTCAAATCTGATGATCGCGGGATCACTGATGAAATCTTAGAATTTCGTCGCCCTAGTAATTTTTACATCCCCGTTCCACGGGCAAAAACAAAAGAAAAGCAACTCGAGCTTAATATCGCTGAAGGCGCTTTTGGTAGCGAGCTGCAGAAAGAAAACGAGTTTATAAATAAGATTAGGGTTAAGGTAAAAGAATGGAGAGAAGGAGGCTATCAAGGCCTCACAAAAACATCGCGAGATCTTCTTGCCTATTGGCGAGATGAGACCAGAGAAAACAAGCTGTTCTTTTGCCAGATTGAGGCTTTAGAAACATTAATGTTTATAAATGAAGTTGCAGAAAAGTCTGGCGATAATTGGATAATTAATGCACTCAAAAAAGCAAGTACTGATGCAAATCCCGGATTGTATCGTATAGCTTTCAAAATGGCAACAGGTTCGGGTAAAACTGTTGTCATGGCCATGATCATTGCGTACCATACCCTTAACAAAATCCGCTATCCACAAGACACTCGTTTTACTGACGCATTTGCCATTATTACACCCGGGATTACCATTCGCGATAGACTTAATGTCTTACTGCCCAACGATGTTCACAATTATTATCGAAAGAGAGATATCGTATCTCATCAGGATTTTGAACTTCTGCAGCAAGCTGTAATTTATATCACAAATTTTCATCAGCTTGAGTTGCGTCAAAACTCTCGTTTCTCAATTGGATCGGTCATGAAAGCAGCTGGCATAATCAAAGACGAAGTCGCTAAAGAGACACCAAATGCAATGGTTAATAGGGCGTTTAAAAGCCTACTCAGCAAATCACGCATTTTAGTTATCAACGACGAAGCTCACCATTGTTACCAAGAAAAGCCAAGTGAAGAAAAATTAGCGGGAGAAGAACGTCAAGAAGCTGATGAGAACAATAAAGCAGCACGTGTTTGGCTTAATGGAATAGATGCGCTTTCTAAGAAGATTGCCCTTAATGGAATCGTTGATCTCTCCGCTACTCCGTATTTCTTAAGCGGTTCCGGTTATCAAGAAGGCACATTATTTCCTTGGACAATTTACGATTTTTCGCTCTTGGATGCCTTAGAGTGTGGAGTCGTAAAGATTCCGCGCTTACCAATTGAATCAGATACTATCAGGCAAGAAGAAGCGCCTGAATTTCGTAACCTGTGGCTATATGTTCGTGATAATCTGCCGAAGAAAGGTTTAAAGACGGGGGGTAAGGACTATCTAACAACACTGGTTTTGCCTACAAAATTACAAGAGGCATTAGAATCATTATATGGTAACTATGAGCAATACCATCGTCGCTATGAAGAGGCAAAGAAAAGCAATCCTTCGGTAATGCCTCCAGTCATGATTGTTGTGTGTAACAATACGGCAGTTTCCGAACTGGTTTATCGTTGGATTGCTGGATATGAAGTTGAGACAGCTACAGGAAGATTTAAAATCGAGAAGGGCAATTTAGAATATTTTCGAAACGAAAACGGCGTGCAGTTTCTTGATCGTCCCAACACACTCCTCATTGATAGCGCCCAGCTGGAAAGTGGTGAAAAAATAAACGACGACTTCAAAAAGATCTTTACTAAAGAAATTGGAGATTTTCATAAAGAATATCGACATCGTTTTCCGGGAAGAGATGATCCTAGCGATGAAGAACTTTTGCGAGAGGTAATGAATACCGTTGGAAAGCCGGGTAAGCTAGGTGAAAATATCAAATGTGTAGTATCTGTTTCCATGCTCACTGAAGGGTGGGATGTGAATACCGTTACTCACATTTTAGGTATTCGAGCATTCTCGACTCAGCTTTTGTGTGAACAAGTAGTAGGCCGTGCCTTGAGGCGCGTTGATTATGATGTTAATGAGGAGAACGGTCTCATGGCGCCCGAATACGCTGAAGTGTACGGTGTGCCTTTTAGTTTCTTAAAATCTGAAGGCGTTACTCCTCCTCAGCCACCAAAAGTTATCCACCGTGTTCGTGCTTTACAGGAACGCGAGCAATATGAGATTACATTCCCGCGCGTTGAAGGATATCGATATGAGTTAGATGAGACAAAGTTGAAAGCTCGGTTTACCGAAGAATCGAGAACCATTATTGAAAATGAGCCCACAGAAGTTACTTCAGGTGGCATCATCGGAGATACAACCGTAGAAAAGCTTGAGAAGATAAAAAGTCGTAGGGAAGGTGAGGTAACAATACGGCTTGCTGAGTCTTTGCTTAAACGTTACTATATGGACGCTGACGGAACGGAAAAATACTGGTTATTTCCACAGCTTAAGAAAATCTGCGAAGAATATATTAAGGGCTATGTTGTATTAAAAGACCGCATGGTTATTGGCTATCTATCTGTGGGCGAATATTTCTCTGGTGCGCTTACTAAAATTCAGCAGGGAATCGTAGCTGAGAACCTTGATCAACAGAAAGAAAAGAAGCTCCTACCAGTTCTTGCTCCTTATGATACTTTGGGCTCTACTCGATACGTGGATTTCTTGACTACCAAAGAAGTGCAGGCGACAGTCAAGAGCCATGTTAATTACGTTGTAGCTGATACTAAAGAATGGGAGCAGGGAGTTGCGACAAGGTTAGAGCAGATGCTAGAGGTTTTGTCCTATGTTAAGAACCAGAATATGGGGTTTGCCATTCCTTATGAGTACCAAGGAGTAGGACATCCCTATATTCCCGATTTTATTGTGAAGCTTGAGCTACCCGATAAATCAGTCTTAAGTTTGATAATTGAAGTGACTGGGAAGAAAGATGATAAAAAGATAATAAAGATTAAGACGACTCGTGAATTATGGGTTCCTGCCATAAACAATATCGGAAAGTTTGGTAAATGGGCTATTTTAGAGGTACAAGATATCCACGAAGTACAAAATTTAATACGAGCTAGATTGCAAAATGGTTTTGATAAATTAGAGACTAATCTATGAGAAGAAAAAGGTTAGAGCCCCGGACCACTGATGCCGCGGCAGTATCGTCCTATAAACATAAAGATAAGCGTAAACGTATTCCTACCCAAGAAGAATCCGTCAAGCTATCTCCACGCGAGAAGCAACCAGTAAAGAAAAGATATGATTACGATCCTTCTCTTGACCCACAGTTGGTTTGGGCCGGGAAGAAAGAAGCGGGAAGCGAGTTATCTGTTTCAACGGTTCCTATTTACGTTCAAGAAAAAATAGCTCCCGAGGCCATTATAGCGAGGTTAAAACAGGGGGCTAAAGATGAAATGCAGCTGACTCTTTTTGGTGAAACAACACAGCAACAGTTTGATAAAGCCGTTGAGTTTTATAAGCACGAGGATAATTGGCAGAATCGCATGATTTTAGGTGATTCGTTCCTCGCGATGAATAGCCTGTTAGAAAAAGAAGGCATGCGCGGTAAGGTACAGACGATTTATATCGATCCGCCTTATGGCATTAAATTTGGTTCGAATTGGCAGATTTCTACTAGGAAAAAAGACGTTAAAGACAAAATAGAAGATTTTATTCGTCAGCCTGAACAAATTAAGGCTTTTCGCGATACCTGGGAGCTCGGAATCCATTCCTATCTATCTTACCTCAGAGATCGTTTAGTCGTTGGGAGAGAACTTCTTACTGAGAGCGGCTCATGTTTTGTTCAAATTTCAGATGAGAATATCCATTTGGTGCGTAATCTTATGGATGAAGCTTTCGGGTCAGAAAATTTTGTTGCTTTAATTCCATTTCGAAAAAAAACTATGCCACTCGGAGCAAATCTTCTAGAGCAAATGTATGATTTTATTCTTTGGTATGCCAAGCAAAGGATAGATAGTGCTGGAAAGATCAAGGTTAAATATCGTCAGTTATTTTTGCCGTATTCTGTTGAAAGGAATAAAGATTACGGTTGGTATGAATTGTCAAATGGGTCTGAACATCAGATGACCTTAGAGCAAATTAATGATCATAAATTGCTACCTCCTGGTGCCAGAGTATTTCTGAAAAAGTCCCTTAAAACTACTGGTACTAATGATAGTGGACAGTTTACATATAAGTTTAAAGGTAAGGAATATCCTCCTACTGGGAATGGTTATGGCACAACAGAAGCTGGAATAAAAAATCTTGAAAAAAGAAATCGGTTAACAGTAAAGGGAAATTTACTTACTTACAAGTTATTTTCGGATGATTTTCCCGTCACAAGTCTATTAGCAACTTGGACAGATACGACAGGGCAGCAGGATAAAGTGTATGTTGTTCAAACTGGGGCGACTGTTATTCAACGGTGCATTCTCATGACTTCTGACCCGGGGGATCTAATTCTCGATCCGACTTGTGGTTCTGGGACTACCGCTTATGTCGCTGAACAGTGGGGGAGACGGTGGATTACTATTGATACTTCGCGCGTTGCTTTAGCTTTAGCGCGCACACGGCTGATGACAGCCAAATTCTCCTATTACAAGCTCAAAGATGAGCATAGTATTTTTACTGGTTTTGAATACAAAACAGTGCCACATGTTACCTTAAGATCTCTTGCTAATGATGAGCCGGCAGGCCAAGAAGTTTTATATGATCAACCCGTCGAAAACAACGACATAGTTCGCGTTTCTGGACCATTTACTGTTGAATCCCTTTCTCCTCATCGTATTTCTGACGTCCAAGAGATGGTCTCTTCTGAACGTTTTGTGGAAACTATAGTTACAAATCTTCTTAAAGCGGGTGTGCAAACAGGTAAAAAAGGAGCAAGGGTAGAATTTGTAAATTTAGATATTTTACCCGGCGGGCCCGAAATACAAGCTTCAGGCGAGTATAAAACGGAGCAAGGGTTGAAGAAAGTTGCTGTGGCTATTGGTCCTGAATTTGGTAGCGTTGATGATGATTTTGTTCGCGATGCTGCGAAAGTAGCTAAGAAATTTGCTGATCTTCTTGTGGTTGCGGCAACTTCATTTGAGGCATCCGCTTTTTCCGAACCCTCTGAATTCGAGAAATTGCGCGTAATGAAAGTTAAGATTAACCCCGATCTTTCCATGGGTGATCTCTTAAAGAAAACCGGCTCAGGTAATCTTTTCCTTGCCTTTGGGGAGCCAGAAGTAAAAATAAAACAGACCAAAGAGGGGATCGTGGTTGAAATAGTCGGCGTGGATATATACGACCCAGTCAAAAGTGAAATACGCTCCAGCGGATCAGGTGACCCAGAGCATGATATTGCCGCTTGGTTCATTGATACGAATTACAATGGGGAAGCCTTCTTCGTCACGCATGCATATTTTCTTGGTGCAGATAAACCTTACGAAAAACTAAAGAAAGCCCTTAAGGCTGATATCAAAGAAGATGCCTGGGACGATCTTTATTCCACCATTTCCCGCCCATTTTCAAAACCCAGAACCGGCAAAATCGCCGTGAAGGTCATCAATCACTATGGCGACGAAGTTATGAAGATCATTGATATCTGAAAATAAAGGTTGACAACTGTAAACCTCTCTGCTATAAAATAACCATGGTACACGTAACGAACATCAATACTGTAAGTAACGGCAAGTCGTCTTCCGTAAAGCTGTGTCTAGGTAGCGTGGATTATGATCTGACACCGCTAAAGAATGCTACGAGTAGGATAGTCGATTTGCGCATCAATAAGAGCGAATCACGTCGAGAAATGTCGGTCCCTGAATTCGCAAAAGAGGCAGGTGTTACCCGTCAAGCAGTTATAAAAATGATTGCAACAGGCAGGGTACAGGCAGATAAGGTTGGGGAGCGATATATTATTGCCCCAGAGGAATTGGCAAAGTACCTTCTTGAGAGGTAATTTTTTTTGCCAACAAGGTTTACGTATGACAACTAGAAGGAGGATCGAGTATGGAAGTATCAGATTTAATCTTAGCCGATTATGCGGCTGCAAATGACCGAGGTAAGTTTACGTTGGTAGGGGCTGGAATTACGGAAATAACTACAGCAAAGCTACCTTGGATACATCCTCTCATGTTTTTGCTGGTCAGATTGAAGGTGACTCGCCAAGATGTTGGACGGAATCGGTTTGACGTCCGAATGATAGGAGAAAAAGGCGCGGTTTTTAAGGCGGAGGGAGATCTTGAAGTTCCGAGCCAGCACGAGGGCGAGCAGCATCTGCCGATGCCGATGCAGTTGGTTAACTTGAAATTTGATGAGATTGGGGATTATAGTATCGAAGTGAGGATAAACGGAGAACTGAAGCAGAGCCATAATTTAAAGATTAAATTACTCGAAGTAGGGACAAAGAAACAATAAGTTTGGAGGTGGCACATGAGCAAGCCCAAACGACCAATAGTGGCGATTTGTTATGATTTCGACGGGACTTTATCTCCTGGTAACATGCAAGAATATAATTTTTTCCCTGGATTGGGAGTAAAACCGCGGGATTTCTGGAGAGAAGCTGGAAATCGCGCCAAAGAGCATAAGGGTGATCATATCCTTTCTTATATGACATTAATGATTGAAAAAGCCAGGGCAGAGAGCAATAAGGTTAAGATTGATCGAAAATCTTTCGAGCGGCATGGGGAAGGGGTAGATCTTTTTGATGGTGTTGATAAATGGTTTGGCCGGATTAGCAAATTCGCGCGTAAACAAAATGTGAAGATTGAGCATTATATTGTCTCCTCTGGATTGCGCGAGATGATTTCGGGCACCAAGATCGCGAGACATTTTAAGAAGATTTACGCCTCAGCGTTTATGTACGATAAGCATGGTGTTGCTTCTTGGCCGATTTTGGCTTTGAATTATACTACTAAGACTCAATTTTTATTCAGAATCAATAAAGGCATTTCTGATGAATGGGATGATAAGAAGATTAATGATTATACTCCCGAGTGGAAACGGCGAATTCCATTTGAGCGGATGATTTATATTGGAGATGGCGAAACGGATGTACCTTGTATGAAATTAGTAAAAGATCAAGGGGGCTATTCGATTGCCGTCTATCAACCGCATTCTTCAAAGAAAAAGGCCAGAGCCAGAAAGTTGTTGAAACAAGACCGGGTGAATTTTGTAGCGCCGGCGGATTATTTAAGTCGTACTCCAGTAGATTTGCAGGTTAAGAATGTTATCAGGAAGATTGCCGCGAAAGCTGAGGTGGATAATCTCCAGCGGAAACACGGTTGTTAACTAAGACCCTAAGGCCCAGGTCCCAAAAAGCCGCGTAACTTAAGCGCTTATTAAAGTTAGAAATTCTAACTTTCTAACCGGTTAACCTGATAAAATACCTAAGAAGCTAACAACTAAGCTCAAGACCAGGTCCCAAAAGCCCTTAAGGCGCAGTTACAAGTCACAGGTTACAAGACACCCAAAAACCACTTAAGGAGGAGCATGAAAAAACAGCTTTCTAATGAACCCGACATCGTCGGATTAATGACCAAAATGCAGGAGCAGCAGGAATAGATGTTAGGCAAGAAAGCCGTTCTTGACAGGACCCTTAACATAAGGTATAGTCTAATCAGGTTCATTTAAATGAACTTGTATTCATTATAACGAATATAAGGTCAGTCGTTACGCTAGAGACAGAATGAGCGGGCTAAACGCATGAAAGAGGTAGAATGAGCGGGTTAAACGTATGAAAAAAGACAGATTTTCATCCACAGCCGAGCAAAAGATTCTGGACTTTCTCTGCCGGAATCCTCACGTGTCCTTTTACGGGGCAGAAATTGCCTTGCATACGCTTTTAAGCAAGGGCGGGACCAATCAGGCCTTGCGTCAGATGGCCAAAGAGGGTTTGCTTAAGACGGAACAAAAAGGGCGGATGATCTTTTACAGCGTTGACCCGAAATCAGCGACTGTCCGGCAGTATAAGATCCTGAAGAATGTCAGCATGCTGGAGCCCTTGGTTGAACAGGTGAAGGGCCTATCACAGCGTGCTGTTCTTTTTGGCAGCTGTGCGTTAGGCGAAGATACCGAAAAAAGCGATATCGATATTTTTGTGGTATCAAACGATAAGGAAAAGGTGCGGGCGCTCGTCTTATCCCAGCCACGGTTAAAAGAAAAGATCCAACTTGTTGTTAAGAGCCCGCAAGAATATATGGGCTTTGACAAAAAAGAGCCGGTTTTCTATGAAGAAATTAAAAAGGGAATTGTTTTATGGGAAAAGGAATAGAAGATCAGGATTTGAAGGAATGTTTGTCGAAAGGCAAGATCAAGAAATTCGCTGCTGCGGTAAAATTGGCACCTAAGGAATTAAAAACCGCCCGTGACGATCTAAAGACTGCCGAGAATAGCTTTGACGATGGCAGTTTCAAATGGGCGACGATCCAGGGGTATTATGCCATGTTTCATGCAGCACGGGCTCTCATTTATTCGAAGGGATACCGGGAAAGAAGCCACTATTGCTTGATTGCGGCGATAAAGGCATTTTTTGTTGCCAAGGGTTTACTCGACGTTAATTTAATCGAGGCATTACAGACGGCAAAAACCCTGCGTGAGAATGCGGATTATGAGAACGAGTTTTCTAAAGAAGGCGCTAGAAATTTATTGGATAAGGCCAAAGAACTTTTGGGCCGGGCTAACGAAATTCTGGAGAATGCAAAGTAGAAGCTTTGTCGTCATCGGGTCCAACTCAGGACCAGGTCCCCAAAAGCCCTTGAGGCGAAGTTACAAGTCACAAGTCACAAGTCACAAGTAGCAAGACACTCAAAACCACTTAAGGAGGAGCATGAAAAAACAGATTCCCAATGAACCCGACATCGTCGGCCTAATAACTAAAATGCAAGAGCAGTTGACGGCGCTGGATAAGAAGGTGGACCTTTTGCTCAACCGGTCCACACAGCAGCCGGCGGGGCCGGGATCTGCGCCCAAGACGCCATTTTATCTACCGGTGAGTGGCCGGCATCAGGGAAATGAAAAGCCAAGGGATCATCACAAAGAGCGGCCGATGTTTCGTGCCGTATGCGCCGATTGCAAGAAGGAATGCGAATTGCCTTTTAAGCCCAGCGGAGACCGGCCGGTCTTTTGCAAAGAATGTTTTTCGCGGCGTAAGGCCAATAACAATTTTAAAGTGGCCGCCGATCACAGGCCTCAAGGGGCGCCGCCTGCTCAAACAATTGTGAAGGCTGCCGTCGATGTTTTGGAGCCAATCGAGAAAGAAAAGAAGAAGCCGGCTGCAACCAAGAAACCGGCCGCAGGAAAGAAGACGGTAAGTAAAAAGAAGAAAAAGTGATCTTAGCCCAAGAAGATTTTAGTGAATAGTGAATGGTGAATAGTCCGTCATCCCGCCGTTTGCGGGATGACGAGACCTCGTCCGTCCCGCTAATGCGGGACGAGACGGGTGAATAGTCCGTCATCCCGCCGTTTGCGGGATGACGAGACCTCGTCCGTCCCGCTAATGCGGGACGAGACGGGTGAATAGTGAATAGGTGCAAGGCACAAGTCACAAGTCGCAAGACACAAGTTGCAAGTCACAAGACACAAGACGCAAGTCGCAAGATTAGTCGCTCGTCGCATGCCACTGATTGCTCTGTGCGAAATTCGAAGGGATTGTCCCGCTTTGGGCCAAAAGTTCTTGCCTCAAGGAGCAAATGTAATATAATAGCCCTGCACTAAAAAAAGATTATTCCCAAAACCCTAGCGAAACATTCAGCCATCAAATCCCGTGACCTTTAATTCGCTTCAATTCCTGATTTTTTTCCCCATCGTTGCCTCTATACATTTTGTTTTGCCCTACCGTTGGCGCTGGCTGTGGCTCTTGGTTGCCAGCTGCGTCTTTTACATGGCCTTTATTCCGGTCTATATTTTGGTCCTTTTTATCCTCATCGTCATCGATTACACGGCGGCACTGTTAATCGAGCGGGCCGAAGGGAGGGCGCGCCGGGTATACCTTTTGGTGAGTATCGTTGCCACCTGCGCGGTTTTATTTGTCTTTAAATATTTTAATTTCTTTAATGCCAATTTGGCGCGACTGGCGGAACTGTTGCATTGGAATTATAAGCCGGAAACCTTAGGGCTCATCTTGCCGATTGGCCTGTCCTTTCATACCTTCCAGAGTTTAAATTATGTCATCGAAGTTTACCGCCGCCATTTTAAAGCAGAACGCCGTTTTGGGATCTATGCTTTGTACGTCATGTTTTTTCCGCAATTGGTTGCCGGGCCCATTGAAAGGGCTAAACATCTTTTGCCCCAGTTTGACGAGCGCCACGATTTTGATTATACCCGGGTGACCCAAGGGCTAAAACTAATGCTCTGGGGCATGTTCCAGAAAGTGGTCATCGCCGACCGCCTGGCTTTGGCGGTCAATCAAGTGTACGGCAATCTTTCCGAGCATCAGGGCCCGGCTTTGGTCATTGCCACGGTATTTTTTGCGTTTCAGATCTATTGTGATTTTGCCGGCTATTCCGATATTGCTATCGGTGCGGCACAGGTTTTAGGATTCAGGCTTATGCAAAATTTCCGCCGGCCGTATCTGGCGGAATCGATTGCGGATTTTTGGCACCGCTGGCATATTTCTTTATCCACCTGGTTTCGGGATTACGTTTATATTTCTCTGGGCGGCAGCCGGGTTTCGGCCTGGGGCTGGCACGTCAATATTATGGTAACGTTTCTTTTAAGCGGTTTGTGGCATGGCGCTAATTGGACTTTTTTAGTCTGGGGCGGGTTGCACGGATTGTATTATCTTATTTCCCGATGGAGCCGGGGAATAAGGGCGGGCGCGGTGCAAATTTTGGGATTGGAGCGGCAGCCGGCGGTGCACCGATTTTTGCGCCGGATCATTGTTTTTGTTCTGGTTTGCGCGGCGTGGGTGTTCTTTCGGGCCAGCAGTATGGGGGATGCGGTGTATATCTTTTCGCATTTGACCGCAGGATGGGGCGGGTTGTCGGTGCATGGCATTGAAAGCGCGATCGGGTTGTCGCAGGGGGAATTTGTTTTCTCCGTCGGGTTGATCCTTTTAGTCTTGGGCCTGCAGGTGTTCCAGGAGGCCTCATGCGCGCAAAATGATGTTGCCCAAGAGCTGCAGACGCTGCAAACATTTTTTTCGGCGCGGCCGGTTGTTCTTCGCTGGGCCGTTTATCTTGCCTGTATCTGGACGGTGATGAATTTAGGGGTGAGCAAAGAAATTCCTTTTATTTATTTTCAATTTTAACCGAAACCTATGAGAAAATTTTTCCTTAAAGGAATATTACTTACCGGCCTGGTCTTTTGCGCGCAGGCGGTTTGGCCCGGCAAGGTCGATATCCCTAACGAAATCAAATTATTGGATTTTGCCTTAACGCGCGGGGCGGATGTGATTTATCTGGGGGACAGTGCCGTCAACTGGAGCGCGGCCAGCGATGCTAACGATTCCAGCATGCCCGCCCTTTTGGCGCTGTTGGTTCGCCCGGCTCGGGTGGTGAAGGTAACTCACGCCGCGTATCAAACCGATGTCTTTGACGTTTATAGCCGTTATGTCGTGCGTAAAGGTTACCGTCCGGGATATGTAGTGGTGCCGGTCAATATGAGGTCATTTTCTCCGGAATGGGATTTGCAACCCTTATGGCAATTTGACCGGGAGCGGATTATTTTAAATTACAAGGATACTCCGGTGATGAAATTTATGAAACCGCTATCGGTTTTTAAAATTTTCGAGCCGCGCATTTCTCAGTTTGCCTATGAATATGCACCGGTCTTTGACGGAACCCGTTATCTGGGCCGGGTCAGGGATTTTGATAATCCCGGGTATTATTTTCCCACTGATGAAAATGTCCGCAAAAAACTCATGTTCCGCTTTTTGTATACGCTTACACCCCGGCACCGTAAAATCCAATCCCTGCTGGACACGGTGCGGACGTTAAAGGCGGCCGGTATCCAACCGATCGTGTACGTGACTCCGTTGGATTACCAAACAATCGAAAAATATCTGGGGACGGAATTTCGCGTGCGTCTTCGCGATAACGTCGCGGTATTGCGTTCGCTGCTGGAGAAAGAAGGCGTGGATTTGTTCGATTTCTCGACGGCATTAAGCCGGGAATTTTTCGGCTGGGTCGAAGACAGCGAGGTCTTGCGCTACCCCAATGAACATTTGCGCCTTAAAGGGCGCATGTTTGTGGTGTATGCTCTCGCAGAAAATACGGCGCTTAAGGCGCTGATTTCAAATAAGAAAACGGAGAAATAAAGGGCTGTCATTGGTTTGATAGCGGGTGAGGCCTATGCGCCAAAACCAGAACATCTTTACCTCGATCCTCGCCGGCGCTGTGTTGTTATCTCTAGGCGGTTGCGAAGATTACAAGCCGGTCAAGGGTGAGTATCCTACGACGGGCGAGGCGGCCTGGTATGTGGTTAAGCTGGCGGCAACAGGCAAGAGGCATAACAACTACGGCTTAACCTGCGCTATGCGAAAGAACGATTACGGCAAGTATTACCGGGTGTGTAATACCGAAAACGGTAAATGCGTGGTGGTCCGGCACAATGATTTTGGGCCGGGCATACGCCTGTATAACCAGGGCAGGATTATTGACTTAAGCAAAATGGCATTTTCAAGAATCGCGGATTTGAAAAAAGGCGTTATTCCGGTTACAATTGAAGAAATCGATTCCAAAAAGGGGGCAGTCCCTAAAAAGGGATTTTAAGTTTAACGTTCCATTAACAGGAGGTTGTCATGGATAAAAAGAACAAAAAGTTTTTAAGCGTTGTGCCGGCGGTATTGTTTTTTGTGATGATTTTGGCCGTGGGAATCACTTGTTCCGCGTGGGCGGAGGATTTTTCTGCCGATATGGTCAGCCGCTCGAGTGCGGGAACGATGAGCGCTAAGATTTTTGTCTCGGGAGAAAAATCGCGCATGGAGACGCCGGAGAGCATTATTATTGTCCGCAATGACAAAAAGGTTTCCTGGATCATTATGCCTTCGGAAAAGATGTATATGGAGCAGCCGATTAATATGTCCCAGGCGCCTAAGGCGTCAAAGAATTTTGACGGAGAGGTCGAGCGTATCTCTTTGGGGGCAGAGGTCGTTAACGGACAACCGGCGGAAAAGTTTAAAGTGACTTATATTGAAGGAGGCCGTCGCATGACCGTTTTTCAGTGGCTCAAGGACGGAAAATTTCCGATTAAGATCGAAGCCGAAGACGGAAGCTGGAGCACCGAATATAAAAATATTTCGGCTAAGGCACAATCTGCTGACCTTTTTGAAATTCCGGCTGGATACACAAAGATGTCGATACCGTCGATGGGCAGCTTCGGCAGGTAAAGGCGGGTAGGAATTTCTGAGGAAGTATTGCTTAATCTGTGAATTGGGTGCTTATTAATGATTTCTATTAATCTCGCCAAACAAATTATCTTTCAAAAAACCCGTCTGATAAAAGGGGTTGAGAGAGAGGGATTTTTACAGGCGCAGGGAAGGGTTTTGGCGCAAGATATTCGCACCACGACCGATTTGCCGGCGTTTAACCGTGCGACCGTGGACGGGTTTGCGGTCAAAAGCGTTGATCTCAAGGCGCAAAGTGCAAAATTCCCCAAGCTGTTGAAAATCATTGGTGTGGCTGAAGCCGGATGTCCATCAAAGAAAATTATTGGAAAGGGCCAAGCGATTAAAATCATGACCGGAGGCGTTGTCCCCAAAGGCGCGGATTGCGTGGCGATGAAAGAATATTGCCGGCAAAAGGGCAATGAAGTTTTTGTAGGCCAGGCCGTGCGAAAAGGCGAGGGCATCGCTTTTAAAGGCGAAGACGCCCATAAAAATTCTCTGATCATTGAAAAAGGAAATTTGGTTACGCCGGCAATTGTCGGATTATGTGCGACTTTGGGCCTGCCTTTTGTAAAAGTTTTTGGCAGGCCCAAGACGGCCATTCTCGTTACCGGAAACGAATTGCTCAATGTCACCCAAAAACTTTCCTCCGGAAAAATCCGCAGCAGCAATCAATACAGCCTTTTTACCCAAGTCAAAGAAAGCGGGGGGGCGCCCATTCTTTTAGGCATTGCCCGTGATGACCGCCGCGCGCTAATTACAAAAATAAAAAGCGGCTTTGAATGCGACATCCTTTTAATTTCCGGCGGTGTTTCCGTCGGAGATTGCGATTTGGTGCCGTCGGTTTTGCGCACACTCGGCGCGAAAATATTTTTTCACAAAGTTGCGGTGCAGCCGGGCAAGCCCTTACTTTTTGCCAAGAAAAATAAAACGCTCATTTTTGGCCTGCCCGGAAATCCGGTTTCAACCATGGTTTCATTCCACGAATTCGTCCGGCCTTGCATTTTAAAAATGTCGGGTCGCCGCGATTTTTTAACCAAAACCGCCACCGCGATCTTAGCTGAAGAAATTAAATTAAATCCGGCGCGCACAAAAATCCTGCGCGGTAAGACCTTGTTGCGGGAAGGGGAATTGTTTGTTAAACTATCTGAACATCAGGGTTCAGGCAATATCATTTCGGTCGTAAAGGCGGATTGTTTGTTCAAGGTCCCGGAAGGTGTGCGCAAGGTAGTGAAGGGGAGAAAGGTAGTTGTTGAGTATCTTTCGTAATAGATATCAGGTTACTAAGGTTATAAAGGTTAATAAGGTTGCCGAGGTTACTTTTTAGAGGTTGCGCGATGTTACAAAAAGGTTGCGGAAACCTTAGCGTAACCTCAACAAACCTTTTTTGGGTAACCTTTCTAACTTTGGTAACATTTGTAACGTTGGTAACTTGTTAAATGACTGGGATAAAAATGAAATCATCTAACCAATCCAAAGGCATGGTCGACATCAGTCAAAAATCCGTCACCAAACGCGTGGCGATCGCTACGGCGACCGTCAAATTTCCTCCAAAGGCATTTAAGGCCTTATTGAAAAAGGGTTCTCCTAAAGGCGACGTTTTTGAAACCGCCAAGGTCGCCGGTATTATGGCGGCTAAAAATACGCCAACCATCATCCCCATGTGCCACCCTTTGGAATTGAGCAAGGTGGCCGTGAGTTTTGAAGTCGATAAGAAAAAGCGCTCTGTAACCGTCCAATCCGAGGTTTCCTGCCTGGGCCGAACCGGGGTTGAAATGGAGGCCTTAACTGCGGTAACGATAGCTGCCCTCACGATTTACGACATGATGAAGTGGTCGGATCACGGTATCGCCATTTCAGATGTAAGGCTCCTTTCCAAAAGCGGAGGTAAGAGCGGTTTTTACCGCTTTTGACCTTGCTTTTTCAATTATTGCCTCGCTTAACTCTCTGTGGTACAATAACTTTCCTGCGTAAGCCAATAACCCTACTTCACTCAAATACTTTCGTGTTTGAGTTTCGTAGGGTTATCCGCCAATTGTTTTATTTGCGGCCTTACGGCCGCAGTTTTCTGACGAAGGCGGATAAAATTTGTACCAAAATTATGCAGCCTTTTTAGAAGTCGAGCTGCCGGGTGATTTTTAAATGCTAAAAGCAGAACTTCAACCCATCATTGTTCCCGCCATCACAGATTATCTGGGGATTTATCTGACCAACCGCTGTTTTCTTTCCTGTCCCTATTGTATTACTAATTATAATGAGAAGTTTATTAATATTAAAGGCGCCGCGGAACTAAAGCCCGGCCAATGGATCGAGGCGCTTAATCGCCTTCAATTGCCCCAGGGGATCCCGTTGACCCTCCAGGGAGGAGAGCCGTTTCTTTATGACGGCATTTGGGAGATCCTGGACAATGTTCACCACAAAATGGATATTTTAACCGCCCTGCCGCCGAGTTTAACTGTTGAGAAATTCAAGAAACTGCGCACGCTGGATTGGAACAAACGCCCCGCCCCGTATCCGACGATACGCGTCAGTTTTCATAAGGGACAAAACGACTATAAAGTATTGATCGACCGCATCAAAGAATTTCAGCAAATCCTAAGTATCGGCCTTTATCATATTGATCATCCCGGCTATCCGGAATTGATCGCTGAAATCCGCGAGTACGCCAAAAAACAAGGGGTTGAATTTCGCACCAAAGAATTTTTAGGAAAATATAACGGCCGCGACTATTTAAAATACCGTTATCCCGATGCCTGTGAGGGCAAGGTGGTCCGCGCTCACGTCCTGTGCCGCAATACGGTGCTTCCCGTTGGAATTGATGCGACGGTTTACCGCTGTCATTCGGACCTCTACGCCCATCGAAAAGAAATGGCTTTGGGCAATCTTTTGGATCCCGATTTAAAACTTGAGCACCTGTATCGGGGCTGCGCCGCGTATGGCACCTGCAGCCCCTGTGATGTTAAGATCAAGACGAATCACTTGCAGGAATACGGTTATACGTCGGTCGATATCCGGCTTGATTCCTCCGACAAGGAGCAGAAATAACATGCACAACCGCAGGAAAGTCCTCGTTATAAAAACAGGTTTTTCCGAATTCCTCGACCGGGAAATCTCGACCACTATCAGCCTTGGCGATGTCTTGATCTGCACTTCGATTTTGCATCTCTACAAAAATGACCGCGTCACCTGGATTACTTCTTTTAAGGGGAGTCCGCTGTTAAAGGACAATCCTTATATCGACGAAATATTGATCTTCGGGCCCGAGACCCTAAAGAAGATTACCCGCCGTTCATTCGATATTCTGGTTAATCTGGAAAAGGATATCGGGATTTGCACCTATCTGGCGCAGATCAAGGCTAAGAAAAAATACGGATTTTATTTTAACAGCCGGATCTATGACATCGCCACCTACAAACGCTCCACCCAATATCTTTTGACCGGCCAGGAGAATCATCGTTATATTCACAAAAACGCTTTTGAATTGCTTTTCGAAACCTTAGGCGGCCGTTGGAAAGGCCAGAGCCCGGTTTTGGGGCGTAAAAGGGGAAACCGGGAGAAATACGATATCGGATTTAATTTTGCGGTCGGGCCCAAATGGCCGACCAAGGCCTGGCCGATGAAATACTGGAAAGAGCTTGAGGGGATCTTAAAAAAGGATTATTCGCTTAGCTGGCAGCAGGGGCATAAAAATGTCGCCAAATACATCGACTGGATCGAAAGTTGCCGCGTGATCGTGACCTCGGATTCGCTGGGCCAGATTCTGGCGCAGGCGCTGGGTAAAAAGGTCATTTCACTCTACGGGCCGACCAATTATTTGCGCATGACGGGCATTGACAATATCCACATTGTTGCCTCGACGTTGAATTGTCCTTTCGCGCCGTGCTATTCCCCGATCTGCAAATTCGACCGCTTTTGCATGAATTATATTTCGCCTAAGACAGTGGCCCGGGAGTGTGCGCGTCTTTTAAACAAAAAGGCATCATCCCGTGAAAGAACCTGACGATATGAAAAATATTTTGGTCACCGGAGGCGCCGGGTATGTCGGCGCTGTTTTAATCCCAAAACTTCTTGCCCGCGATTACAAGGTTACGGTGATCGATCTTTATATGTACGGGGAACACGTTTTGGATAGCGTAAAAGATAATCCCAATCTCAGGCAGGTCAAGGGCGATATCCGCGATACCAAACTTCTCACAAAAGAAATGAAGGGCATTGACGCGGTCATTCATCTGGCTTGCATTTCCAACGACCCCAGCTATGAATTAAATCCGGATTTAGGCAAGTCGATCAATTACGACGCCTTCCTGCCGCTGGTTACGATTGCCAAAAAGGCAAAGGTAAAAAGATTTATTTTTGCCTCCAGCTCCAGCGTGTACGGGGTTAAAAAAGAATCCAATGTTACCGAAGATCTGGCCTTAGAGCCGCTCACCGATTATTCAAAATATAAGGCTTTGTGCGAAAAATATTTACTCGAACAGCAATCAAATGATTTTACCGTGCTTATTTTACGGCCGGCGACGGTGTGCGGCTATTCGCCGCGGTTGCGGCTGGACCTGACCGTTAATATTTTAACCAATCACGCCATTAACGCCGGAAAGATCACCGTCTTTGGTGGGGATCAGAAGCGGCCCAATATTCATATTGACGACGTGACCGATCTATACGTGCAATCACTGGAATACCCAAAAGAGAAAATCGCGGGGAAAATTTTTAACGCCGGTTACCAAAATTATACCGTCAACGAGATCGCCGAAACCGTCAAGAAAGTGATCGGCAACGGAAGCATCCAGATCACGCGCAAGCCCACGGACGATAACCGCTCCTATCATATTTCTTCGGAGAAAATTTCCCGGGAGCTGGGATTTAGCCCTCGGTGCACGATCGAGCAGGCAGTGGGTGACTTAAAGAAGGCATTTGAGAAAGGCCTCATTCCAAACCCGATGGACGATATCCGTTATTACAACATTAAAACCATGCAGGCTTTAAACCTTAAATGATCACCAAAAAAATCTTACAATCTCTTTTTTACCAAATGTTGCGCATCCGGATGGTGGAGGAGCGAATTGTTGAGCTCTATCCCCAGCAACAAATGCGCTGCCCGGTGCATTTATGCATCGGCCAGGAGGCGGTCGCGGCGGGGGTAAGCGCCAATTTAAAGAATGAAGACCTGGTTTTAAGCAATCACCGTTCGCACGGGCATTATTTGGCCAAGGGCGGAAATCTGGAAAAATTATTTGCCGAATTGTACGGCAAAGAAACAGGCTGCTCCCGGGGCCGCGGCGGTTCGATGCATTTGATCGATCTGTCCGTAAATTTTTTAGGTTCAACGCCTATTGTCGGAGGAACGATTCCGGTGGCGACAGGTGTGGCCTGGGCGGAAAAGATGAAAAACAACAAAACCGTGACGGTCGCTTTCTTGGGAGACGCGGCCGTCGAAGAAGGGGCATTCCACGAATCGGTTAACTTTGCGGTTTTAAAAAACTTGCCTATTGTTTTTGTCTGCGAGAATAATCTTTATTCGGTGTATACGCCGATTGCCGAGCGGCAGCCCAAGCGCTCCATTGCCTCTCTGGCCAAAGGCTACGGGATCCGTTCGTTTCGAGCCGACGGGAATGATTGCGGAAAAGTTTACGAGGTATCAAAAGAAATGATCGATGCTGTCCGCGCAGGGCGCGGGCCGGCTTTGATCGAATTCTTAACCTACCGCTGGCGCGAGCATTGCGGCCCGAATTACGACAATCATATCGGTTATCGCGATGAGGCCGAGTTTAAACTCTGGCAAAAGAAATGCCCCATCGACCGGTTTAAGAAATACGCCCTTTTAAACAAGGTGATCAAGCCGGCCGAAATCACCGGGATGGAAACGCAGATTCAAAAAGAAATTGATACGGCCGTTACCTTGGCGCAGGCTGCGCCTTTTGCCAAGGGTGTTTCTCTAAACGATGTTTATGCCTTATAAATCAATATGACCGTAGAACGACAAATAAAATATTCGCAAGCACTCCGCGAGGCCATTGATCAATGCATGGCCAAAGACCCGGCTGTCTTTATTATTGGGGAAGGCGTGCCCGATCCAAAAGGAATCTTTGGCTCGACCTTAGGGTTAAAAGAAAAATATGGTTCCGGCCGGGTCATGGATATGCCGGTTTGTGAAAACGGGATGACCGGAATTTGTATCGGCGCGGCGCTGCGCGGATTTCGGCCGATTCTTACTCACCAACGGGTGGATTTTGCATTGCTTTCCTTGGACCAGATTATTAACAATGCCGCCAAATGGCATTTTATGTTCGGCGGGCAGATGAATATTCCTTTGGTTATCCGTATGGTCGTGGGCCGCGGCTGGGGCCAGGGGGCGCAGCATTCCCAAAGCCTGCAGGCATTGTTCGCGCATATTCCGGGTTTAAAAGTGATTATGCCGGCAACACCGCACGATGCCAAGGGCCTGCTTGTCTCCGCTATCGAAGATGATAATCCGGTTATCTCCATTGAGCACCGCTGGCTTTACGATATCGAAGGCCATGTTCACCAGGACCCTTATCGTATTCCTTTGGGAAAAGCGAGTGTTGTCCGCAAAGGGGATATGGTGACTATTGCTGCCGTTTCGCATATGACGATCGAAGCGATTCGGGCGGCTCAGATCCTAGAGAAAAAAGGGATCACGGCCGAGGTCATTGACTTGCGCAGTATCCGGCCGCTGGATTTTGAGACCGTCAGCCAATCGGTTAAAAAGACCGGCCATTTAATCGTTGCCGATTGCGGTTGGCTGTCGTTCGGGGTAAGTGCGGAGATCGCGGCGCGTGCGACCGAAGGGGCGTGGAAAAGTTTAAAGAAAGCGCCGCGGCGCATTGCCTTACCCGAAATTCCCATGCCGTCAGCACCGTCTTTAACGGAGGATTTTTATCCCGGATACCGTGCGATCGTGCAAGCCGCCTGGGAACTTTTAGGAAAAGATGCTAATGAGCTTAAAACGCTTTTAAAAGAAGCGCAAAGCGAAGTCAACCCGCATGACGTTCCGGATCTATCGTTTCGCGGGCCGTTCTAGATTAAAAAGGAAAAAATGTCCAAGCGCATTGTTGTTATCGGCAGCAATTCATTTTCGGGAAGCGACTTTATCGATCTATTACTCGATGAAAAAGAAAACGAGATTATCGGCATCAGCCGCTCGCCGGAAAAAAGCGATCTGTTTCTGCCGTATAAACGCCGCCAGACCGGAAGATTCAACTTCTATCAAATGGATCTCAATAAAGATATGGACGGGATCCGAAAACTGCTCGATTCTTTTAAACCCGAATATATCGTTAATTTTGCCGCGCAAAGCGAGGTCGCGCCCAGTTGGGAGCATCCCGAGCAGTGGTTTATGACCAACGTCGTCGCGCTGTCCCGCCTGGGAGATCATTTAAAGAAAGCCAAATATTTGCGCCGCTATGTGCATATCTCAAGCCCTGAAGTTTACGGGACCTGCCGCGGGGTGGTCAAGGAAGATTATTCCGTCAATCCCAGCACGCCGTATGCCGCGTCCAAGGCGGCCGGCGATCTATTCCTGTTTACGTTGGTTAAGAATTATAATTTTCCGCTGGTCACAATCCGCTCGACCAATGTTTACGGTGCGCACCAGCAGCTTTTTAAAATTATTCCCCGTACCGTGATTTCTATTAAGATGGGAAAAAAGATTTATCTTCACGGCGGCGGCAAGGCGGTCAAATCCTATATTCATATTCGTGATATTTCCAAAGGCGAAAAGCTAGCAATGGAAAAAGGAAAAAACGGAGAGATCTATCATCTGTCGCCAAAGAGCGGCATCGCGGTTAAGGATGTCGTTAAGACGATTTGCCAGATGATGGGGGTTGATTTTAAAAAGGCAACCCAAGCGGCAGGCGAACGACTGGGCCAGGATGCGGCGTATGTCATCGATTCGACTAAGGCGAGAAAGGCCTTTGGCTGGAAGCCCGCTGTTTCTGTCGAAGAAGGATTGGGCGATGTGATCGATTGGGTGGAGGGAAGGTGGGAACGGATTAAAAAAGAGCCGCTGGAATATATTCATAAACCTTAAAGTTGGCATAGGGCAACAAACGTAAAATCGTTTTGATTAAAATGGCCGAAAAAAGTAGCGTGAGTCGATTAAAAAATACCTTGTCTTTTCGGATCAATAAAAAATTGATTCCCTGCACGTTTGACCGCCGCGCGCTTGCTGAGATCAAGACAAATGTGGCTCCCAAGGGTAACGACCTCCATGATTTTTCCCGGGCGGTAGTGCGAAAACCGTGGGGTTATGAGTATCTTCTTTTTGCCAATAAATTTGTTTCCGCATGGATCCTAAATATCAAAAAAGGGTGCCGGACTTCGATGCACTGTCACCAAGGCAAAAAGACATCAATCATCGTCCTGTCGGGAAATGCCTTATGCCTGACGCTTGGTGAAAAAATGCAAAGGCGCCCTGCCCAGGGGGTATTATTCGGCAAAGGGGTCTTTCATTCCACGCGATCATTATCTTCCCGGGGTACTTTTATTCTCGAGATTGAAACGCCGGTTAACAAACGCGATTTAGTGCGTTTAAAGGATGATTACGGGCGCGAACAGACCGGCTATGAAACTGATGAATACATATATTCTGACCTGCAGCAGTACGACTACGTTTCGTTTATCGACTCGAACTCTCACTTTGATACCCAAAAAAGGTTTGGCCGCTGCCGGATTCAATTTATGCGTTATAACAACCATCAATCGCTAAAGGATCTGTCGCGCCGGTTCCGCTGGGACATGATGTGCATCTTGAAGGGAAGAATTATCGACGGACAGGGCAAGGTTGTCTTTAAGGCGGGCAATGTGCTGGGGCGGGAAGACATTAAAGAATCTTCCGGCGTACGCACGAGTGGTGTTTTAGAAGCGATTGTTGTCAGGAAAGATAGATGACCAAGGATCTTGTTAAGCATAAGCACGAGTTCTTAAAGGCAGAAATTGGATCTTTAAAAATGTTTAAAGCGGATCCGTCAGTTGATCATTTATCTACGGAAGAGCTGAGGGAAGTATTCTTTCAAAATTCCTTCGATTCCGGAATCTTAAGCAATGAGCAGCTCGTTCAGTATCAAAAACTTTCGGATCTTCTGGCGAATTTTCCCATTCGTAATCGAAAGGTATGCCTGCTAGTTCCGCCGACATTAGACCCTCAAAAGACAGAGCCTCGGGCGGTTGAGAATAAGCGTTACAGCGTCTATCCTCCGTACGGACTGATGATGCTTTCGTCTGCCTTACGGCATTTGCTGCCGGATTGGAGCGTAGAGATTATCGATCTATCTCTTGAGGCATTAAAAAGAACAGCCCGGCATCAACCGCATGATGTTAACGCGCTTTTGGAATTGATCCCTGATGATTGTGACCTCTATGGTTTCTCAATTCTTTTTGAGCCTTCTCAGACAGAGGCGCTTCATTTTCTAAGACATCTATCCGGACGGGGCAAACTTTTGATTGCTGGAGGGCCGCAGAGTTCTGCTAATTTTGAAAATCTATTGAAATTCGGCCATTGCGATATCGTTATTAAAAAAGAAGGCCAGGCGCAATTTGTTAAATTGTTGAATTTCTGGGAGAAAGTCAACTGCGGTTCTTCGGAGGCCGAAGCAGCTGTTCCTGTCCTATCCAACCTGTCATTTAAGCACAACGGAGATATTGTTTCATTTGACGACCGCAGGGAAAGAACCGTATGTCCCGACATTCGAAAAGAATATAGCCTTATTGATCTGGATGGATACAACGACGTCGGCATGCCGAATCTGTGGGCGCGCTCCGGCTCTTCTCCCGACAGAAGGTGGGCGACCCTGTTAACCAACCGCGGTTGTCGCGGGCGCTGTGCCTTTTGTCAGGTGAACAATCTCATGGGAAACGGCGTCAGGAGCAGGTCCGTCGACGATGTCATGGATGAGTTATCCTTTCTCTATCACGAGAAGAAAGTTCGGCATGTTGAGATTATCGATGATGATTTGCTCGCCTATCATGATCGTGCGCTGGAGCTGTTTGACCGTTGGGCCTCGCTTGATTTGGATTTGACATTCTCCACCGGAAATGCCTTGTTGGCGATTTCGATCGATGAAAAAGTGGCTAAGGCTATGTCGCAGGCTGGCTGTGTCGTGGCCGGGTTTGGGGTAGAAACGGCCAATGAGAAACGCTTGAAAACTTTGTGCAAACCTATTGTTTTGAGCAAAGTCGAAGAGGCCTGTCAAATATTTAAAAAGAACCATCCGCATATTTGGCTATTTGCCAATTTTATGATCGGGTTTCCGAATGAGACCTATGCGGAGTTATTTAATACTTTTGATTATGCCAAAGATTTAAGGGTTGACTTTTGCCAATGTGCGGTTTTATTTCCTATTCCGGGTACGGCAATGTTTGAACAGCTTCGATCTTTAGGCGATGAACGTGTCGTTCATGGCGATGAAACCGCCAAAATAAATATATATACTCCGGGCCAATGGGCAATGGAACGTGGCTTAACTTTTGACGACCGGTACAAAGAAGTTTATGATTTCCGAAAAATGGATCCTGATAAAAATCCTGGCCCGTTGGAAATTCAGCAGTTTCAGATATATTTTAATGTCTTTGTTAATCTTATCGGAAATCCTAATCTTCAACCCTCTGGAGAACCTAAGAAAATCTTAAATATCACGGATCATATTCTTAGATTTTATTTAATGGATGCAGTGGCTTGGGGTGTTAACGCAAAGGCAGCCCGGTTGCTCGGCAATGAAGAGAGGTATGAATTTGCAGCTGCCCATTATAAAAAAGCTGTAAAAGAATCACCTTTTTGGTCAAAGTTTTTTGAAATATATGACGTTGCGAAAATGATAGGTATACCCGTTTGATTATTTTAATGCCTATCGGTCATTTTTGTGCCGTCAGGATTTCTGTGGTGAAGGGTAGCATTTTTTGTTTCTAAAGAACGGAGGATCGATATGAATCGAGCGGTTATTATTACCGGGCCCGGCTTTGAAGATACCGAATTCTTTTATCCCTATTACCGTTTGCAGGAGGCGGGATTTTCGGTGGATGTGTGTACATCAACGGACGGAGTGGTGAGTGGTAAACACGGAATATCCGCAAAGCCGACGATTAATTTTTCTGCTCTGGATGCGAAACAGTTTGATCTATTGGTGATTCCCGGCGGGCACGAAGCGCCGGATCGGGTGCGACAGGTTCCTGAGATCTTAAAATTCACCAAGGCCATGCATGACCTTAAAAAGCCTATTGCGAGTATTTGTCACGGGCCGTGGGTGTTGGTTTCGGCAGGGATTATGAAAGGAAAGAAGGCCACCTGCTATAAAGGCTGCAAGGATGATTTGATCAATGCCGGTGCTAGTTATATCGACGAGCCGGTGGTGGTCGACGGGACGCTGGTGACGGCGCAGCATTTTCGCGATAATGCGATTTGGATGAAAGAGACGCTAAAGCTATTTCGGCTATAAATTTTAAATTCAAAGCGGGCGAGTCTGATGGCTTTTAAATACTTAAAAGAAAACTTAGCCAGGGAATTTTTTAGGGATATCTTTTCCCGTATTCGCTGCCCTAGAAAATTATCCGCGCCGGTTATTGACGGCCTTATCGAGTCATCGCTTCGAGGAGTAGACTCGCACGGCGTCCGGCTTTTGCCGCATTATGTTCAGGCGGCATTGATCGGACGGATCAATCTATCACCGCGGCTGACATTTAAAAAGACTTCGCTGACAACGGTTCTGATGAATGCGGATCACACCTTTGGGATTGCCGCGGCGGGCATGGCGATGGAAAAGGCGATACAGGTTGCCCGGCGTTGCGGGGTGGGCTGTGTCGCGGTTTATAATTCGACGCATTTTGGCGCCGCGTCGATTTACGCCCTGATGGCGGCTAAAGAAAATATGCTGGGTTTTAGTTTTACCAATGTGGAAGGGCTGGTTATTCCCTTTGGGGGTAAAAGACGTTTTTTGGGGACAAATCCGATTTGTTTCGCCGCTCCCTGCCGAGGGGAAGAGCCTTTTTGCCTGGACATGGCAACGAGCATGATTTCTTGGAATAAATTGATGCAGTATCAAGCCAAGGGTAAGCGCCTGGAAGCCGGGTGGGCGGCAGATAAAAACGGTAAGATATGCTTGAATGCCGCGGCCGCTAACGCACTTCTTCCTATCGGCGGTTACAAAGGCTACGGGCTTGGCCTTATGGTCGAGATATTGTGCGGGGTATTGACGGGTATGCCTTGGGGCCCGCACATTGAGAATATGTTTCCCGTAGACGGTAAAAAAAGAAGGCTCGGCCATTTTCTTATGGCGATTGATATATCTAAATTTCAAAATGTCGGCGCTTTTAAATCGCGGCTTAAAAAACTTTTAACCGAATTGCGTTCGGTACCGCCGGCCAAAGGATTTGGCAGGGTCCGGGTGGCCGGAGATCCCGAAAAGGAAGCGTATCGCGTCAGGAGATCAAAAGGGATCGCGGTGGAGGCAAGCGATGTAGTTCGTTTTCGCAGCCTTGCTCGGAAGTTAAAGATTGATGAACAAAAATATTCTTTTCTAAAATCATAACCGAGGCACGGGGATTTATGAAAAAGACAGTTGTAATTATCAGCATCACCAGCGATATCGGCCTTGCCCTGGCGAAACGCTACGCCAAGGCCGGCTATCAAATTGTCGGGACGTATCGCTCTACCAAATTGCTGCCGGAGTTTAGGGGAATCAAAGATTGCCGTCTCTTTTTCTGTGATGTGGGGGATAAAAAAAGCATCAGCCGTTTTATCGCCGGATATAAAAAGCTGCATTTGCCCTGGGATGTCTTTATCTCTTGCCCCTGCAATCCGCTGCCGCTAAAAGATTTCTTTAAATGCGATTTTAACGAGTGGAGTGATTCGGTTCATGTTAATTCTATCGAGCAATTGCGCCTGCTGCACCAGATGTATCCTCTCCGGAAGAAAAACAAAGTGGTGGATGTGGTCTTTCTTGCCGGTGGCGGGGTTAATAATGCGGTATTAAAATTTTCCGCCTATACCGTGTCCAAGATCATGTTGATCAAGATGTGCGAATTCCTGGATGCGGAGGACAAGAATATCAATATCTTTATTGTCGGGCCCGGGTGGACCAGGACCAAGACGCACGCCTTTGTCCTAAAACATGTCGGCAAGGACGACGAAAGGCGCCAAAAGGTTATTGAGTTTCTTAAAAAAGGCAAGGGCACGACCATGGATGAGATCTACGGATGCATCCGCTGGCTGTGCGGGCAAGGAAGGAAGATCGCCGGGGGAAGGAATTTTTCTGTCGTCAATGACAAATGGCAGGGCCCTGCGAGCAAAAAGCTATCCCAGGCATTAAAGAAAGACCCCAATATGTATAAGCTCAGGCGCTGCAGAAACGATTTTTTAATGTGAAATGAAAAAGGAGATTCCGTTGAAAAAATTGACCCAAAAAGAGGCGTTTAAGATTGCCAGCAGTTATCAGTTTGATACCGAGTGTATTTCGCTCGGCCCCTGGACATCCTATAGCTTGCTTAATGACCCCAAACATATGTGCTTTGTTTTGGCGCGGTATAAATTTTGCGCCAAGATGTTTCAAGGAAAAAAAGATATTCTGGAGGTGGGTTGCGGCGATGGCTTTGGCATTCCCTTGGTTGCCCAGGATGCGCACTATTGTTTGGGTATCGATGTTGATGACCGGTTGATGGTGGGCAATAGCCAGCGCTTAAAAAAGATTAAAAATATCGAATTTAAAAAAGTCGATATCTGTCAGGCGCCGGTTAACCGCAAATTTGACGGTGTCTTCTCCATTGATGTCATCGAGCATCTGGACCCGGAATTGGAAAAGCCTTTTATGGAAAATAGCTGCCGTTGCCTCAAAGATGACGGCATTTGTATCATCGGCACTCCCAATAAAACCGCCGATAAATATGCTACCGAAAGAAGCCGTATCCAGCATATTAATCAGAAGGACCATAAGGATTTAAAGGCCCTATTAGAAAAATATTTTGTAAACGGTTTTATATTCTCGATGAATGACGAGGTCGTGCATACCGGCTATTATCCGATGGCGCATTATTTGTTCGCGGTCGGCGTGGGTTTGAAAAAAAGGTAAATTGTTTATGGCGCAGTACCCTGAAAAAATTAAAGTCGCAATTTTAGGCAGCGGCAATATCGGTACGGATTTGCTGATAAAAATATTGCGCTCGGATGTTTTGGAGTGCACGCGTTTTGTGGGGAGAAATTGCCATTCCAAGGGTATGCTTAAAGCTAAAGAAAAGGGAGTGGCGGTCTCGGATAAGGGGATAAACGAAATTCTTGATAACCCTGACTGCTGCCGGATTGTGTTTGACGCGACCTCGGCCAAGGACCACCTGCAGCATTGGGCGTTATTAAAAGAAACCGATAAAACCGTTATCGACATGACGCCGTCCAAAATAGGCAAGATGATCGTTCCGGCCATCAATCTTGATGATGCCCTCGATAATCGCAATGTCAATATGGTCAGCTGCGGCGGTCAGGCATCGATTCCGCTCGCCTTTGTCCTTTCCCGGACGTGTAAAGATATTGAGTATATCGAGGTTGTTTCCTCTATCGCCTCGCGGAGTGCGGGCATGGCGACTCGGATCAATATCGACGAATACATCGAAAATACCGAGGAGGGGCTGCGTTCTTTTACCCGATGCGATAATGTCAAAGTTATTTTGATTCTCAATCCCGCGGATCCTTGTATTGATATGCAAACGACTTTGTCCGCTAAAATGCCGAAGCCGGATATTGAGAAATTAAGGGCTGCCGTTTTTGAGATGGAAAGAGCAATCCAAGCGTATGTGCCCGGGTATTCGGTCATTGTCCCGCCGGTTTATGAAAATAACCGCATCGTGATCATGGTTAAGGTGCGGGGCTTGGGCGATTATCTTCCCGCCTACGCGGGAAACCTGGATATTATCAATTGTGCTGCTGTGAGAACGGCAGAGCGCTATGCCTGTCGGATGCAGGATGCGTTGGTAGGGGCAAAACACTTATGACCGATGTCTTCATTATTGATTCTTCGTTGCGCGACGGCAGTCATGCCATCCGCCATCAGTTGGATAGACGCCAGATAGAATCGTATTGTGCGGCGGCTGAGACCGCCGGAGTCCCGATTGTTATGGTTGGCCACGGTAACGGCCTGGGGGCTTCATCTCTGCAGGTCGGCGAAAGCCTGCTGACGGATCAAGAAATGATCGCGTGTGCCCGCGGAAAATTGAGCCGTTCAAAATTAGGAGTTTTTATCATTCCCGGATTCGGGACGATCAATAAAGATTTAGGCCCTGCCATTGAGCAGGGTGTTGATGTGGTTTGTGTGTCATCGCATTGCACGGAAGCCGACACCACCCAAAGGCATATTAATTATGTCAAAGAAAAAGGGAAGCTGGCCTACGGCAACTTGATGATGACCCACATGGTTTCCAAAGAAATATTAATCGACGAGTGCCTTAAAATGCAATCGTATGACGTGGACGGCGTTATTATCATGGATTCGGCCGGGGCGTATATAACCGCCGATGTCAAGGAGAGGATAGCTGCTTTAGCGGGTGCGCTAAAAATACCGGTGGGGTTTCATGCCCACAATAATCTCGGGCTGGCAATTGCGAATTCCGTTGCTGCGATTGAGGCCGGGGCAACTATTTTAGATTGCTGCATTTTGGGATTTGGCGCCGGTGCCGGCAACACCCAAATGGAAGCGGTCGTAGCGATATTAAATAAAATGGGTTATAAGACGGGAATCGATCTTTATAAAATCCTGGATCTGGCGGATATGGCAGCCAAAGAATTATTTACAAGCGCCAAGGGAATAAAATCGATCAGCATTGTCAGCGGCTTAGCCGGGGTTTTTTCCGGTTTTGTCCGGCATGTAGAACGGGTTTCTCTGCAATACGGCGTTGATGCCAAAGATGTCTTTTTTGAATTAGGCCGGCGTAAGGCTGTAGGCGGGCAGGAAGACATGATCGTCGAGGTTGCTATTAGTCTTGTTGACAAGCAGAGGGAAAAGAGGCAATAAGTTCACAAAAATAAATTTAAGATATGGCTAAAATAAAACTTTCGGATTACGTGGTGGATTTTCTGGCGAAAGAAGGTGTCGGGCACATCTTCGGAGTGACCGGAGGCGCGGTCGTTCATCTTTTCGACTCGGCGGACCGCAACTCTAAGACGATGCCGGTTTTTACCCATCACGAACAGGCAGCGGCTTTGGCTGCCGAGGCTTATGCCCGGGTCAATAACCAGTTGGGGGCGGCGTTTGTGACCACGGGGCCCGGAGGTACGAATGCGATTACGGGC
Source organism: Candidatus Omnitrophota bacterium (assembly GCA_022703585.1). Classification (GTDB taxonomy): domain Bacteria; phylum Omnitrophota; class Gorgyraeia; order Zapsychrales; family JAKLDJ01; genus JAKLDJ01. The sequence goes on along the minus strand of JAKLDJ010000005.1, from coordinate 105,490 downwards.
TTGTGCGCGGCCTGGCTTGATTCCGTTCCCTGTATTTTTATTTCGGGGCAGGCGAGGATAGAACACACCACGCACAATAAACCCATAAGGCAATTAGGCAGCCAGCAGATCGATATTGTTTCGCTGGTCAAGCCCTTAACAAAATACGCGGTGATGATTCAGGATCCGGGGATGATTAAATATGAGCTACAGAAAGCGTTGTATATTGCACAGTCCGGGAGGCCCGGGCCGGTTTGGGTCGATATTCCTTTAAATTTCCAGTGGGCGATGATTGAGCCGAATAAGCTTAAAAGTTTTAATCCTGCTTCGCTTAAACAAAAGGACGCCGGAAAAACTGTTTCTGAGGAACAATTAAAACAATGCCGCCGGTTTATCGCGGCATCTAAACGGCCACTGGTCTTAGCCGGCTACGGGGTGCGCTTAGCGGGAGCGGCGCAGGAATTTAAAGAGTTTATTAAAAAGACAAAAATTCCCTTTGTCTCCACCTGGAATGCCAGCGATATTTTGCCGACCGAAGAACCGTTGTATATGGGGCGGCTGGGAATTTCCGGGCAACGCGGGGCTAATCTGGCGGTTCAAAATTGTGATTTATTATTAAGTATCGGATCGCATTTGAGCATTCCGTTGACCGGCACCAATTACGCTGCCTTTGCCCGGGACGCGAAAATAATCATGGTGGATATCGATCCGGTCGAGATAGCCAAGCGGACCGTGCGCGTCGATCTTTCCATTCGCTCGGATGCCAAATTATTTTTAAATAAAGTTTTATCCGGATTAAATAAAAACAAATTGCAAAAATCCGATAAGTTTTGGGCCGGGAAGTGCTCAGCCTATAAAAAATACAATGCCGTGCCTCGCGAGTGGGGAAGGCAAAAGAAATTTGTTAATCCCTATGTCCTTATGGATGTCTTATCCGATGAATTGGGAGCTCATGATGTTATTTGTGTCGACGGAGGCGGGACGGGGTTGTATATGCCGTTTCAAGGCATGCGGATTAAGCAGGGTCAGCGTATTATTACCTCGGCAGGGATCGGTGCCATGGGTTCCGGACTACCGGAAAGTATCGGCGCCTGTTTTGCCAATAACCGTAAGCGCACCATCTGTATTGTCGGCGACGGGAGTATGCAATTTAATATTCATGAGTTACAGACTATTGCCCATCACCGGCTTCCGGTAAAGATATTTGTTTTTAACAATGACGGCTATTTAGCCATTCGACATACCCAGGACGGATTTTTTTCATCCCGTTATGTGGGCTCTGGAAAAAAGGGGGGAGTGAGCCTGCCCGATTTTAAAAAGGTTTCTCGGGCCTATGGTATCAAAGCGGTACGAATCAGCAATCACGGTGAGCTGGTTAAAAAACTTTGCCATGTGCTTAAAGGCAAAGGGCCGGTTTTGTGCGAGATTATGATTTCAAAGGATCAGCAACTGATTCCGCGCATGGGTTTTCGTCAAAGAGAGGACGGCTCGTACGCGGCCCGGCCTCTGGAAGACATGGAGCCGTTATTAAGTCAGAATGAATTTATGAGCAATATGATTGTGAAGCCGATATCGAGATAGGAATAAGAGGAAAAATGGCAGAAATAAATTTACTGGATCTTTATCCCCGTTCAAAACGGCCTATTGAAGAACGGGGCAAGCGGCGGTTGGCAGGGGGCGACTGGCTTTCATCCGAAGTAAAACAGCCGGACAATACCGACATTCTCTTAGAGCATAAAATGCTGTCCATAGCGCGGCAGTTTGGACGAGAATATTTTGACGGTGACCGGCTATACGGATACGGCGGATATTATTATCATCCCCGGTTTTGGACGGATACGGTTAAAAAAATATCGGAGCATTACAAACTTGCAAACACTTCGTCGATTCTGGACGTGGGTTGCGCCAAGGGTTTTATGCTGAATGATTTTAAGAAGCTCTTACCCGGACTATCGGTGTCAGGGCTTGATATTTCTCAATATGCCTATGACCATGCGCTTGCCGAGATGAAGCCTTTTATTAAAGTGGGCAATGCCCGTCAGCTGCCTTATCCCGACAAATCCTTTGACCTCGTTATTTCGATCAATACCATCGATCATTTGCCTTTAGAAGAATGCAGACAGGCTTTAAAAGAAATCCAGCGCGTCTCCCGAAAGAATGCTTTTATTTCGGTGCACGCCTGGCGTACGGAGGAGGAACGGGAGCTGTTGTTAAAATGGAACCTGACCGCCCTGACCTATATGCATACGGATGAATGGAAAAAATTATTCTCTGAAGCAGGTTATACCGGTGATTACTGGTGGTTTATCGCTGAATAGAAAGACGCTTAGAAAATGGGACAAGAAATCAATCTGTTGAGCCAGCACCCGAAGACAGTGCGGGATTACGACGCGCGGGCGCGGGAAAAGACCCCGGAGATCGTAAAAATAGCGAAACAGTTCGGAAAAGATTTCTTTGACGGCGACCGGCGCTGCGGTTACGGAGGGTACCGTTACGACGGTCGCTGGAAACCGGTGGTTAAAAGGCTGAAGGATTTTTATAATCTCTCCGAGACGGCGGCTATTCTGGATATCGGATGCGGCAAGGGATTTATGCTTCATGATTTCAAAGAGCTGATGCCGCAGGCGACCGTGGCCGGAATCGATGTCAGCACTTATGCGATAGAACATGCCATGCCTTCGGTTAAACCGTTTCTAAAAATCGCCAGTGCTGAGAAACTTCCCTACGCGGACAAATCCTTTGACCTGGTTATTTCGATTAATTCTATTCACAATCTTCCCTTGGAGCGCCTTAAAACCGCCCTCAGAGAGATTCAGCGCGTATGCCGGGGCAGTAGTTACATTACGGTTGATGCCTGGCGAAATGAAACTGAGCGTGAGAATTTATTAAAGTGGGTTTTAACCGCCGAAACCATGATGCATGTGGATGATTGGGTGAAGATGTTTCGTGAAGTCGGTTACACCGGGGACTATTTTTGGTTCATCGCGGATTAAAATGTATGAAAACAAAAGCAGCCATACTTTATAAACTTCATTCGCCTCTGGTGATACGTGAGGTTGAAATTCCGCCGTTGAGCCAAGGCCAGGTTTTGGTCAAGGTGCTTGCCAGCGGCCTGTGCCGCAGCCAGCTCAATGAAATAAAAGGCTTCAAAGGCCCCGACCGTTATCTGCCGCATATGATGGGCCATGAAGGGGCAGGGGTGGTTGTGGCAACCGGCAAGGGGGTGCGCAAAGTAAAAAAGAATGATTATGTCGTTCTTTCGTGGATTAAGGGAAGCGGTTTGGATGCGGCCGGAACTCAGTACAAAGCCGGCAACCAAATCATTAATTCGGGAGCGATCGCCACATTTTGCGAGCACGCGGTCATTGCCGAAAACCGTTTAACCAAAATCCCCAAAACGATTCCGCCGGATAAAGCGGCGCTTTTGGGCTGCGCGGTGGCCACAGGCGCGGGAATTGTTTTAAATACTTTAAACGTATCCAAGGGCTCAACGATTGCTATCTTTGGTGCCGGAGGTATCGGCGCCAGCGCTATCCTTGCCGCGCGGTTAAAGGGGTGTTCGAAGATAATCGCTATCGACGCCCAAAAGGAAAAGATTTCTTTTGCTAAAAAGTTGGGCGCAACCCATGCCCTCATTTTCCGCAAAGATATTGATGCGTCCGTAAAGGCAATTGTCCCCGGCGGCGTTGATTATGCCCTCGAGGCCTCGGGCACAAAAGAGGGGATGGAGGCTTGTTTTAAAGCGATTCGGGACAAGGGGACCGCGGTCATTGCCGGCAATTTAAGGCATGACCAGGAAATATCGATCAACCCTTTTGACCTAATCAAGGGCAAACGAATTATCGGCACCTGGGGCGGGGAGACCGTTCCTGACAGGGATTTTCCTCTTTTTGTAAGGGCGTACCGCGCCGGAAAATTTCCGCTTGGCAGATTGATCACTCACCGTTTTAAGTTTGCCCAAATCAATAAAGCCCTGGCAACGCTCGAGCAGGGCCGGGCAGGAAGAATTATTATCCGGTTTTCTTAAGGAGTTTCTGATGTCTAAGGATGTTTCCATTGTCATTGCCGCGTTTAACGAAGAAAAGAACATCGAAGCGGCCATTGATAACGTGGTTCAAGCGGTCGGCAGCCTGCCCGATGACTATGAAATTGTGGTGGTCAATGACGGCAGCCATGATCGTACCGGCGCGCTGGCCGAGGCCAAGGCGAAAGCCAATCCGCGGATAAACGTTATCCATCATGAGGCCAACAAGGGATTTGGTTGCGCTTTCTCGACGGGGGTACGGGCGGCGACCAAGAGTTATGTAACCGGATTTCCTGGAGACAATGACGCCTCGGCGCAGTCGCTAAAAGATATTATCGGCCAAATCGATAATGTCGATTTGATTTTTACCTACATGGAAGACACGCGAAACCGCAGCCTGCTGCGGCGGATGATTTCAAAGACATTTGTTTTGGTAATGAATTGTCTTTTTGGGTTAAAGCTTAAATATTATAACGGGCTGTTTATCTGCCGGCGCCAAGCGATCCAATCCGTCACTATCAAATCGTCCGGCCTGACCGCGATCGCGGAATGTCTGGTCAGGATGATCAAATCTGGCTGCACTTATAAACAAGTCTGCTTTCACCATACCGGCAGAAAAGAAGGAAAATCGACGGCACTGACGCTACGAAGCCTTAGAAGCGTTTCGAAGGCCATTTTTATTTTGGTCAAGGATATTTACTTTCCAGAAAAAGATAAGGCGGGGAAATAATGTTTTACGTTTTGGCAACTCTGTCCATATTTTGCATCGCGGTTTTAATGCATATACTATGGTGCCGGGTTTTTCCTAAGAACAGGTTGCAGATCGCTCCGTTTGCGTTTTTTTCGCTAGTAGGTTTGCTTTACTATGGAGCGCTGGCACATTTATTTTTTTATGGGTCTTCGGCTGATAGAGCGGTTAATCTATGGAATTTGCCGTTGGCATTGAGTGCCGCGGTTGTTTATATTTTGCTTATTCCCATCTACCTGGCGCTGTATTTTAATACCCGCGTGGAAAGCCCAACCCAAAAGATCTTAAGGATTATTCACGAGCATGATGGCATTGGCTATGAGGAGCTCGCGTCGTGTATTTCCGATAGCGAGATCATTATTCCCCGCATTGATGATTTGTTGCGCTGCCGTTATATCCAGATGAAGGAAGGGGCCTATTGCCTGACAGCTCGTGGGATTGTTGTTGCTAAAGCCTTAAATGCATATCAGGTGCTTACGGGCAGGGAGGCAGGCGGATAATGAGTGTCTTTGATATGGCTGTACTGATCAACGCCCTGGCCTCATTTTTGTTCTTTGCCGTGGTGCAATTTTTCTCCTGCCGGTTTGTCAGCTCTAAAGAGGTTTTGCGTTGGCTGATGAATCTTGTTATTCTGGGCCTGGCCGTAAATATTGCAGGAGGGATTATCTTATTTCTAAAGAATCCGGAGGTATCGGCTCAGATGGTTTTTGGGGCCAAAGGGCTTTGTCTGATTCTATCGGCCGGGGTGTATCTTCTGGTGACTTTTCATTACATTGTTCTGGTTTTTGGCCCTTACGAGTCGTCGGTTCGTCTGCGCGTACTACGAGAACTATATAAAGAATTCCCCCGCGGCATGCTGCCCCGGGAGCTTCTCAGCCGTTACAATGCCCGGACGGTCGTTGACAGGCGGCTGGATCGGCTGGTGTCGTCGGGAGAAATTGAATTAAAAGATGGGGTTTACCGGGTAAAAAATCGCAAAAACTATTTTACGGTGAGCGACATCATCGTCGGCAAGCTACGGAAAATAGCTGAAGGGAAATGAGTTGAACGATACCTTTAAAAAATATATTTGGCCTTCGTTAAAGCTGCTTTTGCCGTTTTTGCTGTGGCTTTTTCTCTTTCGGGATTTTATTTCCGGAAAGGCAACAATCACCAACGACACCTTTTCCTGGTACGGAGGGGGTGTCAAATTTTTTCTGGATAATATCCGTAGCGGAACGTACCCGTTGTGGGATCCGTATGTGCTCTGGGGCATGTTCTACGAGGTTAATTTGAGACAGTGCGGGATTTATAATCCGCTCATGTCCTTTATTTTTCTGCTTAACGGATTAGGTGTCAGTCTTTATCATTCATCTGTGGCGATGCTGACTTTATATTATTTCTTCGGACTTGTCGGTTTCTACCTCTTGCTTAAAGAATTGATTAAGAATCATTTTGCGGCGTATGCGGGATTTGTCATGCTAATGTTTTCTTCGGCCGGGATGACGATCTTTAATCAGGTGACCATGCTGTTACTGTGGGTTCCGGCGGTCTGGTTTTTTTATTTTCTGATTCGTTTGGCTCGGGCGTGGCAGAAACAGTTTCTCTTTGGGCTTACGGCCAGCCTGGTCTTAATCCTAACTACTTATCTGCCATTTTACTTTCTGACTGTTTTTCTTATTTTTCTGATTTTCTTCGTTGCCCTGTATCCTTTGCGGATAAAGCAAATCTTTCTTGAATTTATTGCCTTCGCTAAGATTAACAAAATTCTGTTATCGGCGTGCGTACTGGTTTTGGCGGTTTCGCTCCTGCCGCCGGTTTTAACCTACAAATCGATGTCCTCTGCGGATGCGGTTATTCCCACCCGGCATTTTGACGACGCCTCAACTTTTAGCAAAGGCGCGGTGATGGCGTATGATGAATTAAAAAGAGGGGGCCTAAGCGAAAAAATGACCTGGCGTCAATTATTTTCCGACCAGCACGGCATCTCATATGACAATGATGGATTTATCTTTGTTCCGTTCTTTAGCTTTCTAATTCTGCTGATTTCTTTGGGGGCGATGCTAAGAAAAAGAAGCGTGCTATTGGCAGGCTGGGGATTTGTGCTGTTTTTAATCGCGTTAGCCAATGCCAGTCCGGTGCACCGGTTTTTATTCGAACATCTTTTTTATTTTAAGCTATTTCGCAATCTTTATTTCTTTACCCCCTTTGTAATCTCGATTTATATCGTATTTGTCGCCGATTGCTTAAGGGTGTTTGTCGAGGAGAAATATAGCCAGCGGGCCGGGAAGTACGCTGCGATCGGAATGATAACGATGGCCTTTGCCTTATTCCTTATTTTTCTTAAGTACCAGGAAGGCGTCGCAGAGTCGTCCTATCTGACGTTCTGGCTCGGCTATCTTTTCTTTGTTGTCCATGTTCTCGGTTTGTCGAAAAGGACGCAGAAATTGTGGATGGTCGGCGTTGTTGTCTTGATGATGGTGCAGCCGGTCGACATTATCGGTGCCTATGCCGGAAGTGCTCGCGAAATGCAAAACCCCGTTATTCGTGATGGCGTAACCCAGGGATACAATAAGCCGTCGTTTTCGTTTATGCGGCCTGAATACCCCAGGGATCAGGACGCAAATCTCGAAGGCCTTGAGCCGACGTATATCTTTAACCGGCATATTCTTTCGATGCAGGATTCCCCTGGATTCATCGCCTACCGGTATAGTTTCCCGACCCGCTGGTCGTATGAATTATCTCAAAAAATCAGCAAGGAAGACCTTAAGGGGTATGTGAAATATAAATTTGTCGTCTACGATAATACGGCGTGGCTGGGTCATGGGGATTTTGACAGTCTGCGCGAAGCCTTTAGGCGTAATCAAAATACGGCATTTATCGCATCACAAGACAGCGGGCAGAAATCCGGAATGCCGGTCAAGGAAAATGCGCCGTCGACCAAGGAGCCTTTATTCATAACCGGTGGTTCCGATAAGCTGAGCCTTTTAGGATATACCGTTAATTCCCTGAAGCTAAAAACAAATTTTGATACGGAAAAATTCCTGGTTTATAACGACAGTTTTCATTCCGGATGGAAGGCGTTTATTAATGGCAAAATGGTGCCTTTGTACCGGGCTAACTACGCCTTTAAAGGGGTTTGGTTGCCCAAGGGAGAGAATATTGTCTTATTCCGGTTTATCCCCTGGAGCGGTGAATGGCTTTATTTCTCTTTGTTTTTCTTCTTTTTGGCTTTCTTTGCGTTTACGGTATTTCAGCTTTGCCGAGGAGGGATAAAGACGTGAAACTTGCGTTTCTTTTAAAATGGCGCATGTGGATGCTTTATCTCGTTCTGGGCGCCGTCGGGTTTGCGGCGGTCGATCGGGATACGGCGGTTTTAAACTATATCAATAATCTAAAAGGGGTCGAGGTGGACCTGGAGAAATTTGCGCAAAGAAAAGAAGAATTTAAGACATCCGCATTGCGTGAAGGTGTGCGTTATTATAAGGAGCTTTTGCGGATTTCTCCTTTCAGCGCGTATGCGCATGCGAATCTTGGGTTTTGTTATTTCTATTTAGGTGATTACCAAAAGGCCATGAAGGCGTATCTTAGGGCGGTAGAAATCCAGCCTAATTTGTATTCTTTTCATTGCGATTTAGGGATGATTTGTCTCGAGAAAAAAGAGTTTAAACAGGCGGTTGGTTTTTTCGGTGATTGTCTTACTCTGATCCCTCGGGCTGAAAGGTCTTATCTGAATCTAGTAAAGACGCTTAACGAACGCGGGATAAAGGAGGGAGCCCGGATATTCGCCCAGTTTGCCCTTCGGGCCCGCAGTGACCGGGAACAGGCCTATGCGGGATTAGTAAGTTCTTATTTTAATCTTAAAGATTACGCGGCCATGAGACGGGTAGCGTTTGAGGGAGAAAAATTGTATCCCCAGAATCCGATATTCCGCGCCACTAATCTGTCTTTAGCGCAGGGCCTTAAGGCTAGGGCCAAGGCAACACTGCATTTTAACTATTTTTTAACCGATAAGGTTGCTTATGAATAGCAAGGGCTCAAACGAAACCGTATCCGATTTTACTTTTATTAATATCGCGCTGTTGTCTTTAGTTTCTATCTTAGAGGGCGTGCAGATCCTATTTGTTGCCGGGCTTATCTCCAGTTTTTCCCCCATGCCGATTAATCCCTACGGGTCTTTTTTCCCCGAGGCCATGGGACTTCTTCGGCCGGAAAGAGAGATGCTGCTGTATCGGGTATTTATTGTGTCAGTGTTGTTTATTCAGGCGCTGGTTTTGTTGATTTTTAAGAAACGGTTGGCGGGTGGTAAGTTTTCAGGAGTACTGGTTCGCTTTGCCGTGGTTGAGACGTTGCTGGTAGGGCTTATGTCGCTGGTAGCGTTCAAGATGATTATCTTTAGGGGTGCGGACTTCTTCCGCTATCTATTTTGTTTTTCACTCGGGTTGGCCGCTGTCGTAAAAATATTTTGGTTTAAAATAGACATTTTGATCCAACGATTCTTTTTACGCCCGGGGAGCGGCAACGGAAAAATCTCGTGGGTGACGAGGGCCTGTGATTTGTTGATCCCGGTGCTTATTTTTCTGGTTATCTTTATCCCCGACCGGGAGGGGGCGGTGGCGGCAATGTTTGCGGCTGACGGTTTCTTGCATTTTGATAGTTTTATTATGGCTCCGGCCTGGGCATTTGCTAAGGGGTGTATTTTTTACATAGATGTGATTACGCAATACGGCATGGGGCTTCCTATACTTGTCAGCGCTATTTGTAAATTATGGGGGAGTTTTACTTACGAGCATGTTCTTTTAATTATGATATTATGCTCGATTCTTTACTATATTTTGAGCTATGTCCTGCTGCGGGTCTGGTTAAAAGACGTGTTGATTTCGTTTATCGGGGTTGCTTTGATGATTAAGTTTCAGATTTTTAACGAAGGTGCCGATCCGTTTGTGTGGCGGACCCCCAGCGGGACGGTGTTAAGGTATATTTTTGACATTGCTTTCCTTTTACTGCTCTTGGGGCACGTGAGGCATGCGGCCAAGAGATATCTTTTTGGGGCGGCGTTGATAACGGGTTTGTCTTTGTTATATATGAATGATACGGGTACTTATCAGCTAGCTGCTCTCTACACATATCTTATTTTGCTGTGGTTGATTCCGCAGTGCCGTGAGAAGTTTTGCGGGAACCGTAAAAGTATTCTTTGGACGCTCATGCTTTTTATTATTCCCATAGGAGTATCGTTGGGGTTGCTCTGGCTCTTAACCGGCCAGAGTTTATGGGCGCCGATATTTTGGAAAAATAGAGGAGAGTTCATTCAAGGTTTCTTGCAGGGTCTGGGTGCTTTGCCGATCTATGACAACCTTTTGGCCAGACGTTTTCTTAATTTCTTTATAGGCTTGGGTATTCCTTTGGTTTACCTTTTTACGGTTGTCTTTATCGGCGGGCTGTGTTTTAAGAAGAAAATTTCCGCGGAGAATATTTTTGTTATTACCTTGGGAATCTACGGGCTTTGCCTCTACCATCACTATATCTGTCGCTCTGTTTTGGCGAATTATTACGGGGCGGGCATTCCTTTTGTCTTAATCCTGTGCTATTGGCTGGACGTCGGCCTAAGACATGTCCGCCTCGATGTAAGGCGCGGGGTGTTGGCGGCGGTGGCCTTAGGATTGGTTTTTACGGTGATGACCATGGACGCGTTTCTCGTGTATCCGAATTATTTTAACCGGGCAAAGAATTTATTTGCGCAGAATAAAAAGTTTATTAAAGAGGAGCTGTCGTTTGAGAAGGATGTGGCGCTGATTTCCCGGATAACCTCGCCCCGGGAAAAGGTATGCCTGATCAGCGGTTATGAAACTGCGCTGTTAATGGCAGCGGACAGAAAACCTTTCTTTTATTTCTTTCCGCTTCTTAGTTCGCGGTCTTTAAAGATGAAAGATTTTGGGGGGACGTATTTATACAGCATGGAACGTTTTGTAAAGACTATTGAACAGCTGGAAACGCAAAGGCCTGAGTTTGTTTTTATCGAAAGAAAACTTTTTTTCGGGGAAATTCCCGCGGTTTATTATTCCCGTCATACGACGCTGGCTCTTATGGTTAAGTATTTAAGAGAAAAGTATTCATTGTTTGAGGCGGGTCAGTATTTAGTGGCGCTTAAGAGAAAATAGCCCCAGGATAGGTCTGTAATTGTGTGAGCGGAGAAAAGGAAGAAAGTGCTGAATATGAAGAAATATCTGGTCGGTATTGCCGCTTATAATGAAGGACAAAAGATCCATCGGGTTCTTCAAAAGTTTAATGATTATGCCTGTTATGATGTCCTTTTGATTGACGATGCCTCCACCGACGGTTCCCTGCAGGGAATTGAGCAGAAATTTCCGGTTAAGCTCATTGTCAATTCCGATAATAAAGGGGCAGGGTATGCCACCCGGCAAATTATCGATTACGGCAAAACCCATGGCTACGAGTCTGTTTTCTTTGTTTCCGGCAACGACAAGGATTCGGCGGATGACATTATAAAGTTAAAAGCCGCGATTGAGGAAGGCTTTGACCTTGTTCAGGGTTCTCGTTATCTCGCCGGGGGTATTCACGGCAGGATGCCGTTTTACCGAAAGGTGGCGACTCGTCTCATTCATCCGCTTTTGTTTTCCCTAATTACGGGAAAGAAAATAACCGATAGCACCAACGGTTTTCGCGCCATCCGGCTGTCCATCCTCGAAGATAAGCGCATTGACCTTAAACAGCAATGGCTTGACCGTTATGAGCTGGAGCCGTATGTTTTCTATAAGGCGATTGTGTTGGGCTATAAGGTTAAAGAAGTGCCGGTAGCCAAGATCTATCCGCCTAAAGCCGAGGGCTATACCAAGATGAAACCGTTAACGGGTTGGTGGAGTATTTTACGGCCGCTGGTCTATCTAGCACTAGGGATCAAGAAATAAATGAGCGAAGAACGCGATAGGATGGTACGAAAAATATTTATCGGCGCCGGCATAGCCGTCTGCCTTTTCGGGATATGGCTGCGGTTTTATCGAATTACCGCTAATAATTTTTTTCTGTATGATGAAGGCCTTTACCTGGATTTGCACCGTCAATATTTGGAATTGATCACGAAATACCCGCCTAAGGATTTTCATAATTTTATGGGTGCTTTGGGGCTATGTTTTCGGCTGGCCTTGGGCGAAGGCAAGGCCCTGTGGTTTTTTATCTCCCATGTGCGGGTTTTTTGGGGAGGGCTGGAGGACTGGTATTTTCCCCGCCTGGTTTCGGCGATGGCGGGGACACTGACAATTCCGCTGGTTTTTCTGTTTGCCCGAAGGTTTTTTAACCCGGATTTTGCCCAGCCCCGCTTCTTGCAAGGCAGGCAAAATCCGCCCGCCGGGCCGCTGCGTCCCGACGTAAAAAAATTATCGTCGGGACTAGCGGGGTTAACCCCGCCCAAGGCGGCCGAAGGCAGATTTTATCCCGTTGATGACGGGATAAAATCTGGGTTTAATTCCTCTCGCGCCGCGCTGTTAAGCGCGGCGCTATTGGCGATTTTGCCGAGCCACGTATTGTATTCACGCCTGGCCCTTCAGGAAGGGTTTTGCACGTTTATTTTTATAATCGGTTTCTACTTCTATCTGTTTCCGCCAAGATTCGGCTACCGGACTTTTTTGTCGTCTTTCTTTTTGGCGATGGCTTTCTTTTCCAATTATCGCCTGATTATTATTCCGGTTTTTGTCTTTTTCGCGGAATTCTTGCTCAGCCTTGCGGAAAAGAGAATGCCGAATTTTAGAAAATATCTCTGGCACACGCTTATTTTTCTTCTTTTGGTTTTTGCCATCGGGGGGCTTGACCGGGGACAGAACACTGTTAATACGTTCGCCTGGATGTATCGCCAGACCCAGCTGGCCGAAAAACAATTGGAGCTTTTTAATTTCCTGTCGTATCCGTATTATATTTTCCGCTTTGAAGGTTTGCTGTTTGGGCTTCTGTTTTTTGGAAACATTTATCTGCTCTTTAAAAGGGAGTGGAAGCGGCTTTTTCCGTTTTTGATGGTTTGTTTTACGATGGGAGTGTTTTCCTTGACGGCAGATAAGGGGGCACGGTATTTATGCATTATGCTTCCCTTTATGGTCCTGGCGGTTGTGTCCTTGATTGACTATCTGCTTGAAGAATATAGAAACGCGCGCTTTAAAGTTGTTTTATCGATTTGGGGTTGTGTGATGGCTGCTTTTTGCGTTGTTCAATCGTTGGCGATTGCTCAGTCCGAATCCGACTATGAATCTTCGGTTAAATATTTGAAGCAAGCTGATAAAAATTTTCAGGCGTGTTCGACGCAATGGCGCATTCAAGGGCTGTTCGCTGATTCGAAGAAGGTGGTTGAGTGCCCCAAGGATTTCAGGGTTTTATTGGTGCTGTATGCGGACGGCGTGCGCTATCTGGTGGTTGACCCTCAGGCCTTTGTTTCTTATACCGCCGATGAGATAAAGTTTAAGAAGCCTTTGATTGAATATCTGGATTTTATCGAGAAACACATCCGGCCGGTCAAGGTATTCCCGCACTTCAACCGTACCATGCTGGAGCGGTTTGTTTTTGAGCATAACGATAATTTGATTCAGTCCCTGAGGTTTCTTAACCGGTCGGACCGCGACCGGTTGGGGGAGTTAAAGATTTACGATTTAAAGACCGTTATCGGGACGATTAACCGTGGGCTAGCGGCCCGTAATGCCGCCAGAAAGAGATGAGCGTGGTTAAAACCGTATTGTTAAAAGAGGCGCTGGAGACTTTGCAGCTGCCGGAATTAAAGCGCAATTTATTTTCTTCGCCCGAATGGCTGGTTGTTTTACAGAAAACATACGACCTTAAGCTGTTTGTTATGTATGTTGAGCGCGAGGGAAGAATTTCCAGCTATATTGTTTACTCGGTGGTTAAGAATTTTCTGGAGTGGAAGATCTGCGTATGCTCGTACTGCGATTACTTTGATGGCCATATAGAAGATCCCCGGGATTGGCAGTTGTTTTTTGAAGAGTTACGTGCCCAATACCCGCACTACCGGATTGCGGTAAGAAACCTGCGGGATGAGACAGTCCGGGGAAATCAGAATTTTAAGGTTTTAAGCAAGGAACGTTTTCATATCCTTGACGTCCGTCCGGACTTGGACAGGCTTTGGAAAGGAACGCATGATTCGTTCCGCTCGCCGGTTAAGCAGGCAACCAAGGCCGGGGTGGTGGTGAAAAGATGCGGCAAGGACGGTTTGAGGAAGTTTTACGGGCTTCATCTGAAGTTACGCAAAAACAAATACCGTCTTTTTCCCCAGCCGTACAGGTTTTTTGACATTATCTGGCGGGATTATGTCGATCAAGGCCAGGGGGTTCTCCTGGGGGCCTTTGATAAAGACGGCCGTTTTATCGGAGGGACGGTCTTTCTTATTTGCGGCAATACTCTGTATTATAAATTCAATACCTCCGATCGTGATTGCCTGAAGCTAAGGCCGAACAATATTTTGATGTGGGAAGGTATCAAATTTGCCAAAGAACGGAATCTGGAATTCCTGGATATGGGCTCAAGCGGCTACGAACAAACAGGCCTGGTGATGTTTAAGGACCATACCGGCGCGAGGCGGCTGGATATTACCCATCTGGGTTTTGCGCCGCCGGATTATAAATTCAGCCAGAAAAGAATTTTAAAAGTGATGACCCGGACGTTTACGCTTCCCTGGATGCCGAATTTTATGCTGAAATTAGGGAGCCATCTTATCTATCCGTATTTAGCGTAAGGGAACAGTTATGGAGCTAAAAGAAATTTTTGATCACTGGGCGCGGCGTACGCGAGGGCGTTATAAAGATAAGCAATGGCTTTTAAGTAAATGGGAAATTTTTGAGGGGGTCGAATGGCCGAAAGAGAAGGTTGATTTGATGACTCGCCATATCGCCCGAGGCTTAAATATCGGGAAGTCGGATGTCTTGCTCGATTTAGGCTGCGGCGGGGGATGGATAGCCGGCGCCCTAAGGCCTTACGCAAAGAAGATATTTGGGGTGGATATTTCCCGGGAAATGCTATTTCTAGCCCAAGAGGTTTGCGGCAGGGGAAGTTTTGTGTGCGGCCAGGCCGCTGGGATTCCTTTGAAATCCGAATCCGTCGACCGGGTTTTGTCTTATTTTGTTTTTATTAATATCGAGGATGACTGGTATATCCAGCAGTCTCTCTTGGAGATTGTGCGTGTTTTAAAAAAGGGAGGCCGCGCGCTTTTGGGGCAATTGCCTGACAGGAATGGGTCGGCGCGTTACGATAATGCCAAAGGCGATTATTTACGGTATTGTGAAGGCGCATTTAAGATTGGAAAAAATATCAGAGAAAAGGAATCCCCCTTGATAAAACTGTTCGACCGAAATCAATTAGCCGGTTTTCTGGATAAGCAGAATATCCGCTATCAATTTCGTGATTCCTTTAATCCTTTTTACCGGCCTGGGGAACCGGAAACGGTCGACTGGCGTTTTGATCTTATTTTAGAAAATACCCCATGAAATCTCCCGACCGCCACCATTTAAAATCCGCTCTTGCCCTCTCGCACAGGCTAAAAAATATTCCTCCCCGGTTTGAAGTTATCTTTTCCATCGTAATCCTTTTGGCTATGCCCTATGCCGTTTTCGCCTTTAAGCTCTTTCCTAACGGCGATTGCTATAACGGTTATGCGCACGGGTATTATTACGCGATATCGTCACTGCTCAACGGCACAATCCCTCTCTGGGACCCGATGGCGGCCTGCGGCACTCCGTTTTATCCTGTGTTCATGATCGGAGGGATGCTGGAGCCTTTGTTCGCAGTTTCGGTGTTCTTAGGAAAGGTATTTTCGCTCAATGTCTTTCAGGTGTATATGGCCTGGATTATTTTGAGAAACTTTCCTATTTTTATCGGGATGTTTTGGCTCCTTAAACAGCATTGCCGTCACAGCACGATCGCTCTTTTGGGGGCTGCATTTCTTTATTATGCAATGGCGATTTGTTTGTTGCAAGACGGGGTCATTTTTGTTGTTTACTGGCCGCTGTTATTGGCATCATTGAAATATTTTTTGGATTCTTTTCACAAGCCTCGCCCGTTTTTTCCGGCATTTTACGGTTCTATCCTTCTGTTTTGTGTCAGCCTGCTGATTTATAATCCTGCCTATACTCTTATCTTTGTCGGCGTTATCGGAATCTGCGCATTTGTAGTTGGATTTAAACAGTCCGTTGAATCCTTTAAGTTGTTCTTTGGGCGCATCAGCATACGGCATGGGCTCTTGGGGCTTGTGATGATAGCGGCGATGTTGTCCCCGGCTCTTATTTCGCATGCCAACTATCAAAAGAGCGAAAATTTTGCCTATGTACGTGTTCATCAAGCCAAGGGAAGCGGCCGCACGTTATCAATCTTTAAAAAAGATCCGATCGATTATATGGAGACGAATATGGAAGAGTCTCCGATGAGGCGAGGGCGGGAATTTAGTTCGTGCTTGTTCCCGTTTTTCTATCGCCTGAGGTCCATCGCGGACGGAACTGTTTATTTTGGGTTTTTAGGAGTTATCGGAGTTTTATTCGGCATGATCTTTGGGCGCAACAGGGCTCTATGGCTCTACCTTTGTTCGGCAGCAATGAGCGCATTCCTGATGACGTGGTCTTCGAGCGGATTGATTGTCTTTGCCGAGCCGGCATTGCCGTTTCTTAAAATGTTTAATCAGCGGCAATTGCTATACCCGGCCTTTCTGATTTTCGCCAGTACGGCCGGCTGCATTGGCTTTTGCCGGCTGCTTAACTATCGCGTCCTGTGCAGGATAATGATTTCGCGTGCAATAATGCGGATGTTTATCGCCGGATTAACCGCTCTGGTCCTGACCATTCTTTTTGTCATGATGGCCAGTATCGGCTATAGGGATTTGGAATTCTTAGGAGACCTCCCCATAAAACGCCTGTATCTTCTTTTTCTTTTGGGTTTCGTCAGCATCTTTTTCCTGGCACGAAAAACCGCTGAGAAGCCGCGCCTATTTACGTTCTATCTGGGATTCTTATTTTTCGTCTTTATCTTAGACGCTACTTTTTATTACGGGTCGTTGATTGCCGGGCGCGATCAGAACAAGGGAGTGCTGGCGCATAGCCGTATGCTGAGGGAAAGATTAACGCTTGATTATCGCCCGTTTCGCTCTCCAGTATTGCCGGCGGCTTATGGGGGAACTCATGCGAATTCGATTGTCCACCAGATGAACTTGCGCAGTGCCTTGCCGGCTTACTGGCATTGCGATGTGCTGTTTTTGTCACGGCGTTATTACGACCTGATTAGTTCGCTGCCATCGGATAAGTTGAAATTATCGCTGGGCGTTACGTCTCCCCTTGTTAAAATTTATGCGAACAGCCTGCTTCTTTCGGCTGATGACGATGCGGTTTCTAAGCTGGCAGGAATGAACATTTCAGACCTGGACGATACGCTTACGCTGGAGAGGGCGAATACACCGTCCCCGAAAGAGCTTGATGCTGTTTCTCGAAGAATTTCTTCCGGTTTGCGGATGCCGTGGAAATATTTTTCGCTAGGAGGCCGCGGCACGGAGAAGATTGAAGAGTCAGTCCATACTCAGCTATTCGACGGAGTCGTGACTGTTCCGCAACATAGTTTTCAGGAAGCTATGCCGGGAATTTACCACAATCTCCTTTTTTATATAGGTTTTGCGCCGCATCTTAAGCTGGAGTTTAAGGATTCGGAAGACATGGTTTCGCGTTATTTCTTTCCCGAATTTCCTTTCGCGACGGATGTAGACGGCCAAATGTTTTATGCCAGCCGGGACCGTCAAACGTTGATGAAATTTGTTTCAGGCAAGGGGCTGTTTTTGGAATCCGACAATTCGAAACCGACCCTGCCAAGAAAGATTTATATGCTGAACAAACGGCCGAGTCCGCCCGATGACGCCAAGGTCATCCGCTATGGGCCTAATACTGTTGAAATTCTTGCCAAAACGGAAAGCCCTGCTGTATTGTATTACGGTGATGCCTACGACAATAGCTGGAAGGCTGCCCTGGACGGGAAGCCGACGGAAGTTTTTATAGCAAATCACGCCTTTAAAGCGGTGCTGTTGCCGGCCGGTGAGCACCGCGTTGTTTTTAAATACGAGGTGCCGTATCTGATGTTGTCGTTGGCTGCCTATTTTTTATGTATCCTGTCTTTTTGTGCCATTGCCGGGTATTTATTCTTTGGCCGTAAATTTCTTGTCCGATCTGCACTATGAAGAAAAACATTTTTTTCCCCTTAGCCGCTATCTTTCTTGTCGGCTGTCAAAATACTAATTCTTTATCTCCGGCGGTAAAATATAGCGAATCCCGGCCGCTTTTTGGAACCATTGTCCGCCTGGATATTTGTAGTGACGCAGGCGAGGAAATAGCCGTACAAAAAGCCTTTGCTCGAGCCTGGGAACGCCTGGAAGACATAAACCGGCGTATGAATGTCTCAAATCCTGAAGGCGATGTCGGCCGGGTTAACCGGTCTTATCCGGCGCCGGTTATTGTCGGCGCGGACACCTACGGGCTCTTAGAAGACTCTGTGAAGATTTCGCAGGTGACGGGAGGTATTTTTGATGTTACGATTTACCCGCTGACAGAATTATGGAAAAAAGCCGAGCAGGAAAATCGAATTCCGGCAAAAGCCGAATTATTGCAAGCAAGAAGCTCGGTCGGGATTAAGAATATTGAATTTCTCACCAATAACCGGGTAAGGCTTTTAAATAATCAAACGAAAATCGATCTTGGCGGTATCGCTTGCGGTTACGCGGCGGACGAGGCCGGCGAAATTTTAAAGGGAAATGGTTTTAAGAACTTTTTGGTTGATGCCGGCGGCGAACTTTTGGCTTCGGGATTAAATTGCCAGGGCAAACCGTGGCAGGTCGGCATACGGGATCCTTTCGATACTTCTAAAGTTATTGATGTTATTGAGCTTATGAATAGGGCGGTTTCGACATCCGGAAGCTACGAACGGTATTACGAAATTCAGGAGCGCCGTTGGCCGCGCATTATTAATCCAATAACGGGTTTTCCGGAAACAGCAGTAATGAGTGCGACCGTGATTGCCCCTACGGCGACGGAGGCGGATGCGCTGTCAACGGCTTTGTGTGTTTTGGGAGGTCAGCGAGGCATTGCTTTTATTGATTCCTTGGGAAGTAAAAGAGCCGCGTTTATTGTTGAATCCTTTGATGATGCCGATGGAACGGCAGGAGGCTTTTTGAATTTTATGGGCCAGAAGAAGGGGGTTACCCTACATGAAACCGCGGGCTATGAGCTATTGCGCGCAAAGGAGCGTTTCTAGTCCAAGGCGGCCGCCTATTTAAAAAATTTATTCGTATAAACATACATAATCTTTTTCTGTTATAATAAATTCATTCGTTTACCGAAACCAAGGGAGGCTTTATTGGGACGTCCCAGGAAGAAAAAAGAAGTCGAATATACCTTCAGTGATTTTGCCGGGCTGGTTGAGAGCTTTAAAGAAACTTATATCGGTGATATCAACAAGGAAAAGTTTTTCGGTTTTCCCATCAGTCCTATCCTCAAGGCAGAAAAGAATCTCATTTCCGAAGAAGAAAATTCTGTGGCTTATTTTTCTATGGAATTCGGTATTGCCCCCAGCATTTACAATACCTTTAGCCTCAGCCGGCCCATGAGCAATAAAAATAAATTTTTTACCCACGAGGTATTTTCAAATTATTGGTTATGTGATTACCTTTTTAAAGTCGAAATCGATAAGATGATCGATATCCCGATCTACGGGGGCGGCTTAGGGGTTTTGGCCGGGGATGCCATGAAAAGCTGCGCGGATCTGGGGCTATCGGTTGTCGGTATCGGCATTCTTTGGAACAAGGGATATTTTAAGCAGAGATTTTGGTACAAACACGGGCAAGTTCCCGAGCAGCAAGCGTGGGATCCTCACAGTTATCCGGGCCTTATTCCGCTTAAGAACATTGTTACGCTAGAAACCCAGGAGGGGCCGCTTAACTTAAGACTTTGGAAGTATTACGTTTACAGTCACGACAAGAAAACCGCCTGTCCGATTATTCTCCTTGATTCTAACTTGCCCGAGAATTCTGAGCCGTTTCAAAAGTTGACTGATCAGCTTTACCGCAGCGATAATGCCTGGTGGAAAATATATCAGCGCGCGATTCTGGGGATGGGGGGAGTCAAGGCCCTGGAGAGTTTAGGTTATCAGGTTTATCGCTATCATCTTAATGAAGGCCATGCGGCGTTCGCGCTTCTTGAAAAATACGTCAACCTTAAAGACAAGGATGACGCGGGGGCCTTACTAAAGAAATTTGTATACACCTGTCACACGCCTGTAGCGGCCGGCCACGACCGTTTTAAATTATCCGATGTTGCCCGCATCCTCAAACCCGAATACGTAAGCGCGTTGGAAGAATTCGGTAAAGAAAGGCCGAGTTCGGATGAAATTAACTTAACTTATATGGCACTGAATAATTGCAATAAAGTCAACGCCGTTGCTATGAAACACGGAGAGGTGATGCGTTTTCAGTTTCCTGCTTTTGACGAGAAGATAGGCTTTATTACCAATGGCGTCCATACCCATACCTGGCTTTCGGAGAGCTTCAGAAAACTTTTTGACAAGCATAAGGACTTTTTCGGAGACTGGCGGGATAATCCCGGACGGCTGTCACGTATTTCAACCCTTTCAAAAAATAAAGCTTTTCGCCGGGAGGTCTTTGAGGCGCACCAGGAAAACAAGCGTCAACTGATGAGCATTCTTAAAGGCTGGCAGCTTAAGGAAAATATTTTTACCATATGCTGGGCTCGAAGAATCGCGGGTTACAAACGGCCGGTTCTTATTCTCCGCGATGTGGACCGGTTGGTCAAAATGGCTTACTCGCTCGGCCCTATCCAGCTGGTTATGGCCGGTAAGGCGCACCCGAATGACAACTTAGGCGCTGCCTATATTGACGATATATTAAACCGCATTGACCAGCTTAACGGGTATAAAGATGTCATAAGAGTAGTATTGCTAGAGAATTACGATACATACTTTGGAAAACTGCTTACCAATTCGGTTGATGTGTGGCTCAATAATCCTATACCGCCATTTGAGGCATCGGGTACCAGCGGGATGAAGGCGATATTAAACGGCGTTTTGCAGATGAGCACAGTGGATGGCTGGGTGGTGGAGGCGGTTAAGGATGATATCGGCTGGTTTTTTGGTTACCAACATAAAGGTGGCGATATCGGCAAGGAATCGGATCAGCATTTGGACGAAGATTCCAAGGCGCTTTGCGATACGCTTGAAGGAGTCATGAAACTTTATTATGAAACAAATAACGATGGTAAAATTAACATCGACAGTCCCTGGATTGATAAAATGATTTGCTGCATTGAGAAGAGCGCGTTTTTTAATACGCAGCGCATGGTCAAACAGTATCAAAGTCAAATGTGGAAATAATTTTCTGATAGCCGGGTTTGTCGACTTTCCGAAGGTACCCTTAAAACAAATCTCCAGTAAAACCAAGCCGCGTTTTAGTTCATTATTTTATTTTGAGCGAGAAGAACGATTTGATGGGCGGGGGCAGGCCCAATAGATTTCCGGTTATCAGCCAGAAATTGCCTACGTGAAAGCCGCCTATCCTAATTAAAAGTTGACTATTTTATTATCCGGGCGTTCATTCTTCCTGATTTTTCTGCCATGGTTTGCCTGTGAAAGTTAGACTATTTCTAAGGTAGCGATTTCTGTGCGGGCAGAAATTTTAATTAAGAAATAAATAAGTTAGTTGTAACCTATTGATGTATAATGAGATATATTTTAAAATTTTCTGGTCTTCTCTTGACGCCTAGTCTATACTTAAATTGGGTGAAAGCCACGGCATCCTTCTAGAAGTGTTTAGAGAGAAGGGATGCCGTTTTTTTTCGGAATCGACAAGGTTTCAGCGTCAGGACTTGTTAATATATAGACAGCCAAACAAGCACTAAGGAAGCCATGACGAACAAGAAACGCGTACTTATCGTTGATGACGAAAGAAATATCGCCCAAATGATGTCCCTCATATTGGAAACCAGAGGCTATGAGGTAGACATTGCAGATTCCGGCTCGGCGGCTATAGAGAAAGCCATGACCAAGCCGGATTTAATTTTATTGGATCTTATTCTCCCGGACGTTGAGGGTTTCGAAGTCTGCCGGCGCCTGCGCGAAGGAAAAACCACTCGCCATATCCCCATTATTATTGTTAGCGTAAAATATTTGTTTGAAGACAAAATCGAAGGCCTTTATCTGGGGGCCGATGATTATTTGACCAAGCCTTTTGATCATGAAGAGTTGCTGGCGCGGATGGAGGCGGTCCTGCGCCGTAGCGTATTCTTTGATGAGTCAACGAGCGATAATGAGGTTGTTATTCTTGAGTTAAAAAAGATTGTCAAAGAAGAGTTGGTCATTCCTTTTTATCAGCCGATATTTTTCCTTAAACCCTTCAGGATATTCGGGTTCGAAGCCCTAAGCCGGCCGCCTATCAAGAGCATATTGTCCAATCCCGAGCTGCTGTTTAAAGCCGCGCTACGGTTCGGCTTATATTGCGATCTTGAAATGATTTCCTGGCAAAAGGCCCTGGAATCCATGCCTCGTTGTTCCGAAGAGGCGAGATTATTCTTAAACTGTAATCCGTTTTTTGTCGAAAGCCCGAAATTCTTTAAGATCAAATCGATTTTTGATAAAAATAACGTTAATCCTAAGAATATCGTCCTGGAATTAACCGAACGTTCGCTGGTATCTGATTACAATTCTTTTTATGAACGCCTAAGGTTTTATCGTAACTATGGTTTTGATATTGCGATCGATGATGTCGGTGGGGGCTATGCCAGCCTTGAATCGATTGTCGAAATAAGGCCCTCAGTCGTCAAGATTGATATCCATCTGATCCAAAACTTGAAGAACGATCCTATCCGGCGCAGCTTGGTCAAGTTTATCGTTTCTTTTTGCAAGGAAAATAATATTATCTCCATCGCCGAAGGCATCGAGCAAAAAGAAGACTTGGACATCTTAATTGACCTCGGAGTTGATGCCGGGCAAGGATACCTGCTATGCCGTCCTACCCATAGCGTCAATCTGGAGGAGATTTACAAGGATATTCGTGTTCGCCTCAATATCGATGATATCCCCGGTGTAAAGATTTAACAGATTTTCGCAACTTTCCAGTATGCAAAACCCCCCTAAACCTATATAATGATTGAAGTAAAGCTTGGTTTTCTTCCATAATAAGCGGTTCCGGAAGAGTCCGGTATATTTATGTCTTTCTTCGCGGTGCAAGATTAAAGGTTAGAAAATGTTCTCGTTGTTGATATTCTTTACTGTGGTTATTGTGTTATCCGCCTTGTGCTCCATGTCGGAGGCGGCTATCTTAAGCCTTCCCTTGGTTCGTGCTCGAACCATGGCCGAAGAACATCGCCAGAGTGCCAAAGCCCTCCTGTATATTAAAGAGAACATTAATGCGACCGTTGGCGCCATCGTTATCCTGAATAATACGGTTAATATTGTCGGGTCCATTTTTGTGGGGGAGATGGTTGCCAATCTTTACGGCGATCAATGGCTGGCGATTGCTTCTGCGCTGATGACTTTTTCGATTATTATCTTGGGAGAGGTTATCCCCAAAACCGTAGGGGAGCGCTACAAGACATCCGTTTCCTTGCTCATCGCCCGGCCTCTGGCGGCCCTGGTGTGGGTCATGCGGCCGTTGGTTGAGCTCATTATGGCCAGTGCGCTTCCCTTTATGAAACGCGCTAAATTGCCCCGGGTTACCGAGGAGGAAATAAAAATGATGTTGCAACTCGGGCGGGATGCAGGTACCGTTGAAATAGACGAGGAAGTTTTATGTAATCGCGTTTTTAAGCTCAACGATTTAAAGGCCTATCAGATGATGAAGTCCATTAGTCAGCTTTTCTCTTTGCCGGCCGACAAGACTTTGGGCGAACTTAAGAAAGAAATTATCGATTCGCGTTTTAGCCGTATCGGGGTTTATGGCAAAGATCCCACGGACATTGTCGGCGTGGTTGAGCATAGAATACTTTTGAGGCACATCGCGGCTGATGAGGAAAGTATTTATGTCAAGGAATTCATGACCAGGCCGATATTTGTCAATCATCGCATCAAGGCGGATGCGCTTTTACAAAAATTCCAGGCGTACAACCAGCATCTGTTTATTGTCCGGGATGATTCTCAAAAGAATATCGGTGTTATCTCGATGGAGGATGTCCTGGAGGAGCTTTTTGGCGAGATCTATGATGAAAAGGATGTAAGCCAGAAGAAGCAGCGCTAAGCAAAGTATAAAAAGAGATTGTTGTATTTGTAAATAATTGGGGTGCATATAGATGGAATTCATAGATGCATTCTTGGGTACCTTTAGCCATTATATCCAGGAGTTGTGGTTTTCGGTACTTATTGGGTTTCTTCTCAGCGGTATCCTCTACGAATTTATCCCCTCGAATATTATCGAAAAATATTTAGGACAAAAAGGGATTATGCCGATTTTTGCCGCTTCGTTAATCGGCGTTGTCTTGCCGGTTTGCTGTTTTGGGTCTTTACCGATTGCCCTAACCATGAAGCGCAAAGGCGCCCGGTTGGGGCCGGTGCTGGCATTTTTGGTTACGACTCCCGCGACATCAGCCCCGGCATTAATTATCTGCTGGAAATTAATGGGGCCGGCATTTACGTTGTATATATTCTTCGCGGTTATCGTGATGGGGCTGATAATGGGCCTGATCGGAAACGTGATGTCCCGATCTGAAGTATCTAAGCCCGAGGGGGAATTTGAGAAAGGTCCGGGAAATGATTGCTGCTGTACGGTTTCGCAAGGCAAACAGGGAGGCGTAAAGCATTCTCATGATCTGTTCACTCGGATAAAAAGCGTTCTTACCTACAGCCTTATAACTCTCCCAAAAGAAATCGGGTTGGAGTTATTGCTTGGTGTGGTTATTGCCAGCCTGATTATGGTTTTTACGCCTGCACAACATTTGATTAAGCAGTATCTGTCGGGGGTGTGGGGCTACGTATTCGCTCTTATCGTTGGGCTGGCAACCTACGTATGCTCAACAGGCAATGTGCCGATGGCGGACGCGTTTCTTAAAAGCGGCATGGCCTATGGGCCGGTGATGGTTTACCTCTTGGTCGGGCCGATAACAAGTTATGGAATGATTTTTGCCGTGAAGAAATCCTTTGGCGGCAAGGTCCTGGCCGCGTATCTTTGGGTTATCTGCGTGATGTCGATTGTCCTGGGGATTGGATTTAATTTGATGATGTCGAGAACAATATTTTAAGGAAGATTCATGAAAAGAAAGTATTTTATAAGTTGTTTGCTTGTAATAGTTTGTATCATCTCCGGATGTGCCTCTAAGCAAATCAAGGGATCGACGATGCCGAAGGTTGATGAATTGGTTGACGAAGCCAGGGTTTTAGATACGGCGGCCTTTAAAAGCGGAGGGAATCTTTTGATTGTTCCCTTTAGGCCTGGTCCGGGCGTTGAGGCAAATGACAAGATGGAGAAGATTTCCCTGATGGCTTTTAAGGGCATTATGGAAACTCTGGGAAAAGCAAGGACCCCTTTTAGAATCTTGACAAATGAAGATGCCGAGAATACGGATCTTGTTCTTAAGGGGCACGTGACGGCATTGGGAGAATCCCGGGGCGTTACGAAATGGGTTGCCGGGCAGGAGAAGTCATTTTTGGCCATCGAAGGCCAGATGAGCGACCCGGAAACAGGAAAAAACGTCCTTGTTTTTTCTTATCGCGAAATCGTGGGCCTTAATCAAGAGGATTACCAATTGATGTCCTATCGTATCGGACAACGGGTGGGGGAATTTATTTTAAGCCAGCTTAATTGACATTTAGAAAGGAACAAAGATTGATTGTCTTAACCGGAGCCGCAGGTTTTATCGGAAGCTGCATACTGGCTGCTCTTAATTCGGCCGGCCGAAACGATATCGTCGCTGTCGACCACATGGACGACGATCTTAAGAAAGAAAATTTAAAGAACAAGAAATTCTCCCAATATCTGGATAAAAAAGAATTTATCGAGTTTGTCAGCCTTGACAAGCTTCAGCCCTCCGTCGATTGCGTTATCCATATGGGGGCTTGCAGTTCGACGATTCTGCAGGATGCGGCTTATTTCGAAGAAAATAATTTTGGGTATTCCCGCAAAATAGCCGAGTGGTGCCTGCATCACAAGGTAAAGTTGATTTATGCCAGTTCGGCCGCTACTTACGGAGACGGCGCTCAGGGCTATCACGATGATGATGCCTCGACCCGCCGCTGCAAGCCTCTTAACCTGTACGGAAAATCGAAGCAAAAATTCGACGAATGGGTTTTGGACCACGGTGCGGTCGATAAGTTCACGGGCCTGAAGTTTTTTAATGTCTTCGGGCCTAACGAATACCACAAGGGCGAAATGCGCAGCCTTGTTGCCAAGGCCCATGAACGGGTTGTTAAAGAAGGCAAGATGGGGCTTTTCAAATCTTATAAAAAGGAATATGCAGACGGAGAGCAAAAACGGGATTTTATTTATGTCAAGGATGCCGTGGATGTGGTAATGTATTTCTTTAGCAACCCTTCCCTCGGCGGCATTTATAACGTCGGAACCGGTAAGGCGCGCAGTTGGAATGACCTTGCGCATGCTCTTTTTAAAGCAGTTGGCAAAAAGCCGATTATCGAGTATATTAATATGCCGGAATACATGCGCGCGCAGTATCAGTATTTTACGCAAGCCGATATGAATAAATTGCGTGCAAGCGGCTACCAAAAATCTTTTACGGAATTGGAGGATGCGGTCGCGGATTATGCAGGATATCTTTCGCGACACGCCTATCTCTAGGATGCCGAAAAGAATTAAAAAGTACTGTATTTCTGTCGTTGTAGCGTTGTTGATGCTCGTCGGCCAAGGCTGGGCGATGAGTGAAGATGAATATGCCCGCATGGCCGCAGAAGGTATCCGGATTTCTCGCGAAGCAAATGGAAATGCGCAGCTGACCAATGAACGGACAGCGAAATATCTTAAACAGTTCTCCGATGAGGTGATGCGGGAATATGTTGAGATGGCACAAAAGATTTTGCGTGATCCGGCATTAGCCTCAAGGATAAAAAAGAAGACTGTTGCTTGTTTAGTGAAGATGGGATATCGGGCGCGGGTTGTTTCCGAATCAGGCGAAGAAAGAATTGTTTTTGAAAAGTAATAACGGAGTGATTTAAGGAAAGCAATGGCATGGTAGTCGCGTTCAGCGTCTTTGGGATCATTCTTTTTATCGCAGGTGTCGTATTCTTATTCAGGGCGTATTTTTCCATTCCCGACCCGCAGTCGATTGTTCCGCGTGCTCAACTGGAAACCGCTGAGAGAAATCTTATTCTTGCCAAAGATTCAGAAAAGAAAACAAAAACGGAATTGACGGTTTTGTCGGGAGAACTCGAGGCGGTCCGCGAAAGCCTCGAGCTGACCAGTAAGGCCGAACAGGAGGCCAGGGCCGTCGTCGATGATTTAGAGTCAAAAAGCCGGGCACGGATTACTGAAGCACAGGCGCTCGCCGAACAGTTAAAAGCCGAAAAAGAAGCCGACCAGCAGAAAATTCAGCATTTGGAAAGCGAGATTGCGGCGATTACCGCCAAGATGACCGAGCAAGCGCAGGGCGCGCTGGGGCTTATTGAAAGCCTGAAGGGGCAGGTCAAGGATCTTCAGGAGAAAAAAGGCGGCGCGGCCTCAGCCCCGGCGATGGCGAGCGATAACGGGGAATTAGCGAAGTTAAAAGAGCTTAATGCCCAATTGACCGAACGGGAACGAATGGCGCAGCTCGAATTGGCCAAGAATCGCACCCAGACCGCCGGCCTGGAAAAGATTTGTGAAGATTTTAAGACAAAACTCGAAGGCATGGAAAAGATCAAAGACGAGCTCAGAGAGGCCGAGGCTAAATTAGACATTCTCCAGAAGGAGAACACGGCCCTTAAAAAAGGTTGAAAGGAGCCAGGGGATGTTAAAGCAGACGGGTTTTGCTATTTCGATCACCAGCGGCGTGGTGGTTGCCGGAGAAAACGATACGGTTTTCGACGTTGCCAATCTTATGAAGAAGCATAATATCGGCGCTGTGGTCATTTTAAAAAAAGAACGGATTACCGGTATCGTCAGCGAGCGCGATATTGTTAAAAGGGTGGTTTGCGGCGAGTTGCCGGCGCGAAAGACGAAGGTGCGCTCGATTATGACTAAAAAAGTGGTCACGGCCGATATCTGTCAGGGCTTAAATAAGATTCACGAAATTATGTGCATGTCGCCTTTTAGGCACTTGCCCATCGTCAAGGATGGAAAATTGATTGGCATTGTGTCCAGCCGCAATCTTGTGGCGGCGCTTTCACCCAAGCCTGAATAGGGCTGTTTTAAAGGTTGGTTTTAAAAGAAATCAGTCAAAACTATTTATCAAAATGTATAGATTCCCGACGGATTTAAAGAGCGTCAAGCACGCCAGCAAAAAGATTTTGGATTCCTTGAGCGATTTAAAGCTTGATTCTTCTCTACTGTTTGATATAAAATTGAGTTTTGAGGAAGCCCTTATTAATGCCATGAAGCATGGCAATAAGAATGATCCTCGTTTGACCGTTGACGTGGATGTCGTTAAGGGCAAGGACGCGGTCGAAATTGTTGTGCGTGACCAAGGCGAGGGTTTTGACCATACGACGTGCAAGAATCCGACCCACGAGAAGAATTTAGAGCGGTGCGGCGGGCGGGGTGTTTTTCTGATACGTAAATTAATGGACAAGGTTATTTTTGAGCGCAATGGCAGTTGCCTGAGGATGATTAAAAAGCTGAAGAAAAAAAGGGGGGCAAGATGAATATTAGCCAATCCGAAATCAACGGGTTTATGGTCGTATCCATAGAGGGGGAGATAGACCTTAATTCTTCTCCGCAGATGCGCAAAGCCTTTACGGACTTGGTTGAACGTAAAGTCTCCAAGATTGTTGTTGATTTTTCGAAAGTAGCCTATATCGATAGTTCGGGCCTGGCAACCTTAATCGAGATGATGCAGAGGCTGAAGAAAAACCAGGGGCATATGTATCTGGTGCAGATGTCGGCAAAGATTAAGAGTATCTTTGAAATCACCAGACTTGATAAGCTTTTCAGCATTTTTGCGAATGTGGACGAAGTGGTAAAGGCCGGGTAATCGCATGATTAAATTCTTTGAGAAAATAGGCGCTTTTACAAAATACGGCTGTTTTGTGCTTGTTGATTTTTCCAAGCTCTCCGCCGAGACGCTCTATTGGATATTTGTCGGCCCTTTTAAGAAAAAACCTCTCAATACGCCGCACGTCTTTACGCAAATGGTTTTTATGGGCATCCGCTCGATCGTCATCGTTTTCTTCGTTACCTTCTTTACGGGCGTTGTTTTGGCGATGCAGGCGGCCTACCAGCTGGCCCAGGTCGGTGCGGTGGTATATGTCTCTAGCCTTGTCTCTATTTCCCTATGCCGCGAGTTAGGGCCGGTATTAACCGCCCTTGTTATCGCCGGTCGGGTCGGAGCGGCGATTACCGCGGAAATCGGTTCAATGAAGGTTACCGAGCAAATCGAAGCCCTAGAAACCATGGCCATTCATCCGGTCAGGTTTCTTATGGCGCCCAAGGTTCTGGCGCTGTTGATTATGTTGCCGTGCCTGACAATCATCGGGGATTTTTCGGGTATGCTCGGCGGGTATTTGATGGGTGTTTTTAATCTGAAGATCAACTCGGCATTGTATATCCAAACGGCCTTAAAATTTTTATCGCTTAAGGATATTTATACCGGCCTTTCCAAATCTATTGTTTTTGCTTTGATTATTTCGCTGGTCGGTTGTTATCAGGGTATTAAGACGCGCGAAGGAGCGGTGGGTGTCGGCGAGGCCACGACTCTAAGTGTGGTTACGAGCTTCATTTTAATTATTCTCGCGGACTGTGTTTTAACCGGTATCTATTATTTTTCTAACCTATAGGTCGACATGGAAGACAAAAAAGTTGCCATTTCTGTCCAGAATGTTAATAAAACCCTGGGAGACCGCAAGGTCTTAAACGGCATCAACCTGGATATCTACCAGGGGGAAACCTTTGTTATCATGGGCGGGTCAGGTTGTGGCAAAAGTACTTTATTGCGGCATATGACCGGAGCCCTGGTTCCCGATAAGGGAAAGGTTTTTATCGGTGACAGGGATTTGACCACGCTTTCCAAGGACGAGAAGGACAGAACAAAAAGAAAATTTGGCATGTGCTTTCAGTCTTCGGCTCTTCTGGATTCGTTGAGCGTCGAGGATAACGTCAGTTTGCCCTTGCGTGAGCATACCAAGCTGGATCCGCATATCATCAATATCATCGTGAAAATGAAATTAGGCCTTGTGGGTTTAAGGGGTTTTGAACATCTGATGCCGAGCATGCTCTCCGGCGGGATGAAAAAAAGGGTGGGGCTTGCCCGGGCCATTGCCATGGACCCGGAAATTGTTTTTTACGACGAGCCTACAGCCGGCCTTGACCCCATTGTCGCGGCCGTTATCGACAAGCTTATTTTGGATTTAAGCAAGAAACTGCTGATTACTTCGGTGGTTGTGACCCATGACATGAACAGCGTTTTTCGCATTGCCAACCGTGTGGCGATGCTTCACGCGGGCAGGGTCCTGGAGATAGGAACACCCGAAGATATAAAAAATTCAAAGAATGCAATCGTCCAACAATTTATACGCGGGGAAACAGAAGGCCCGGTTAATTTTATCGACAAAGGCGATGATTATTTAAAAGACCTAGCCGAATAATCAAAGGAGCTACGAATGAAGCTAACAAATGAGGCAAAAATCGGTATCCTGGTAACGATCGCGGTTTCGGCGCTGCTTTTTTTAACCTTCAAGGTGGGTAATTTCAAATTTACCCAGCAGGGCTATACGGTAAAGACTTCTTTCTATCGTATTGACGGCCTGGAAAAAAACGCGCCCGTACGGTTAAACGGTATGGAGGTTGGCTCGGTCAAGGATATTCGCCTTGTTTACGACCAGGATACCAAGATGGAGTTGACTCTATGGATTAAAGAAGAGGCCAAAATCCGTGAAGGGGCCAAGGCATTTATAAAGATCATGGGTATGTTAGGTGAGAAATATGTCGAGCTTTCAGCCGGTAACCCCGGTGGAAATTTCTTAGCCCAGGATGCCTTGATTGAAGCGCAGGAGCCGATAGATTTTGACCGCCTGCTGGCCAAAGGCGATGCGATTGCGGACAGCTTAAAAGAGATTTCGGAAAACATTAACCAGCGGCTTAAGGTTAACAGCCAGGCGATCGATGATATCGTCGCTAATATGAATACTTCGATGAAGAATATTTCTTCGATATCAGGCAATGTTGATGAGCGGCTTAAGGTCAACCGTTTGGCTATCGATGAGATTGTGGCGAATTTAAATGCGACCAGCAAGAATCTGGAAGAATTAAGTGCTGACGTTAAGGTCAATCCTTGGAAACTTTTATATAAAGGTAAAGAAAAGCCAATAAAATAAATTAGCGCAAGAGTTCTTTTAAAATACCCCAATGATGCCTCAGGGCTATTGAATGTTTTCAAAAATCTTACCGTTTAACGCATCCCTCCGAAGACGCATTGTCAAACTTGTTTTTTTCTGTCTCGTCCTGATCCTGGTTGTTCTTACCTCTTCCTGGCGGCTGCTGGATTCTTACGAAAACATCTTGCTGGATCTGCGGTTTTTCTTGCGTCCGGTCCAGAATTTCTCCGATAAAATTATCCTTATTGAAATCTCCGATGACACCTTAAAAAGTCTGGGCTATTGGCCTTTGCCTCGCGATTTTCACGCCAGTCTCGTTGATGTCCTCTCGGCCTTAGGCACCAAGCAGGTGATGTTCGATGTTATTTTTACGGATCCGACACAAGAGGACGATGCCTTTAGCGCCTCGGTTAAGGATGCCGGCAATGTTTACCTGCCCTACGTCCTTCGGATCGAAAGCGATCTTCAATCCAAGAAATTACCCAAGGCCAAGGGGATGGCGGCTTCGATTTTACCCAAACTCGCCGATGCCGCCAAGGCCACCGGATATATCAATAGTTATCGGGATGCGGATGGAAAGAATCGCTGGGTGCCGCTGTTTATCGATTTTAACGGTGAGCTTAAGCCCCATATTTCCTTACGTATGGCCTGCGATTATTTGGGTATTCCTTTAGAAAATATTGTTTTTCACTGGAACGCGGTCTCCATCGGCCCGCGGCTTACCATTCCGACTTCTTCCAGCGGGGCGATGCTGGTGAATTATGCCGGCCGCTGGCGCCAGACGTTTAAACATTATTCTTATGTGGATGTTTTGGGGGCATGGCAGGATAGGGCCGCAAAAAAGGCCCCCCGGGTACCGTTGGATGATTTTAAGGGAGCGGTTTGTTTTGTGGGCATGACGGCTACCGGCACCTCGGACTTGCAGGCGATTCCCTTGGAAAAGGAATACCCGATGGTGGGGTTGCATGCAAATATTTTCAGCAGTATCCTGCTGGATCGTTATGTCTATCGGGTTAGCGCCAAGACGAATTTGATTATTCTTTTTATTCTCCTGGGAATTGTGTTTCTGACTACGTCTCGCAAGCGGAATCAGCCGATTGCCGCTTTTTCGTATACGGTTGGATATTCTTTTCTCTTTGTCTCTTTCGCATTCGGGATCTTTATGACCAGGGGGATTTGGATTGATGTCTTTTGCCCGTTTATTATGATGATTTTTATGAATACGGGTGTGAGCATTTATAACTTCTTAGAAGAAAACAGAAAGCACGAACTCGTCGAGAAAGAGCTCTCGATTGCCAAGTCGATCCAGGACAGTTTTCTGCCTTCGCCCATTGAACGGTTCGGCAGCCTGGAGATCGCGACCAGCATGGTCACGGCTAAGCATGTCGGCGGCGATCTTTACGATATGTATGCCCTGGGCAAGTACCGGATGGGCGTATTTATCGGGGATGTTTCTGGCAAGGGCGTACCGGCGGCGCTGGTCATGGCCAAGGCCATTTCGCTATTCCGCATGCTGGCCGGGATTTGCGATGAGCCTAGCGACCTGCTTTTTCAACTTAATGAAGAGATGGTCAGAAATACCAATCCGGGTATTTTCGTTACCGCGACCTATGTCATTTATATTGTTCCCGAACATAAAATCTTAGTGGCCAATGCCGGGCATTGCCCTACGTTGATTTTGAGAAAAAAGGACCATACCGTAGAAAAGATACAACCGAAAGAAGGGCTCCCTCTGGGGCTTGTCAACAGTGTTGAATTTTCTCAAGGAGAAGCTGTTTTGGATCCCGGGGATACCGTCATTCTCTACACGGATGGCGTTGTGGAAGCCAAGAATTTGCGAAGAGAGGATTTTGGCGAAGAGAGGCTATTTTCGGTAATGCGCGCTTGCGAGAATGACAGCGCTTCTCAGCTTATAAGGGAAGTTACCAAGGAAATCAGCTCTTTTATCGGCCGCGCCCCTCAGCATGACGACTGCACTCTGATTGTTCTAAAGGAACATGGCATCGAGACATTCTGATAGCCTTTCCGGGAAAATATTTCTTTAAATAGAAGCAAATATCATACTGCAAACTATTATGTCCCAAGCGCTTATCGAAAGACTGAAAGTTAGCCACCAGGCAATTGTAGACTCCATCGACCGAATCCAGCCTTTGGCCCGTAACTATATGGCCGCGAAACCCAGGGTTTGCGAGATGCGAGAGAGGCTCCTGGCGCATTTTGGAGGCCAGGATAAAGAGCTTTTTGAGCGCCTAAGTTCTTTTTATCAAAATGACCGCCAGTCCATAAAGATGATCGAGTTTTTGATCCATGATCTTAAAGAGGTCAAGATCAGGTTTCTCATATTTTTTGAAAAATATACCGGTGAATTGGCTGATAGAGGTTCGAAGGATTTTCCCTTGGACTTTATACAACTTTCCAAGGATATGTTAAGCCGCATTAAAGTCGAGGAAGATTATCTTTTGCCTCTGCTGGATAAGTTGCCTG
The DNA here is from genome assembly GCA_022703585.1 of Candidatus Omnitrophota bacterium. GTDB lineage: Bacteria > Omnitrophota > Gorgyraeia > Zapsychrales > JAKLDJ01 > JAKLDJ01. Next base: position 71,795 of record JAKLDJ010000005.1, on the reverse strand, counting down.
AGCTGCCGCTGGAATAAAGCATGATGAGCTTTTCGGCTGTTTAAAGACGAGCGCTTTCCCAAAAAAGGCCCTTTTTGGGTTTCTAAAATAGGCCTGATAAAAATCTTTTTCTCCGCCTTGCCTTTTGAGTATTTATAGGCTATACTTCAATTGTTGGGATAAATTGGTCCATTGACAATTTGGTTTAAGTAACAAATCTCGATTGATAAGGGCAAACCTCGCGAAAGCGTGGGGCGCAAAACTCTAGAGCCCACACCTCCGATTAATGCGGAGACGGGTAGTCAGTTGCCGGTTGAGTTCGGAGAGCCTACTTATTTAAGCGAGTAGGCGTTTTTTTTGCCAAAAACGCCTGCGCGGCTTGAATAGCCACGGGTAGGCTTGATCCGTTAACTTAAGCGCCTGCTCTTATGCACATAAGAGCAGGCGCTTTTTTGTTGGGGTCTTATTCGGAGAGAAACGATGAACGTATTAAAGAAGATGGTTGAGGGAATGATTTTTGCCTTAGCATTGGTGCTTATTGTGATGGCTGGGCCGTCTCTGTCAGCGGACGAAATCAGTATTGCGATTATCGATTCCGGGGCGAGATCCTATGTTGACGCTGGTGAAAGTTTTACCTCCTATCCGGCAAGACAGGATCCGCTTGGCCACGGGACAGAGATTGCCAGGCTTATCCGACAAAATAATCCTTCCGCTAAGATTTATATGCTGCAAGTCTGTGAAAAAACCGGCGGGGACTTTAAGCCTTCCCGGGACGCTATTTTAAAGGCTATTCAGTGGAGTGTGGACCGCAATATCCGCATCGTTAATATGTCGCTTGTTACCAAATATGACCAAGAGATCGAAAACGCGATTACCAATGCCGCCACCAGCCACGGTGTTTTGTTTATTGCTGCCGGGGGTAATAAGACCCTGGCCAGTCACTTCGCGACGGATTCGAAGGGGTATGTCTGCAAAGTTTCCAAGGACGTTAAGCCGGCATTTCCCGCTTCGAGTCCGTACGTGATTTCGGTAGGGGCGCTGAATAAAAACGGCGAGATTGCCGGTTATTCCGGCCGTCATTGTGATGTTTATGCCCAGGGAAAAACAAGAGGTCAGGAGGGGACCTCTTTTGCTTGTGCCCGGGTAACGGCGGAGGTGGCCCAGTTATTGGCCGATTCTGCTCAGCGTACGATGGACAAAAACGATATTCTTACCCATCTCCAAGGCAGCTTATAAGGATAGGATCTGCGCTTTTATCATTCCGGTCCCGGAACCTTCGTTCTAAATCTCTTTGAATCCGCAGAATACCACGATACGCAATTACTGCAGGTGCAGTCAGTATTTTTAAGCGTGGGAAGCAGTGTTTAGGGCGGCAGCGCTTCGAGTTTCTCAAAGCGCTGCCGCCCTAACTTTTTTCCAAAAAAATGTCTTTTCTTCAATTAAATATTTGACATCCACCTGTTGAATTGCTACGATAAACCGTTGTTTTAAACCCCCAGTATATTGAAAGGCTTAATGACGAAGCGAAGAATTACCGCAGTTTCTTTAACGGCCTTGATTATTCTATCAACCTTTGCCTGCTTAGGGAGCTCTGCCGCTGTCTCTGCGGAGTCCAGGGAAGCCGACCCAAAAACCAATAAAAACGAAAATCCCTTCCTCAAATTTCTTAAAGACATCGACTACAGCAGTCGCCTGAAGTTCGAATACGATACCAATATCTTCTTGACGGAAGACGGAGAAGATTTTGACTGGAAGGAAATTTTTACCCAGACGCTCTTTTATCAGCTCATCAAAGGAGACCATTATTTTCAGTGGGGGTATTCGGGCAATTATGCCTATTACGATAAAGAGGCCAAAGGGGTTTTGGGCCATACGGCGAATGTCCTGTATTCCTATCGCCCGTTTGAAAAGTTGTCGTTCGGCTTCAGGGATGATTACAACTGGCTTCAGGATAGTAAAATGGCGGCGGTCATCGGCGACAGGGTCTTGGCCTTGGGCTATACCCAGAATGTTCCGTCGTTCCAGCTAAAATATGAGATTGACCCAAAGGCGACGTTTACCCTGGATGTTTTTCATGAATTTCTGGATGTCCGTAACGGTGATAACGATGATTTTATCGATCACTATGTCAATTACGTAAGCAACAAAATCGATTATAATTTGACGCCGGAAAATAATCTTGTCGGATTCTTCGGTAATACCTACCGGAATATTCAGTTTGACCAAATCGACCAGAAGTCATCGACCTCTAACCGGGCCTTTGTGGGGTTGACTGAAAAATTCCCCAATCTGTTTCATTGGACCCAGGAGGTAGGATTTGAGAATATCTATTTTGACAATTCCCAGAATAACAATGATGATAATATCGATTTCAAGACGTACATAGAAACGGTCTTTTCCTTATATACAAAGCTGCGTCTTTCTTTTTCCTGCCATGCCAAGAATCCTTCTTACCGGGCAGAATATACGCAGTATGCGTCTAACGTTGCCTCATTAAACCTGTCGCATGTTATCAACCCCAAAACAACCCTGTTTTTTGATTATAGTTTTGAGTATCAAAAGTTTGACGATAATGATGCGCTGATAGGGCAGCCTACTATTAATAAACGGAATCATATTCATAATCTGCGTTTGATGTTAAGCCGCAGTATCAATTCCTGGCTGGTTCTTGACTTTCGTTATGATTATTCAAAACGCGATAGCGATTTTGCCGAAGAGGGTTACACGGATAATAAGATCAGCACGGCAATAACAGCAAAGTATTGATGAAAAAATATGAAAATATCTAAAATATCTAAAATATCAGAATTTATATTCCTCCTAACTTTTCTTTCCGGCGCGGTTTGCCTCGGGGGCGACGCTCAGGCCCAGGAGGAGCCCCGGGAGCGCATGACCCAGGAGCAGTTTGCCGTGGAATTAGTAAAAAATATGGGTTTGCAAAAACGCCTTCCCACGGCGGCCTTGCCCGGGGACTGTGTTGACCTTCTAACCAGCTTTGCTGTTGAGCCTTTAAAGGGATGGCGCAATAAAGAGTTCCTGACCCAGGAAGATTATTTGGTAGTTATGGCCAAGGTGCACGGCAAAGAAGGCCTTGTCCACAGGCGCGCCATTGCGGTTGAGGAAAAAATTATCGAAGTAATCAATCGCAAATGGCAGGAGTCCTATCAGGCTACCCAGAAATGGGTTTCGCTGAATGATTTATTAAATGACAAGAATTATTTTCCCAATGGTCCGCCCCGGAGCCCTTACGGCATGGCGTATAAGGATGAGAATAATGACCACAGGGTCGATTCACATTTTCTGCCGATTATTAATCTTATTCATATCAGAGAAGCCTTGTCTTTTCAGTAATCTCCTGGCGCCGATTGTGCGCGCTTATCCCCTGCCGGAATTTGATATTTTTTAGCTCTTTCTCGACAAGACATCCGCCTTGACAAGACGAGAATATCGGATTATACTTTAACCACAATTGAATACGCTATGTATCTTTCCTCAATTAAAAAACAAAATCTTACTCCTACCCACGCCGGTGTTACTTTGTCCCTAAAAACTCTAGAAAGGAATATCCGATGATTAAAAAGTTTCTTTTCGCAGGGGTATTTCTATCCCTCATTTTCTTCAGTGCGCATCCGATTGCCGCCCAAGAGCAGGCACAAGGGCCGTATCAGCCGAAAATTTCTCATATGGAAGGGAATGTCTCTGTCAATCTTTCGGGAGAGAAATGGGAAGCGGCTCAAAAAGGGATGGTGCTTGGCGAAAACGCTGTTATTAAAACGGATACTCAATCCCGTTGCGACATTGCCCTTGATTCTGCCTATAAGAATATTGTCAGCGTCGGTGCGAACTCTGAGGTAACGCTGGGGAAATTATTCAAGGAAGTCCGTATTGCCAAGGGGCGTGTCTTTGCCCAGCTTAAAGGGCTGGAACCCGGCTCCAAATTTGAAATTTCTACTCCCCAGGCTGTTGCCGGGGTGCGCGGGACGGCATGGGAGAGCATCGTGGACAACGGAACACAGTTTAACGTCACGGAAAACATGATCAATGTTCAGGGTTTTGGTGCGGGCGGAGGGATGACCGGAGAAAAGAACGTGGGTGAAGGTCAATCGTTAAAAATCGATCCCAGTGGTTTGCTGGGGGAGGTAACGCCGCTTTCACCTGAAGAGTTACAGGGGTTACAGAATTGGTCAGGACAAATTAATCAATCGATCCAACAGAATCAGGCGGAGAATTTGATCGACGGTTATGACGGCAGCCAGGCAAACCTTTTTGAAGAGGTCATTGAGACGGACGGTGTCGCTGATGTTACCGACTTTGCTGCGGCAGGGGATAATCTACCCGGGGGTATCGGCTCCGGGGGCGGGGCTCCAGGAGACCCGGACGGTATTATCGGCGGCGATGTAACAAGTACAACCTTTACCGAACCGCCCGGTGGGGACGGGTCAGGGGAAGGGGATAATGATAATCCGCCACCACCGCCTCCGCCACCACCACCGCCGCCGAGCTGCTTCCTTGCCGGCACGATCATTACTATGGCCGATGGCTCTACAAAACCTATCGAAGCGGTTAAAGTAGGTGACGTTGTGTTGTCTTATGATCCGGATACTGATTTAATGAAGCCGGACACCGTCAAGGAAGTTTTTTTCCATCCTAAAGAAAGTGCTTATCTGGTTATTAATGGTAATCTAAAAGTAACCTCGAATCACGTAGTTTTAACAAAGGGGCAGTGGAAGCAAATTGGAGAGCTTAAAGTCGGAGATGTCTTGACCAATACGAAAGGCGAAGAAGTTCCGATTGTTGATATTGCCAAGGTCGAGGAGACGGTCGATGTTTATAACTTTGAAGTCAATCCGTATCATACGTATGTTGCTAACGGGTTGATTGTTCATAACCGCAAAACGGATGTGCCGAATATATCGGTAGTTCCCGAGGGCGATCAAGGGGGCAGCAGCGGTGGCAGCAGCGGCGGTGGCTGCAATCATCCACCGTGTAAGTAAGTTAGATTTTTTTCGTATTGTTATCTAAGAGGCGGCACCCGCGAATGCGGGTGCCGCCTTTCTCGTTCAATGGCAGGAATGCAACTTGCCGGTTGCTTTGTTTTTAGATTTTGCTATAATAAAAATCCATGAGTCCTAAGAAAACATTTTTCAGCTGGTTGATTGCCGGTAACATGTTATTTTCCGTTGGTTGTGCGCATATATCCGAAGGCCTAAAATCTTTTTGGGGGTCATCGACAAAAGCGCTGGAGGATGCGCGTATTGATGCCGCCAGAAATATTTATACCGGCTCTTGGAATGACTGCTTCGACCAGGTTTTGGCGATTGCAAAAGAGGAAGAACTCACCGTCTTTATACGCGATAAAAATAAAAAGCGGATTGTTTTAATGGGGATACCCAGAACCATTAATACGACGGAAGTGGGTGTCTTTTTCTCGGATCTCGGGTCAGGCAAAGCAGAGGTTGAAGTGGTTTCGCTCAGTATCGAGGCCCAGGAAATTGCCTCGGAGATTATCTTTTCCGGCCTGGAGAAAATATTCCCGCAATTAAAGCCCTAAGATTTTTATTCGGGAGGTATCGATGGTAAAGATTGATATCTTGATCAAACCCGGAGAGAAATGCGAGCACATCGAGCGGATTATCCTCATGGCGGCCCAATTCCAGAAAATGGAAGTTAAGATAACTCGCACCAGTAATTTTGCGGCGTATGCGCAGTGCGCGATTAACCCTTCCCAAACCCCGATTATTATTATCAACGGTAACGTTGAATTTGCCGGCCGGTCTCCCGAGCCCGAGATTTTGAGAAGAAAATTAGCTGAAATCAAGTCCTATACCCCGTAATTATTTCTGATAATTGTCAGGAGTGAAAGAGTTGCCATGATCGAACATGAGCTATTTTTTCTCGGGCTTTTGATGGAAGGGCCTAAGCACGGCTACGAAATTAAACGCCTGATTGAAGAGGAATTGCTTCCCTTTATCGGCCTCAAAATCAAATCGATTTATTATCCTTTAAAGAAAATGGAGCGCCTCGGCCTTGTCAATAAGGATATCGGGAGGGAGGGGAAGTGGCCGGAAAAATTTACCTACAGCATTACCCCCAAAGGCGAAAAGATTTTTCATCATCTTGTTAACGAAAGTTTCTTATCGATCGAACGTCCGTATTTCAACATTGACTTAGCGCTTTATTTTCTTCCCTACGTTGACAAGAAGATTGCAAAACGCCGTTTGCGCGCCCGTGTTATTTTTCTAAGCCGTATTAAACGCGATTTGGAGAACCTAAAACAAAACATCAAACCGACCGCCAAACATCTCTCCGTTATTCTGGAGCACGAACTTGATCTCGTCGATGCCGAGGTTAAATCAATCACTCGCCTTATCAGTACTCTCGAATAACTGCTGTAATCCACATCTTCGAAAGTCAATCCTTCAGTTTTTATTTTAAATAAAATTTTCAATAATTTCTTGACAAACCTCGTTTCTGTAATAAAATCTAACTAGTAAAATTTAACTATATTTGGAGGAACGATGGAAATCAAGCATTTACTAGAAGATACGTCAAACCGTTTCTCGTCAAAAACGGCAATTGTCTTCAAGGAAACGGAAATTTCGTTCTCCCGGCTTAAGGAGAACGTGTTTCGGCTTGCCAATGCATTGGCTGACTGCGGTGTTAAGAAATCCGATAAGGTCGCGATTTATCTGCCGAACTGCCCTGAATATATTTATAGCTATCTCGCGATTTTCTGTCTGGGCGCGGTGGGCGTTCCTCTTGATTTTATGCTCAAAGAAGATGAACTTATTTCCTGCCTTAGTCATTCGGAGACGAAGTATCTTATTGCCATGCCCCGAGAAGGCCTGGCGCTTTCTTTAATCAAGCAATCGGTTTCTTCTCTTAAGACGGTGATTCTCCTTCAGGGGCAGGAGCCAGGGATGGTTTCGTATCAAGAAATTATCTCAAAGGCAAGCGCCCAACCGCCGAAGGCGCAAGTTAACGATAGTGATCTCTCCTTAATTATGTACACCTCCGGCACAACCGGGAAGCCCAAGGGGATTTTGCTTAATTACAAACATCTCGAAGGTTCGCCGAAGGCGATGGAATATTTTGTGGATTTGACAGAAAAAGATGTAAAGCTTTGCGCTCTTCCTTTGAGCCATATTGCCGGGCTTATCTATGTTCAAAACTGTATTATCTTCGGCATCACCTTAGTTTTAATGGACCGCTTTAATCCGATTGAATTTATGCGTAATGTCGAGCGGTATAAAGTTACCTGTTTTCATGTTGTCCCGGCGATGTACATGGCATTCTTATCGCTAAAAGAAATAGAGAAATTCAATCTATCTTCCTTGCGGTGGATTGTTGTATTTGGCGCTCCGAGCTCGCCGGATATATTAAAACGGTTTCATCAGTATTGCCCCAACGCGCATTTCCTAAACGGATGGGGTATGACTGAGACCTGCCCGCCGAACACGGTTACACCGCTGGGCAGTGATAAAATCGCTAGTGTCGGCAAACCATCACCCCACTGCGAGATTAAGATTTTTGACGAAGATGACCGCGAAGTCGCCGCAGGCGAGATCGGTGAAATTGTCATCCGTGGCTGGACCGTGATGGAAGGGTATTATAAAGACCCGGAAGCTACCAATGAATTAAAACGTAATGGCTGGTTTCATACTGGTGATTTGGGTCGTTTTGATGGGGAAGGGTTTTTGTTTATCGTTGGGCGCAAGAAAGAGATGATTAAAGTCGGCGGGCAAATTGTTTACGCGCCGGAAGTCGAGGCGGCACTGCACAAGCATGAGGCGGTTGCCGAAGTAGCGGTGATCGGAGTTCCGGACAAGGTAAGAGGGGAGGCGGTTAAGGCCTTCGTTGTTTTGAAGCAAAAAGATAGCATGACGGCGGAGGATCTAAGATATTTTGCGCGGGAGCATTTGGCGCATTTTAAGGTACCGCATTCGATCGTGATCGTCGAGGACTTGGCTAAGAACCGGGTGGGAAAGATCGATAAAGAATTATTAAAGCAAATCAGCGAAAAAGATTCTGTTAAAGAAAATTAAAACCAAAGCGAAAGGAAATAGTCTATGTCCAGCGCGCCTCATGTTATGAAAAAAGATGTTCATTTAACCGGCCGTGATCTGATGGGCATGGTTCAGCTTCGGCCCAGCGATATCGGAAAATACGCTATTGTTCCGGGCCCAAAAGAGCGGTTGGACAGTCTTTTAAAGAAAATCGAGAATCCGATAAAGAATTTTAGCTTTATGGAATATTCGATGTTCACCGGAACTTTCGAAGGCACGAAGGTGACGGCGATTAACGGCGGGCGTTTTTCCGCGGATACGGCTATTACCACTGAGATTCTTTGTAATGCGCAGGCCAATTGCATGATCCGTATCGGCAGTTGCGGCGCGTTATCTGAAGATATTAAAGTCGGTGATTTGATTGTTGCCGATAGTGCGTTACGCGGCGACGGGGTTACGCCGTACTATGTGGATGAAAAATTTGAGACGGTGGCTGACAAGGGTTTAACCGAATCTCTTTTAGAAGTTGCCAAGGCAACTGGACAGACTATTCATCAAGGCAAGGCCTGGTCGACGGATGCGATCTTGCGCGAGACCCGCGAGCATGTGGGTAAGGCAGCACAAAAAGGCGCGATCGCAGTCGATATGGTGACCTCGACTTTTCTAACCATTGCCCAGCTGTATAAGGTGCGGGCGGCGGTTATCTTAGCGGTCAGTGACAATGTTATGACCGGAGAAATGGGCTTTATGAATCCGATGTATTATATGGCTGAGGGCTCGATGATTTCCATTGCACTTAATTTAATCAAGAAATTGGAAGGGAAGTAATCGGATGCAAAAAAAGGTTTGGGAATCTCCTCTCTTTTGGCCGGCGCAGTTAAAGGGCAATACCCTTTGGGTCATTGATGAAACCCTTTTGCCCGGGCGGCTAGTCTACGTCAAGGTAAGAAATACCAAGCAGGCTGTTGCATGTATCCGCCAGATGAAGACGCGTGCCTTCGGGCAATTTTTGGTGGTTTTAAATACGTTTTTGCTGGTACTGGATAAAAATAAAAAGAGTTCCCCAAAAGTATTGCTAAAAGTTTTACAAAAAACCGCCACAGCCTTAAACGCCAGCCGGCCTACATTTCCTTTTTCTGAAGTGACGGCTATGGTTGTAGGCTGGGCGCATCAGGCGGTAGCGCAGAAAAAAGATTTAGTAGGATTCCTTTGCCAGAATATTAACGGTTTTTTAATGGGGATTAGGATTCGCCGATTACAGCGTGTCGAACAAATCGCCTCGGTCATTCAGGATAAAGAGACGATTCTGACTCATTGCAACGTCAGCGGTGAGCTGGCTATGGCGGCGCGGATATGCAAGGCGCAAAGAAAGACGGTGCGATTTTTTGCCACCGAAACCCGTCCCTATTTTCAGGGGGCCAAGCTGACCTGCTGGGAATTAAAGTTGGCGGGGGCGGATGTGACCTTGGTCGCCGATAATGCGGTCGGGCTTTTGTTACGCGGCAACAAGATTAACCGGGTTATCGTCGGTTCTGACCGTTCCTGCGCCAATGGGGATATTGCCAATAAAATCGGGACCTACCAAATCGCGGTTTTAGCTAAGGAGTTTGGTATTCCCTTTCATGCCCTGACGCAGCCGTCAAAAAAGATTGCGCGTGGGGAGGATATCCCTATTGAAATAAGAGACCCGGAAGAATTGCTGAGTTTTTCCGGGAAGAAAGTTGTGTCTCCAGGGGTGGAAGGTTTCTATCCCGGATTTGATGTTGTACCCCATGAGCTGATCACACAACCCATAGCGATCAATGTTAATTAAGAAAAAATCGATTATTCTTGTTCACGGCCTTGTGGAAGGTTCTCTCTTGGATCAATTTAAGAAAAAGGGGGCTAAATCGGTTTTTATCCTGGAGTCGAGGCCGCGCCTGGAAGGGGCAAAGATTTTATCTCAAGAGTTGCTCAAACGAAAGATCAAACCGGTTGTTATCGCGGATAACATGGCGGGATTTCTGTTTTTTAAAGGTCTGGTTAAAGAAGTCTGGATCGGTTGTCAGGCTTGTTATAAAAATGGCGCCACCTGCGATATCGGATCTCTTATTTTGGCGGTCTTGGCCAAGCGGCACAAAGTAGCGGTTAATCTCGTTACTTCTCGCCGTAAAACTGTTTCGGTGGGGAAAAGTGAGGAGATATTGTACTTTAACGGTACACGGGTAGCCCCCAAAGGAATTAAGGGATACGTTCCTTTGGTCGAATGGGTTCCGCAGGTTTACATAACGAGGATTTATCAATGAGCGAAAAATCAATTCTGCAATTAAAGAATGACATGATCGAAGCCGGGAAACTTCTCTGGGATAAGAATCTGGCAACAGGTTTAAACGGCAACATCAGCTGCCGCGTTGATGGGGATAAAATTCTTTTAACCGGGCGCAATACCTGCCTGGGGAGATTAAGCGCGGACGAGATTGTCCTGCTTGACCTTAAAGGCAATGTTATCGGTGAGGGTAAGCCTTCAAGCGAGAAACCGCTACATACAGAAATCTATAATAATTTTCCCGATGCAAAAGCCATTATCCATACTCACACAACGTATACAAATGCATTTTATAGTGTCAATGTCGAATTAACACCGTCGACCTTTGAGGCGAGGCTTTATTTGGGAAAGATTGAATCGGTCGAGCAGCATACGCCGTCAGTCACGGATGTTGCTCCGGTTATCGCGGCGCTTAAGAAAAATAGCATTATGGTTTTACGCAATCACGGAGCTGTGGCGATGGGGAACACTCTTTTTGACTGTTTTCTGCTTATCCAGGGACTTGAAGAGGCGGTGAAGATTGACGTGATAAGCCGATTGTATAAGGCGGAGTCAACAGCCGTCAGTCAACAGTCACCAGCCGTCAGTCACCAGGCGACGGGCCAGGGGTCGCAAACCAAGAAGTACAAACTCTTTTCAAAAGAGCAGATGGATGAAATTGTAAAACTTGTCAATAATGACGCACCGCTTAAAGAACTCGGCCAAAAGACGCAAATGACCATGGATTTGGCGGTTAAGCTCAACGAAACCGGCCAGGTATACAGCTTTAGTTTTAAAGACGGACGGATCATAAAAACCGGCAGCGACGAAAATGCCGAATTTCTGATTTCGGCTTCCGAGGGTGTGTGGCGGGCTGTATTTAACCGCGAAATCGATCCCTTTGTAGCGACGACGCAGAAGAAAATGAATCTGCGCGGCGATTTTGCCAGGATCTCAAAATGGTACGCGCCCTGCAGCCGGATTTTTGAAGTTTGGACCAACGCAGGAATTGAATAATTAATGAAAAAATATCAACTGTTTATTAACGGTGAAATAAAGGCATCCGGCAGCAATAAATATTTTGATGCTGTTAATCCTTCGGACGGGGAAGTCTTTGCACAAGTGGCCGATGCGACGGTTGCCGATATGAAGACAGCGATTGAGGTTGCGCGTGCATCATTTGATCACGGCGCCTGGTCCCGGCTATCGGTCAAAGAGCGGGGAAAATATTTAATTTCGATAGCGCAAAAAATCCGCGAATATTCAAAAGAATTAGCCGAATTGGAAACTTTAGACGTCGGCAAGACGACAAAGCACGCGACCTTTATCGATGTCCCCACCTGCGCCGATACATTTGAATATTTCGGCAATATTGCTTTAGATTTAGAAAAAGAAATTAACGTGGCCGCTCCGGTTAAAAGTACTTTGCTGCGCGAGCCGGTGGGGGTGGTCGGTTGTATTATCCCCTGGAATTATCCTTTAATTATGTTTGGCTGGAAGGTAGCCCCGGCGTTAATAGCCGGAAACACGGTTATTTTTAAGCCTTCGTCGCAGGCGAGTGTGTCGACGGCACGGCTGGCGGAAATTATAAACGAAACCGGATTGCCTAAAGGCGTTTTTAATTTTATTACCAGCCGTGACCACAATGTAACCGCTGAATTAATCAGCAGCACCTTGGTAGATAAGATCAGTTTTACCGGCGGCACCGAAACCGGCAAAGAGGTCATGCGATTTGCCGCCCTGAATACAAAAAAGTTAACTCTGGAACTAGGCGGCAAATCGCCCAACATCGTTTTTGCCGATTGTGATTTTGACGCTGCCTTAGGCGGTACCATGTCCGCTATTTTTATGAATCAGGGACAAATGTGCACGGCCGGCTCCAGACTTTTGCTGGAAGATAAAATTTATGATAAGTTTTTGCTCGCCCTGGTTGAGCGAACCAAGAAGTTAAAAGTAGGCGATGCGCGCGATTACTCGACGGATTTTGGGCCCTTGGCCAATGAGCAACAGTTGCAAAACGTATTAAATTTTGTACAAAAAGGATCCGCGCAAGGGGCTAAATTGATGTGCGGAGGGAAACGCGCGGTTGTTCAGGGAAGAGAAAAAGGTTTTTACATCGAGCCGACCATCTTTGCTGACGTTGATAATTCTATGGCGATTGCCCAGGAGGAAATATTTGGGCCGGTCTTGGCTGTTATCAAATTCTCCGGCGAAGACGAGGCGGTCAAAATCGCCAACGATACAAAATTTGGCCTCGCGGCATGTGTTTGGTCCAGGGATTTAGACAAAGCAAACCGTGTGGCAAAGAAAATCAAGGCCGGGACGGTTTGGGTAAACACCTACGGCGGTTTTTATAATGAGGCGCCGTTTGGCGGTTATAAACAAAGCGGCATGGGGCGGGAATTGGGCCTGGAAGGGCTCTTTGAATACACGCAAGTGAAACATGTTTGCGTCGATAAAACCCCGGGTGGCATGCCGTTGGCCGCCAGCTGGTTTTGACTAAAAAGCCCGCGTGCAGCGATTATTTTTATCATGACTAAGGTTATTTCGATCTTTAAAAATCAGATAAGGAGTTCTCGAAGATGAAAGTTTTATTTATTACCCCACCGATGGGTTCATGGGTAACGCACGGCAATCATAAAGCAGCTAACCAATTCTATGCCCAGCTCGCGGCCTATATCAGAGAAAAAGGCCTGGCCGAAGTTGCGGTCCTGGATGCCAAGGCGCTTGACTTGACCTACGATCAAATGATCGACGAGGTTAAAAAGATAAAGCCGGATTTTGCTGTTTTTGGCGATCTGCTGCATTCGACCGGCGGTCTCGCGGTCCTGTGGCATTTTAATGAAACCGCGAAGCGCATCAAAGAGGTTTTACCCAAGACGATCACGGTTATGGGCGGCTTGTGGTATTCGGCATTTTACGTTGAATGCATGGAGGATTATCCTCAAATCGACCATATTTTGATCGGCGAAGGAGAATTAACTCTCGCGGATCTGATTTCAAATCACAAAAACAAAACCCGGGAATTTAAGGATATTCCGGGTTTGGCCTCGCGAGAAGGCGGAAAGGTCGTCGTCGGGCCGCATCGTTCGCTTATTCCTAATATTGATGTCCTGCCGATGCCGGCGTACGATTTATTTCCCATGGACCGCTACGTCGGGCATACTTACTGGAAACCGTTTGCGGAACTTATGACGTCACGCGGATGTCCGGGGGGATGCAATTTCTGTTATGAATGGAGCCTGTATGATCCGCGTTCGAGTAAAAAGGATTTTACTTCCTGGCGCGGGCATTCGGCCCAAAGAATCGTTGATGAGCTGGAATTGCTCGAAAAGAAATACGGTGTTAAGGTTGTCGTTATCCAAGATGATGCCTTTAACGTCAGCCGTGAGGTCATGAAAGAATTTTGCGAAGAAAAAATTAAAAGAGGCATCAAGATCAAATGGGTTTGTTTAGGGAGGGCCGACGACTGGACGAACCAACTGGACCTGTATCCCTTAATGGCCAAGGCCGGTCTTTTCATGGGTTTGGTGGGGGTGGAGGTGTCCTCGGACGCGGAATTACAGAAAATCGGTAAGAAGGTTACGCTCCAGCAGATTAAAACCACAATCGATAAATTACGCGAAAACAATATCGCGACGGTGGGCACGGTTTTGATCGGCATGGAAAACGACACCGAAGCATCTATTAAAGAGCGCGCGCATGTCGCCGACCAAATCGATCCGGATATCCTGGCGCTGGATTACGTGACTCCGGTCCCGGGTTCGGTTCTCTGGAAGAGGGCCATTGATAACGGCTGGGTCAATCCGCGCAAGATCAATCTTAAGGAATGGGATTTTCTTCATCCTGTAATCCCCACAAAACATTTATCTATAGAAGACGTGGGGCGTTTGGGCAGCTGGTGCATGCGTGAATTTTACTCAAAGCCTGAACGCATTCACCGGATTATGGAAAGCGATTATGACAATTTAGCCAAACTTTGCGTGCAGGATTTTATGAGTAATATATCAAAGTTTGAGGCCACCTCGACCAAGAAAGACCTGTACGTATAATTTGAATTAGTTTTATTGAGCCATAGGAAAGGAATTCTTTTATGCCGAATACGCAAGCAAATGCTTCCCAACAATCTCCCTGGGATAGCGAGGCGCGTAAGAAATTTGAAAATGTTATTGCGCGGCTGCCGCTTTTTCACCGGGATATTGCCCGTAATGTTGTCTACAAAAAAGCCGAGATCAACGCCCGCGAACGCAGTGCCAAGCTCGTCGAGGAGCAGGATATCGTGCGGGCTTTTTTTACCGAAGTGCCTATCGCGTTTTACAGCCTTATGGTTAAGCTGTTAGGTGATGCGGGATTTGATTACAAGAAATACGAGACCAGGTAAGATTGAGCAGCCGGAAAGATTTTTTATGTTTAAAAAAACAAAACACGACAACATCAATCATCATTTTGTTTTTATCGAGGTGCCGGAGAGCATTGTGGCGCCAGAGGTTATCCTTTGGGGTGAATCGTCCTGGTGGCCAAAAAAATGCGCGATGAAATTTACCCGGCTGACCGAGGGGGAATTGCGTGTGGGAACGCAGTTTGAGCAAAAAGTGCTGCTGCCGCTAGGCCCTCATTGGAAAGTCGAGGTAACAAAATTAGTGCCGAACCGCGAAATCGAGCGCACCTTCTTGGACGGCATGTTTAAGGGCAAAGAGTGGGTGGTGATTGATGAGCGGTTGAACGGCACCCGGGTTGATTATTACATGGACTGTCAGATCCAGGGAATTGTTAACAAGATTTTGTGGCCGGTTTTATTTAAAAAGCTTCATGATAGCAATATTAAGATGATCTTGGCAGCGCTAAGAGACTATGCGGTCAAGAAAGAAAAGGAATTAAAAGAGCAATGAAAATTGCTGTTATCGGAGCGGGGGCCATCGGGTCGGTGGTGGCGGCGTATTTATCCAAGGCAGGAGAAGACGTTGCCTTGATCGGTAAGCCGCAACAGGTGCAGGCGATCCGCAGCAGCGGTTTGCGTATTAAAGGTGTCCGAGGCGAGGAGGTTTTTCATTTAAACAGCTTGGTGCGGCTTGACCGCGAGTACGATTTGGTTATTTTTACGGTTAAGACCCAGGACCTTGAGACTGCTTACACGGACAATTGCGAGTTTCTGGATAATGCAATTATTCTGACTACCCAAAACGGTGTTCAGGCGGACAATATTTTAAGCGGGCATTTAGAAAAGGAAAAGATTGTATCCAGCATTGTTATGTTTGGGGCAACCTACACCAATCCCGGCGAAGTGACGTTTAACTTTGAGGGTGACTGGGTTATCGGAAAACCGTTTTCAATGAATGATCATGTCGTTTCGGACATTTATGAAATTGTGCGCAAGGCATTCGCGGTTGTTATCGCGCCCGATATCATGGGCATGAAATGGCTGAAACTTTTTGTTAATTTCAACAACTGCCTGCCGGCGTTAACCGGTAAGCCGATGCAGGAAACTTATGCGGATATGCATTTGTGCCGTTTGAGCGTTTTATTGCTCAAAGAAGGCGTTGAGGCTGTGCACAATGTCGGTGTCGGGCTTGTTTCTTTGCCGCACTTCCCCGTCGAGCGAATACTGGGGCTGGTAACTATGCCGGTTGACCAAGCGGCGGGGATTATCAACAAGACAATGACGACTTTAAGCAAAGAGCCGCTCTACGGCTCGATTTTACAAAGCATTCTGCGTAAAAAGGTGAGTGAGATCGATTATATTAACGGCGAAATAGTTCTTTTGGCGAAGCATAGCGGGCTTAAAGTCCCGCTAAACCGCAAGGTCGTTGAGATGGTCCATGAGGTTGAAAATTCCGGAAAGTTTTTTTCAGTCGAAGAAATAAAGAAAGAATTTAATCTTATTTAAGAGGAAGAAAAATGGCCCCAGGTATATTTCCAAAATTAAGGCTAACAATCGTCGAGAATAGCGGTTATTGCTACCACGACTATTTTGTCGGGCAGCAATTTATTCTGGATGATTTTACCCATGCCCCCAAACATTTTTGTTTAGGAATCGCGCAGAATGTCTTTCCCACCTTGTACGCGCTAACCTTTGGGGCGCAATTTAACGATTTAGAGAATGCCTCGTCCGCGATCGTGACCTGTCCGGATCACGCCAAGATGAAGTTCTTGGTCGAGCTTTTGAATGCAGACGGCAATGTGGTAGTAACGAAAAAGAATCAGGCGGATAAAAACAAGAAGCCAAAATTGCGGGCCAGCATCTATGAGGTTATGGGAAAGGGTTGCACCTGCGGTTACAAACTGGGGCAAACCTTCGAGATCGACGGATTAAAAACACCTGCGAACTTTTGTGCCACGGCCTATGCCATGATGTTTCCGGCGGTGTATGCCTTGTATCATGGCGCCAATTATAAACATATGAATCCGCAAAATCAGATCAATACGCTTACCTGTCCCATGGGGGGAAACCGGTTTAAGCTCGAACGCCTCGAAGGAGTTTTGGGGGCGCAAAAAAATAAAAAAGCGGTCGGTGCAAAATCAAAGATTTCTAAAGCAAAGAAACTGAAACGGAGAAAATAAATGAAAAGAAGAGTGGTGGTAACAGGGGTAGGGCTTATTTCCCCTAATGGCGTCGGAAACGAGGCCTGCTGGAAGGGGATGATCAACGGTGTCTCGGGCGTTAAACGGGTGACCGAATTTGATGTCTCGATGTTTAATACAAAAATTGCCGCCCAGGTCAGGGATTTCGACCCGTTTAAATCGGGGCTTAATTCCGACGAGGTCGTCCGTATGGATCGCTATGTCCAGTTTGCCATGGTGGCGGCACGCGAGGCACTGGAGGATGCAAAATTGGATTTATCAAAAGTGAACAAAGAGCGAATGGGTATTTCATTAGCCAACGCAATTTGCGGAACGAAATACATGGAAGAAGAATTTGCTTTGGTGACGGACAGCGGCAAATTACCCATTGACCCTAAGGGCGTAAGGCCGGATCTCTACGATGCCGCGATGTTTAATACGCCGTCAAGCGAAATTTCCGCTAAGTATGGCTTAAAGGGTGTTTGTAATACGATTTCAACCGGTTGCACCGCCGGAACGGATGCGGTTGGGTTTTCATTAGAAGCAATCCAGGACGGGGACGCCGATGTTATGATCGCGGGGGCCAGTGAAGCGCCGATTACTCCGATTACGCTGGGGGCTTTTGATGTGGTCAACGTTTTATCGGTGCACAATGATATGCCGGAAAAGGCCTCGAGGCCGTTTGATGCCAAGAGAAACGGTTTTGTGGCGTCCGAGGGCTGCGGGATTCTAATCTTGGAAGAACTCCAGCATGCGTTAAACCGCGGGGCACGGATCTATTGTGAGGTTTTAGGATTCGGTACGACCTGCAATGCCTTTCATATGACGGATTTGCCATCCGAAGGCGATGCCATGCGTGACTCGATTTTGCTCGCTCTTAAAGACGCGAATGTTAAACCCGAAGACCTTGATTATATTAATGCCCACGGTTCTTCGACGCGGCAAAACGATGTCTTTGAAACCAATGCCTATAAACAAGCGCTCGGGGAATACGCCTACAAGATTCCGATTAGTTCTCTAAAATCAATGATTGGCCACCCCTTGGCGGCGGCTAATGGGGTGGAGCTGGCGGTTTGCGCTCTTATTTTCGAGCGCAATATATTGCCTCCGACAATCAATCAGGAATTTCCCGATCCCGAGTGCGACTTGGATTATATTCCCAATAAGGCGAGAAACAAGAAAATCAATTGCATGCTGAAGACCTCAAGCGGTTTTTCCGGCGTGCATTCGTCGATGGTTCTAAGAAGGTTCGAAAAATAAAAGGAAGGCAAATGGAAAAAATAGCGATTACAGGTTTGGGGGTTGTGTCCCCGAGCGGTATTGACAAAAGGGTCTTTTGGGCCAATATCAAATCCGGGCACTCAATGGTGAGCAATATCGATCGGTTTGAGTCATCGCTTTATCCGTCGCATATTGCCGGTCAGGTCAAGGAGCTGGAAGTTTACAGCCAGGTCTCATCGAGACTTTTAAAGAAGATCGACCTTTTTTCGCATATGGCGCTGGTGGCTTCCGAAATGGCGATTCAAGATGCCAAGCTTGATATGACCAAGGAAGATTTAAAGCGCGTCGGGATCTTTGCGGGTAACGCGATCGGCGGCTGGCTGTATGCCGAAACCGAACTGCGTGATATGTATTTGGAGGGCCGTGAAGGGGTGAGTCCATTTATGGCTTCAGCCTGGTTTCCGGCGGCGCCGCAGGGGCAAATTTCGATTCAGTACGGTATCAAGGGTTACAGCAAGACCGTTGTTTCCGACCGGGCAAGTTCTTTAATGGCGATTGCCTATGCCGCAAAAAATCTTAATCACGGCAAGAATGATTTTATTTTAGCCGGAGGCATGGAGGCTCCGGTGTCGCCGTATGCGCTTTTGTGCTGCAATACCTCAGGGATGCTGACCAAGCGCAATCATTTACCCCAAAGCGCCTATCGGCCTTTTGATAAAACCCGCGACGGATTTGCGATCGGTGAAGGGGCGGGTATTTTGATCTTAGAGTCGCGCGAACGGGTTAAACAAAAAAATGCCCGTGTGTACGCTAATATTATCGGCTACGGCACGACCACCGACGGCGTGGACCACATTGAACCGGCTTCCGACGGCAAAGAGCTGGGCCGTGCCATTAAGATAGCCCTTGATGATGCGGGAGTAAGCCCTTCTGAAATTGATTACATTTGTGCGGACGGGGCAGGAACAAAGATTGGGGACACGACCGAGACTAAGGGGATCAAGCTGGCGTTTAACAGTCATGCCAAAAAAATTCCCGTCTCGGCGCCTAAATCGATGTTTGGAAATCTTCTGGGGGCTTCCGGCGCGCTGGATCTTATTACCACGATTCTGGCGATGGAAAACAGCCTGGTTCCGCCGACGATCAACTATTCGACGTCTGACCCGGAATGTGATCTCGATTACTGTCCGAATAAGGCGCAGGCTAAGGAAATTAAAAAAGCGCTGATTATCTCCCGAGGCCGCGGAGGGATTAACTGCGCATTAATTGTTGAGAAGCCATAAAATATTTTAAAAGGAGGTTTATAGATGAGTGTTGAAGATAGAGCAAAAGGCATTTTTAAGAAAGTCCTGGATGTTAACCCCAATGAGATAAAGCCGGACGTCAAGCTCGACCAGGCGCTGGGGATTGACTCGACTGAAATGGTGGAGATTTCCGTCGGGCTCAAGAAAGAGTTTGGTATCCCGCTGGCCGACAACGAGGTTAAAAAGACGCATACGTTTAATGAGATTATTAGCATTTTAAAAGCGAAAGGGGTAAATTAAGCTGTCAGTCAGCAGCCTTCAGCAGCCAGCAAAAGCATTAGCTGACAGCTGCTGAAAGCTGAGAGCTGAAAGCTGAAAGCTCAAAATGAAAATCATCGACCTCAGTCTTCCCATTGACGACACGCTTCTGGAAACCCATGCCGCAAAGATCGACCGCATCAGCCACCAGGAAGGGGTAGAGCACTTTAACTGGGTGGTGATGAGTAAACAGCCCCAGGGCCAGGAAAAATTTGACAAGGGCGAACGTGTGGCCAAATCCAGCGAGATTCCCGACGGAGAAATGCTCTCTCTCGAAATTGTTAATGCCTCGGTGCACATGGGCACTCACGTGGATGCCCCGTTTCATTACGGAAGTAAATGCGAGGGCAAGCCCGCCAAACAGATTATGGATGTACCGCTGGAGTGGTGCTACGGTAACGGCGTGCGGCTTGATTTTACCCACCTAAAATATCCGGATGTTATCGACAAAAAGCAGGTCGAGGAGGCCCTTAAGAAAATTAATTACAAAATAAAACCGATGGACATCGTGCTCATCTGGACCAATGGGGACAAATTGCTAGGAACGGATGATTATGTCAATAAGTATGTCGGGATGATGCCGGATGCGGTAGAATATATTTTAGACCAGGGCGTGAAGATGATGGGGATCGATACCATCGGCCTTGACCGCCCATGCTTTAATATGTTTAAAGAATTTTTAAGCACGAAAGATAAGTCGAAGATATGGCCTTCGCATTTCTTGGGCCGGCGACGGGAATATTGCCATATGGAGCGCATGGGAAATTTAGGCGCGATCCCCAAGGATTACGGATTTACCGTAAGTTGCTTTCCCGTGAAGGTAAGAAACGCTGGGGCGGGCTGGACCAGAGTCGTTGCCATGGTAGAATAAGGAAAGGTGTTTGCAGAATTTGTTTCTAGAATTTAAAGAATTGAGAATTTTTTTAAGGTAATCCGAAAAAAGAGGGCGCCATGTTAAAAAAGTTTAAATTGATCGACGGTAAACTTGTAGAAAATGATTCAAGCGAATGCCCTGTGCTGGTGTATATCGCTCCTGATGAAGGAGAAAAAAAATATCTGATCGAAGAGCTAAAAATCGACCAGTACAATATCACCTCGGCTTTGGACCCGAACGAGATCGGACGGATGGAATTTGACGAAGGGCATACCATGCTCATTATCAAACAGCCCAAACGTTATTGCTCCGACGACAATTTTTTACTCAAGATATCTTCGATGGGCCTGTTTATTTTCCCGGATAAATTGATTATTCTTTTAGCCGAGGATGCCCCTATCTTTGACGGACGGCAATTTATCAAAGTCCGGTCGATTCAAAATATCCTGTTAAAAGTTATTCACCGCTGCATTTCGCATTTTGAGGAACATTTGAGGGTTATCCAGGCGATTTCGGATGAGTTGGAAGAAAAGATCAATACCTCCATGGAAAATAAACATTTGCATAACATGTTTAATCTCGAGAAGAGCCTGGTTTATTACTTGAAATCGATCAGCTCCAACTCAAAAGTGATTGAAAAAATCAAAGCCAATGTGGCCAAATTCAATTTTAATCCCGAAGACATAGAATACTTGGATGATGTCGCTATCGAGAACAGCCAGTGTTACGAGCAGGCCAATACGCATTCACAGGTTCTTTCCAGCATGATGGATGCCTGGGTATCTGTCGTCAGTAATAATCTGAATATCTTGATCAAGAAATTGACCCTGGTCATGATTTGCATCATGCTTCCCACCTTGATTATCAGCGTTTTTTCCATGAATGTAAAATTGCCCTTGGAGCAGGAGCTGTCGGGTGCCTCTTTTTGGCTTATCGTCGGGCTCGCGGCTTTTTCTGCGATTGGAGTCTTTTTGATTTGGCGGCATAAGAAACTATAATTTACAAAGAAAGGATAAAAAATGGGCCACACCAGAAACGTTATTACTATCAACGCTCCGTACAGCTTAGTTTTTGATATTTCGAATGACATTCCGAGATGGAGTTCGCTCTTCGGCAAGGAATATGTCAAAGCCGAAGTTTTGGAAAAGAAGGGGAACGAAATCACATTTCGCTTAACCGACGACGAGAATAAATCATGGGTTTCCAAGCGCTGGCTGTACAAGGATTTGAAATTTGCTTACGCTTCACGCTGGGAGCCGATGTTTCCGTTTAAGTATATGAAAATCATCTGGCTTTATAATGAAACTCCCGACGGTGTTGAGATGGTCTGGATTCAGGATTTTGCCATGGACCCCAAGGCCAAATTTAACGACGAGAAAGTGGAGGGGTTTGTTAATCAACATTCCACAAAGAATATGCAGATCTTTAAGGAAGTGATTGAAAAAGAAGCGGGTTTGGCCGCAAAGAAATAACTTCCTTGGCTCTCAGCTATCAGCCGTCAGCTTTCAGCAGCCTTCAGCTGATAGTTGCTGAAAGCTGAAGACTGACGACTGATAGCTTTCAGTGAGGTTCAAAATCAACCACAAAAAATTTATCCTTTTTCTTCTCTGCCTGCAAAACGCGGCTATTTCCTTTAATGTCTCGGCGTTAACCGCCACCATTCCATCCATCAGCAACGACTTGGGCATTCTCGATCTCGTCGCCTCAAAAATCATCCCCTTTTACATGATTCCTTACGGCCTGGGTGCCCTCCTTTATGCGCCTCTGGCAAAACGATTTTCCATTAAAACGATCATGGTGACGAGTATGGTCGTATTCTCGTTGGCAAATTTTCTGTGCGCCAAAGCAAATGCCATTGAGCCGATCTTGATACTACGCATTATTACGGGTATCGCCGGGGCAGGGGTGGTTCCTTTGGGACTTATTTTAATCGGAAAATTATATGAAAACCACGTCCGGGGCCGGGTGGTAGGGCTATTCTTTAGCTTTAGCTTTGTCGCGGCCTTAAGCGGGATCATTCTAAGCGGTTTTGCCTCTTGGCGGTGGCTCTTTTTGGTTCCATCCTTGATTGGGCTGGTAGCCGCGGGATGTCTTTTTATTGACAGGGGTGATTATTTAGGAAGGGTGCAAGGAAATGTAGATTATTCAATTCTTTTTAAGGAAAGGAAGATTCTACATATATTTATCTTTATATTAATAATAAGTCTACTATATCATAGCGTGGACCGCTGGCTGGGGGTTTTTCTGTCCAGGATGTATCATTTTAATCAGTTGACTATTAGCTTATTATTTGCTTTAATTGCTGTTAGCGGTGCCGTGGGGCAGAATGTGGGCGGTTATTTGACAGACAAAAAGGGACGTATTAAGTCTTGCCAGGCCGGAATCGTGATGCTAGCGGCGGCCACGATTGCGTTATCGGCAATGCTTCCGGCCAAGGCGGTCGCCGTTATTTTTGTCGTATTCGCGGCCGGTTGGAGTATTGGGCATAACGGGATTTCAACCGTGCTGACCGATTTTCCCGAACAATACCGCTCCGAGCTGGCGAGTTTAAATTCAAGTTTGCGGTTTGTCGCTGGAGGGATCGGCGTTTTTATTAGCGGGGTATTTGTTGAAAAGAGTTTTGGGATCACGTTTTTGGTGATCGGAATTTTAATGCTGGTTTTAGCGTTGTTCTTAAAGAAAATTATTCCGGAAGAAACGTAAATTTAAATCAAAGGAGTTATGCATGTCAAATCTCAAAGGAAAATGCGCAATTATTACCGGCGCCAGTCGCGGGATAGGCAAGGCGGTGGCGGTACGCTTGGCACAGGCCGGGGTTAATCTGGTTTTGGCGGCGCGCACCAAAGAAACTTTGGATGAAACCGCAAAAGAACTTTCTTCAAAGTATAAAGTTAAAGTCATCGGCGTTCCGACCGATGTCAGCAAGTTAGATGATTTAAAGAATCTGGTTGATACGGCGATCAAGGAATTTAAGAATATTGATATCCTTATTAATAATGCCGGTGTTTCCAGTCAATACCCGTTTGAAAAACAGCCGCTGGAGGATATCGAAAAACTCGCCCACACCAATTATTTGGGCTATGTGCGCCTGATTCGTTTGGTTATCAACCACATGATCGAGCGAAAAGAAGGGGCGATTATTAATATGGTTTCTGGTTCGACGTTATGTGATCCGCTGCCGAAAACATTTTTAACCTATAGTTCGCTTAAGGTGGGATTGAGGGCATTTTTAAAAGGGCTTTTCTGGGAAATGCGCGACCGGGGGATCAAGATTACCTCGATCCTTCCCGGCGTGGTCGACAGCGACTTAACTGACCACTTGGCGAATATTACCCAGGAACAAAAAGAACGTTTGATGTCTCCCGAGACGGTTGCCGATATGGTGATGTTCGCGCTTTCCGTGCCGGCTAATTCTTGTCCGCTGGAATTGGCGGTGATTAATCAGCAAACGCCTTGGACAAAGCCGGTTATTGATTATGATCAGAAAATGGCGAAATAGGGTTTATTGAGCTTGTTGGGTTCTTTGGGTTTATTGGGTTTCTAGGGTTTTTGGGTTTAGGGTTGAACGGCCCAACTCAATGAACTCAATGAACTCAATAACCCAAAAAACCCGATACTTAATGGGAATTTATGATACGAGCCGTCAAAAAATATTTTTTTGTCTATCTCTCTTTTGTTGTGTTGATTTTCTCGATGGGCGGCTGTGTTGCGGCATTGATCGGCGGCGCGGCCGTGGGTGGCGCGATTGTGGTATCACAGGATTTTGCTACCACGTCTATT
Organism: Candidatus Omnitrophota bacterium; assembly: GCA_022703585.1. Taxonomy (GTDB): domain Bacteria; phylum Omnitrophota; class Gorgyraeia; order Zapsychrales; family JAKLDJ01; genus JAKLDJ01. The sequence continues at coordinate 47,531 of JAKLDJ010000005.1, read as the reverse complement.
GACACGAGTTTTCAGCGCGCCTGGGCCGTGGCGAATGATCAGCTTAAAAAATTCGGCACAATCGATAAATCGTTTCAAAAGATAGGCGAGATAAGGGCGACGGTGGAAGGCTCCACGGTTCAGATAAAGATTTCCCGGCTGACTGATCGCACTGTTGATATTAAAGTCTCGGCGCGGAAAAATATGCTGCCCAATACTCAATTGGCTGAATCGATTTTGGCAAGTATTATCCGGAAATTGTAATAAACGAGAATTGTTTAATCTTCTTATTGATTTTATCCGATTGCTTCAGGCAGTCGAAAAAATAGATGCGCAGCGTATTTGAAAGTTTTGTATCGTCAGGATAGGTCAATAGGAGGAGAGGTATGGACAAAACCATTAAAACGTTTCAAAAAAACAAATTCCAGGAGATCCGGGTCGGGATTCGCGAGTTTAAGGGCAATGACCTCGTCGATATCCGCACCTGGACGATGACCCAAGGGGCCACTGAAATGGTTCCTACTGCCAAGGGTGTTTCCATGAACATTACTCACTTGGCAGAATTGAAAGAGGCGATCCTGGAAGTTGAAAAGGTTTTAAAAGAGAACAGGATGTTGTAAGGTGCAAAAACGCTAAAGCGTTTTTGCGCAAGCGGGCCGTTAAATTTCTCCACTGGTCAATTCTGACCCTTTCCAACTGTACAGATATATCGGAAAGGAAGTGGAAATGAGTAAAGTTATTGCGGTTGAGGTGATTGAACAAAAGATTTTTATGGTGCGAGGAATGAAAGTTATGCTAGATAAGGATTTGGCCGGCCTTTATGGTGTTTCAACCAAAAGATTAAATGAACAGGTAAGACGAAATGTTAAAAGATTTCCTGATGATTTTATGTTTCAATTGACTGAGGATGAGTTTTCGATGCTTTTGAGTTTGAGGTCGCAAAATGCGACCTCAAGATGGGGCGGAAGAAGATATCTGCCGTATGCATTTACCGAGCAAGGTGTGGCTATGCTTTCAAGCGTCTTAAACAGCGAACGGGCGATTCAGGTGAACATTGCCATTATGAGGACTTTTACTAAGTTGCGTGAGATTATGGCGACGCATAAAGATTTAAGGCAGAAAATTGAGGACATGGAAAAGAAATACGACGGGAAGTTTCAGATTGTGTTTGCTGCGATAAAAGAACTTCTCGAGAAATTTAAAGAACCTGATAGGCCGAAAGGAAAGATCGGGTTCAATCCGTCTTGATTGGTTTTCGCTCAAGTGTTAGCTTTGCGGACGGATTGCCTCGGCGAAGTCCCGCCCGAAAGTGCGGGACGAAGACGGGTTCCGAAGGTTGATTTATACAGGGCGCTGGTATCGCATTCTGCGATACCAGCGCCCCAAAAGCAGCCTAATGGGGACAGGTCAGTTGTAAAGTGATTTAGCGTAAAGGGTTGTGGGGACCGGGTCCCTAGAGAAAAGGTACCTGTCCCCAAAAAGTGCCTGGCACGTTTTTTTTGAGCGTAGGTGATAGTGAGAAACGGTCTGAATAATTTTTTGGAAAGGAATGAATATGAAAAAGATTGCGTTAGCTATTTTGTTATCTATGCTATTTTCGACTCTCTCTTATGCTGAGCCCAAGAAAGAATTAAACGCTAGCGAATTATCTATGGCTAAGATCACATTGCTTCAAGATAAAATATCTGGGATAGAAGAAAAATTTGAGCTTCGCGAGAGAAACAATAGCGATATTCTAGTAGCGTTGGAACATAGCTATTCTGTTAACGTCAGCGTATTCATTGCTTTAACTTTCTTTTTTATTGCAGTTAGCGGCCTGCTTCAGATTGTGGTAATAAAAAATGATTTAAAAAGAGATGTGAATAAAGTTAGGGATGAAATTAGGCAAGAATTTTCTGAGCACACAAAAAAATTGGTAGCGGGTATCAAAACTGATACAGACACTAAATTTAAGACGATGGAGGAAAAATATTTATACGGCAGAAGAAACTCTTTCGGCTATATTTATAATGCATTAGGGAGGATTCACGAGACTGCGGGTCAGTCCAACACTGCGGTTCTTTGGTTTGGACGTGGGTTAAAAGAATTCATACGCTGTGGTTCTGATAAAAAATGGATTAAAACAAATTTATGGTTTTTTAAGAAATCACTAAACGCAACTGAAGCAATCACTGACCCTGATGACATAAAAGAGTTAGTTGACCTAATAGATGAAATTGATTCTGAAGAATTTAAGTCTGAAAAAGAAGAATTAACTAAATTATTGAAAGATAAAATCGCTCCCGAAGTCAAGGATAAATCTTCGGAGGCACGCACCTAAATTCATAAACGAACCACGAGCGACGAGAGACGAGACACTAAATTATGCCCAAAATCTTCGATTCCCATTCCCACTACATCCCACCCGAAGTCGCCAAGAATACGGCGTTCTTTAAGGTCTTCTGGTCTGATGCCGAGGCGCAGCTTAAAAGCATGGATGCGCATGGTATCGAGAAGGCTCTTTTGCTTTATCCAAGCACCGATGCGCACCTTAACATGGGCGGATGGGGAAATGTTTGCCGGATCTATAACGAAGGCGTTGCCGCAGTTGTCAAAAAGCACAAAGACCGATTTGTCGGCGCCGGGATTGTGCCGGTGGATAATGCGCAGGCGCTTAAAGAAGAACTGAAACGCATCGAAGGCTTGGGGCTCAAAGCCATTTCGATAGCGTCGAGTTATGAGGGGAAATATCTGGATGGGGAAATTTTTTTCCCTGCCTGGGAATTCGCGGGGGAAAAAAATTTCCCCATCCACGTCCATCCGCAGATTATCAATCCGATTGGCGAAGACCGCGTTCGCGACCCGCTTTTGTCGCCCGTCCTTGAATACGTCTTTGATGTTTCCATGTGCATCGGTAAAATGATGATGGAAGGGACGTTCCTGAAATTTCCAAAAGTTAAATTTATATTTGCCCATTACGGCGGGGTGCTGCCGTTTGTCAAAGAACGATTCGATAATACGTATCAGATGCTTTTAAAACGTAATTTTGTAAAAGATCTTTCGAAGCTTCCCAGCGAATATTTTAAAAACTTATATTTTGATGTGAGCGGTTCTAAATCGCCGGCTGCCTTGGCCTGCGCGCTAGAGTTGGCGGATGCTGGGCATGTGCTTTGGGGCAGTGATTATCCGGCTAACCAGAATATCGGAGAATCCATAGGCGTGCTTGTCGTTTCGCCGCTGACGGCTGAGCAAAAAAATCTTATTTTCTGCGAGAATTTCCAGAGGATTTTTGCGTGAAAAGCAAGGGCGGGCGCGCCCAGCCCGCCCGCCCCAAGCACTCTTTACCCGCCTTAAACTCGCGCCTTTCCAAGCACTTAGAAACATAAAAAAAATACTTGACAAAGTATTTGCGGTCTGTTATTCTTGTGCCACCTCAACGAAGGAACACTTCAGCGAGAAGTAATTCAAGAACCACTTCGATCTTAATCATTTAAAACGTATTCTCCAAATTCTGCGGCATGCCGCAAGGCATGCCGCCTGAATTTTTTTTGCTCTTTGAAAATTTTATTGCCTGTTTAAATGTTTTAAAGCCAAGTCATTACGGAGAGTTTGATCCTGGCTCAGAGTGAACGCTGGCGGCGTGGATTAGGCATGCAAGTCGAGCGATATTTAAGGCGGAGAGATTGAAGCCGCAAGGTGGATGTCAATTTGCCTTTTATAGAGCGGCAGACGGGTGAGGAACACGTGAGCAATCTGCCTTTAAGTCAGACATAGCTTCGTGAAAACGGAGGTAATTTCTGATGCAATCAAGTGAGCGCATGCTTTCTTGATTAAAGACGGGGACCGCAAGGCCCGTCGCTTAAAGATGAGCTCGCGTCTTATCAGCTTGTTGGTAGGGTAACGGCCTACCAAGGCTTTTGACGAGTAGCTGGTCTGAGAGGATGGTTAGCCACACTGGGACTGAGACACTGCCCAGACTCCTACGGGAGGCTGCAGTCGAGAATCTTTAGCAATGGACGAAAGTCTGACTATGCGACGCCGCGTGAGGGATGAAGGTTTTCGGATCGTAAACCTCTTTTGGCAGGAAAGAAACCTTTGACGTTAATAACGTCAGAGCTGACGGTACCTGCAGAATAAGCCACGGCCAACTCCGTGCCAGCAGCCGCGGTAATACGGAGGTGGCTAGCGTTACTCGGAATCATTGGGTGTAAAGGGCAAGTAGGCGGTCTGGTAAGTGAGGGGTGAAATCTTCCGGCTCAATCGGAAAACTGCCTTTCAAACTGCTAGGCTTGAGGGTGGAAGAGGAAAGCGGAATTCTCGGTGTAAGGGTGAAATCTGTAGAGATCGAGAAGAACACCAGCGGCGAAGGCGGCTTTCTGGTCCACTCCTGACGCTGAATTGCGAAAGCTAGGGGAGCAAACAGAATTAGATACTCTGGTAGTCCTAGCCGTAAACGATGAGCACTAGGTGTCGGTCCCGTTAGGGGTCGGCGCCGTCGCTAACGCAATAAGTGCTCCACCTGGGGACTACGGCCGCAAGGCTAAAACTCAAAGGAATTGACGGGGGCCCGCACAAGCGGTGGAACATGTGGTTCAATTCGATGCTACGCGAAAAACCTCACCAGGGTTTGACATACAGGAAGTAGTGAACCGAAAGGGGAACGACCTGTCAAATCAGGAGCCTGAACAGGTGCTGCATGGCTGTCGTCAGCTCGTGTCGTGAGATGTTGGGTTAAGTCCCGCAACGAGCGCAACCATTATCTCTTGTTGCCACCTCTTTTTGCCGAAAGGTAAAAAGAGAGCACTCTAGAGAGACTGCTTGGGATAACCAGGAGGAAGGTGGAGATGACGTCAAGTCAGTACGGCCTTTATGCCCTGGGCTACACACGTGTTACAATGACCAGAACAGAGGGTTGCCAACCCGCAAGGGGGAGCTAATCTCTTAAATCTGGCCTCAGTTCAGATTGCAGTCTGCAATTCGACTGCATGAAGCCGGAATCGCTAGTAATGGCAGATCAGCACGCTGCCGTGAATACGTTCCCGGGCCTTGTACACACCGCCCGTCAAGCGATGGAAGCCTGGAGTACCCGAAGTCCTATGTAGATAGGCCGAAGGTAAAACAGGTGACTGGCGCTAAGTCGTAACAAGGTAGCCGTACGGGAACGTGCGGCTGGATCACCTCCTTTCTTTTTATTTTTCGTTACGCTTACGGAGCCCGTAAGGGCGAACGTAAGCGTTAAGAAAAATAATCCCGGAGCGAAGCGTAGGGATAAGTGATAGCAATATTGCTTTTTCTAACGCACGCAACCAGGATTCTTTTCACAAAGGAAAAGAAAAACCAGCAACAGCAACAAACGTAACAAATGAAATGATCATGAGCAGTTCAGCTTTTCATGATGACTTGGCATTTATTTTTTTGGGGGTCTGACAAGCACCCCTGTCTTCTAAAGGCTTTGCTACGGGCCCCGATTTTCGGTATTACCGAAGATGCTTTGGGCCCATAGCTCATCTGGCAGAGCACCGTGCTGATAACGCGGGGGTGAGTGGTTCAAGTCCACTTGGGCCCACCATTTTATGCTATCAGCCATCAGCCTTCAGCTATCAGCATAGATGAGCAGTAATGCTGAAAGCTGATGACTGACGACTGAAAGCTAGAAGGGGCTGTAGCTCAGCTGGGAGAGCACCTGCTTTGCAAGCAGGGGGTCAGGAGTTCGATCCTCCTCAGCTCCACCAAAAAGGCAATAAAATTTTTAACATTTCTTTGCGCGCCTCTGGCGCGCAAGTATGTTCTTTGACAATTACGTCATAGGTAGACAAACTACAATCAAATCGAGAATCAGTCCGGTTAAGCGCCAAGAAATTGGTTAATAACGGCAATATAATGTGGTCAAGCTACAAAGGGTCTATGATGAATGACTGGGCAGACTAAGGCGATGAAGGACGTGGTAAGCAGCGATATGCTCCGGGGAGTCGCAAACAGGCTTTGATCCGGAGATTTCCGAATGGGCAAACCCATCTCGAGTTATATCGGGATATCTTGCGTTGAATTCATAGGCGTAAGAAGCGAAACGGAGTGAATTGAAACATCTAAGTAACTCCAGGAAAAGAAACCGTAAGAGATTCCCTCAGTAGCGGCGAGCGAAGAGGGAAAAGTCTAAACCATTGTCATCGCAAGATGTCAATGGGGTTGCGGGACCTTAATGTGGGATTGTCGAGGGATAGCAGAAGCGTTTGGGAAAGCGCGCCATAGAAGGTGAAAGTCCTGTATGCGAAATCTCAAGACACCCTAGAGGCATCCCAAGTAGCGCGGGGCACGGGAAATCTTGCGCGAATCAGGCCCGACCATGGGCTAAGACTAAATACTAGAGTCTGACCGAAAGTGGACAAGTACCGCGAGGGAAAGTTGAAAAGAACCCCGGTGAGGGGAGTGAAATAGAACCTGAAATTATAGACCTACAAGCGGTCGGAGGCCTATGCACATCGCAAGGTGTGAATGGCTGACGGCGTACCTTTTGCATAATGGACCGACGAGTTACTGTGCGTTGCAAGCTTAACTCCCTCTGGGAGGAAGGCGTAGCGAAAGCGAGTCTGAATAGGGCGCCTTAGTAACGTATAGTAGACCCGAAACTACGTGATCTACCCATGTCCAGATTGAAGCTTAGCGAAAGCTAAGTGGAGGATCGAACGCATAATTGTTGAAAAAATTAGCGATGAGATGTGGGTCGGAGTGAAAGGCTTATCAAACGTAGCAATTGCTGGTTCTCCCCGAAATAGTTCTAGGACTAGCCTCAGACAATGAATAACGGGGGTAGAGTTACCGAATAGACTAGGGGCCCTACCAGGCCACCAAATCTAACCAAACTCCGAATACCGTTATTTTTACTCTGGGAGTCAGTCGCTGAGGGCTAAACTTCAGCGTCAAAAGGGGAAAAGCCCAGACCACCGGTTAAGGTCCCTAATATAGGCTAAGTGGTAAAGGAAGTGAGATCGCTTAAACAGCCAGGATGTTGGCTCAGAGGCAGCCATCATTTAAAGAGTGCGTAACAGCTCACTGGTCGAGCGATTTTGCGCCGAAAATGAACGGGGCTTAAGCCTATAACCGAATCCGTGGCTTTTCTTGGCATTCGTGCCAAGGAAGGGGTAGGGGAGCGTTCTGTTACGCGATGAAGGTGTACCGAAAGGAACACTGGAGCTGACAGAAGTGAGCATGTCGGTATGAGTAGCGAAAACTACGGTAAGAAACCGTAGCGCCGAAAATCCAAGGTTTCCTGGGGAAGGTTAATCCGCTCAGGGTTAGTCGATCCTAAGCCGAGGCCCAAAGGCGTAGGCGATGGATAACAGGTTAATATTCCTGTACCGGCTGTGAGGCGTTATCATTTTAGAGAGGACGCAGGAGGATAGGTGAGCGAAGTGTTGGATGTCTTCGTCCAAACCCGTAGCTCTGCCGAGAGGTAGAGTGAGAGGTGATGGGGAGCCCGCGACACGTCAAAGGTGAAGTCATTGATTCCATGCTGCCGAGAAAAGCACTCTAAAAGAGTCTCATAGCCGATCGTACCGTAATCCAACACAGGTAGATACCCAGAATATGGGAAGGCGCTCGAGAGAACTCTCTTTAAGGAACTAGGCAAAATGGCTCCGTAACTTCGGGATAAGGAGTGCTTAGGGGGTGTAGTTGCACAAACGAAGCCCTTCTGAGTCACAGTAAAGAGGCCCGGCTGACTGTTTAGTAAAAACACATCACTCTGCAAAGTCGTAAGACGACGTATAGGGTGTGACACCTGCCCGGTGCTGGAAGGTTAACAGGAGGAGTTAGCTCGTGAGGGCGAAGCTCCGAATCGAAGCCCCAGTAAACGGCGGCCGTAACTATAACGGTCCTAAGGTAGCGAAATTCCTTGTGGGGTAAGTTCCCACGCGCACGAATGGTGTAACAAGTTGGGCGCTGTCTCAAAGAGAGGCTCGGCGAAATTGTAGTGGCGGTGAAGATGCCGTCTACCCGCATCTAGACGAAAAGACCCCGGAACCTTTACTGTAATCTGGTATTGAGTTTTGGTGCTGTTTGTGTAGGATAGGTGGGAGGCTTTGAAGGGAGGGCGTTAGCTCTCCTGGAGCCAACGGTGAAATACCACCCTAACGGTACTTAGATTCTAACCTCGACCTTTGAAGCAAGGCGGGGGACATTGCCAGATGGGCAGTTTGACTGGGGCGGTTCCCGTCCAAATATTAACGACGGGGCCCAAAGGTTCCCTCAGGTCGGTCGGCAATCGACTGTGGAGTGTAAAGGCATAAGGGAGCTTAACTGTGAGTTCGACAGAACGAGCAGGTACGAAAGTAGGGCTTAGTGATCCGGTGGTTGATTATGGGATTGCCATCGCTCAACGGACAATAGGTACTCCGGGGATAACAGGCTGATCGCGCTCGAGAGTTCATATCGACAGCGCGGATTGGCACCTCGATGTCGGCTCATCCTATCCTGGGGCTGGACAAGGTCCCAAGGGTCCGGCTGTTCGCCGGTTAAAAGGGTACGTGAGCTGGGTTTAGAACGTCGTGAGACAGTTCGGTCTCTATCTGGTGCGGGCGTACGATACTTGAAGAGGAGCTCTCCTTAGTACGAGAGGACCGGGAGAGACGAACCTCTGGTGTTCCAGTTATCCTGCCAAGGGTACACGCTGGGTAGCCATGTTCGGAAGGGATAAGCGCTGAATGCATATAAGTGCGAAGCCTCCCTCAAGATTAGGTATCGATCCTCCGCAAGGGGGTGAAGGCACCTAGTAGACTACTAGGTTGATAGGCTGCAGGTGTAAGGCCCGTGAGGGTTTAAGCTAAGCAGTACTAATTTGCCAAACGCTTGGCCACTAAAGTCATCTTATACATTATTATGATTTTTTTGGTTGAAGTTTATCTTTCAATGACGTAATTGTCGTGCTAGTGCGCGCCCAGCGAAAGCTGGGCGCGCAATAGCCAATATTCAAAGCTATTCCGGTAACATTGCCGAAGGGGCAACACCCGTTCCCATTCCGAATACGGAAGTTAAGCCCTTCGAGGTCGATGGTACTATGGCCGCGAGGCTATGGGAGAGTAGAAAGTTACCGGTTAATTTCTAGGGGCTCGCATGAATAATGCGAGCCCCTTTTGTTTTTAGGAAATTCTTTATTTGATTATTTTCTTATTTGGGAACGCGTACTGAAAACAAGCGGCGTAGGAAGGCGCCAGAAAAACCGTTGAGGCGATAATCGCTTGAAAACCGTACCAAAAATCTGTATTCAGCATGGCCCGTATAACGCTTATCTCGTACGCGTGGCCGGTGACGTCAAGTGCAATGCGCAAGGTAAAAAGCCATTTCCAGATATCGGGCCGCGTGCTTCGGATGTTAAAAGCAAGCATGAAGATGGGCAGCAGGCAAACAAGATTGACAAAACCACAGGCAGCGCTTAGGTAATAGTTAAAAACGAGATTTTTGCTGAATGCGCCCAGCGTATGATAGTAGATGTAGGGTGCCGATTCTTTGGATGCGATGTTGAAGAATGCATCGACTGCAAAAGGCGCATAAAGGATCAAATAGATTTTCCAGAAAATTCCCCGTAAATTCATATTATTATTATCGCATAGCTTTTTTAATGTGCAATCCGGATTTCTTTGTTGTTCTTGCCAAACGGTATCGGCGGTAATTATTTCTGCATGAAAAATTTGTGTTCAAGGCCAATCCCGACGAATTTCCATAATTTTTTTGATTTCGGGGCCATTTTGCGTTATCATAAAAATGTTGTTTTTGCAATTATGCTTCCGGGCATTTAAACATATTTGATTAAGAAAAGGAGCCTATTATGTGTGTCTCGGCCCTCGATAAAGTTTTTATTCAGGATATCTTCTTAAAGGAGTTGCTCCCGCTGTCGGTCTATGTCTGGTATGTCTATTTTTCTTTTTGCGACGGGTTTGGGTTGCATCCCTTAAGAAAGATTGTCTGGGGTATTTATTTTCTCCTTTTCAGTTATTGGTCAATCCAGATTTCCGGGAGATTTGATATTGCTTTTATTCTCGGGCTTTCTTCGCTGACGGCGTTTGTCTTGGCATGGTTTCAGGCCAGGGAAAATAAACTGAAGGCAAATATGTAATTTCTCTGTCGGGCGAGTCCGCCTGGGGCGCAGAGTTGTTATCGACAAGAAATGAGGAAAGTTAAAGAATGAATCGCCAGTTTGATGTGATCATCGACGGTATTATCGAAAAAGACTCCCGGTACAAAGCCGATGCCTATGAGTTGGTTATGGAGGCCTTAAGCTTTACCCAGAAGAAATTTCGGCGCGTAAAACATGTAACCGGGGAAGAGCTTTTGGCCGGCATTAGAGAGCTCTTGATGGAAAAATTCGGCCCCATGACATTGTCCGTGCTTAAGCATTGGGGGATAAAAAGCACCGAGGATTTCGGAAATATCGTTTTTAATCTTGTCGAAAATAAGGTTTTAAGCAAGACCGAAGAAGACACCATTGAAAGCTTTCGGAACGGTTTCGATCTCCATGATACCTTCCAGGAAGGCTATAAACGCCGCCTGGAAAAGCGATTAAGCCGCATGCGTTCTATCTAGCTAGAATGAGCGCAGGAGCACTGTATTATTAAGAACTGAAAGGAGACAGTTGAGATGACAATGACCTTGGTGATTATTCTCGGCGTAATTGTGTTTCTGGCGCTATGGTTTGTCGGTGTCTACAACCGGATTATCGGCTTAAAACAAAATGTTGAAAACGGCTGGTCTCAAATCGACGTCCAGCTTAAAAGGCGGCATGATCTGATCCCGAACCTGATTGAGGTTGCCAAGGGTTATATTGCCCATGAACGAGGGACGCTGGAAGCGGTGGTTAAGGCCAGGCAGCAGGCGGTTGACGCCAGTGGGCTTAAAGACAAACAGCAAGCGGAGAATTTCTTGAGCCAAACCCTGCGCAGCCTTTTTGCGGTTGTGGAGAATTATCCGAATCTAAAAGCCGACCAGCATATGCTAAAGCTTCAAGAGGAGTTGACCTCGACCGAAAACAAGATTGCCTTTGCCCGGCAATACTACAATGACGAAGCCGCACGGTTCAACACAACAGTGCAGACTATCCCTAATAATATTGTTGCCGGCATGGCGGGATTTAAATCCTACGAATTCTTCGAGATTGAAGATAAGGCGCAAAAAGAACCCCCGGCCGTAAAATTCTAAGTCGCCGTTTCTTAAGGCGATCCATCAGTAGCAAGGGCCATGCCTTATTCATTTACAAAAATCGAACAAGACAAAACCAGGACAATCGGTTTTGTCTTTGTTTTTTTGATCATTCTCTATTTTCTGGCGGCATGGATTATATACTTTGTTTCGAAAGTTTATTTTCTATCCGAAGGCGAACATTATGCGCATTATGCCGCGGCCTTTTCCGTAAGCGCCTCGGAAACTCTCGCAGTTTTAGGCATTGCCTTTTTTATCGGACTAACACACTGGTTTCTGGCAACCGCTAATTTGATCCCCAGGCTTTGTGGCGCCCTCCAGGCAGAAGCGCTTAATCCAAAAGACACGTACCACCAGATGTTTCAGAATATTATTGACGAGGTTTCGATCGCGACCGGAGGCAGGAAGATCCGCGGGGTAGTTATCCCTACGGGGGCGATGAATGCCTTTGCCATAGCTGATTTCGAAGGGCAGGCTGTCATCGGGGTAACCGAGGGGCTGCTGACACGGCTTTCCCGGGCGCAGATTGAAGCGGTTGTCGGGCATGAAGCGGCCCATGTTGTTTCCGGGGATTGTTTAAATACAACCGTAGCGGTTTCGCTGTTCGAAGTCTATGCGACTATGTTGTCTCGGATGAAACAACTGGCAAAGGGCGTGGACGGCCGTTCGAGCGGACGCGGGGGTGGCTATGTCGCGATTCTATATGGAATTATTTGGTTGGTGACTAACGTTAGCTATCTTTTGAATATGTTTATTTCCAGGCAGAGGGAACTGCGGGCGGATGCCGTAGCTGTTCGCTTGACACGAGATCCCTTGAGTTTGGCCGAGGCGCTTTACGCCATTTCAAACCGTTGGCGCGGCGGTGGCATTCCGGGAGAAGAAATCAAGGCCATATTTATCGTTAACCCGTCGTACAGCAGATTAGACGAAGGGAGGGGATGGTTTTCGGATCTCTTTTCGACGCATCCGCCGGTCAATCAGCGATTGGATGTGCTTTTGGGTATGGCCCACAGTGATGTGGCTACTCTCGAGAAGGGGCTGGTTCAACATAAGCCGAAACAAAGGATTTATGACCCCGGAGAGGAGCAGATTGGCAGGGAACAAATTTCTTCGCCGCAGACGCCAATGAAACAGGGAGTTATGGCGGGAGGCCTTCCTGATGGTGCGACCAACGCAACCGTATCCCGGGAATGGATTGCGCACAAAGACGGACACTGGCTTGGGCCGTTTACCGCGGAACAGATGGGGACTCTTGATTGGCTTAGGCCCGACAGCTGGATTAAATGTTTTGGCACCGGGCGTATCATGATGGCCAGTGAGGACGAAGATGTTAATCGGGTATTTCAGGCCCTCTACGGAGCCCGGGGCTCTAAAGCCGCAGGGGTGGATTGTCCGAAGTGTCGCATTCCCTTAAGTGAGATTTCGTATGAAGGTGTGCCTGTTTTAAAATGCCCCCGATGTAGCGGGATCCTGGTCGGCGAAACCGATATTTATAGAATTTTGATCCGGGAGGATTTTTCTTTTTCCGACCGGATCGCGAAGATGGCTGGGGTAATTAAAAAAGAACAGGCGAAATGGGCTATCGGAAAAATTGACTTAAAGACGGTGAATTTGCTGTCTTGCCCGAAATGCCAGCATCTGGAGGCAAAGATGGTGCGCATGTTTTATAGCTTAGTCTACGACGTCGAGATCGATAAATGCATCTTTTGCGGATTTATCTGGTTTGATAAAGACGAGCTGGAAATACTGCAGTACCTCGTCGAAAAAAACACAAAGAAGGAGATATAATTTATGAAACCGTTTTATTGGGCACTTTTGGCATCGTTGATATGGGGCTGTGTCCCGGCGCTGGAAAAGTTAGGGTTAGCAAAAGTCCCGGCGATGGCAGGACTTTTTTACCGCTGCCTGGGGGTTCTGATCGGCATTGTCCTACTTTTGTTTTTTCAATTCGGCAGCATCAAGGAATCTTTTTTCACCGGTAAAAGCGGCCTGCTCTATTTGATGGCTGGCGGATTCTTGGCGAGTATTTTAGGTCAGGTATTTTTTTATCAGGGACTTAAGACAGGTGAGGCCTCGACCATTGTCCCGGTGGCGGCTTCGTATCCTATTGTTAGTTTCTTGATCGGGACTTTATTTTTGGGAGAACCTTTGACCCTTGCCAAGGCCGGAGGAGTCTTGTTTGTTGTCCTGGGAGTCGTTTTGTTAAAATGAGAAACTTGCAGGATATTTCTGTTCAATTTATTAAAGGCGTCGGCCCTTCCCGGAAAAAGCTTTTTAACCAGCTGGGAATAGAAAACGTCGAGGATCTTTTGTATTTCTTTCCTCGCCGCTACGAAGACCGTCGGCAGATGACGACGATATCAAATATCAAGCTCGGTGAGTGGCAAACGGTTGCCGGCAAGGTGGTCAGCCAAAACAGCCGCCAGGCCTGGTATCATAAAAAACATGTCTCGGAAGTAGTGATTACTGATGGTCAAACGTCATTGGTGGGGGTTTGGTTTAACCAGCCGTATATCGCTAATTATTTTAAACCGGATTCGCGCGCGGTTTTTTACGGCAAGGCCGAAATCTACAAAGACCGCATTCAAATGATCGCTCCCGAGTATGAGATTATCGAAGAGGAAGAAGAGGGGAATTTAAGTATCGGCCGCATCGTACCGGTGTATCCGCTGACACGGGGGCTTACCCAGCGGTCATTAAGAAAGATCATAAAATTTTGCCTTGACCGGCATGTCGGGACTGTCCCGGAGGCGATTCCGTATACTCTTCGCGAGAAACACAAACTCCTTAATCTTACCCAAAGCATTCTCAATCTCCATTTCCCTGAAAGTTTTGAATTGCAGGCCGAAGCCTATAAAAGAATTTCTTTTGAGGAATTCTTTTTATTTCAGGTATCGGTCTTTTTGCGCAAGACCAGTATTGTCCAGAAAAAAGGCATGGCGCATGAAATTGATCCCGGTTTTTACGAAGAATTTCTCAGTTCTTTTGCTTTTGAACTTACGCAGGCGCAAAAGAAGGCCATCAGCGAAATTGCCGACGATATGCGCGCGGATTGTCCGATGCACCGCTTGCTTCAGGGCGATGTGGGCTCGGGAAAAACCCTGGTGGCATTCTTTGGGTGCGTGGCCGCTAAAAGAAACGGTAACCAATCCGCCTTTATGGCGCCGACGGAGATCTTGGCCAAGCAGCATTTTGATGTCTTAAGCGAAATTGTGCGCCAGGGCCCGTTTAAAGACGTTCGCCTGGCGCTTTTGGTCAGTGACATGACAAAAAAAGAAAGGGAGGCCGTGTATCAAAAGGTTAAGACCGGCGAGATTGACGTTTTGATCGGCACCCATGCGATTATACAGGAGGGGCTGGAGTTTAAGAATTTAAGCTTTGTGGTGATTGATGAACAGCATAAATTCGGCGTGCGCCAGCGGTCGTTACTTCCTTCAAAGGGTATTAATCCGGATGTGCTTATCATGACGGCGACCCCGATTCCTCGGACGCTTTGCCTGACGCTGTATGGAGATTTGGATATTTCTGTTTTAGATGAATTGCCGCAAGGGCGGGGATCGATCCGGACGATTTTATTCCGTGAAGATGACGCGGCTGAGGCCTATGGTCGGGTACGCGAGATAATAAAACAAGGTCAGCAGGCGTATATTGTTTATCCGATTGTCGAAGAATCTGCTAAACTTGATTTGAAAGCGGCTAAGGCAATGTTTGAGTATTTCAAAAAGGAAGAATTTAAGGATTTTAAAATAGGATTGGTCCACGGGCAGATGAAACGTAAAGAGGCTCAGGCTGCCATGGATGGTTTTAAAAATAAAGAAATCGATATCTTAATCGCGACCACTGTTTTGGAAGTTGGTGTCGATGTCCCCAACGCGACGGTCATGGTTATTGAGCACGCGGACAGGTTTGGCTTATCGCAGTTGCATCAGCTTAGAGGCAGGATTGGGCGGGGGGCGGTTGATTCTCTTTGTATTTTAATCGGAGACCCGTCTACCCCCGAAGCCAAGGCGCGGCTGGATGCTATCCTGTCATCGACGGATGGTTTTAAAATTGCCGAACAGGATTTGTTGATCCGCGGGCCCGGGGAATTTTTTGGGCGCCACCAACACGGAATCAACGAATTAAAAATCGCCAACCCGGCTACCCAGCTTGACATCTTGGAGCTTACTCGCAAAGAAGCGATGGGTTTAGTTGAGGCGGATCCGCGATTGGAAAATAAGGCGAATCATTTAATAAAAGCAACGATCGAAAAACGATACCCTGCCTATCTTTCTCTGGTGATGGCGGGCTAAAGCGGTCACCTGGTTCTCGTCACTCGTGACTCGCTTTAAGATAGTATGTTCGAGCGACAAGAGACGAGCGACTAGCGACAAAAAAGGATCATAAATGAAAATCTTAGGCGGCAAGCTTCATGGGCGTAATTTTTATATGCCGGAAGGCATTCGGCCCACATCGGATCTGATCCGGCGGGCTGTTTTTGATATTCTGGGGCATGATCTGGAAGGGCTTGATTTTCTGGATCTTTTTGCCGGGAGCGGTTCGGTCGGACTGGAGGCAATTTCACGGAACGCGAAGCGCGTCGTTTTTGTTGAGAAAGAGGGCTTATGCGCAAAAGTTATTCAGGAGAATCTAACTCTATTAAAGATAACGGGTTACGATACTTATCAATCTCCTTTCTTTGTGATCAACTCTGATACTTTTTCAGTTATCCGGCAGATGCATAAAAGAGGGGAGAAATTCAATATTGTTTTTATTGACCCGCCCTATGGCCTGGAACTGGCAAAAAAAACCTTGAAAACCCTAATCCCATGTGATATATTACACCGCAATTGTTTCATTGTCCTGCAGCATGACAAGAAGGAGTCTCTGCCGGCAGAAGAAGGCAGGTTTTCACTTATTACGCAGCGAAGATACGGGAATTCGTTCTTGTCGATCTATGAGGGAAAAGAATAAAAAGGCAAAAGAATCCCGCGAAAGTTTCATTATCAATCATCACGCGTTTGTAATCCTAAAAGGTAGACATAAATAGAGATGAAACAAATCGCCATATACCCGGGTAGCTTTGATCCTGTTACAAACGGGCATATTGATTTAATTAAGAGGGCTACATTTATTTTCGGTGAAGTTATCGTGGCGGTGGCACGTAGCGCCCACAAACAGCCGCTGTTTAGCCTTGCGGATCGTCTGGCCATGGTTAAAAACGCCACCCGCGGCATGAAGGGTGTGCGGGTGGAAGCCTTTGACGGTTTGGTGGTGGAGTATGCTCGCGAGAATAAGGTGCGTACGATTATCCGGGGCCTAAGGATGATTTCTGATTTTGAATATGAGTTTCAAATGGCCCTGACCAACCGCCGGCTGGCGGAAGATATTGAAACGGTGTTCCTCATGCCGTCGGAGAGGTATTCCTATCTTTCTTCAAAGCTTATCAAGGAAGCGGCCACGCTGGGCGCGGACGTTTCTTCTTTTGTTCCCAGTTTTGTCGAAAAGAAGCTTAAAGAGCAATTAAAGTTAAAATAGCCCCGGGAAAACGTTTCAGCATTTCTCATCGCGCAGAGGAGCAGTCGTGAAGGTTTTCATCAAAGAAATTCTTCCTCAGGGGTTAAGATTAGAAAAGACGATTAATCCATCCGAGATCGGATTAACCGAGGATGATTTTAAAAGTCTTTCGCCTCTTAATGTGACGGCCGATATTGAGCGGGTCGGCAATACAGTGCTCGCCCGCACGCAAATAAAAACGAGGCTATCGTTTGTTTGCGCGCGCTGCCTGGAAACTCTTGAGCACGACAGCGTGCAGGATTTTCAGTTTGATTATTTGCTTGAGCCCACGACGGAATTCATTGACTTAGGAGAGGATATTCGCCAGGAGCTGATCGTTGGCCTGCCGATAAGAGTTTTGTGCAAGGATGACTGTAAAGGGATTTGCCCCAAGTGCGGAATGAATTTAAACAAAGAGCAATGTCACTGCAGCAAGAAGTAGTCTAATAACATCAACCGGAGCAATTATTATGCCTTTACCAAAACGGCAACATTCAAGAAGCAGAGGGCGCAAGCGCCGCACGCACTGGAAGATCGCGGTGCCGGCCATGTCGATTTGCCCTCAGTGCAAGAAAGCGATTCTTCCTCATCGTGTCTGCGCCTATTGCGGGCATTATAAGGGTAAACTCGTTGTAGAAATTGCGGCCCCGAAGGAAAAGAAGAAGAGACCTGGGTAGTCGTCAGCTTTCAGTCGTCAGCTATCAGCTGAAAGCTGCTGAAAGCCGATAGCTGAAAGCTGAGAGCTAAAAGGAGTTAAAAGTGAGAATCGTCGTCGATGCCATGGGCGGTGATTACGCCCCCAAGGCAGTTATTGCCGGTGTCATTCAGGCCATTGAAGAACTGGGTGTCAAAATAGTCTTGATTGGACTTGAAGACCAGATAAAGAAAGAATTAAGCCAGTATAAGTATCCTTCCGATTCGATCGAAATCATCCATGCCCCCGAAGTGATCGGGATGGATGAGCACGCCACTGTCAGTATCCGCAAGAAAAAGAATTCTTCTATTACGCTGGGCGTTAATCTTTTAAAAGATAGTTCGTATGACGCTTTTGTTAGCGCCGGCAATACGGGCGCGGTGGTGTGTGCCGCGACGATAGGTTTGGGGCTATTGCCGGGTGTTGAGCGCCCGGGCATCGGCCTTGTTTTACCAAATTTAAAACGATTCGGTTTTCTTATCGATGTTGGGGCCAATACGGAGCCCAAACCCGCGCATCTTCTGCAGTATGCCATTATGGGAAAAACTTACGCGCAAAAGGTCTTGGGCCTTACGGAGCCTTCTGTCGGGATTCTTAATATCGGAGAGGAAGAGAGCAAGGGGAGCGATTTTGTCAAAGAAGCGCATAAACTTCTCTCCGAACAGGTATCAAATTTTATTGGAAACGTCGAAGCCAACGAGATATTTTCCGGCAAATGCGATTGTATTGTCTGCGACGGTTTTGTCGGCAACGTCATGATCAAGGTTTCCGAAGGCCTTATGGAGTCTGCTTCAACGCTGCTGCGCCGAGAAATTAAAAAAAGCCCCATCGCCCTTTTGGGGGCGATGTTGATGAAATCCCGCCTCAATCATGTCAAAAAATATGCCGATTACTCCGAATACGGCGGCGCGCCTCTGTTGGGTGTTAACGGCATTGTCATGATCAGCCACGGCCGCTCTTCCCCCAAGGCGATCAAAAACGCCATCCGGGCGACCAAAAGAGAAGTTGAGCATAAAATCAACGCCAGTATCATCGAAGAAGTTTCGAGGCATTTATTATAGAAGAGCTGTCAGCTATCCGCTGTCAGCTATCAGCTGACAGATGCTGAAGGCTGATGGCTGACGACTGAAAGCTCAAATATGACAAATATCGCTCTTATCTTTCCCGGCCAAGGCACCCAGCGAGTCGGCATGGGCAAGGAATTTTATGATGCCAGTTCCCAGGCCAAAGAGGTGTTTGACGCGGCCGAAAAAATTTTTGGGCCGGGCCTTTTGGACGTGATTTTTAACGGGCCCGCCGAGAAATTAACCTCTACCGCTTTTTGCCAGCCCGCGATTGTTACTGCCAGCATTGCTGCCTTGCGCGCGCTTGAGGCGCATCCTAAATTTAAAAATATTAATGTGCGTTTTACGGCCGGATTAAGTTTAGGCGAGTATTCGGCGCTGGTGGCGGCTGGGGCGCTTTCGTTTGAAGACGGCATAAATTTGGTGCGCCGGCGTTCAGCGCTAATGGAGGAGGCCACAAAGATTACAAGCGGTAAAATGGCCGCTATTATCGGGTTTTCTCCAAAAGGGCGATCCGTCTCCGGCTTAGATAAATCTCGACTCAGAGAAATTTGCTCTGAAACCGGAGCCGAGATCGCCAATTTCAACTCCCCCGAACAAATCGTCATTACCGGCCATGCCGAAAAGGTTGATGCTGCTTGTGCGCTGATTAAGGGGGAGGGAGCCAAAAGCGTTATTCCTCTCGATGTCGCCGGGGCTTTTCATTCCTCGCTTATGCAGCCGGCGGCGGAAAAATTTAAGGCCGTTTTAAAAGATGTTTCAATCCATGTTTCCCGCATTCCCGTCATCGCCAACGTCCATGCCCTTCCTCAAACGAACCCCGAAGACATCCGCCAAAATTTGAGCCTGCAAATTACCTCATCCGTTCTCTGGGAAGACTCGGTACGCACTATGGCGCGTGAAGGGATTACCGAATTTATCGAAATAGGACCGGGGACGGTTTTGAAAGGTTTGATGCGCAAGATTGATCCGGCATTAAAAGTCCACAATATTCAAAATCCCGACGATATAGAAAACCTCTCTTTTTAGTCTCTTTTCTGAATTAAGCCAAATACCTTTTGATTCCCGCCGGAGTTTTCGATATACTAAATAATAGTATTTGTAGATATATATATTATTAGGTTGGATGTTGCGGTAAACTCCAGCTTTAATCTTTTTGCGTAACCAGGGCAGAATAAGATGATTGATGCTAACCAGTTGCGTAAAATCTTGCCTCAGGCATATCCGTTTCTTTTGATCGACAAGGTTATCGATTTTGAAGAGGGAAAACGATTAACGGCAATAAAAAATATCACGGCGAATGAGTGGAGTGTTTTAGGGGACGCTGGAGATCCAGGGCATTTTCCCGAAGTGTTGATTATCGAAGCCGCTGCCCAGGCGGCGTTGGTGCTGTATTATTTAAGTAAAACGGATCTCAAAAAGAGTGAATCGGAGCGCGTCTTTCCTAGTAAGATAACCGCGAATTTCATAAAATCGGGAGGGGTAGGCGACGAGCTAACGATAACGGTGATGGCAAATAAAATGATGGATGTGGGTGGGTATTTGGATGTTACGGTTTTAGCGGCCTCTCAAAAGCTTGCTGAAGTCGAGATAATCTATAGTGTGAAGAGATGGGAATAAGTTGTTTTAGAAGGTTAGGGTTAAGTTTGCAAAGTATCGTTAAAAAAGGTTAGGGTTACGATTAAAATTTCGCAGGGAATAATCGCCAAGCACCAAGAGACAATAACCCTGCCTATCGGCAGGCAATAGCCAATCGAGGTTAAGGTTAGGGTTAAGTTTGCAAAGTATCGTTAAAAAAGGTTAAGGTTACGGTTTCATGGAAGAGATTCTTAAAAAGAAGCCAATTGCAAGCTTTAATGATTTAGAGGTTTATCGGAATGCCTATGAATTGTCGATTACCGTCATGACACAGATAGTTCCTAAATTACCGGAATCAGAGAAATATGACTTAAAAGACCAGCTGAGCCGCAGTTGCAAATCTGTCCCGAGATTGATTGCCGAAGGTTATGCGAAAAAGCATCAACGGCAAGGATTCCAGAAATATCTCGATGATGCCATGGGTGAGTGCAATGAATTGGTGGTTTCCTTGAGTCATTGTCGGGACATATATTCTCAGTATATTAATAAAGAGCTTTGTGTGAAACTTATTGATGTTTACGATAAAACAGGACGACAATTATATAATCTATCTGAGGCATGGAATAATTTTAAATTGAAAGGGCGACGAATAACGTAACCTTTTTATACGATACCGGCATCGTAACCTTAACCGTAACCCAATATTATGAAAAATTTATTAAACAACAGACGTGTTGTAGTTACCGGCTTAGGCGTAATTTCCTCACTTGGCATCGGTTGGGAGCTCTTCTGGAAAAACTTGATGGCCGGCAAATCCGGCATCAGCCGTATTGAAGCCTTTGACACCTCGGCGTATGACCGCCATTACGGTGGCGAGATTAAGAATTTTGACCCGACCCAGTTTATGAATAAGCGCCGTGTCGCTCGCATGGGCCGTGCGTCCCAGATGGCGGTGGCGGCTAGTAGGTTGGCGATTAAGGATTCTAAAATTCTATTTGAGACCTTGCGTGATTATAGGGTAGGGATTTGCATGGGTACTACAATGGGTGAATCTCGCGTAATTGAAAATATTATTGAGAATAATACCAAGTTGGAACGTATAAGTGTGCAGGGCATATTAGCGTTAGCGTATCCGGCAAACTCTATTTCGACAAATGTATCGCATGAGTTAAATATTAAAGGAGAAAATATTATTTTTGCCAACGCTTGCGCGGCAGGAAATTATGCGATTGGGAGGGCGTTTGATTTGATTCGTTCTAATAAGGCTGATTTTATGCTGGCTGGTGGAGTTGACGCATTATCAAGGATTGCCTTTACCGGATTCGGCCGTTTATTTGCTATGGCTCCCGAAAAATGTCAGCCTTTCGATAAAAACCGCAAAGGCATGATCTTGGGTGAAGGCGCGGGTATTCTTTTGTTGGAGGCTTTGGAAAGTGCACAAAAGCGCAAGGCTCATATTTACGCCGAGGTTTTAGGGTATGGATTATCTTGTGACGCCCAGAATATGACTACTCCCTCAATTGAAGGTGTCGCTTGTGCTATTATGCGGTCGATTAAGAATCTCGGAGCGGATATTGGTGCGGTAGATTATATTAGTGCTCATGGTACGGGTACGCCCGAAAATGATGGGGTAGAATGTAAGGCAATTGCGAAAGTTTTTGGTAGCCGTGCGCAAAAAATCCCTACAAGCTCGATAAAATCTATGCTCGGTCATACTATGGGTGCGGCAGCGGCATTGGAAGCCATTGCCTGTTGTTTGGCGATTCAGAAACAAGAGATTCCACCGACGATTAATTTAGAAGAGCAGGACCCGGAGTGCGAGATTGATTGCGTGGCGAATAAAGGGCGCAAGCATAAAGCTAGCGTGGTGCTGAATAATTCCCAGGCGTTTGGGGGGAATAATGCGTGTTTGGTATTGAAGGACTACAAATGAACGCCTTTGCGATTTCGTCTATATTGATTTTTATTGCTAATTTAATGATGGCAGTGTTAATGCTTTTTAAGAGTGGCGATCGAAAACTAACAAAAACATGGATTTTAATGAGCATAGGCAGTGCAATTTGGGGATTTGGAGCATACAAATTTTCTACAACGCAATCTAAGGAAATAGCTTTCTTCTGGTGGCAATTTGCATATATCGGTGGAGTTTTTTGTCCGGCTATATTTTTTCATTTTATTTGCAAATTCATCAATCTTAAGAAAAAGAATTTAATTGCTTTAGTTTATGCTCTGGCATTCTTTTTCTTTGCGATTATTCTTACGAAAAGGGAGCTATTTTTCGGAGACTTAAGATTAGTTTTTGGGCAATTCTACTGTTTCGATTGGCCTAAGTATAAAAGTCCGATCTTTTTAGTTTTTTATATAGGTTTTTACTGGATTCTACTTTTGTACACGTTATTTCTCATGCTTGTTGATTTCAGACATAGCTCAGGAATAAGGCGGATGCAAATGAAATACTTTATTATTGCATCGATAATTGGATGGATTGGTCCGCATAGTTTTTTTCCCTCTGCGTTTAGGATTGAGGTGTATCCCTACCCGTATTTCTTTCTTGCAGTATATCCTTTGATTATAACTTATGCAATAATGCAGCATCAGCTGATGGATATTAACATTATTATTAAGAAAGGATTGGTTTATTCGGCGTTGCTAGCGATTATTACAGCAGGTTATCTCATCTTTGTTGTTAGCGTAGGAAAATTATTTCAAGGCATGGTTGGCTATCAATCGTTTTTTTCTAATTTATTTGCCGTGTTTATTATTGCAGCATTGCTTTATCCATTGCGAGATTGGATCCAGCACATACTAGATAAGCGGTTTTTTCAGGGCACCCTAGAAAGCCTTGACCAGGAACGGTGTCGGCTTCAGCAGGAGCTCTTTCACAAAGAGAAACTCGCCTATGTGGGACAACTGGCCAGCTCAATTGTCCATGAAATCAGGAATCCTTTAACTGCTATTAAGACACATCTCGATTATCTACCGCAAAAATACCATGATGCAGAATTCAGGCAGAAATTTAACACGTTAATCCCCAAAGAAGTGGAACGGATAGAGAAGGTCATTAATCAACTATTAAATCTCGCCAAGCCCCGGCAGGTTGATTTAAAGCCGGTTAACGTCTGTGCTTTGATTGACTCAACCCTGACATTGCTGCAGGACAGCTTCGCTCTTAAGAAAATCAGTATTAAAAAGGACTATCAGGATCCTGACGGTCTTATTCAGGGAGATGAAGAACAGCTCAAGCAGGTTTTCTTAAATTTGTTCCTTAATGCTATCCAGGCGATGGGTGAGGGTGGAGAGCTTTTTGTTCAGACCACAGACCAGAGACCAGAGACTAAAGACCAAAAACCAACGAGCGCAGACCAAAAGTCTTTAGTCTTTGGTCTTGAGTCTCAAGTCCGCAGAGATTATGTCAGGATAATAATTGCTGACAATGGCTGCGGCATTTCTCCCGAAAACCTCAAGAAACTTTTTGAGCCATTCCATACGACCAAACGAGACGGTATCGGCTTAGGACTTAGTATTACGCAGGAGATTATTAAATTACACGGTGGAACAATAGCGGCGGAAAGTAAATTGGGTGAAGGGACGAAGTTTACCATTGAGTTGCCAAAGAACTGAGATTAGAAAAATATTAGGTATTTGGAAATGAAGTATTTTTAATTCTGCCCAAATTTTCTTAAATCTGAAGAGCGAGGAGAATGTGATGAAAATAAATTTTGTCAAAAGAATATTATCTAAGAAAATCTGCGTTGTGACAGGTGGTCGCACCGGAATAGGCCGGGCTATTACTGACGAGTTTTTAGAGCAAGGCGCCTGCGTAATAGTGCTTGGCAGGGACCTGGGTAATCTTAGGAAATCTTTTAATAATAAATCATATATGAGCAAGCCGCTCTTTTTGTATAAAAGTGATATAAGGGATTATCAAGAATTAAAACAAACAATTGGCGAGATTGTAAAAAAATTTAGGCGAATTGATGTTTTACTCAATAATGCATCGATAAATTTTATGATTCAAGCAGAGAAGCTACTTCCCAATATGATCGATTTGTCAATCGATACAAATTTGAAGGGGCATTTATACTTGTCAGTTTTGGTTGGAAATCACATGATAAAACAACGCGGACGGAAGAAGATAATCAACATTACCGCATACTCGGGTGGTAAAGCATACCCTGGATTTTCACATTTTCACGCTTGTAAGGCGGGGCTTGATGCTCTAACTCGAACTTTAGCCATTGAATGGAGTGAATATGGAATTTTAGTCAATTCTATTTGTCCCGGACCAGTTTTAACCAAGAATTTTGTCCATGCGTATACTAGACTTTTGAGGATAAAGGGGAATAACAAGAGAAGCAATTTAATTGAAATGGAAAAGAAAATACCCTTAGGGAGTTTTATCCCTCTTTCAGACATAACAAACGTAGCGTTGTTTCTTGCTTCTGATTTATCAAATAACATTACAGGGCAAATTATTACAGTTGATGGGGGGGTCGGCATAACGAATGAATATTTTCTTGATAATCTAAAGTGCATTAGTTGAGACGATAAGGAAATCTTGCATGAAACGTTTTGCCATGATAACTCATTTCACTGGTCTTGATTCGCGTGAAAACTTTATATATTATCCTTTTTTTTCCGTAGTTTTAAAATTTATTCCATTAATATGGATAAAGAGGTTAATTCCCCGCCTTCCTCCCCATGTGGTAATATCTGCCAGGAACGTAACTTCTTATGCTGGTAGTGTAACTGAAGGACATGCCATCATGTGCCCGTTATTACCTGAGCAGTTTTATTATTTTAATGAAGCGACAATATTAAATAAAATTATCAAGTGTTGCGCGAAAGCGAAACTGCTTAAGGCCGATATTATTGGATTAGCTGCTTTTACTTCGGTTATTGGCAATGAAGGGGAAGCTATATCAAAGAATGTTGATGTTGCAGTAACTTCAGGAAACACATATACAGCTTTTCTTGCCGTTGACTCAGTTTTAAAAGCGATAAATATACTTGGTTTTAATACTAATAACGCAAAACTTGTTGTGCTTGGTGCAACTGGTGACATAGGTTCAATCTGTACAAAAATTCTTTCTAGAATATTTACGAGAATAGTTCTTGTGGCCCGTAGTCGTGACAAACTTGACAAACTCGTAGTTTCTTTGTCAAGTAAGAAAGATGTAAGAATTGAACGAAATCCAAGCAAAGCGATTTCGGACGGAGATGTAATTTTAAGTGTTACAAGTTCGGCCATACCATTGTTTGATGTTGCAATCCTAAAGCCTGGAAGCATCTTTTGTGACGTTTCCATTCCTCCTGCAATTCCGAAGAAGATTAATAATTTTAGGAACGACGTCTTAATTTTTGATGGAGGTAAAGCAAAATTACCAAATTTCGAATCGATAATTGGTGAGAAGTGGCACTCTTTATTTCCTGATGGTATCGTTTTTGGTTGCCTTGCAGAAGCAATGTTATTAGCCTTAGAAGAAAAGATAGAGAATTACTCGATTGGTCGAGGCAGTATTACGGAGGATAAAATTCATGAAATTGAAAGCATTGCTCTGAAGCACGGATTCAAAACATCTCCGTTTTACTTCGGTAATTATGCTTACTCAGAAGAAGATTTGCAAAATATCAAATCTATTTATCTAAAAAATAGTAAAATTTAAATATTATGGTTAATTCAATATATTATTTATTGCCTTCTGTTGCTGCGACTCTATCGCTATTCTTAGGTTTCTTTGTTTCATTTAGAATTAAAAGATCATTCTCAAATTTCTCGCTCGCGGGCTTATGTCTATGCATTGCTATATGGCATTACTCATATTCCGCATGTTATTCGGCTCGTAATCCTGATGAAGCCATTTTCTGGGCCAGGACTAGTTATTTCGGAATTATTTTTATCCCAATCGCTAACTTCCAGATTGCAATAAGTCTTTTAAACTTAAAGAAACCAAAAACTTTGACCTTTTTTTATGTTTTGGCAGGAATATTCTTAATTTTAAGCAGGACTGACTTGTTTTTTTCTCATGTACATAAGTACTTTTGGGGGTATTATCCCCAGGCAGCAATTCTTTACCATCCCTTCTTAATTTATTTCTTCGGAGTATATTCTTATGCCAGCCTTCTTGTTTTCTTTACTTTAAAAAACAATAAAACCTTAACTTTGCTGAAACGGAATCAGCTTAAATATGTTTTTATCGCTTATTTAATTGGCTCGGGAGCCAGTGTGGATTATTTTGGTAAATATGGTTTTGAAATATATCCCTTTGGATATATTAATATGATTTGTGTTGTTTTTGTTTTCACATATGCGATTATTAAATATCGACTTCTAGATATTTCAGTTGCCATTACTCGTACGGGCATTTTTGTCGCAGTTTACGGTGTTGTCCTCGGCATTCCCTTTGCTCTAGCTTTCGGTTGCCAACAATGGTTAGCAGCTTTAATTGGAGAAAAGTGGTGGATTGTTCCCCTCGTCAGCTCCACCGTTCTCGCCACCGCCGGGCCGTTTATTTATTTGTACATTCAGAAAAAAGCAGAAAACCGGCTTCTCCAGGAGCAAAAGCGTTACCAGGCAACCTTGCGCCAGGCTTCTTTGGGTATGGGCAGGGTTAAAGATTTAAAGAAATTGATGAATTTGATTGTCTATATCGTGACCCGCACCGTTCACCTGGAGCACAGTTCGATTTATCTTTATGATGATTCTGAAAAGAAATATTTTATTGAGGCGTCCCGAAACAGAGGCAAGCCAAAGAGTAAAGGCGCCGTTGAGTACACCTCGCCTTTGACCAGGTATCTCTTTAAGGTGAAAGAGCCTATTGTCTATGAAGAAATCAAGCAACGCACCCAGGACTATCGGGACCAGGAACTGATTCTGGTGGAATCTGCTTTGCGCGAACTTGACGCCGCGGTTGTGGTTCCAAGCTTTATCGAGCAAAAACTTCTGGCTATTGTTGTGCTCGGCCGCAAACTATCGGGTAAATTATATAGCGAAGACGATCTGTCCGTTTTCTCCATTCTGGCTAATCAGGCGGCGTTGGCAATCGAGAATGCCCAGTTTTACGAGGACGTCAAGCGCACCCAGGAGCAGCTTTTTCAAGCCGAAAAAATGGCTACCATTGGTACCATGGCCGACGGACTTTCGCATCAGATCAACAATCGCCTGCATGCGCTCGGGTTTATTGCCGGCGATGCGTTGGACTCTATTAAGCTAAAAGGAGGGACAGTTGTTTCTCCTGAAGCCAAAGAGCTTATCGACGAGGTGCAGCGCGCTTTGGTAAGAATCCAGGATAATGTTAAGCAGGGCGGAGAAGTTGTCCAGGGGCTTTTAAAGTACACTCGCAAAGGTGAGGCCGGTTTTGGCCCGGTTGATTTTGATCAACTTGTCAACGCTTCCATCGAAATGGCCCAATATAAGGTTAAGCTGGAACAGATTACTATTGTCAAAGATTATTCCGCCCAGATGCTTCCCAAAATCCATGGCAATTTTACCCAGCTGCAGGAAGTCTTCTTTAACCTTATTGATAATGCCCATGATGCCCTTATGCAGCGCAAGAATGAAAAGAATGAACCCAATTATAAGCCCACCTTAAGAATTGCGGCCGAGAAGAAAGAGGGGATATTGCAGATTAGTGTCCTCGACAATGGCATCGGAGTAAAAGACAATGATCAGGACAAAATATTCACGCCCTTTTTTACCACCAAACTTTCCAGCAAAAAAGGAACGGGTTTAGGGCTTTACGTGATCCAGAAACTCATCGAAGAGAACCACAAAGGAAAAGTAGCGATGTCATCGGAGTATATGACCGGGACGTTGATTACGATTATATTGCCGATAGTCAGTTAGGGGATAGGGTATAGGGTTTAGGGGACAGAAGAGATCAGGGAATTAAGGGTAATGAGCGAGAAAATTCAGTCGCATAAAGATTTAATTGTATGGCAGAAATCGGTCGAATTAGTCTTAGATGTGTATAGGCTAACGCGGCAATTGCCACATGATGAACTATACGGTCTTGTTTCGCAAATGCGTCGTTCAGCTGTTGCGATATCTTCAAATATTGCGGAAGGCTATCAGCGCAATCATCGAAAAGAATATATTCAATTTTTATATATCGCAAAAGGTTCTGCCTCTGAGCTTGAGACGCAATTGATTATAGCAAAGCGTCTGGAATTTATTGTTGCTGCAGATTATCAACGGATTGATAATTTACTTACAGAAATACTGAAAATGCTGAGTGCCATGATTTTGCGATTACAGAACAAGATGGACTCTAAACGCTAAACCCTAACCCCTATACCCTAAGGAATAAACATGTCTAAATTGCTTATTGTCGATGATGAGGTTGATATCCGTGAATTTGCCAAGAATTTCTTTAGGAAGCGCAATATTGATGTCCTGACCGCCTCCGGCGGCAAAGAGGCGATTGGGATCATCGAAAAGGAAAAACCCGACCTAGTGCTTTTAGATGTGCGTATGGAAGAGATGACCGGCCTCGAGGTTTTGAGGGATTTGCGCGCCAAAAGTAATTCCGTTAAGGTAATCATGGTCACGGGCGTCGAAAACGGAGAATCGATCAAGGAAGCCAATGATTTGGGTGTTCTTGGATATGTCCACAAGCCGCTGGTTTTGGAGGAATTGGAGAAGGTTGTCCTTGCTGAACTAAAACGCTGAGTGTGTTAAGTTTTAAATTGAAGCGTTAACTAACACAGATATTCACAGATCTAAACAGATTTTCGCAGATAATTACTATGGCAAAAGTAGAGCATTTTCCGCATAAGGAATTGTCGTATAAGCTGGTTGGGTGTTTTTATGATGTTTATAACGAGCTCGGTCCGGCACATAAGGAGCAAATTTATCACGAATCTCTCAAAATATGCTTTGAAGAACGTGGGATAAAATATGTTGATAAGCCGAGAATTAAAATCCGATTTCACGGGAAACATGTAGGTGTTTATGAGCCGGATTTTGTCATCGATGACAAAATTATTGTTGAAATTAAATCCTTGCTGAATCTTCCGAAAGTATTTGAAAAACAGCTTTTCTATTACTTAAGCGGCACAGAGTACAAGCTAGGCTATTTGGTTAACTTCGGCAATGAATCTATAGATATCAGACGGCGCATCTATGATCGATGCGAGTGATTTTATCTGTGAAAATCTGTTTCAATTTGTGTTAATCTGTGTTGATTAACGGTAAAATTCCATGCAACTGAACTACAAAAAAGAACTCGAAGGCGCCAGCAAGGGCATGATCCTTATTCATGACCCCAAGACGCTGATCAAGCTTATCGTCCGCATGATTGTGCGTAAAGTCCAGATTAAGCACGCGGCGATGATTCTCTATGACCCTCATAAGGACGGCTATGTTGTCTCGATTTCGCACGGAGAGATGGGGGTTAAGATCCCTGCGGGTTTTGCGCGTTTTGGCAAAGACAGTCCGTTGATCAAGTTATTTTCCCATGTGAAATATAAGAATTTACCGCCCAACCATTCAGCGCTGATGTCGACGGATATCCAGACCATGATTTGGCAGGAGAGCATTATTAGTAACGGCGAGGATGTTCGGGATCTTTTGCACAAGGTTAACGAGCAGATGCATATGTTTAATGCTGTTGCCTGCGTGCCGGCGTATTTTAGGGATACGCTTTTGGCGCTTTTGCTGCTGGGAGAAAAAAGTGACGGAACGGGTTTTGATCAGGAGGAGTTGGACTTTTTCTCGGCACTGGCCTCGGATACGGCAATGGCGATTAAAAACGCGCAGCTTATTGAGGACTTAAAGAAAGAGGCCGAGCGTAACCGTCAGCTGTTTATTTCGACAACCTTAGCGCTTACCTCGGCTATTGAAGCCAAAGACGAATATACCCGGGGCCATACTGAGCGGGTGACACAATTTTCTTTAGCAATCGCCCATCAGATGAATGCCAATCAGACCGCCCGTTTTCCGCATAAGTTTTTTGAGAACCTGCAGAATGCCGCCCTTTTGCATGATATCGGAAAAATCGGTATCCCCGAGATCATCTTGAGGAAGGCGGGGAAATTAACCGATGAGGAATACACTATTATGAAGCAACACCCCCAACGGGGCCTTGAGATATTAAAGCATATCGCTGAGTTTAAGGATGCCCTAGACGGTGTCAGATATCATCACGAGCGCTACGACGGTAAGGGTTATCCGTATGGGCTAAAAGCTGAGGATATTCCGATTGCCGCCGCCATTATCGCGGTCGCGGATACCTTTGATGCCATGACCACCGATCGGCCTTACCGGGCGGCGTTACCGAAGGAAGTGGCGATGGAAGAGATTAAAAGAAA
The DNA here is from genome assembly GCA_022703585.1 of Candidatus Omnitrophota bacterium. GTDB lineage: Bacteria > Omnitrophota > Gorgyraeia > Zapsychrales > JAKLDJ01 > JAKLDJ01. The sequence goes on along the minus strand of JAKLDJ010000005.1, from coordinate 17,204 downwards.
TTCGGGGCTACAGTTTAATCCGCTTGCTGTAAGGGCGATTGTGGAGTTGCGTGAGGCGGGGAGGATTTAAGTGAGTATTGTTATCAAAGGGGTGGGAAGGGGTAGAAAGGGATAGGAGGGGTTAGGAAGGGATTTCTTAAACCCCTACTATCCCGTACTGCCCCCTACTAGCCCCTGCTATCCCTTATTTTCTTCACTGCCAATTATCGGCAACTCTAGAATAGCTTCTGTTCCTTTCCCCAACTCACTCTCAACTTTAATTTTCCCCCCATGCTCCTGAATAATCCCGTGCGTAATGGCTAACCCTAAGCCGGTGCCGTGATCTTTTTTTGAGAAGAAGGGATCGAAAACGTGAGGCAGGTCCTTAGGGTGTATGCCGGAGCCGGTGTCGGAAATTGTTATCTTTAAGAAGCCTTTATGGACCCCAGACTGAAGACCAGAGACCAAAGACTTCTGCGAGCTTTGGTCTTTAGTCTTTAGTCTGTAGTCTTCAGTCTGCACGCGAAGCGTCCCGCCGTATTTCATCGCCTCGATCGCATTTAGAAAAATATTCAAAAGCGCCTGACGTATTTGATTGGGGTCAATATTTAATGTCTGGTCGCGGTCGGCATTATAGTCTCGGATTAAATCAATTTTATGCTGAACAAGTTGATTATTAAGAAGGCTTAAGGTTTCGTCTATTAATTGATGGATATTAGTTTCTTTTAAGGCAAGAGGAGAGGGCTTGGCAAATTCCAGCAATTGGTGAACCAGGCCGTCAATCCTGTCAACTTCTGCTCCGACGATCCGTGTGAATTTATCGAGAAATTCGGGGTTGTCTTTTCGCTCGGGCAGGTATTCGACGAAAGTTTTTATCGCCGTCAGCGGATTTTTTATTTCGTGAGCCATGCCGCTGGCCAAGGTGGCGACGGTTTTAAGCTTCTCAGCCTGGGCAACTTCTTGTCGCAGGCGTTCATTTTCCTCTGCGATTTGGGCTTGGGTGCCTTTAAAGAAGTATTTATCAACGAAATATTGAATTTTATTTCGCAGGGGACTAAATACAAGTCCGATTAAGAAAGCGATGCCAACACTTACGAGGAGTGATTGATAGCCGATGGTTCCCTGGAGTAGTCTCTCTGATAAAATAACTAAAATTAAGTAAGTGACCGTAATCGAGGTGATTAGAATTGAATAAATTAGACTTTTCTTGATTACGACGATGATATCTAATAATTGGTGTTTTAGAATTGCGTAGGTAACGATAATCGAATGGATGGGCACAAGAAGATTCCCGTGTGGGTAGATATTTATATTGAAGCCTGGCAAGAAGTTCATGGCACCGCCTAAGAAACCTATGATTGCGAGTATTAAAGAGGCAATTTGTTCTTTTTGTCCCGGATAGCTAGTTTTATAATATTGAATAAGTAGCAGGTGAGCGAATGAAACTGTAACTACCCAAGAGATAAATGAGTAAAGATAGATGATTTTTCCATTAACGTAATAGAATGAATTAAAAACAAGTCTTACAGAAGAAAACATGCCACCGCTCTGGGCTTCCCAAAGAAAGTAAATGGCTTGAATATATATTAGCGTAATCAAGAATCTCGAATTTCTTTTTGTTAAAATCAATACAGAGTGAAGAAAGAAAATGGGTATAAAGATTACTGCGGAATATGCAAATTTCCATAGATTAATCGAAATTGCTTGGTTCTGGTTTATGCCACCCAGGAAAGCGCCGATACCCCAGAGGCATATCGCGAGAATGTGAAGGGAATAGACTCTTGCTATTCTTGTTTTCCCTTTGATGGCAATAAGTATGAAAAGCGGAAAATATGTAATAGCGATAATAAGGTTTGCGATCGCAAACGGATTTAAGTGAATCATGGTCTTTGGATGGTTGTTGGGTTTGTTGAGTCCATTGAGTTTATTGGGCTATTGGGTTTATTGAGTTCTTTGGGTTATTTGAACTCATTGGGTTGGGTTCATTGAGTTATTACGCGCAGTAAAATGTTTTAGACGGGAACCCTATAAACTCAAGGAACCCAATAAACACAATAACCTTATGTTTCTATATAAGTGATTTAACCGTCTTTAATATTTCTTGTGACTTAAAAGGTTTCACACGTTCGGCCTTTTAAAGCAGGCCTCAGTGTTAGCCAATCGATTACTTTATATTATTTTGAACCGCAGCGAGTATTTCATTCGATTTGAAGGGCTTAACAATATATCCCGCCGCACCAAGCTTCACCGCCTCGGTTGCCGTCTCGACGCTTTTATAGCCGGTGACGACGATAACTTTTAGATCCGGGCGTTTCTCCTTGATCTTCTGCAGAATCTCCAGGCCGCTTACTTTGGGCATCTTGATATCGATAAGGACGAGCCCGATATCTTTTGCGTTCGCGATACACTCTAAGCACTGCTCACCGCTTTCGGTTAATATGAGATCGTAGTGGTCGCTTAGGATTAACTTCAAAGACTCGCGAATTCCCTCTTCATCATCGCAAATTAGGACTTTTGGTTTTTTCATACTGGCTCCTTGACTATGGGTTTGAGAGATAAAAGTTTAGGGGTTAGAAGGGGGCAGAAGGGGGCAGAAGGGGGCAGAAGGGGGTAAAATGGGATAGTAGGGGTTAGTATGGGTTTGAAATTCATCGACTATCCCTCTTTCGAATCAATGATTGAATCAACCGTTTTAAAAGATATTCTGTCTTTCCGGCCAATTCATTAATAGACAAGAAATTTTCTTTGGTAATCAACCTATCTTCAAGACAATCGTCGATGTCGCCTCGCAATTCCGACAGCGAACCCATGGCAATATTGAGATGATTGATGTAGGAAGGCAGTGATTTTACGTAACCTTCTTGAATATTCTGTTTGACCGATCTCGCCGAATCTCTCATCTGGCTTGAACGTCTCATCTCTGCCTGAGGAAACCCTTTGCACATCTGGTAAATGAGACCTCTTAATGTGCGTGTATTCTTCCAAACGATGAGATTTTTATATCCCGGTTCTTTTTCCATTTTTTCCGTTGTGTCTCCGAGCCAATGGTTGTTCCGTCTCACCCCTACTAACCCTTAATGCCCCCTCCAACCCGTACTACCCTTAAATTTGCCTACAACGCCACCGGCGTAATCACGCAAATGACTCGTGCCGGAGCCTTTGCCTTATTCACAAAATAATGCGGTAAAGCTGCGTCAAAATAAAGGGTGTTGTGCTTTGAAAGGGGGTAGGTCTCTTCCTTAATATGTATCTCGATAGTGCCCTCCAGGACAAAAACGAATTTCTCGGTTCCCGGAACATTTTGTTCGGTGTTTGTTTTTCCTCCGGGCTCTATCTTAAGGAGGATCGGCATCATCTTCTTCGACATGACTTTTCCGGTGAGTATTTCGTAGGATGATTTATCGCTATGGACAAATACATCGTTGGGCGTCTGCGATTTTCGTACTTCGATTCTTTTTTCCTCAACTGCGATGTCTTTGTAAAGATCTGTTAAGCTCACCCCCAGGGCTTTTGTAATAGCGATGTGGGATTCAAGCGTGCCGGTCATTTTTAAGTTTTCCATGCGGCTTAAGGTGGCGAGTTGAACACCACTTTGCTCGGAGAGTTCGGTTAAAGACATTTTTGCCTGCAAACGCAATTCTTTTAGTTTTTGTCCGATGAGCATGGAGTTTTCCTTTTGTTCGCTATTTTAAGATGGACTTGTTTTCTTTCAGAATCATCAAGAATAGAGTAGCATAAATTGATTAATTGTCAACGATATTTCACTTTTATTTGAATAATTTTTTAAAAAGATTTATGCGATATGTAAGCTTTTCTACTACAAGCATTTACAATACTTACAGGATTGATATAACATCAAATATAACTTGACGAAAAATCAAACAGATGTTATTCTTGTAGCGGTTGAAGATAGGAGAAAAAGATGGAAGAAAATAATTGCGACAAGAACTTTGGAAGTGAGCATATGCCGAGGCCGGAAAATCTTATTTTTTCAAGAGACAGTATTGTCGCGGTGTATACGGTCTTATGTGTTTTAATGGAAATGCGGTTGCGCCTGGGGTTGGAGGCGATGCTGGAATATCTTGAGAAGTATGTTTCGATTATCGGCGCGCACAATCCGCAGATGAAAAACGCGGTTACAACAGCTTTAAAAAATATCAACGTGGACAAAATATACCGGGAGATCGAAGAACATGGATAAGTATGGCGGTCTTAAAGTAGGGATGATTTTGGTGCTGGGGGTGTTGAATCTGAATTTCGCCTGGAGTCATTATGAATGGGAAAAGATCGGGTCGGGTATTGCCGAGCCGGAGGTGACGTGTGTGGCGTTTGCGCCTGAGGGCGGCCCGAAGGGCCGCCCTCAGGGCATGTTTGTCGGCACGACAAAGTCGGCGTACCGGGTTTTATCTCCATATAAAGGAAGCGTGGCGCAAGCGCTTCTGCAGGCATCTGGGGCTTCCCGCAGAGTTAATTATCTTTATGCGAGCCCGGTCAGGGATTCTGTCATTTATGCCGCGACCGATTCCGGTCTGTTTCTAAGCACGAATGACGGCGGGGCATGGAAAAGAATATTGTTCTCCAATGATAGCCGTGAACGCCGCTGTCTGTGGGTTATTGAGGATGAAAACACGGTTTATCTGGCAACAGCCGGGGGTCTTTTTTACAAAACCATTGACGGCCCGGTTTGGAGCAGGGCCCAAGGTGATTTAAACAGTAAAGCCGTCGCCTTTTTAGCTGAAGATGGAACGTATATTTACGCGGCGACAGAAAACAAAATTTTCCGGATAGACCCGAAGAGCCAGGAAATTTTGGAGATTTTTAGCGTTATGGGAGGCGAGCTTAACGGCAATGGCGCCGAGACCCAAGAGACTGAAGGAGAAGATGCCTCAATCTATAAAAAGCAAATTCTCTCCCTGGTTGCGACCAATAAAAGGAAATCTGAGTTGTATGTGGCGACAACAAAAGGGATTTTTTACAGCTCCAACCAAGGAAAATTCTGGGAAGAGATTGATGTCGACGGCCTGCCGCTTGAAAGCGCGACATCCTTGACGGTTTTAAGGGAAGGCGAGATTGTTTTGGGCACGCAAAAAGGAGTCTTCATAGAAACGGAGGACGGATGGGAACATATCTATGGAGGGATGGAAACAAGTAAGGTCAATTTTTTGGCGTGTGATGAAGAAAATCATTTATATGCCGCGACAGATAAAGGGATTTTTCTAATGAAGCCGAAGAAAACGTTGCCCGACGGCGTAGCGGCAATGACAAGTCCGGCGAATGCGTATTGGGCGGATGAACCGTCTATTCGCGAGGTTCACAGAATGGCAATCGCGTATGCGGAAGTGGGTGCCGATAAGATACGGAATTGGAGGCGATTGGCGCAGGCCAGGGCCTTGATGCCCGAGGTCAGTTTGGATTTTGATAAGACGGTGACGACGGCGCTGGGATCGACTTATGACCGGACGGCTATTGGGCCTCAGGATTGGGGAGTTAACCTTAAATGGGATATAGCGGAATTGGTTTGGAGCTCTGAACAAACGTCTATTGATTCGCGCTCGAAATTGATGGTTGAGTTAAGGGAAGACATTTTAGACCAAGTGACGAGGCTTTATTTTGAACGGCGCCGGTTGCAGGCCGATCTTGTCCGGGATCTCTCTCTTGGGACCCAGGAGCGCGAGGATAAAGAAATGCGGGTTGAGGAGTTAACGGCTTTGATTGACGGGTTTACGGGTGGGGAGTTTTCGAGAAGAATTGAGGTGTGTCGCCAGTCGCCGGTTGCCAGTGACCAGTAAAAAATGGAAGGAAAACAATGAAAGTTAAGGATTACAAAGATTTAAAAATTTGGCAAAAAGGAATAGAGATTGCTGAAAAAATCTATTTTTTTACTGATCAATATCCCAAAAGCGAGCTATTTATCTTAACGACTCAAATGCGTCGGGCAGCCGTTTCAATCCCGTCGAATATTGCCGAGGGTTTTGTGCGTCATCACACGAAGGAGTATACACAGTTTCTGTATATTTCTTTGGGATCCTGCGCTGAGCTTGAAACCCAGATTATTCTTTCAGGAAAACGGCAGTATTTGTCCGAAGTTAATAGCAGACCATTAGTGGATTCTGTAATTTATGAGATGCGGATGATTTTGAGTCTTATTAAAAAGCTATAAACTGGCGACTGGTCACTGGTGCCAGGCGACTAATAATTTACTAATAGCTGCAGGCCAACCAAAAAAGGAGGTAGGGAGCGATGGTAAAGAAAGCAATTGCAGCAGGTTTGTGCGTGGTTTTTTTATCCGTGGCGGTGACTGTTTTTGCCGAGGATGTTTATCGGACTGAGAACGGAAAGAAATATCACAAGGAAGACTGCCGTCTTATTCAAAACCGGAACACTCAGAAAATTGATAAAGAAGGGGCGGTTAAGGAGGGGCTGGAGCCGTGCGGGAGATGTTTTAAGCAGGAAACATCATCGGCGGTTAGCAAAGACACAAAACAGGTTGCCTCGAGCAAGAAAAGCAAGAATTCAGCAAAGTAAAACAGTTAACGTATTAATCTGCAGCTATTAGTAAAAACAAAAAAGAAAGGAAAAGGCAATGTTAGAACAGACTTTGAGTTTTAAGGTGGCGAGAATTTACAAATTAACAACCGGCGGCCGGATTAAGGCGTTTGTGGATATGAATGTGGGCGACGCGTTGGTGATCCGGGGTCTTAAGATTATTGAGGGGCCCAACGGACTTTTTGTCTCCATGCCGCAGGAGCAGGGCAAGGACAAGAAATGGTATGACACCATTCGCTGTATGTCAGATGATGTCCGCGCGCAGATTACGCAATGTGTTTTGGAAGGTTATGAGAGCGGGGCGGGTGCGTAGAAATGCCAAATCTCTATCAGGGACGTTCTTTATGCTGAACAGAAGTCTGTCCCTAGTATCTGAAGGATGGGACAGGCTTCAATAGCGCCAAAAGAGCGTCCCTGAAGAATACAGAGGAGAAGTTATGCCGAGGACTGCACGATTTTTACCCGAAAATAATTTCTATCACATTATGTCCAGGGGTAACCAGAAACAAAATGTATTTAAGGTTAGCCAAGATTATGAGGTTTACCTGAGATTGCTGAGAAGATATAAGATGAAGTTTAAAGTTCTTCTATTTGGCTATTGTCTGATGCCAAATCATGTCCATTTATTGGTGAAACCATGTGTCGTCAGGGATCTACCAAAATTTATGCAAGGATTGGATCAGTCTTACGCATTATATTTTAATGCCCGACATCATACCTGCGGCCATCTATGGCAGGGACGTTTCAAAAGTATGGCAATAAGTTCGGAGGACTATTTTCTGGGTTGCATTGAGTATATCGAGCAGAATCCCGTACGGGCCGAAATTGTTCAATCAGCATCAGATTATCAATGGAGTAGTTATCGACTGAGAGTATCGGGTGTTTATGACGAGCTTTTAAATTCGCTGGATGTTCCAGGGCTCATTGGGATCAGGGACGCTCTTTCGGTTGATCGGAAGTCTGTCCCCAGTATCTGAAGGATGGGACAGACTTCAATAGCGCCAAAAGAGCGTCCCTAAGCCTATGTTGGTTATGGCGGGGTCTGTCCCCAGATAAAGCGCACATGAAGCGCTTGGGCGAAGCAAACAAAAGCCCATTTCAACCCAAAAGTTCAAACAGAGGGTTTGGTCATGCGCCGAAGAATATTTTCTGTATCCGGACTATTTCTTTCGTTATTCTTATTAAATTTTCCGTTTTGTCATCTGCCTGTACTGTGCGCCGAAGAACCCCCGGGACTAATTCAAAAAGAAAGCCCTGATTCGCATACAAAAACTGTTAATCCTGACAGAGATTCGCAACAGGCATCCGAAGAAGTTCTATCTTCTTCTAATAATGCTGTTTCTCAGGAAGGTCAGGCTGCGGAGAGCTCGCAATCCGGTGTAATTCCGGCCTCAGCACAGAACGCGGCGATCGATTTTCGCGCTCTCTTTGCCTCAACCAGCCGTGTCGAGGTCGATTCTTCAACCGGAAGTGCTGCCTTGTCGGTCCCGATTGCTGTGCCCGCGGGCCGGGCAGGTATTCAGCCCAGCGTCAATCTTTTTTACAGCTCCGCGAGTTCCAGCGGCTTGCTCGGCATGGGATGGATTCTGGAACTTGGCAATATCCAGCGCTCGACGAAAAAGGGCGCACCCCAATATAATGCCTCGGATACCTTTGTGCTCACGCAGGCCGGCTCAATGCAGGAATTGGTTTACGACACGGCGTCTGGTTTTTACCGGACAAAGATCGAAGGCGCATTTATGAAAATAGAATTATTGTCCGGCGGCTGGGTTATTACCGATAAAAAAGGGGTTAAATATTATTTTGGGCAGAGCGATGATTCGCGGCAGGCAGATCCGGCAGACAGCAGTCATATTTTTAAGTGGTGTTTAGACAGAGTGGAGGATCTAAGCGGTAATTATATGACGGTTACGTATCTTAAGGACCAGCAGCAACTTTATCCGCAGCGCATTGATTATACCGGCAATTCCGCCACGGGGCTGCAGCCTTTTGCCAGCCTCCGGTTTGACCTCGAAGACAGAAATGATTTGGTGTCGTCTTACCGGACTCGTTTTCTTGTTGGAACGCGCAAAAGAATCTCCCAAATCTCATCGTATGTCGGAGAGGTTTTGCAAGGACGTTATGTTTTAGGATATAGCTATAGCGGCGTAACCGGCCGGACGTTGTTGACATCAGTCCGACAGTACGGTGCAGATGGGGTTACGGCATTGCCGGAGACGACATTTACTTACCAGGACGGTACGAAAGGTTTTGAATTGGATTCTTCCTGGGATATTCCTGCGGACGCGCGATTTGCCGAACAGCAGAGCGGAGGCCGAGGGGCGGATTTGGGCGTCAGAATCGCTGACGTTAACGCGGACGGCTATCCGGATATCTTGAAATATCATGAATATAACGGCGGCCCTCAAACACGAAAAACATTTTTACATAATAAAGATAAGGCTTGGGTTCAATCAGGCGATTGGAATTTTCCCGGAAACCTCGCAGTGTTTCAAAATACCTCGGGGGAAATAGACCGCGAATGGGGTGTGCGTGTCGCGGATATCAACGGGGACGGCTGGGTGGACCTGGTGCGGTATTTTCAGCGGGATCCCTATTGGGGAGGGATACAGGTTTCCAACGAAGTTTATATCAGTAATAAAAGTAACGGCTGGGTTTATGATCCTGACTGGATGATGCCCTATCGCCAAAATCCTCCCCAGGATCCCTGGTATGACCCTTTACCGATTACTTTGGAGCGAGGCCAACCCGTCTATGGATATCATGAATTTTGGGGCAGTGTATTGGCTGATGTTAACGCCGATGGTTATGAGGATTTCATTCGCTCCAAGGAAGATGCCGGATATTCATCCCACTATACTTTTTTAAATGCCATGCCAGGCGGCAGCAAGGGCTGGCAGAGAAACTCTACCTGGGATACTCCGGTTAGCGTTTACGCAGATTTTGAAAGAGGCTCAACCTTGGTCGACTTAAATGGAGACGGCCTCTTGGATATTTTTTACCGAAAAGACGGAACCGCGGCGGTCTATATCAATACCGGGGCCGGCTGGGCCGGGGGCCTGGGTTCTTCCTGGGAAGATACCTTTGGCTACGGCGATTTAGTCGACGGTTCTACTCAATTCGCAGATATCAACGGTGATGGCCTAAGCGATCTTATCATTGCCACTGATACCCAGCATGTGACGCTCATCAATACCGGGCACGGCTGGATACGGGATTCGGGATGGGATTTGACCGGAGGCGCAAATTTCAAGAATTATGGCACGCGCCTTTTGGATGCCAATGCTGACGGCATGGCGGATTTTATTATTCATTGGAACGGAAATACGCCCCAAATGTATATCAATAAAGGCAAAGCTCCGGACTTACTGGTTGAGGCACATAACGGCGCGGGGGCGATGACCTCAATCGAATATGAACCCTCCACACATTATCAAAATGATTTTCTGCCATTTCCGATACAAACCGTTAAAACAACGACACTCAGTGACGGTTTCGGGCATTCGTACATCACTCACTATGTGTATGCCAACGGCCTTTGGAACACACAAGAGAGGGAATTCCGCGGGTTCGGGTTTGTGCGCGTACAAGATGATGAGGGTAATTATTCGAACACCTACTTTCTCCAGGACGACATTTATAAAGGAAGGGTCGAGCGTCAGGAAAGCTATGATATGAACGGAAATCTCTACGGGAAGGTCGTCAACTCTTGGGATTATCAGGAGATTGCTCCGGGTATTAATTTTGTTTTCTTGCAGCAAAAAGATAATTTTATTTATGATGGCGATATAACCGGCAAGAGAACCCAGGAGCAGTATTTCTACGAGGAGTCCCCGCAAAACGGCAATCTCACAAAAGCAGTTTCCTTAGGTGAAGTGGACCTGGATACAGGGGAGGACGTTGCCAGCGACAGCCGTAGCGTTGAAACCGAGTATCTCGGTAATGATTCGAATTGGATTAACGGTTTGCCTAAGCAGGTTACGGTTAAGAATCATTCCGGAGAAATGGTTCGCCAGTCCCGGTTTTATTATGACGGTCACCAGAATATTGACGATTTACCTGTGAAGGGTTTTTTGACAAAAAAGACAGACTGGTCAGGTTCAAACGTGAACCCCACAGTGAGTTTTGCATACGATGAATACGGAAATCTCATCTCGACAAGCGATGCCCTCCAGCATGTAACCACGACTGATTATGATTCTGATTATCATATGTTTCCTTTGGCCGTAACCAATGCGCTCAACCATCAAGCGGTTAACGAATATTACGGTGTCAACGGCGTTCCGCTGGATAGCGGTGACGGTTTTCATGGGCTTTGGGGCCAGTTGAAGAGTACTACCGATCCGAATAACAAAAAGGGGCGAAAATCATACGACGTGTTTGGGCGTGTCGTAGCCACGGTTTCGCCCCTGGATTCTATTGAATATCCTACATCGACTGTGGAATACCAGTTTAGCGACGATCATGCCATGGTGACGACGCACCAACGAGAGAAAAGTGGCCAGGTCGGCACCATTGACTCGGTGCAATTTTATGACGGTTTGGGCCGGCTTATTCAAACCAAGTCCGAATCCGCGACGCCGGGAGAGTTTACGGTCGGTGGCCAGACGGAATATAATTCCCGTGGCCTGCCGGTAAAAAAGTATTTTCCGTTTTTCTCAACCAACCCAATAAACTCAATAGACCCAATAAACCCAAATAACCCCCATGCAACAATTACCTATGATGCCATGGGCCGCGCGATTCAAACCACTAATTCTGACGGAACCTATGTGACTGCCATTTACGACGATTGGACAAGTACAACGATTGATGAAAACGGACACAAACAAAAATCCTACGCTGATGCTTACGGCCGTCTGATTAAAAAGGAAGAATACTTCGGAACCGATGGCCGCAGCCCGCATTATCCTGCTTCTTCCTATACGCTATACGCTACGACGCTATACGCTTATGATTCCGAGGGCAATTTGACCCAAACCCAAGACGCCCACGGCAATATCACCACCATTACCTATGATTATTTGGGGCGCAAGGTGTCCATGAATGACCCGGACATGGGTTTTTGGCAATACGGTTATGATGCGGCCGGAAATCTTACTCAGCAAACAGACGCCAAAAATCAGGTCATGGAATTTCACTACGATGCCCTTAACCGCCTCACGAATAAAAACGACGGCGGCAATTTCAACGTTGACTATACCTACGATGATGATGCTGTCCCTGGTTCCAAGGGCCGCTTGACCCAGGCGGAATATTCCTTAAGCGACAAGACACGTTTCAGCCAATATGATGATTTGGGGCGCGAACTGGAATCCGTAAAGACTATTAACAGCACCGATTATCAGGTTACCCGCAGCTACGATGTTTTAAGCCGGCTTGGCTCTCTTCGTTATCCCGACCAGGCGGAGGTTTTTTATGCCTACAACCGCGCCGGGCAGATACAAAGGGTCTCCAAGGTTGATGATTCGGACCCTTTTACAAAGTTGCTTATGCATGCCGATGGGGTGGATGGGTCGGCAATGTTTTTGGATAGTTCGGTTTCTGAACATAGCATTACGGCTAATGGCAATGCCCAAATTGATACGGATCAGTTTAAATTTAACGGCGCCTCGGGTTTGTTTGACGGGGCTGGGGATTACCTTTCAATTTCTGACAGCGATGATTGGAATTTTGGCGCAGGGGATTTTACGGTTGATGCGTGGATAAGATTTGATTCTACCGCAAATACCCAGACGATTATTGGGCAATGGAATGACGGGGGCCATTATTGGTTTATTACGTGGTATCAACCCAGCGCGCTTTTGTTTTTTGCTGCAAGAAACGGTGATTCGCCTATTACTGATGATATTCAAGTATTGAAAAGCTGGTCTCCGGTTGTGAATACTTGGTACCACATTGCCTTGGTGAGAAATGAAAATGCCTTTACGCTTTATGTCGACGGTTCTTCCATAGGAACAGAAACAGATGACAGCCCGATTGCGGATTTGACAGGAGGCTTGTCTATCGGTAGGAGGGGATACGACGGCTTGGAATGTTTTAACGGTTGGATGGATGAGCTTCGTATTTCCAAAGGCATCGCCCGCTGGACAGAAAATTTTATTCCGCCCACAGAACCGTATTCTCAGGATAATTCCCAGGCTTACGTCTCCGATATTCAATATAATTCTTCCGGGCAGATAACTGAAATCGATTATGGCAATGGGGACGTGACGACCTATACCTATGACCCAACGACTCTACGGCTCAACAGACTCGTAACTATAAACGTCCAGCAGCAGATTCTGCAGGATTTAAATTATACATACGATTCCGCCGGAAATATTCTTACCATTACCGACGGTGTGCATGCGGGCGCCAACCAGGCATTTCAATACGACGCCTTAAATCGTCTGGTGCAAGCGGTGGGAACTTACGGCACGAAAAATTATTCCTATGATGAGATCGGTAACATTATAGAGAAGGACGGACTCACGTTTTATTACGGCGAAGGGGGAGTCCGGCCGCATGCCGTAACTTCATTATCCGACGGGACCACGTTTAGTTATGATGTTAATGGTAACATGTCCACCAAAATGAAAGGAGGGGAAACCTGGGAGTATGCCTACGACACGGAAAACCGTCTGACTTCGGTCAGGAAAAATGCGTTTTTGCTTGGCGAGTTTGAGTATGATGGCGACGGAGGGCGCGTTAAAAAAACGGTCCATCGGCCGTCAGGAGGCGGAGGCAAATATAACTTCCAAGCCGCCCGGCTGCAATGGTATAATCCCGATAACGCGCTTCACCAATCCATGTCTCTGGTTCTGGAAACGTTGTATTCGTTCTTTGACATTCCCGAAGCCGAAGCGGCGGTTTTGTCGGTTACGACTATCTACGTCGGTTCGCTGTATGAAACCAGCAGCGCGGGAGGGTCGACGAAATACGTCTTTTTAGGCGACACGCGCATTGCTTCCGTCGATAATGGCCAGGTGCTCTATTATCACGGTAATCACTTGGGTTCGACGGATGTAGTGACCAATGCTGCGGGCGAACAGGTGGTGCATTATGAATATGAGCCCTATGGTGTTGTGACTGTCGCCCAAGGCTCGGATGTAAGCGAGTTTAAGTTTACCGGTAAACCCTTGGATGATGAGACGGGGTTGTATTATTATGGCGCGCGCTATTATAATCCCGCACTGGGGAGGTTTATCAGTCCGGATACGATTGTACAATTGCCAGGCGATCCGCAATCGCTAAATAGATATTCGTATTGCGGGAACAATCCAGTCAATCGAATCGATGTCGATGGCCACAAATGGTCTTGGGGAAACTTTTTCAAGGCCATAGGGATTGCTATCGCAGGGGCGGCTTTGACCATATTTAGCGGAGGGGCATTGGCGCCTCTTATCGGAACATACTGGACAGGAGTTGTGACAGGCGGCTTAGTTGGGGCAACGGTAGGAGGGTCTTTCGCAGCCGCGACTGGCGGGAACATAGGAATGGGGATATTAACCGGGTTTGCAGGCGGAGCTCTGTTTGCAGGAGTAATGCCAGGACTCAGCATGCTATCTGATAATATTGCGAGAGGTATGACTCTTGGAGGAGCGACTGGGCCTTTAAGCGCAGGTGCCTCCATGGCAGCTGATTTTGGAGCTTCATTCATGGCTGGAGCCATGTCAGGGGCAGCCGTAGCCGGAATTGCTGGCGCGGATGTTGGTAATGGAGCTTTGATGGGTGGCGCTATAGCTGGAGGGTTTTCTTTACTTAGCAATACTGCTTATTTAATGCGTACAAGGGAAATTCAGCAAATTCAGTCAGACCCCGATTCGTCGACTCGAAACCTAAGCGGTAAAAGTTCAGGTATTAGAGGAGATAGGGTCAAATTGGCAGGAGATAGATATAATCCCTTTGATCTAAAAGCAGGGCCAAGTCCTTTGGGAGGACATCAGGGTGGACAAGGCAAGATATTTGGATTTAATTATCCGCCCGGAGGGATCATAGATCATATCTTTGAATCGTGGGCAGGCCCGCATGACTGGTTAAATGGCTGGACTTATGATTCGTATGGGAATCTCAGAAATTTAAATTTATTTGAAAAGGGCATAAACACCTTCACAAATCCTTTAAATGTGGCGATTGCAGTTCCACTTGCTGTGCCATTAGCTATAGAACCGATTGGATATTCAGCGCCATCTATTATTTATGGGGAATCTCATAGAAATGAGAGATAAATGTAGATATCCTCATGTATCAGTCTGGTCGCAAGGAGGTAAATGATGAAAAGAATTTTATTCTTATTGCTGATTACAATATTTAACAATGGTTGTGCTACAAATGCTCAATTTGTTCAGGAACGAGATTACGATGTAGGTCGTAAAGTAAACGTAAGCTATGCTGTATCCCCGAATCCGGTAATAGTTCCCTATAATCAAACTCAAGATAAATATTTGATTGACTGGGGGAATGGTTGCAAATTTGCTTATTATGTGAATAAAGAGACAAAGGTGGTTGATTCATGGGAATATCTTTGTTCTCCTGAAAAATGCAAAACGGGAATAAACTGGCTTGATCCTGGCTTGTAAATAAGGAGAAGGGGAGAAGGGGCCAGGGCACTGAAAAGGGACAGGGCAAATAAGAGAAATGAAGGAAGACCAAGAGAATGTGTGCAAGGATAGCAAGAACAGAATTGTTATACGACGGCTGTTACGGCCATGTTGTATCGCGATCGATAAGGAAACTCAAGATATTCAGATGCAAAGACGATTTTGAAAGATTTAAGAAGCTTTTGCTCATTGAAAAGCGGAAAACAGGTCTTAAAGTGTTCCACTATTGCCTGATGCATACTCATTTTCATTTGATAGTACGGATACCTGAAGTCAACGAATTTTCAAAGGCGCTGATGCGGTTGAAGAGCGGATATGCAATGTCTTTTCATGAAAAATACCATCTCAGCGGAGCGATATGGAGGGATCGCTACAAAGTGCAACTGATCGAGAACGAGGGATATATGTTGGCATGCGGGCAATATGTGGAATGCAATCCTTTGAGAGCCGGGATAGTTGATTTGCCGAAAAAGTGGGAATTCAGCTCTTATCGTTATTATCAAAACAAGCAAGAAGATGATCTGGTGGATGTGTGTGAAGATTTGGCGCGGGCAAGCACCGTAACCAAAGAGGACTTAAGAGAAGAAGATTTTGAAAGAGGGAGCATAATCGGGTCGGCCTTTTTTAAATATCAGTTTTTTGATAACAGACGAAGAGGGTAAAGGTGTCCCCTGGGAGTGCCCTGGCCCCTTCCCTATCCTGGAAAAGGATCCAGACAAGCGCAGTTTTCTTTTAAGCATGGCTAAATATAAGGAAAAAAGAGATATAACCGCTATTAACAGGAGGAAGATTATGCGGTTGACATTAGTTTTGGTAGCGGCTTTATTTTTTTGTTCAATATCGCCAGTAGGCCATTTCCGGGCCGAAGCTCTTGACGAAGATATTAACAGCCTCACCATGCATTATTATTCAAATCCGCAACCTGATAAAATCCCAGGGGCACTAAAAAACTACCTTTTATCAGAATTTTTTAATAGCAGCCAACCTACTGAATTTTATGCATCATTTTCTTATTTGGTTGGTAGAATTGCTAAGGCAGAATCTTCCTTAATTCCAGAATACCTAAAGATATTTGACAGTGCTACACACAACGGAAGAGTTTTTCTTATCATGGTTTTTCAAATATGCGGCAACGAGCAGGTAAAAGAATATTTGCGCACTAAGCTAGATGACAAAAATTTTGCCAAAGAGAAAGGCGATATTGAAAATATCTTAACGAGGGGTATCCCCATAAGCTACAATCCGCTAAAAAGGGAAGTAAAAGATGGGGTGGATCTCGACGCTCTCTGGGCGGAATTCTTTGTTACTGGGGAGAAAGAGCCCATTGTCAAGATTGTAGATGTTTTAACCCGGGAGGACAGATTTAAGAATAAACTTCGGTCTTGGATGTCAGAAAAACATACCAAAAGAGAAATAAGAAACTTAAATACCTTAGTTAGTGGAACTATGATTAAGGTTGACCTAGAAAATGGTCAGTTAGATAGTGACGGCGACATGGATTGTTTGTATTCAGCATCTCTTTCTAATCCCGGCATAGAAATGCAGAGGTCAAAAACGGGCATTCAAATCAGAAAAATATTAGGATTATCACAGGATGACCTGGTATACATGGCAACTAAGGGGGCAGCCATGTGGTCTCTGAAGGCTAATGCTGAGCAACACCCAAAGGTACTGGAATATTGCAAGCAGGAATTTGCGCGAAGGAATGATAAATCAAAAATAGAATTGGCTATTATTTTGGAAGTTGTTTCCCCTGGATCTATTGAGTTAGTGCCTACGGGGGAGGGTGACATGGCTACTATGAAACTTCGTAAGGAAAATAATTAATGAGAGAAGGGGCCAGGGCACTGAAAAGGGACAGGGCAAGGAGGGGGATGAAGATTAGAGGCGGGAATAAAGGTGCCAGACGCCTTTATTTGCTGCGAGGGTACAATAGTAATCCGAATTAAATAATAGATGCAAGAGAGAAGGAGAGAAGGGGCCAGGGCACTGAAAAGGGACAGGGCAAGGAGGGGGATGAAGATTAGAGGCGGGAATAAAGGTGCCAGACGCCTTTATTTGCTGCGAGGGTACAATAGTAATCCGAATTAAATAATA
>JAKLDJ010000004.1 GCA_022703585.1 Candidatus Omnitrophota bacterium | reverse complement strand
TCAACTGGTCAGATATCGACATCCTCTCGGATGCCGGGGTCAACTGGTCCTCAGTTTCTGACATGACCACCTCAGGCATTAACTGGACAGATATCAGCGTCTTATCAACCCTTGGCGTCAACTGGTCAGATATCGACATCCTCTCGGATGCCGGGGTCAACTGGTCAGATATCGACATCCTCTCGGATGCCGGGGTCAACTGGAGTGATATCGACATCCTCTCGGATGCCGGGGTCAACTGGAGTGATATCGACATCCTCTCGGATGCCGGCCTTAATTGGGCTGACCTTGACATGATGTTTGATTCGGGTATTAATTGGGTGGGTCTTAGCGATTTTTCGAATACCGTGATTAATTGGACGAGTATTAATGATATGTCTGGTGTTAACTGGGATAATGTTGAAGCCTTAAGTACGGCGGGTGTTAACTGGCTGGATCTTGATGCGCTTTCCGAGGCCGGCATTAATTGGGATGATATGCAGATCTTAAGCACAAGCGGAATCAACTGGGTTGACATAAATAATCTGACCCTGGCCGGTGTTAACTGGGCGAATATCAGTGATTTGACGGTTGCGGGTATTAACTGGGAAGATATCAGCGCAATGAGTGCAAAAGGTATCAATTGGGCAGACATAAGCGCCATGAGTGATGTGGGCATTAACTGGAGCGATATCGAAACCTTATCAAATGCCGGCATTAATTGGAACGATCTCGACATCCTCTCGGATGCGGGGGTCAACTGGGCTGACATAGGTAGTCTCTCGGGTGCCGGTGTTAATTGGGCCGATGTTGCGTATATGACCGGAAATGGTATTAACTGGGTGGATCTTGGAGCAACCAGTACTGCGGGGATCAATTGGAGCGACATCGCCATCATGAGCGCGGGCGGCATAAACTGGAGCGGTATTTCCGAACTGGCTGCTAATGCTCATACCCTGGTGACCAGTGTCAATACGATTTTAGGGATTGCTACCAGCCTAAACGAAACAATCGGTACAAGAGCAGATACGTCGGCTTCGGATAGCTTGTACGGTCAAGTGCAGTTGGTTGCCGAACTTGTCGCTTCAATCGGCGGTTCCGCAACGATGGCAGAAGACATTGCGGATATCCTGGATAAGGTTGATTCGATCACAACGGTCATGGGGGCTACGACCGACACAGCGTCCGCTACTACGGTCTTTGGCAATATAAAGAAGACACAAGACTTTGTTGATACCCTCGAGACATTGATGGGTACTTCGACTGATGCCGAGTCGGCGACATCGGTCTTTGGAGCACTTGCAAAACTTGATACCTTAAAGACGGGGATTGATAAAGCCAAGTCGAGTGCGGAGGCAGTGTTAAGCGAGGCGCAAGGGGTTAGATCCGAGCTTGGCGCTCAAGGGCAGACACCGACCGCTTATGAGCGCTTAAAGAAGCTCGAAGCTGCCTTAAAAGAACTTAAGACAGCGAGCGAGACGATTTCCGAAGGGCAGGTTGAAACCACAAGCTTGGCGACTCAGATGGTTTCGACGCTGACGAATTTTGTCAATGAAAGTGCCAAGGCCGTGGGCATGGAAGGCAGCGGTGCCAACGTTGAAGGCCTGACTGCAGAAGAAGCCTTAGACCCCAAGAAGATCAATGATAAACTCGACGAGATTGTCGCAAAAGTCGAAGGCCTGAAGGAATCTGTGGAGACAAAAGGCGTGGTTATAAAAACTTATTTCGAGGGAAGTGAATAACCCTTTTTGATTTATGAAAAGATGCTCTCAAATTTGTCTTTTTCTGCTGTTGCTCTGCTTCCTGTGGCCGGTTATTGGTTTACGGTCCATGGCGTCTGCGGCCCCGGGAAATGTTTTTATCAATATCGTCGCCTCTAACGGGGCCAACGAAAAGAAAGAGACACAGATCAAATATTATCTGCCCAAAGAAATTTCCCCCGAAGATGTTATTAATACCGCCGGATTAAAACTCGATTACGACTTAGACACTTCAATGTATTTTGTTTACGGATCCACTGAGCTGGGCCCCAAAGAATCCAAAATCATTAAACTTGAAGTAAGAGATGTCTGGCGGGTTACCGATGAAGAGGTTGATCTGCTAAGGGCGCAAATTGACCGCAACCTAGCCCTTCTGGAAAAGACGGAATTATACGATTCGGCCAAGATGCTCCGCGATAATATGGTGGGCAAACTCGAGTATGTCCTTGCCCAGCAGAAGAATTATTCCGATAATATTGAACGAAGAATCGAAGAATACCGCGCCTATGCGGATCAAGTAAAGGAGATACGAACCAATGCTTTTTCTGCGCAGTATCTAAAATCTACCCCTATTGATGAAGCCGCCGAAAAAGGGAGGACGGTTAAGTTTGTTATCGAAGTTAAAAATTCAGCCGATGAGCCAAAGACGTTTAAGCAGCAGCATTATTTACCGGCGGAGGTCCGCGCGGAACATGTCGTGGATAGCCAGGGTTTTGAGGTGCGGTTTGATGAGTCTCGTCAACAGGCGTACCTTTCAAAGGAGGAAGAATTCAAGCCCGGCGAAACAAAAAGGTACGAGATTGCTATCCGAGATATTTGGAATATCCCCGAAACCCGGGTGGACAGCTTAAAGAAACGGGCTGAAGTGTCCATTGAGGGTATCAAGGGTTCCGAGTATGAAGAAGGCGCTAATTACATTGCTGAGGCATTGCTGAGGGATCTTGAGGCAATTAAGTCTTCGCAGAAAGAAAAGGATGATGTAAAGAAGTATATCGGTGCATACCGTATTAATAAAGAGCGGTATAAGAAATCGGACGAATTGGTCCGCCAGCTGGAGGCATTGCTGGCAACCGTTAAGGCGAAGAAACTCGAAGAATTTGAAAAAAGCAAGGTTACCAACGTACTGCAAAAATTAAAGGCCTTGCGGGGTATTATGTCGATTTCCCAGGCTATCTTCGGCAAGAAGCCTTCGATTACAACGACATGGTACATTATCTGGGGGGTGCTGGCCTTTGTCGCTCTTTTTACATCAATCCATTTCTTTACCTGGTGGCGGAAGGCTCAAGTTATGGGAGAGGAATTTGCGATTAAGGCCGGCGGCACAATCAAGGAAGTTACGGCAGTCGAAGAGTCGCCCGAAGAAAAGAAATAAGCGAAATTATTTTATTTTTTCAGGACTCAATCGCAACAACGGCCGTCAATGCGGGCCGATGTTCCTGGATTTTGAATTCACGTGATCTTATTTGGCTGTGCACAGGTCTCGTAAATTGATATTTCTCGACGTAAATATAATTTTTTACGATTTTATCGTAAAGGTTTTGAATGGGCATGTTATAATCAACGCTTAAGGAGACTCAAAAGAAAATGTCAGATCTGCGTTATACGGAAGTCGGGACGGTACGCTGTATCCGCGGTTGTATCGTTATCGTCAACGGCTTTAAACACTGTATTAATGGGCAGATTATAAAATTCGGTTACGGGACAGAGGGGATCATCGTCGGCTTTGATGAGCAAGAGGCCCAAGTTCTTATCGTCAAAGAAACGGAAAAGATTAAAACCGGCGATAAGGCGATCGCCTCTCTGGAGCCTTTTAACACCCCCGTTGGCGACAAGCTTGTGGGCAGGATTGTTAATCCCCTTGGCGAGACTTTAGACGGGCTTGGACCCCTAGAGTACGATGCGATGTATCCGATCTTCCTGGAGGCGCCTTCGATCTTAACCAGAGAGCCGTTGTGTAAAACCTTGGAAACCGGCATTAAAGTTTTGGATACCATGATTCCCTGCGGTTATGGACAGCGAGAACTTATCCTTGGCGATAAAATGACGGGTAAGACGACGATTGCCACCGATACAATGCTTAATCAAAAGAATACGGGTGTCATCTGCATTTATTGTTGTATCGGCAAAGCCCGTTCCGCCCTGGCCAAAGTTGTGCAATTATTTCAGGATCACGATTGTTTCAACTATTCCCTTATTGTCTCGGCAACGGCTTCCAGCCCGCCGGGCCAGCAATATCTCGCTCCCTATGTTGCCTGTTCCATAGGCGAGTATTTCATGCACAAGGGTAAAGATGTCTTTGTGGCCTTTGATGACTTTACCAAACACGCCTGGTGCTATCGGGAGATATCGCTGCTGTTGGGCCGTCCCCCGGGGCGGGACTCTTATCCCGGAGATATATTTTATCTGCATTCAAGGATGATTGAGCGGGCTGCCTTTATGGATAAGGCTCATGGCGGCGGTTCAATGACATTCTTTCCTATCGTAGAGCTTCTGGAGGGCGATTTAACGGGATACATTTCTTCGAATCTTGTCTCGATGACCGATGGACAAATCTATTTAAGTACTCCGCTGTTTGGTGAAGGGCAAAAGCCTGCGATTGATTTGGGTCTGTCTGTTTCGAGGGTCGGCAGTAAAGTCCAATGGCCTATTATTAAGAAGCTCAGCGGTTCCTTGCGCTTGGAATACGTTCAGTATAAGGAGTTGATGAGAATCTCAAAGCTTAAATCATCCGGACAATCCGAAGAAGCCCAGCAGCAGCTTAAGGGCGGCGAGATCTTAGGCGAACTTTTGAAACAGGATAAAGATTCTCCTGTTCCTCTGGAGTCCCAGTGCTTGATATTTTACGCGTTACAGAAGAAACTCCTTTATGAGTTGACGATCCCTGAGGTCAGGACATTGCAAAGCGAGATATTTGAGTTTGTTAACAAAAGAAAGCCTGATTTGTTTAAAATTATCCGTGAACGCAGGAAGCTTGATGACGAGATCACCAAGGGGATGGACGAAGTCTTAGCGGAATACTTTAAAGAAGTCGAGGCTCGAAGAGCAAAAGAAGAGCAAACGGATGCGGAAGATTCAAATGTCGGCGAGGATATGCTGGATGCCGCAACAACCAAGAAGCCGCAAGAGGCAAAAGCAAAATAGAGGCTGGCATGCTCTAATTTTTAAGAGAATGTATGTCGAACTATAAGAGTACTTTTAAGCTGACAGTCATGACCCCGGATGCCCTGGTGTATGAGAATGAAGTCCAGAGCGTTTTTCTAACCGGGGATACGGGTGAATATGAGTTGCTAGCTTATCATTATCCGGTCTTGGGAATATTGCATAAGGGAAATATTATTATCGAGTGGAGGGAGAGCATTCCTATCAAAGAGGGGGTTATAAGATTCTTTGCGAATGACTGCATTATTTTAGTTGAACAGGAAGAAAAGATTAAGATAGCCAAGAAGAAAGAAGGCAGTGACGTTGTTGTTTCGGATGAAAGCGAATTGAATCGTCTTTAAAAGTTTGACCGGAGTTTTTTGTATAACCAAAAAGGGCTGGGGCCGGCAATATTTGGCCTTGGTTTCGTAAAAGGGGATTCGGATGCGTTGGGGTGAAACACTCATTATTTTGGCGATCATGTTTATCGCCGTTATGGGGCCGTCAGCCGTTATCGCGATCTTAGGTTACGCGGTTATTAAGGCCTTAGGGAGAAATCCTTCGGCGGCTTCGAAGATTTTTATGGGCATGATTGTTCTGTTGACTTTCGTGGAAGCGATATCCATTATTGCTATTTTGATTATATTTCAGCTGTTCGGACGATAGGAGCGCGGTATGGGCGGTAGTTTATTTGGGGCCGCAGTTACACTCATTACAATCCTCGTTGTTATCGTCGGGTTGCCGTGCGTTGCGGTGGCCTGGCTGGGGAGTAAAATGATTAACCGGTTGGGTTATTATCCCAGCAGGACCCCGGCCGTGCAGACCAGCATATTTCTTCAATTGCTTGTTATTGAGATTTTTTCGTTTACCTTGCTTTTCTTGTTCTACCACATTTTCGTAGACTACAGCAAGGGGGGATAATAAAAAGGAGTTTAGAATGAGCGGGATGATGATATTGCAGTTTTTGGTTTTGACGTTTATTGTAACGGGGACAATCATTTTCTTTTTACACCGGTTTTTAATTTCCAGCACCGACGGTGCGGTTCGAAGGCTTAATACCGAAACCGAGGCGGTACGCGCCAAGCAGGCAGAGCTGAGCCGGAAAATTAAGGAGGCTGACGAAGAGCTGGCTAAAAGGAAGAAAGAGGCGGAGGACCTTACCAAAAAGATGTTGGAGGAGGCCGATACGGCAGCCAGGGCCGAGCGCGAAAAGATGATTAAGAAAGCCCGGGAAGAGGGAGAAGAGATTATCTCCCGGGCGCAGGGTACCCGCGATAAAATCCGGGCAGAAATTCAAAAAGAGATGACGCTTAAGACGATTGATTTCTCGGCGCAAATACTCAATTCGGTTTTGAGCGATCGGGCCAGGGGCACGCTTAATCTATATCTTGTTAACGAGTTTATTGAGAACCTTGAAAAGATGGATATGGCACAGGTTGATAAAGATGTGACTACTGCTGATATTACTACGGCGGCAGAGATTGATGAAGCGACCAAACAGAAGCTTGGGAAGGTTATTAAGGGAAAGCTGAATCGTGATATCACGGTTAATTCTACGGTTGACCCTGCTGTTACCAGCGGTGCAGTCTTAAGGTTCGGAAGCCTTGCCTTGGACGGAAGTCTGCAAAATATGATTCGCGAGGCCAGTGAGGCATTAAAACAAAAGAGCGAAGGCGAATGATTTCACCCTAAAAGGGTTCGGTTATGGGCAAGGCCAGTAAAATCAAAGGTGATTTGGACGATATCATCGAGCTTGTTGCCATTGTCCAGGTCTTAAAAGATGTGGCCGATAATAAATTCCACATGTTGGCCAACCGAAAGGATCGGTTTGCCCGATTCGGTGAGTCGTTTGTCGAATTCTTTCGCATGATCAGCTTGTCTCGCGTGCGTCATCCGCTTGTTTCCAATGACAACACGGCAACCGGCATCGTGGTGATTACCTCCGAGGCAGGCTTTATGGGAGATCTCAATGCCCGGGTTATCCGGGCGGCGCTCAATGAACAGACACAGTATCCTAATTCGGTTCTTATCGCGGTCGGAAGAAAAGGCGCGGTTAAACTCGCCAGTCCGGGCAGGAAGATGAAAGTTTTTGAAGATATCGAGGCGACGGGTCTGTATCCGGTTGCGGTACGCATAAAAGATTATTTAATCGAAGAGGTTATGTCCGGCCGTTTAGGTAAAGCGATTGTTATTTATCCCTGGTCGAAAAACTTTCTGGTACAAAAACCACGTGTTATTAAACTTCTTCCTTGCGAGGAGCTTTTGACCAAGCAGGCGGATTTTGTCGATTCCATCGAGCGTGTTATCGAGGAGTCTGACCCGGTTGACATTATCGGCCGTCTGGCTGATATGTGGCTTGTTTGCCGTATTTACGAGATGCTTCACGATACCAGTATTTCCGAGGCAGCGGCACAGTCACAGCAGCTGGAAGCGAGTTTGCAGAAAATGCAAAAGGAAAAGAAAGGCGTCCAGCTTTCTTTTAATAAGGCTAAAAAGAGCGATATCGATAAGAGCATGAGGGAGGTCTTTACGGCAAGAATGATGAGCCGAAGGTAAATTGATCTTTTAAAATGGCTCTGTAGAACTTTTCAATGAAATAAATCTGTGCGGCAGAAATCGAAGATGAGGGGACGATGGGCAGCGATGAATTAAATCAGAATAACGGTAGCGCCAAAGGAGTTTTACAAAATCAAGAAAGCGCTCCGGATGGCCTTACGAAAAGTGAAAAGACGGCTGATTCCAAAGAGCCGCGTAGGGGGGCGGGGAGGGTCGTGTCGGTCCAGGGCCCTGTCGTTGATGTGAGTTTTGAGAATCCCAAAGATATCCCTGCGCTTTATGATGTTATTGAAGCATTTACCTTTGATAAGCGGCGTATTATTTTGCAGTGCGCCGAACATTTGAACATCAAGGTTGTCAAATGCGTCTCGTTAGGAGATACCCTAAACCTGCAGCTAAATTCTGTTTGTTACAATACCTTTTTGCCTATCGCGATTCCTACCGGCGATGAATGTTTTGGCCGGGTTATGGACGCCACCGGAAAGCCTCTGGATAATGCCGGCCCGATTAATGCAGCAGTGACTACCCCTATCCGTAAGGCAAGTAAACAAGTTCCGTTTAACTTAAAGCGCAAAAAAGGCGAGAAGCCGCAAGTCCTTGAGACCGGAATGAAATATATCGACTTGCTGTTTCCTTTGGTCAAGGGTAGCAAAACCGGAATCTTAGGGGGAGCCGGCTGCGGCAAAACAGTCGTTATTTTGGAACTTATTAATAATATCGTTAAGGCGCACGCCGGCGCTTGTGTTTTTACCGGTATCGGCGAGCGCATTCGCGAGGGGAATGAATTCTTCCATGAAATGAAGGAGAATAATCTCTTGCCTAAGGTTATGCTGGCGTTCGGTCAGATGGACCAGCCTCCGGGGGCGCGTGCGGAGGTTGTGAATACCGGTATTACCCTTGCCGAATATATTCAGTCAAAGAATAAAGACGTCCTCTTGTTTATGGATAATCTCTTTAGATTCATCCAGGGAGGGCAGGAGGTGTCGACTCTTTTAGGACGAGTTCCTGCCGAAACGGGTTATCAGCCTACCCTGGCATCGGAGGTCAGCACGGTTCAGGAAAGGATCCGTTCGGTCGAGGGCGGCGGTTCGGTCACGGCCTTGCAAGCGGTTTATGTTCCTGCCGATGACATGACCGATCCCGCGGTCGTGGCGATTTTTAGTTACTTGGACGGTGTCATTGTGCTTTCGCGCGATTTGGTCCAAAAAGGTATGTATCCGGCTATCGACCCGACGGTGAGCTCTTGCAGCAACCTTGATCCAACCATTGTCGGCCGGCGGCATTACGATATCGCCCAGAGCGTTATTACCCATTTTAATAAATTCAATTCGCTGCGCAGAATTGTCGCGGTCATTGGCGTCGAGGAACTCAATAAGGAAGACCGTATGATCTATGCCCGGGCGCAGAAGCTGTTTAATTTTATGACTCAGCCGTTTACGGTCAGCGAGGTTTTTACCGGCAAGAAGGGTGAATTTGTTAATATCCCGGATAACATCGAAGGTTGTGCCCGTATTCTAAACGGTGATTATGATAAGGTAAAGCCGGAGGCTTTTTATATGATCGGTAAGGCCCCGAAGATATAAAAACTTAAGAAAATATTTTGTTTTTTAAAGGTGATTAAGAATGCTCAAACCGGTTGAAAAAAGTCTTCTCGACTTGTTGGTAAAAAAAGGCATCCTCAGCCAGGCACAGGCGCAGAAAGTCGTCATGGAAACGCAGGCCATGCCGGAGGAGGTCAGTAGTTATCTTATCCGCACCGGCTTGGCCAGCGAGGACGATATCTTAAGCGCCTTCGCCGAGAACTTGGATTTGGATGTGATTCAATTGCGAGACACGGCTGTTGATAAGGCGGTAATTGAGAAAGTTCCGGTTAAGCTTGCCGGGTACTATAAATTTATGCCGGTAAGAATTGAAAATAAGATTTTAACCCTGGCTGTCTCTAATCCCTTGGACATCAAAGTCCAGGACGAGATACGCTCCCATCTGGGTTTTTCGCCTAAAATTGTTTTGGCGTCCTCTAATGATATCCAGGATGCCCTAAAAAAATACTACGGCCTGGCAGCGGAGACGATCGATAGGATCTTAACCCGTGAGCCGGGGCGCAAGTCTTCTGCCGGGACTTCAGTCCAGGAGAAGGTCGAAGACCTGGAAAAAAGATCCGAAGATGCCTCGGTTATTAATCTGGTCAACCAGATTATCCTCGAGGCCTGCCGGAAAAGGGCAACGGATATTCATATTGAACCCTACCGGGAAAAGGTCAGATTTCGTTATCGCATTGACGGTGTCTTGGTCGATGCCAATCTGCCGCCTGAGATCAAACATTTTCTTCTTCCCATTCTTTCCCGAATTAAAATCATGTCGAATTTAAGTATCGTTGAAAAAAGGCTTCCCCAGGACGGCAGCGCGGTGGTGAAGACTAAAGAGCAGACAGTTGACCTAAGGGTGTCCACTATTCCTACGCCGCGCGGCGAGAGCATGGTCATCAGAATTTTACCTTCCAAAGTGATGTTATTTAGTTTGGAGAAATTAGGACTGATGCCGGCTAACGTAAAAACCTTTAGAGAACTCATTAAAAAACCGCACGGGATTATATTTGTCACCGGACCGACAGGAAGCGGCAAAACCACAACACTCTATGCCTGCCTTAACGAAATCAGTTCTTCGGAGAGGAAGATTATTACCATTGAAGACCCGATTGAATACGAAATGGAAGGGATTACCCAGATCCAAGTGAATTCCAAGGTGGAATTGGATTTTGCCAGGGGGTTACGCAGTATCCTGCGCCACGATCCCGATATTATTATGGTCGGAGAGGTGAGAGATTTGGAAACGGCAGAAACGGCCATACGCACTGCCCTGACCGGGCATCTTGTTTTTTCGACACTGCATACGAATGATGCGGCCAGCGGTATTACGCGGTTAATCGAGATGGGGGTAGAGCCCTATTTGGTTTCCTCCAGCGTTGAGGCCTTTGTGGCACAGCGGTTGGTGCGGATTATTTGCTCCGGGTGTAAGGAGGAAGTGAAAAATCCGTTGTTGGAATTAAAGAAAGAAATATGTGAATCACTTAAGATCGATTCGGAAGATAAGGTTAAAGTTTACCAAGGCAAGGGTTGCGAGCGCTGTAATTATACGGGGTTTTACGGCCGGACCGCCATTTACGAAATCCTGACCGTCAGCGACGCCGTCCGGGCCGCCATCTTAGAAAAGCGCCAGGCGGAATATATCAAAAGGCTCGCCATGCAGCAGGGGATGATTACCCTCAGGCAGGATGGCTGGCGAAAAGTTATCGAAGGGACAACGACTCCGGCTGAGGTTATGAATGTTACCAGCAAAGAAGACCATTCGCTGCTTGAAGAGGTTGCCGACAAGAAATCTGTTTCTCAATCCGGGACTGTCGAGCCGGAAGCCCCTGTGCTGACTGGGGAGGTTTTTCTCCGGAAGGTATCAAAAGATATTTTATCCGCAAAAAACGAGTATAACTCAAGGATTTATGCCCGCGTTCCGCAGAAAATTCAGATACGCTATAGGATTTTTTATGCCGAGAATAATGAGCCGGATGCCTTGACGATTAAGGGAGACGAGTTTGAACATTCAACCGTTACCAGAGATATCAGTGCCGGCGGGCTTTTGTTTATCTCGAGCCGTCCCGTTCCTATGGGAACGATATTGGATCTAAAGATTCAATTAGGCGAGGCTGAAGAATATATTGATTGCCTCTCTAGGGTGTGCCGGGTGGAAGAAGACGAACTGACAAATATGTTTAATATTGCGGCCTATTATCTGGACATCTCTAGCGCCGACCGGGTGAAGATTAGTGAATTTGTAAAGGTGAAGCTCATCGAGAAGCAGGGAATGCCGTCTTAATAAAATATAAGGGGTTATCATTATGCCTATTTTCGAATATAAGGCCAAAAAGGGGCCCAGGCAGCTGGTTACCGGCCAGGTGGAAGCGCGTACGCAGGATGAGGCCGTTGAGATTATCAGCCGGCAAGGTCTCCTGCCGGTTCTCCTTAAAGAAAGAAAGTTTGCCTCCCGCTCAATCCGGGGAACAAGCCAGGGAAGAATAAGGTCTAAAGAAATCTTTTCTTTTAGCCGGCAGATGGCGAGTCTTATCCGGGCCGGGATCCCCATTCTTAAGGCACTCAGTATTGTCGGCGAGCAGACGCAAAACGGTTATTTTAAGGATCTCATTAACAAAATGCAGCAGGGCATTAAAGACGGGCGGTCTTTTTCCGATTGTCTTTCGGATTATCCCTTCGCTTTTGACCCCTTATATATTGCCATGGTGCGAGTTGGAGAAGAAGGAGGAAGGTTAAAGGAAGTCTTAGCCAAGATCGCTGAATATCAGGGGGCTCAGCAGGAGATCTCTTCCAAGGTTCGCAGTGCCCTCGCCTATCCGGTCTTAATGGCCCTGGTGGGGTTAGGGACTGTTGTTTTTATCCTTACCTTTGTTATCCCGAAGATTACTCCTCTGTTCTCGAATATGGCCGAGCAGCTTCCTTTACCTACGAAAATCTTGATGGATATAAGCAGCGTCTTAAATCACGGATGGATGGTCATCTTACTCCTTGTCCTTATTGCCGTTCTTTTCGTCAAGAGATGGCTTAAAACAGATGCCGGGCGTGCGGCGATGAGCGCTTTAAAAATAAAACTTCCCTTATTCGGAGAATTTATTTTAAAGGTTGAGCTGGCGCGTTTTTGCCGGACGCTTGAATTATTATTAAAAAGCGGCATATCGCTGCCGCGGGGAATGTTGATTGCCGTGCCGACTTTGGATAATACGTTATTAAGGGCAGATCTTCTCAAATGTCAAAAGGATTTAGAGTCGGGTGTCTCTTTCTCGGGCGGACTGAGTAAATCCTGCCATATCCCCCAAATTGTCTCCAGCCTTGTGTCAGTCGGAGAGGAGTCGGGGCTTCTGGAGGAATCGCTCGGCGATATCGCCTATTCCTATGAGCAGGAGACCAACGAGACCATAAAAACAATGACGAGCCTTTTGGAGCCGGGCATGATCTTAGCCGTGGGGCTGGTTGTTGGCTTTGTTGTCATTGCCATGTTACTGCCGATTTTTCAAATGGATATACTCGCGGGTTAGGGCGCGTCCTACAATTCTCCTGATGCGATTAAGAACATTCTTTTTGTGCTGGCTGGGAATCTCTTTTGTTATGCTCACGCCCGCCGATGTCAGAGCGGGGAATTGGGAATTTGTTAACGGAAAACATTTTGTTATCTATTACAAGGCTGCGCAGGATTCTTCGCTTGCTCAAACGGTTGCGCGAAAGGCCGAAGAATATTACATTAAGGTAGCCGACCAGATTGGTTATTCGCGGTATACAAATTTCTGGACATGGGAGGAGAGGGTAAAGATTTTTATCTTTCCTGATCAGCAGGCATTTATACAAGGCACGGGCCAGCAGCCGTGGTCCTACGGGTACGCCGATAGCGATTCCCGCCTTTTCCGCTCCAGAATCGTCGTTACCTACCGCCAGAACCAAGATTTTATAGACGGTCTCCTGCCGCACGAGATTAGCCATCTTATTCTAAAAGATTTTGTGGGATTTAATACCGCTGTTCCGCTTTGGTTTCAGGAAGGGGTGGCGCAGTTATGTGAAGTCAATAAAAGGGTAAATGCCGACCTTGTTATGAAGGCACTGATTAAGAAGAATGAATACATTCCTCTTACTGTATTGATGGGATGGGATATTAGGCGGGAGTCGGATAATCGGAAGGTGACAATCTTTTATGCACAAAGTGTTTCCCTGGTAGATTTCTTGATTAGGACGTATGGGAGCGGCAATTTCGGCCTTCTTTGCCGGGGGCTTAAAGAAGGGAAAAGTTTTCAGGAGGCTATTATGTCAGCATACCGAGGGGTGCTTCGCTCTGTTGATGACCTTGAGATAAAATGGATTAATTACATGAAAGGATAAGCGGAGGTGTTATGAAGATTAAATTTAGTGTGCGTATTCATTTATTTTCTAGGCTATTTTGCGTAACCGGATTTACCTTAATCGAAATTATGCTGGTGGTCGTCATTATCGGAGCGCTGGCGGCCATGGTTGTTCCGCGATTGACGGGGCGTTCCGAGCAGGCAAAAGCAACGATTGCCCGCACCGATATCGAATCGCATCTGGCAACGGCCCTAAAATTGTACGAATTGGATAACGGTAATTTCCCGACGACGAGTCAGGGGCTGGAGGCGCTGTTTATCAAACCAACGGGCAGCCCTGAGGCGCCCAACTGGAACGGCCCTTATGTCGAGAAGAAGCCGATCGACCCGTGGATGCGGCCGTATGTTTACGCTTCTCCCGGTGACCATCGCCCGGACTACGATCTGTATTCCCGGGGCCGGAATGAGAACAAGGAGGACGATGACATTACTAATTGGAAATAAACGCTCCTGTTCTGCGGCTGACAGACCTCAGAAACGCATGGGTTTTTCCTTCGTTGAAGTAATGGTAACGGCTGCTGTCCTTTCTTTTGGCATTGTCATGATTTATAAGGCATTTCTGGCTTCTCTCGATCAGCTTACCTACATCAATCATCGCCTGTATGCCATGACACTTCTGGATAATAAAGTTATCAGTCTGCAAAAGCTTCTCGAGGCAAGAAAAGAGATTCCTTTCGGGGGTACCCAAGAAACCGAGTCGGGACAGTTCGGTCAAAAAACGGTGGATTTTAACTATATCCTGGATTTTAAAAATATTGAGGACATTAACGGAATTTTTCAGTTGGACATTAAGCTTTCCTGGAAAGAGGGGAGGCGTGATGTCGGTATTTCCCGCAGCGTTTACTTGGCCTGCTATCGGCCGTAAGGTGTTGAGATGGTAAAAATTTTTAATGGCCCTATTTTAAAGTTGCGGCAGAAAAACATAAAGGCCTTTACCTTAATTGAGATATTTCTGGTTATCGGCCTTCTAGCGGCTATATCAATTGCTGTTTACAGTGCCTTCTCGGGCGGTCTTAAGGTCTGGCAGAGGGCGAAGGGGGCCCTGGCGCAAGAGGACATCATGATCTTTTTGGATAAGATTAGTTACGATTTAAGAAATAGCCTGATGTATTCGCAGATTCGCTTCGAAGGAAAGCCTCAGAGCATCTCTTTCGGGGCGATTGTGCGTACTCCGGTAGATTTAAAGAAAAATCCGAAGGGCGATGACTATACTGATGAAATCGGCAAAGTCGAATATTACTTTGACGGTAATAAGAAAAATATGTACCGGCGGCAGGCTAACTACAGCCAGGCGATAAATCACCGATTTTCGAAAGAATACCTGTTGTCGAAGGATATCACATCGCTCAAGTTTCAATACTACTATCGAAGCGGCGCCACCTATGTCTTAAAGGAGAATGCCAAGGATATTCTACCGTCTTGTGTCAGGATAGACTTGGAATTCAAAGACCGTAAAGACCGGCGAAACATTGTGCGATTAGTGAATATTCCAAAAGGAAATTAGAAATATGGCGAAGGCCTCTCGATTATCCGCGCGGTCGGGAACTGTTTTAGTGCTGGCGCTTTGGGCGCTGGGGCTATTGACGGTTTTTGCGCTTAATCTCGGAGCAGGGATACGCCAGAAGATCATTCTTATATCGCGGTTGGAGCAGCGGGAAAAAATTCACGACGTTGCCGAGGCGGGGGTTAAAAAAGCCATTGCGGTCTTAAATAGCACTTACGTTGGCGATAGCCCGGTCTATTCTGTTGAACGAAAAATCAAATGGCATGACAACGGGTATCAATTCGGCCATATCGAGATTGGCAACGGCGTGTGTGAGGTTAGCTATGATTCGGTTGATGGGGCCGGCTGGCATCGGCAAAAATATTACGGAATAGTTGATGAAGAGCGAAAAATTAATATCAACAAAACCGATGCGACGACTCTTGAGAACCTATTTAAACTTGTTTTGGGCCGTGATGCGAGGGTGGCAAGGGACCTGGCCCTTGCGATTATCAATTGGCGTGAATACGGGGAGAGCGAGCTGACCGGATTTTACAGCGATGAGTATTACAGCAATCTCCAGTATCCTTACCAGCCGAAGAACGCGGATTTTGAGGTTCTTGATGAGCTTTTGCTGGTTCGGGGAATTAATGAAGATATCCTTGAAAAGATATTGCCCTACGTCACAATATACGGAGAAGGGAAGGCTAATGTTAATACGGCACCGCGGGAAGTTTTGATTGCCGTGGGCCTCTCGGACGAGCTGGCCGATAAAATTATATCGGTCCGCCGGGGGCCGGACAAAATCGAGGCAACCAAAGATGATTTTATCTTTCAGCAGCCGTATGATATTGCCACCAATCTTCGCGGCCTTACGAAGTTAAGCGAAAATGAAGTGAATCAAATTAATCAATTGAACGCGGCAGGAAAGATCGGAACCGATTCCCAATTCTTTTCGATAAAAAGCACAGGGTCGTTTTCCGGCAAGAACGGGTCGAATCAAATTGCTTGTGTCTTTAACGTCCGGAATCACGAGGTTGAATATTACCGGGAGAGATATTAGCTTAAGAGTCATCGCGGCGAGTATCGATAGAGGAATTACGGATGGGCCTATTACAGGGTAATAAGGACTATATTAGCGT
The DNA here is from genome assembly GCA_022703585.1 of Candidatus Omnitrophota bacterium. Lineage (GTDB taxonomy): Bacteria > Omnitrophota > Gorgyraeia > Zapsychrales > JAKLDJ01 > JAKLDJ01. The sequence continues at coordinate 242,752 of JAKLDJ010000004.1, read as the reverse complement.
TGCCTTCGGTGAGGAGGAGCTCCGGGTCGCCCATATGAGGATGAGTACTCCCTTACGGGAAGTTGTCAACCTTGTTCGGCGGGATATCCGGGGAATTTCTGAAGAAGAATTACCCAAGATCATCCGCTCCGCCCTAAACGATTTCAACATAAAGAAGGCAGTGGCTGTCTGTATCGTTCCGGCGAGTCTGACGACGACTAAAAATATTGAAATTCCTTCTTTGGATCCGAATGAGATCAAGTCAATCATCAATCTGCAGGCCGGCCGGCATACGCCGTATTCGCGCGAAGAGATTATTATTGACTACATCAATATCGGCGTCTTCCAGCGCAATTATAGCAAAGTCCTTTTGATTATTGTTAATCGTAACGTTATCAAAAAGCATTTGAATATTCTCGAGCAGGCAGGGCTTGATGTCCAAAAGGTTTTTTTTACTGCTGAGACGATTGCGCGTTTTTATGCCAAGGCCCTCAATCGCCAGGAAGAGGATGCCCCTTTAGGCATCGTTGATGTGGGGGGCTTAAGCACGGATTTTATTGTCGAGTTTAAGGGGACGGTTATTGCTTGTCGCAATATCCCTGTGGGGGCGAGCCATCTTGCCGGTGAGGGGCAGGCCGCGTATACACGCCTCACCACGGAGCTTAAAAAGTCAATAGAAGCATATCAGACGGAAGATATCGAGAAACTTCCCGAGGAGTATGTTTTAACCAGCGATCATAATCACATCAAAGACCTGCAATCGATTTTCAAAGAATCCCTAAAGATTAATGCGCAGATCGTGCCGTACATTGACAATGTCAGGATGGATGCGGCGGCACGTAAGCTCATTACTGATTCGGACGGGCAGTCATTCTTGGATATTATTGCTCCGGTTTGTACGTTTGCCGAGTCTCAGATTGATCTTTTGCCCGACGAGATTAAAGTGCAGCGCTCGATTGAATCGCAAGGAAAACAGGCTATCAAAACAGGTATTTTCACGGTAGTTATAATCGTTTTGATTTGCACTCTTTTCTCGGTTAAAATTTATTTTAAAAGCATGACACTGAATCGCTTGAAGACCAACTATAAACAAGCCCGGGAGGATGCGAAGGCGCTCGAGCATATTTCTGAAAAGACGCGGCTCATCAAAGATTATATGAATAGCCGCCTGATCAGCTTGGACGCGCTTAATGAGCTGTATAATCTTATTCCCGATGAGGTTTATCTCAACAGTGTCAACATCGATGAGAAGGGGACGATTACTATCCAGGGGACTTCTGAGTCCATGTCGCTGGTTTTTTCGCTGGTGGGGACACTGGAAAACTCTACTTTTTTTAAAGGGGTCAAAACGACATCAACGACAGCCCGCAAGGAACGCGGCAAGGACGTAGCGGCCTTTGAGATTGTTTTCAGGCTGGAGAGCGCCAAAGACGATGAATCTGAAACAGAAGAATCCACAGACAATGCCGATAAGGCAGAAAAGCCTCAAGAAAAAAAGTAAATTGATGCTACCGGAAAATAGGGAGTAAGCCTTGATTCAGAACTTTATTTCAAAACTTTCGCCTCAAGAGAAGAAGATCTTCTATGCTGCGTGCGTTATTGTTGTGGTCGCGCTGATGGATAGAATTTTTCTAGGCCCGGCAATGTCGAAAATCAAGACTTACGACGAGGAAATCGGCAAAGAAAAGGAAGTGATCCGAGGGGATTTGCGTCTTTTGTCTTATCGGGACCGTATCCTTAGCGAAGAAAAGGCTTTTCGTCCTCTTTATCTGGTCAAAGAAAAAACGGCAGAGGAGATTACGGCGTCTTTCTTGAAGAAACTCGAGCTGCTGGCAGGCGAGTCAGCCATTAATCTTATTAAGGTTAATCCGGCTGAGTCAAAACAAAAGAAATCTCACGTGGAATATTATGCCAATCTTGATTGCGAGGGAAAGCTCGAGGATATGGCTAAATTTATGTATGCTGTTGATACTTCGCCGGAATTATTAAAGATTGTTCAACTGAAAGTCGGTGCCAAGAAGGCCGGGTCGGAAGATGTGGCCGCTAATATGACAGTTATGAAAATTATTGTTGATTCCACGTTAGCGTTGGAATCTGAAAACTTAGCTAAGAAAGTGATTGATCTCGGTACTCCCGGCGGGGTGTCTCAAGATTCTTCCGCTCCTCAGAAAACCGGTGATGGCCTCGGAGGTTCTGGCGGCGGAGGTGGTTCCGGCGGGCAAGGAGGTGTCGCGGGAGGGGGCACAGGACAAGAAGGTAAAGATAATGACGCAAATGCTCAGTCTGCCGGAGGTGTAGCAGGCAATGTCGCCGCGACGGGTTCCGGGTCAAAGAATGTCCCTTCCGGCGCGACTGCTGCCGGCGGGGCAGTTGACAGCACGGCAGGAAATGTTGACGGCCAGGGCCAGAGTAATACGCTGCGTTCCATTAGCGGCGGTGCTGCAACTACGCAAAGATTTTCCACGAAGACCGTTAAGGCCGACAATAAGCCGGTCAAGCCGGAAGAAGTCGATGAAATTCAGCCGAGCCTGTGGGAAAAATTTATCAAAAAAACCTTTAAGGGAAAAGTTGTCCCGGAAGAGCCAACTGCTGCGGAAGAAGAGCCGGCTGCCGGCGGGGAAGAGTCAAAATGAAAATGAAGAAGATTGCGGCTGTTATAATCCTGGTTTTCTTTTCGGTTTTTTGTTCCGTGTCATTTGCTCAAACAGTCAAAGAATTATACGGCCAGGGAATGAAGTTTTTTGAGCAGGGGGATTACCAGAAGGCGATTGAGCTTTTGGAAAAAGTTGTCCAGATGGATCCTAATTTTGCAGCCGGGTATAACAGTTTAGGCCTGGCTTATAAGGAGTCCAATGCCAACCCTGCGGAATTAATCTGGTATTTTAAGGCCGCCGTTGATATCGACCCTAAATTTGCCGAGGCGTACGACAATTTAGGCAAGGCCTATTACGGGATGGGGAATTTTGACAAGGCGGAGGAATATTGTAAAAAGGCGCTGGAGATTAATCCTCTTTGGGGGAGTGCTGAGTTTTCTCTGGGGTGGATTTATCTTTTAGGAAAACCAAATCCTCCCGAGGCGATCTATTATTTTCAAAAGGTCCTGGAGAAGAAAAAAATTCCCTATGCTCTTTTCGGCCTTGGAATTGCCTATTTTATGAATAATGAGAATGCGATGACGCTGGATGTAATCACGCAACTGCGGGAACTTAGGGAAGAAAATCTTGCGGAGCAATTGGAAAATATGGTGCGTAAATCTTATTACGTGGCAGGCGAGGATAATGGCCCCTTAGTAGAAATTAAACCGCCTGCAGACCAGCCGCCACCGCCGCTCTATAATCAGCCGCAGCCAAGTTTTGGTGCGATGGGGTTACCTCCCTCGGCAACCTCCGGCTCCGGCAGCGGTTCGCCGGGCAAGGTTCGCCTGAAGGGCAAGCTTCACAATATGTCATCCCCGCAGACATCTTCCGGGGCTGAACAGTCTCTCCCTGTTATCGAGATAAAGCCGACACCTCTTCCTCCTGCCAGAGTCCACACATCAAGATAGAAATTCTTTTTTTAAGGCTGCTTAATATCCCTTAGGAAATCTTCCCACAGGACCCGGTAAACATAAATACGGGTTCTTCCGGTCAGGTCGGATTCCTGGGCAAAAGGTTCGAGGTATTTCAGGCCTTTGCCTTTTAGAAAATAGAGACGAAAAAGAAGCGAACGGGCAAGCCGCGGGTCAGCGATAATGCAGTTATAGAGGTTGTCCTGTTTAAATAAGACAACTGAAAAAGGCAAATCGGCATGAGCAAATTCTTTCTCGATGACATCGTTTCCGTTATCGTAAACAATGCTTCGGGGTACGCCGATCCCAAATTTCTGGGAAGAAAGCCGGCAGGTCATGTCTTTAAGGTTGACGCTGATATCCTGATCGAATAGAATGCGGTCATCGGTCTTGTTAATCTGCGCTAAGGTTTCACTGTAGTGCAGAGGGCCGCCGGCCAATCCCCAGAGGAATTGGATGTATTGCGGCGAGTCTCTTCTTGGGACGGATGCCAGCATTTCTTTGCTGCTGTTGATTTTCTCGATCTTGCTAAAATCCCATCCCCCGATAAAGCTTAATTCCAAATTCTTTTCGACTAAATCATTATAAACGAGCACGTAGGATGGAGGCGGGTCGCGGTGTGTCAAAGCAAGAAGTCCTTCGATTTGATCTTTATCTAAAATAGTCTTGAGTGTTTTTTGGGCATCGTTGCGGTCGAGCCTTGTAATTCTATTAAGGATATCGACGGCTTGAGAAAGTTTTATCCCGCATTCTTGTAAATATTCGGTTGCCTGGTTAGCGCTGTTATTGAGCATCCGCATCAGCCCCAGGGCGCGGCGTTCATCGGGGGTAAGAAAAACATTGCTCATCCAGTAGGCTTGCGGATTATTGCTGGTGGCACCGTCAAAGGTGACGCGCCGCTGGGCGATGGCGCTTATAAAGTGGCCCGGCGGCCACCAGGAATTAACGATACTCTCTTTCGGGGTGTCGTTTTTAATTTTCGACAGAGCTTTATCCCAGGTCTCGTTAAAAATAGGCTGCAGGGAAAGGGCTGTTTCGTGGGCATGGCGGAGGGATATAGCAATCAAGCCGGCAGAGACGATCGATATGGTTGCATAAAAAGATATTTTTTGTAAGCGTGGTAGGCGGCTTAATACGCGTTTGGCAATTTCTTTGATTAATACGTACAGGTAACTTAGGCCCAAGGCAAAAAGCAAGCTTAAGGGCACGAGCAATAAAAGGGCAAACCTCTGGGCCTTAAGGGTGATAACGAATGAGGAAGCGCACCACAGAAAAATAGTTATACCTTTTAAAAAGGGCGCAGGCTCTTTTTGGCGCAACGATTTTATTATAAAAACAAGAAGCCCGAAAAGCGCTATGGCCACAAAAATCCAGCCGCCTTCTAGTTGTACAAGGTCGGCCGGGGAGGACTTGCGTAATTCTCCCACTCCGATAAAGACATCTGGCCACAGGGTGAGCTGCGGTGTCATGAAGTTTTTTAAGGCTCGCCATCCCTCTTCGAACAAGACAAAAAAATCCTTTGCCCCGAAAATGACGCTGACGCCCAAAAAGGCACCGAGGTTAATGATCCCCAGATACCATCCGAGATTCTTTGCGCCCGCATTCTTTTTTAGTAGAAATAAATTAAAAACGCCGATGGCGATGCTTGCGATCAAAATAATGCTTAAAAGATAAACCCATCCTTGCCAAAAAAGCGAGTACGCGGCAATTAAAAAGGCACACAGGAACCCCAGGGATAATTTCTTGGCACGGGAAATATTGTCATTCAATCCTAAAAACAGGCACAGAAAAGCGGCGAGGGGAAAGAAGATGTTGTAAGGGTCATTATCGTACCAGCCGAAGGCGCTGCGGTTAATAAAAACGGGCGACAAAATAAAAAAAATCGCGCTTATTAGCGAGGCCCCGAGGCCGCAGCCCAGAAGACGACAAATAGCCAGGAAGGGCAGGAGGGACAACGCGGCGACCACCAGAGGGGTAAAGCTGACAGCGTACATCAGGGTTATTTTGGGGTCGAATATCGCCAAGAGCCGATAAAGAGAAAAGCCCAGGTAAGGATGGATATTATAGGGTTCCCAGTGTCCTTGGGGCGCGAGCATAAATTTATTAAGGTATTTGCTCCCTTTGACGGTATCGCTGATCTTTCCGGTTCGGAGAATATTCTCGGTTAGCTCGTAATAGTAGTAAGGATCGGCCTCGAGAAGGTAGGGGGCCGGTTGAGGGTCTTGAGACTTTGTTGCTATCTCGCGGGAAAGCCTTGCGATGCTGGATCGGACTTTTTCCTTTTCCTCGCGCAAAAGCCGGTCAAAGGATTGTTTAACTAAGCGGCTTTTCTCAAAACTGCTTAAATGAGGAAATTTGGCATTTATTTGATTAATGACGGTTGCCTTGAGCCGGCTTATGACTAAAACAGTAGCTTTCTCGTTTACAAGTGAGCTTGGGCGGTAGATAAGCGGGTACAATCTAAAGTAGGTGCCTATACTCGCAATCAAAAGCCCGCAGAGGCCGTATGCAAGAAATTTGCTGAGAAACGCGGGGTTTGTTTTCAGTTTATTCGGCGGAAATAATTTAATCATATTTTGTACAAGGTAAACGTTGGCAGAGTTTATGGAGAATTTTGATTTTTCTCTTCCGAAAGGCTGCGAAGATATTCGAGATAATGCATTCTGATCTTTTTCGAGGGGATGGCGAAGCTGGAGCGATCCACGTCCATCTGGCCGGCAACCATGAGTCCCAGCAGTTGGCCGTCCCTGTTCAGGAGAGGCCCGCCGCTGTCGCCTTTGTAGACGTTGATATTCGTTTGGATCATGTCCGTATTGACGCCTTCCTGTTTTTGGCGGTTATGGCTGCCGATGCCGATAATCTTCCCTCCGGAGATTGTTTGACTTAAAAGTTCCGAATTGCCCACGGTAATAACTTCTTCTCCTAATCGAATATTATCCGAATCGGCGAATTCGATGGAGGAGAGCGGATAAGGGGGGTTGATTGAAAGCAGGGCAAAATCTTCCTGGGGGAAGTATTGCACGACTTGGGCAGTGACTTGTGTGCCGTCGTTAAAGGCTATGGTTATTTTCTGGGCGTTGGCAATGGTATGAACGTTGGTGGCGATAAGGCCGGAGGGGTCGATGATAACGCCGGCCCCGACCCGTTTTAAATGGGCGGCTTTAACATTTCTGAGGATAATCATTCTGCCGGTGGCCTTGTCGATAGCGGCAGCAGGCCGGCCGCCCTGGGCGATGCCTGTAATCTCTGCGGTGACGCTAACGATTGCCGGAAGCGATTTCTGCGCGGTTTCAATAAGAGAAACATCTCCTTTTGCCGGAATGGCCGATGAAAGAGAAGCGAGGGATATCGCAATCAGAAAGAGTGGGAAACGGTATCGATTAATCATTTGTCACGCATAGGTTTGTTTATTTTACTCATCATTCTACCTTTTTAAAAAACACAATTCAACCCAAATCTTGTATCCGGACATCGTCGTCGATCTTATTTGCAAAAACCATGCAGGCAAAATCCGGGTTCGAAAGTTGACTTTTACGAAGCCTCGCTTCCTTTTTAAGGGAAACATGAATACATCATTTTATTTACCTGAAAACTATTGCGTGATACAATAAAAGCGCTTTTAAAGGGTAGAATGTAATTATTTAATTCTGTATTTATTTTAGTACAAGAAAGATTCAGTGGATACTCCTAAGCAAATCTTGTTAGTCGAGGACGACTCGACTACCGTTACTTTAGCCAGCCAAATGCTCAAAAAATCCGGATACGGGGTTACCGTTGCCCGGGACGGCTTGGAGGGCCTGAAATGCTTTAGAGAACTAAAGCCGCATCTTGTCATCTGTGACGTTGTCATGCCCAGGATGGACGGGATTTCATTTTGCCGCAATATCAAGAAAGAAAATAGCTCCATTCCCGTCATTGTTATCTCTACCAAGCTTAATATTGCCGATTCTGTTCTTGCCGCCGGTGTCCAGTCGTTTATCCCAAAGCCTATTGACATGAAAATACTTCTTTCAAAAGTTGTTGCGCTTATCGGAGAGGTGGTGCCGGCGCAGCCAGAACCGGTATCGGCGTCCGTATCAAAAATTGAATCAATACCTGCGCCTAGTCCGGAACCCAAGCCGGCGGATAAAACAGAAGAGAAAAAACCCGTGCCTGATTTGGGAATCAAATCAATGCCTTTGCCGGCTGCAGTACAGCCTGAAAAGACAGAAGAAGTGCTCAAAGAAATAGACCGGTCTTCGCCGGCGATGACCAAGGAGGCTTGCGAGCAAAGATCATCCAAGAAGATTCTGGTTGTTGATGACGACCCGGTAATGCAGAAAATGCTTAAAGTAAGGCTTGAGGTTACCGGCTATGCGGTTATTTCGGCCGGCAATGGTCAGGAAGGGCTGGAGAAGATTGGACAAGGGGCTCCGGACTTGATTATTACGGATGCGCTTATGCCGACGATGGACGGGTATTCTTTTTGCAAAGAGCTCAGGAAAAATGAAGCCAATCAAAAGATCCCAATTCTGGTTATTACCGGCCGGGAGAAGCTAAAAGATGCCTTTGAAGCTTTAGGGGTTGAATATTTTATCAAAAAACCTTTTAGCATAGAAGATCTCTTGGATATCATTGATCAGCGCGTCGGGATTAAGCGAAAATTCACATCGGAAACCCCATCGCAAGAATCAGCAGCTGAGGATTTGCCGGTATCTCCCGTACCGACGGCGGAGACAGAGCCGAAAGCTGCCATGCCTGAAACTGAAATTAAAGAAAAGGTTGAGAAAGCGGCAGAAGAACCTGTTTCTAAGCCGGAACCGCTGCCTGAACCTCAACCGGAAGCCTTGCCTCAAGAGATCTCTCCTCAGGCGCAAGCCTCTAAACCAAAAGAGGCCGCGGCGCAAAAAACACCGGGCACAGGAAAGAAGATTCTCGTGTATGGTATTCGTGACGATGTCCTTGCCGGCATAACTCAGCAGCTCGAAGGGCAGGGATGTCAGGTAACTATCGTTAAAGAAGAAGGCAAGGTTGCGGAGCAAGTGGATGCCTTAAATCCGGACCTTATATTGCTCCAATTTCATACCGCCGAAATTCCGGTTGACGTGATTGCGGCGGATTTAAGCGCTCTTATAAGAAAGAAGGTGCGGGAATCGGAAACATTGCGAAAGAAAAAAAAGAACGCGCCGATTTTCTTAGAACCCCCCATAATTCTTTATAAAACCATGGAAGAAGTCTCGGCCGGGTTAGCCGGCTCAGACAGTCTCTCGGCGATGGAAGACCTCTTGCGGAAATGCATGGAAAATGGCGTCTCCAAGTATATCGGAACCTATACGGCGCTTTCTTTTATGGGGAAGATGAAGGATTTTCTTAAGAACTGAAGGATGCAAAGGATTTTTGCTTTTGGATGTCTTATAATTCTGCAGGAAAGAAGTTTCTTAAGATTCCACCAATGATGCCTGTTGTTTATCCGGGATAAGTGATGGTTGAAATGATTTTGTTGATTATTGTCACGTTGTTTTGCCTGGGGGTTGGGGCCTTTATTTCCTTAAGGCCTTCACGGGTGATTGAACTGCAGAAGAAATTTTACGAAAAAATCAATTGGAGAATCGAGCCGATTTCAATGGCAAAGGAAATTCGTAATACCCGGCTGATGGGCTTATTTCTGATATTTTTTGTCGTTCTCGTAACGATTGATGCCTTGACCCATCGCCAGGTTTTGGAATCGGTTTTTAAGTTTTCCTCATGGATCAATTTTTAAATCTTGCCTAAACACAAGAGGGTGTTATAATATTTCGTTTTCATTTGAATTTTCGGGCCGTCATCCGGGAAGGCAGGTGACGAGCCTCGTCAATTTATTGATTTAAACTAGAACATATTGACGGGCCATTAGCTCATCTGGTAGAGCATCTGACTCTTAATCAGAGGGTGGCAGGTTCGAGTCCTGCATGGCCCATGTAATTATTCATCAGATGTTTGGTGTAAGGTGGCTGCTTAAAGGAGATTTTTGTGGCTTCAAAGATTACCGACATTGATGTGCTGAAGAAGAGCGCAATCCAGTTCCGACGAGAAATTTTGGAGGTTCTCACTTTGGCAGGCTCCGGGCATCCCGGGGGATCGTTATCGGCCGTCGAGATCTTGATAGCCCTTTATTTTTACAAGATGAATCATCGGCCCGCCAGCCCTCACTGGGCGGACCGTGACCGGCTTATTATTTCCAAAGGACACGTTACTCCGGTCGTTTATGTAACTCTCGCCAATTGCGGCTATTTTCCCAAAGAAGAATTAAAAACGTTTAGAAAGTTGGGCACCCGCCTGCAGGGCCACGTTCACACAAAAGTTCCCGGCGTCGAATTTAATACCGGTTCGTTGGGCCATGGCCTGTCGGTGGCCAACGGCCTTGCCCTCGGCGCAAAAATGCTCAAGAAGGATTTTAAGACCTATTGCCTTTTAGGCGACGGCGAGATCCAGGAAGGCTCTGTCTGGGAAGCTGCCATGACGGCCGCCCATTATCATTTGAATAACCTTTGCGCCATTATTGATTATAACAAGGTGCAGGAAAACGGGCCGGTCAATGAGATAAAGAATATAGAACCCCTTAAGGACAAATGGGTTAGTTTCGGCTGGCATGTGATCGTTGTCGACGGCCATAATTTCAAAGAGCTCATGGCTGCCCTGGATGAATTTGATACTATTCCGGCAAAGCCCACGGTTATTATTGCCAATACGATTAAGGGCAAGGGCATATCTTTTATGGAGGGGCAGGCAAAATGGCACGGTAAGGCCCCCAACAAAGAGCAATTACAGCAGGCATTGGCTGAATTAGATAAAGAGGTAAAGGCATGATTGAGATGAGGCCGACACGGGACGGTTTTGGGGAAGAGATCGTAACCCTGGGCAAGGAAAACAAGAACATCGTGGTCCTTTCCGGGGATCTGGAAGACGCGACCCGCGCGGAATATTTCAAGAAAGAATTTCCGGACCGGTTCTTTAATCTGGGTATTGCCGAACAGGATGTCATGGGTACAGCTGCGGGCTTAAGCCTGCTCGGATTTATTCCTTTTGCGACCTCGTTTGCGGTATTTTTAACCAACCGTGCCTACGATATGCTGCGCATTGATGTTTGCTATAACAATCAGAATGTCAAGGTGGTCTGCTCGCATGCGGGAATTACCGTCGGCGAAGACGGGGCGACGGCTCAGTGCCTGGAAGATTTTGCCATTACCAGGGTTTTACCTAACATTATTGTTCTTTGCCCGGCCGATTATATCGAAGCCAAGAAGGCGACACGGCTTATTACCAATCATGTCGGGCCGGTTTATATGAGGACCAGCCGGGCGGCCCTTCCGATCATTACTAAAGAATCCGATTCTTTTGTTATTGGAAAAGCGAATATCTTGCGCGAAGGCAAGGACGTTACCATCATTGCCTGCGGCTTAATGGTTTACGAGGCCCTGGAAGCGGCTAAGCTGTTGAAGATAGAAAATATTGACGCTCGCGTTGTTAATATGCACACCCTAAAGCCCATCGACGAAAAAGTGATTATAGAATCCGCCAGAAAGACAGGGGCGGTTGTAACCGCCGAGGAACATCAGGTTTACGGCGGGCTCGGTAGCGCCGTTGCCGAAGTCCTGGGAAAAAATTCTCCTGCACCTCTCGAGACCGTGGCCATCAATGATGTCTTTGGCGAAACCGGCGACCCCCAAGGTTTATTAAAGAAATATCACTTAAAAGATATCGACATTGTCCACGCGGCAAAAAAAGCGCTCACTAGGAAATAAGAAACAGGAAAGAATGTATGGCTAAAACGTCTGTCCAGGAATTGACAGAGTTCGGACAAAGCATATGGCTTGATTATATCAGTCAGTCGCTTTTTAAAAGCGGCCGGTTAAAAGAGCTTATTGATTTAGGGGTAACAGGCATGACCTCAAACCCTACGATCTTTAACGATGCGGTAAGTTCGGGGGCGGATTACGACGATAAGATTTCCGGCTTAAGCGAGCAGGGCAAAGGAATTTTCGAGATTTATGACGAAATATCTGTCCAGGATATAAGGGAGGCGGCGGATATTTTTAGGCCGGTTTACGAACATACCGGCCGGCGGGATGGTTATGTCAGCCTGGAAGTCGATCCCCGGCTAGCCATGGATACTAATCAATCCATTGCCGAGGGCGTGCGATTGTTTAAAAAGATTAACCGCCCGAATGTTATGATTAAAATTCCGGCAACCAGGGCCGGGTGCCATGTGATCGAAGAGCTTCTTGCTCAAGGGATCAATGTTAATGCCACCCTGATATTTTCTTTAGGGCAGTACGCTGATACGGCCTGGGCTTTTCTTAAGGGGATGAACCGCCTGTCGCATACGACAAAAGATTTAAGCAAGACCAGGTCGGTGGCGAGTGTTTTCGTCAGCCGTACCGATACGGCCGTTGATCAGCTGATAGACCAAAAAGCCGCGGGCGAGAAGAATGATAACGCAAGAGACAAGCTGTTGTCTCTTAAAGGCAAGGCCGCTGGAGCCAATTGCCGGGTGATATTTGAGAAGTTTAACCGCATGTTTTCAAGCGATATTTTTAAGTCTTTATCCAAAAAGAATTGCCACCCGCAACGAGTTCTCTGGGCTTCCACGGGGACAAAAAACCCGTCTTACAGCGATATTAAGTATATCGAAGAATTGATTGCAGCTCCCACCGTTAATACCTTGCCCGAAAAGACTATTCGGGCTTTCCTGGATCACGGCACTGTTAAAGAAGCGCTGGGAAAAGACTCTTCGGATGCCCGTCAAATCTTAAAATATCTCTGTGATGCAGGCATTGACGTAGATAAAATCTGCGAAAAACTTCTTGTTGACGGTGTGGCGGCATTTGAGAAATCTTTTGATTCCCTGTTCCATTCGATTGAAACCAAAGCCCGCAGTCTTGCTGCCCGTTCTTAGCCGTTAGGTGACCGGCGGCACTTTCCTAAAAACCTCATTTCTTCCTGCTCCAAATCGTTTTTAATTCTGATTTTATTTGAGCCTGTCTTTAAATATTGTTATAATAAACCCATCCGTAATCTGGGAAACCCATGACCGAAAAATACTTTAACTTTTCTCTGCTGTCCCGCAATAAATTCTCCAATATTTTCGTCTGGCCGCTGACTATTTCTTGTTGTATCCTTGCCGGCAATGTTTTTATCCGCCACGTTACGGACGCCGCTGTCCTCACTCAAAAGAATAATCTTCTCTCTCATGTCCGCACCTTAAGCGGCGCCGTCAATGTCGATGATATCAAGGCCTTGTCAAGTGATCAGACAGACAGCAATAAGCCGCAGTATGTACGCCTCCGCAATCAGCTAAAAGGTGTTGTCAGGGAGAACCCAAGCCTGCGATTTGCCTACCTTATGAGCCTTAAAGACGGTGAGGTTGTCTTCTTGGCTGACAATGAAGAGGAGAATTCAGAAGATTATTCGCCCCCGGGACAAATCTATCAGGAGGCCTCTCAAGAGCTGCGGTTGCTTTTTAGTGGTGCCGACGGATTTGTCGAGGGCCCTTTAAGGGACCGGTGGGGCAATTGGATCTCAGCCCTTGTTCCCGTTAAAGACAGGCAGGCAAATAAAGTCATCGCGGTATTGGGCCTGGATGTTAATTATGCGACCTGGGATAAGGAAGTCGCAAACGACCGGAAGTTTGCACGGTTGATTGCGATTCTCTTTTCCGTCATACTCTTGCTTTCGGTGTATTTTATTCAGCGCCAGAGGGGTATTCTCAATAAAATGCTGGTCAGCCAGGAGCGTTTTAAGAATGTCGCGGATATTACTAACGAATGGATATGGGAGGTTGATATCAACGGGATATTTAAATATTCCAGCCATGCGGTAAGAAATATTTTAGGGTATGATCCGGATGAAATTATAGGCAAGAAAAGTGTTTATGAATTTTCTTTTCCTGAAGATCGTGAAAAAATCATACAGGCTGTCAAGGATGATATCGCCGGTAGCCAGTTTTATATTTCTCGTGTCGAAAGATGGAAGCACCGAGACGACCGCGAGGTGACCTTAGAGATTAAGGGGCTTATTATACGGGACGAAAAAGGAAAGGCGGTTTCCTGCCAGGGTGTTTCCCGCGATATCACGGAGATCGGAAAGAAAGAGCGCATGATTCAGGAAAAAAGCCAGGCCCTGGAGTCGGCGAATCTTAACCTGGCGGCTAACGAAAAGGCATTGCGAGAGATGCTCGATGAGATGGCGGAGACCAACAGGCAGCTGCAGCAAACTCAGGATCAGCTTATTCAAACCGAGAAAATGGCAACGGTGGGTGTCTTGGCTTCCGGCGTGGCCCATGAGATAAAAAATCCTTTAGCAATTATTTTGCAGGGTATCGAAAGGGTAGAAAAGATATTTGCCAAATCCGGCGATACCGCCGCCGTGCCTTTCACAACCATGGTTAAGGATGCGGCGGTCAGGGCCAACAAGGTAGTTAATGCTCTTTTGCAATTTTCCCGTTCTTCGCGGCTTGAGCTTAAAACTCTCGACATGCGGCAGATTATTGATGCGGCGGTGCTGCTGGTGGAAGCCAGGGCCAAAGCGTGCGCTATCAAAATCCGTTGTAATTATGCGCAAGATGATATTTTTGTCAATGGTGACAACATTTTGCTCGAACAGGTATTCTTTGATCTTTTTATGAATGCGATTGACGCTATGCCCAATGGCGGGGAGATTGTTATCGTTACGCGCGTAAAACTTTCCCTAGAAAAGAAAGGTAAGAGCAAAGAGGTTATTATTGAAATCAAAGATTCGGGTTGCGGCATAGCGCCGGAAAATATTCCGAAAGCATTTGATCCGTTTTTTACAACGAAGGAGCCCGGAAAAGGAACCGGCCTGGGCCTAAGCACGGCGTATTTAATTCTGGAAAGGCATAACGGTTCCATCGGCCTGGAAAGCCAGGTGGGCGTGGGAACTACAGTTGTCATCACGCTGCCTTCTGCGTAATGAACCTCCCCGTAGCAAGCTACAGACATCTCATGGAAGTTCTGGATGGTTCATTCTTCGAAGCCGAATGCCCAACCCTACTGCGCTCAAAAACTTCACTTCGTTGCGTGTTTGAGCTTCGTAGGGTTCTACTCCGCCTTCATTCTCGTAGTAAACTGCGGGGTATTCGGCGTAGTAGAATAATTAAAACGGGTGCTGATGTTTAATGGTTTTTATGCTAATATCAGTATGTCGGATGCGGATAAAGATAAATATAGATTATCTGTGAGGAGGATACATGGCTGACAAAATAAAAATTCTCATGATTGATGATGAGCCTGACTTGTGTACCTTGGTTAAGGCGAATTTAGAGGAAACGGGAGAGTTTGAGGTGGTCACCACAACCCAGCCGCAGGAGGCAGAAAGTTTGTGCCTGCGGGAAAATCCTAATCTGATACTTTTGGATAATATTATGCCTTCACGAAAGGGCGCGGATATTGCCAAGGCTTTAAAGGGCAATGCGGATACCAAAAATATCCCCATTATTATGGTTAGTGGAAAAGGCGAAATGGTTTATTCGAGGAAGAAAGGCCAATTCCAATGGCTTCCTAACAATCCCCTGGCGGTTGGCCGGGGGCAAATTTCTGATGCCAAGGATGCGGAAGGGTTGGCCAAGTCTTACGGCGTGGATGACTATGTTTCGAAGCCGTTTAAAACGGAGTTGCTGATTGAGGTGATTAAAGATGTCTTGGCGAGGCGCAAACCCAAGGATGAAGAAGAAAATGGATAAGGCAAAACTCAAGGGTTTTACCTTGGTTGAGGTGATGATTATCATTACCATCATAGCCTTATTGACGGCGATTGCGATTCCTAATGTTTTAAAGATGCGCATTACCGCCAATGACGTGACGGCGCAAGCGACGCTTAAGACCATATCCGGAGCTCTCGAAAACTTTTTTATTGTTCATGGCCTGTATCCTTCCGTCGAAGATGAATTGTTTAGCGTGACCCCTCCGTATTTAAGCAAGAATTATTTCTCGGGTGAGTACGCCGGGTTTACCTATGATTCTGAACTTAGTTCTATCGAGTACACAGTGACGGCGACACCCACATCCATAGGAAAGAGCGGCACCACGCTTTTTGTCATCAATACCGGCGGTGTCTTTTCTAATAATTGAGTTTTTTAGGTGTGTTACCAATCTATTCACGTATAAAAATATTGCGCCATAAGGAGACGGTCAATGAGTAAAAAAGTCAGGAGCCCATTTTCGACAAGCCCGTTCGAAAGAAAGATTTTGCTGGTTATTTTTATCTCCGTTGGTATTCCGGTTATGATTGTATTATTGTTTTTGTATTCCATGTTCAGTGATTTGATTTATACCTATTTAAGCTTGGAAAAGGAAAATAATTTCTTGTATCAATTCCTGCGGCTGTCAGTCATTATTCTGGTGTACTATTTTCTTTTTGTCGGTATTATTTCCTATGGTTTTGTCCATAGATTTATCGGCGCCTTTCCTCGGCTGCTACGTGAACTGGACGAAAGAATTCAGGGCAAATCAAAAACCCATATTCATTTGCGGCAGGGGGATTATGGCCAGAAGCTTATTGACCGCATTAATTCCCTGATCGATAAGCTTCCTTAAAGAGGGAATGATTGTCAGCTTTATCCTTGCGTTAAATCCTCTCGTTGACGGTTTTTTCTTAAAAAGGACAATTCCTATCCATGGGTAACTTCTCAACGCCCTTAAACAAAATAGAAATTATTAAACAGCTTCCTGTATTCGGCAAGCTGGGATGGTTTGAATGGCTAAAGATCGCCGGCCGGTCCAATCTTACCGAATACAAAAAAGGTGAAATTATCTGCCGTGAAGGCTCTCCCGCGGATGCCTTTTACTGCCTTGTCTCTGGCCGTATCCAGGCGTATACCATCCAGCCCAACGGGCAAAAACAGAACGTGGAATTTATTCACCGCGGGATGTACTTTGGCATTATTTCTCTCTTGACGGGGGAAGGCCATTCGCTGACCTTTGAGGCCATGAATGATTCTCTTATTCTGCGAATCGAGAAGGCTGACTTTTCCGGTATCCTCGACTCTATTCCCCGCCTGGCTATCGAATTTAGCCGGAGCCTTTCGCGGCGCCTGCGCAGCCGCGAGTCGCCGGTTAAATTGATATTTGAAAGCACGGTTATCGCGGTTTACGGCGCGGTTAAAGCCAGCGGCAGCTCCACTCACGCCATAAATCTTGCCCTAAACCTGGAACGGGAAACCGGCAAGAAAGTGATTCTGGTTAATATCAGCTCGGTGTCTGCGGGCACCGATTCCGGTTTTACCAGCGGCCTGGCATCTCCGCGGTGGAAAAAAGAGGGCGTTGAATTAAAAAACATTGTTAATGAACATCAGAAGATCGTCGATAATATTTCCCGGTGGCAATTAAAAATTGATTTATTAAAAGTTGTGTTTGACCCGAGCGATTCCTGGCTCATCAGCCAGATAAGCCATTTTGTCAGTTTTCTGGCAAATAATTACCATTACGTGGTTGTTGATTTGCCTAACGAAATGGATGATGTGGTCCTAAAGACCTTGACCCAATCGGACGTTGTTCATTTGGTCGCCCATGACCGGCAGGAAGATTTAAAATCGACACGGCAGGTTCTTGACCGCCTGAGGGAATCTTTAGGGGAGAAATTTTCTCCGGAAAAAAATCAGGTGATTATAAGCAATTTGGGGCCCAAGGGAAGCCTGTCAACTGAAGAGATTACCAGGGCCCTTGACTATAAATCGTTTAAATTATTTCCCCATATTTCACAGGAAGACTTAGAGGAGCCGTTGGAGGTGCAGGATATTATGGTGCCGGTTCTTCTGTCCGGCAGTGTTTACGCGCAGGCCACCAGGCGCATGGCTCGGCAAATAGGGGGAGTTTTGGTTGGGCTGGTCTTAGGCGGCGGGGCAGCTCTGGGCATTGCCCATATCGGTGTCATCAGAGTCCTGGAAAAAGAAGGCATTCCGATTGATGTTGTGGTGGGAAGCAGTATTGGTGCTTTAATTGCCAGCCTGTGGGTGGCAGGGAAGAACGCTGACGAAATAGAATTAATCGCGCGGGAATTCGGAACCAGGGCCTCGATGAGCAAACTGCTTGATTTTACTATTTCAAAAGGCGGGTTTGTCAGCGGGCACAATATTACCCGATGGCTGAGGCGCCACCTGGGCGATAAAACTTTTTATGACACCCGCCTGCCCTTTATGGCGGTTGCCTATGATTTGCTCAGGCGTGAAGAGATGGTTATCGAACAGGGGAGCCTTGTGGACGCTGTCCGTCAAAGCATTGCTATTCCCGGCGTTATTACGCCGATTACCCGGAATGGCCGGCTTATTATTGACGGCGGAGTCGTTAATCCTTTGCCGACCAATGTTGTGGCCAGTCTAGGTATTAAAAGAATCATTGCGGTTAATGTTCTTCAAACACCCTATGATGTTATCCGGGGTTATGAGGCGCTTGAAAAGCAGCGAAAAGAAGACCAGGCGATTCCTTTTTTTAAGGATCCGCTTAAGTTCTTGGGGGTCAGGGCCGGGGGAATTTTGCGGAAATTATTTTATCCGAATATTCCCGACATTATCGTCAGCAGTCTTCAGGCTGTCGACTATGTGATTGCCGAACAAAGTGCCCAGCAGGCGGATGTCCTTATCCATCCCGACTTGGCCGGGATTAATTGGTTTGAATTTTATTATGTGGACAGGATGATTAAACAGGGAGAAGAGGCTGCTTACCGGCATCTTGATTCTATCAAGAAGCTCATTCGTGAGCATCCGTAAACACCCGGGGTTTGAACAGCCGGTTTTCAAGGAGCACTATGGAATATATCTGTGATGTCTGCCGCAAGAAAATATCCGGTGATCCGCTGAAATTCATCAGCCATACGGAAGAACACATAGTTGATATTATCAAAGAAAGGCATCCTGACTGGGTTAAGGAAAACGGCATCTGTCCGAAGTGTTTGGAGCATTATAAGAAACAGCTTAAAGGATAATTTGGGCGGATGATGAGTTTACAAAATTTACTCGCCACAAAACTTCCGATTGCTATTATAATACTTCTGGTATTTAATTATTAAACGAGGGGGCAATATGACTGCTCGCGCAAGCAAAAAGTATACGATAAGGCCCTGGGGAAAGTACAAAGTGCTTTTTTATGAGCCCGGTGTTTGGGTTAAAAGGGTTGAGGTAAAGTCGCAATCCCGGATCAGCCTGCAAAAACATTTCAAGCGTTCGGAAAAATGGATTGTTGTCCGGGGAAAAGGTATTGCGATTGTCGACGGCCGAAAGACATCCTTAAAACCCGGGGTGATCGTTGATATCCCCCGAGGAGCGATTCACCGCATTGCAAACACTGACAAGGATGTCCTTCTTTTTATCGAGGTGGCTTGCGGCCGTTATTTAGGCGAAGACGATATCAAGCGTTTCGAAGACGATTATTTCCGGATCCGGTAGATTGTGATTCTCCGGAATTGTTTATCAGGATCAGTTATAAAAGAAATTTTGACTTCAGCGTTTTGATGCGTATAATGTAATAAATTTTTTACCGCACCTGTTAAAACCTTAAGAAAGAATAGGGATAAAAAAGAATGACTAAACACAAAGAATTAATCGCCTGGGTTGAAGAAATGGCGGCTTTATGCCAACCGGATGCAATTGTCTGGATTGATGGATCGTTAAGAGAGAAAAAAGAGCTCGAGGAGCAAGCGATTAAAACCGGAGAGGTTATCCGGCTCAACCAGAAAATTATGCCCGGCTGCCTGTATCATCGAACTCATCCGGATGATGTTGCCCGTACTGAAAATCTTACCTTTATCTGCGCACCGACCAAAGAAGAGGTGGGCCCGAACAATAATTGGATGCCGCCCCAGGAGGCCTACTGGAAGGCCAAGCAAATATTTAGCGGCGCCATGAAAGGCCGCACCATGTATGTCATTCCTTTTTCGATGGGTGCCGTGGGTTCGCCTTTTAGTAAAATCGGCGTCGAGTTAACCGACAGCCTTTATGTTGTCTTAAACATGCGCATTATGACCAGTGTCGGCAAGAAAATACTTGCGGCGCTGGGGCGCGACGGAGAATTTACCAAATGCCTGCATAGCAAGGCCGATTTAAATGTCACCCGCCGTTTGATCTTGCATTTTCCCCATGACAATACTATCTGGAGTGTCGGTTCGGGTTACGGCGGAAACGTCCTTTTGGGTAAAAAATGCTTATCGCTTCGGATCGCCAGTTTCTTAGGGAAAAAAGAAGGCTGGATGGCCGAACACATGCTTATCCTGGGGGTTAAGAAGCCGGGAGAGAAGACTCACTATATTACCGCCGCATTTCCCAGCGCCTGCGGAAAAACCAACCTGGCGATGCTCTTGCCGCCCAAAGCCCTGGAACAAAAGGGCCACACTATCGAGACCATCGGCGATGATATTGCCTGGATGCGGTTGGACGAACATAAGATTCTGCATGCCATCAATCCGGAGACGGGATTTTTTGGCGTTTTGCCGGGGACGAATTCCAAAAGCAATCCCAACGCCATGCTGACGATCAAGAAAAATACGATTTTTACCAATGTCCTGCTTAAACCCGACGGGACGGTCTGGTGGGAGCACGGAGACGGAGAGACGCCGTCACATGGGGTTAATTGGCAGGGTAAACCCTGGAAGCCGGGCGCGCTTGACGAGGAAGGAAAACCGCTTTTAGGCGCTCATGCCAACAGCCGTTTTACCGCGCCTTTTAGCCAGTGCCCGACCGCTCCTAAAAAAGGCAAAGGCCATCTTTTAAAGGGGGTGCCGGTTTCGGCTATTCTTTACGGCGGGCGCCGGGCGCATTTGACTCCCTTGGTTTACGAGGCCTTTGACTGGCAGCACGGAGTTTATGTAGGCGCAACGATGGCATCGGAACGTACTGCGGCGCAATACGGAAAACAGGGCGAGGTACGTTATGACCCGATGGCGATGCTGCCGTTCTGCGGATATCACATGTCCGATTATTTCAGGCACTGGCTTAAGATGGGCAAGAAAATGGGAAAAAAGGCCCCGAAGATATTTTGCGTGAACTGGTTTCGATTGGATGATAACGGGAAGTTTCTCTGGCCCGGCTACGGAGAGAACCTGCGGATTCTGGAATGGATTCTAAAACGCTGCCAGGGCAAGGTGGGGGCCAAGAAAACACCCATCGGCTATATCCCTAATCCGGAAGATATTGATTTAAACGGGCTTAACTTAGCGCCGGGGACCATGGATAAGCTTTTAGCGGTTCATTCGCAGGAATGGCTAGAAGAGCTTGAAAGGCAGGCGGAGTTCTTTAAACAATTCGAAGGGACGCTTCCTAAAGAGATCTTAACCGAATACGGCGCCCTCAAAGAAAGACTGTTAGGCGCGGCGAATTCTTAAGTTGTAAGCTAAACAGCGCCGCGCGGGTACACCCGCGCGGCGCTGTTTTATTTTTCCGCAGAAAGTTCACTCCGCTTTTTCTTTTTATTCCTTACGTAAATGAGATGAAGGGATCTTTAAGGCTTGACGGTATTTATTGATTGTCCGTCGGGCGATGTGTATTCCTTTTGTCTCAAAATGGCGCTGGATGTCCTGGTCCGAAAGCGTCCCGGATTTATTTTCGTCTTCGATTAGCTCCCGCATTTCTTCTTTGATGCTTTGCGCGGAGGTGGGGCCGTTATCGGCTGTGGCTATGGCCTGGGAGAAAAAGAATCTTATGGGAAACATTCCTTTGGGCGTGTCGATATATTTATCTTTGATAGCCCGGGAGATAGTTGATTCGTTCCGGTTAATGGCGATGGCCACATCCTTGAGCGTCAAAGGAGCGAGCGCCAGGTAGTTGCCATCAAAGAAATCTTTTTGCTTCTCCAGGATGTATTCGGCAATCTTTCGGATAGTTTGGCCGCGCTGCTCAACACCCTTGATAAATTGCTGGGCGCTTTCCATCTTTTCGAGAATAAAACTTCTTTCGTGCTCCTTTAGGTCTGCCCGGTTAAGCAGATTCTTATAAGTCGAGTTAATCTTCAGCCGGTTAATCCCTAGGGCATTGACGTTGATTTGATACCCGTCAGCCGGGTCGTGGACTATAAAAACATCGGGTTTAATATAAATACTGTCATTGATGGGGCGGTAGTTGCGCGCGGGCCTGGGCTCGAGAGTGGCTATAAAGCGCGCCAGGTTTTTGACATCTTCCAGCGGGATACCGATTTTTTTTGCGATATCGGCGTATTTCTTTTTTCCCAGGTCTTCTAAATGGTCATTGATGATGCAAATAGCCATGGGGTGATCGGTATTCTTGGATTTAAGCTGGGCAAGAAGGCATTCTTTGAGATTGCGCGAAGCGATTCCGGTGGGCTCAAAACCCTGGATTAAAGACAGGACCTGTTCTACCAGGGCCAAGTCATGGGTGCCGACTAACCCGGCAATTTCTTCACAGCTAATTGTCAGGTAACCGGTTTCATCGATACTTCCGATAATAAGCCTGCCGATTCGAAGCTGTAGCTCGTCAGAGACCTCAAAATGCAGTTGCCGCAACAGGTGGTCTTCCAGGGTTAAATCCCGCGTGATCGGCCTTTCATCGACCATCTCGCCATCCCGAAAATCTATTTTTGACGACTCATCTTCAATCTTGACGAATTGATCAAGGTTTTGATGCAGTTCACCGCTTTTAATCAGGCTCTGTACCGGGTCAGCGATTTTCTCATCTAACTCTAATAGAGGATTATTCTGTAGCTCTTGCTCGATCACCATGGCGAGATCGCCTATGGGGAGTTGGAGGAGACTAATAGACTGGCGCAGAAAGGGCGCCAAAATCGGCCTTTGGACTTGGAGAGTGGAAAATTTATTGCTCATATGCAGTGGAAGTATAACATATTTCACAAAGTGTGACAAATTTTTATTCGGCCTGCCAGGAGGCGTAAAAATGCGGTTTTAGAGTTGTTTAGGCTCTGAATTATTATATATTAAGGAAGCCAGGGTTAGAAAATAGGCAGTTTTAACCGAAGAGAGAGGCGTGATGTTAATTTTAACCACGGTTTAAGCCCTTGTAGTTAAGCAGTTTCCGCAATTGTCCTAGTCTGTCCAGGACAAATCCGTCTAATCCTTTAAACATCTGATCAAATTCAGCCATGGATGGAAGAATTACTACCTGTCGATTTATGTATTATAAACTATTGGTATCTATATACTTATGTCTAGGATATAAATATATTGTCAAGACTATCGACTTCTGGCATAATAATTGCTCCATTAAGAGTATTGCGTCGTAATTTAGATATCGCAAAGTGCTAAAGGAGGAAAGGCAATGGTTGCAAAGCGGTTAACAATTACTGAAGTGGCGGACATGCTTGGTGTCAGCTCAAAGACTCTGGTCCGCTGGGAGAAAATGGGCAAGGTCAGAAAGCCCAAACGTGACTGGCGCGGCTGGCGTGTTTACGAAGAGACCGACGTTAGCCACATCAAGGAATTTCACGAAGCGCTCTTTGAAGCGTAAATGATTTCCCGTAACCAGTTTTTAATCTCGGAGTTTAAAATGAAAAAAAGATTTCTACTTTTCTTTACGCTTTTTGCCTGCAGCTGGTGCATTGTCTTGGCGTGCCCAATGCTAGGCTCAGCCGGCATTATTGCGGCTGAATCCGCTAATCCCGCACCTGCCGTGGATGCCTCCGGAGATGTCATCGTACCTCAAGAGGCGGCGGTTGAACCAAAGACAGAAGCAGCTCTGGAGCCTTTACCGGAGATGGAAGAGCCCTTAAAGGTTATCGAGCAGCCCCTGGAAGACATGCAGCTGCGATTGGGAGATGCCAGCAAATACACCTTAGGCGTTGGTGACGTTGTCGAAATCAAAGTCCTTCGCCATCTCGAGGTCAGCGGCGAATACACCATCAACAATGAAGGCAAGATTCAATACGAATTTGTGGGTGACATTAAGGCGGTAGGATTGACTAAGGATGACCTTAAAAAACAATTAGAAGAACTTTTAGCCAAGTATATTATTTCGCCCGAGGTGACAGTTAAGATCACCGGTTACAACAGTAAGGTCGTTTACTTGATCGGCGAAGTCAATATCCCGGGAAAAATCGCGATGAAAGGTGACACCATTACTGTCCGCGAGGCCCTGGTTTTGGCGGGACTGCCGACTTTGGGCGCGGCATCGCGTAAGTGCCGCCTGATCACTCCGGCCGATGCCGGCAAGGCCACGATAAAATATGTCAATGTCTACGAATTGCTCTATAGCGGCGACCTACGCGAAAATTATGTGATGAAACCCGGAGATACCTTGTATATTCCGGCAACGGTCATGACCAAGGCCATGCGCGTGATTTCGCCGGTTACCCAGCCGGTCAGTGCCGCGGCAGGCGCTGGTTCAGCCGTAACCGGTTTCTAATATGATGATTGCCTATCAGGGAAAGGATCAATAATGGAAGAGTCAACTGCACCGGAAATTTCACCTTTAGGATACTTACGGATTTTATTTCGCCGCAAATGGTTTATTATCATTCCTTCCGTCGCCGGACTGATCCTGGGAATTTGTGCCGGTATTCTCATGCCTAAAAAATATGTCTCCAATACCGTTTTGTTGGTAGAGGAGGGCAAAACCGACAATCCCTTGTTTGACAAAATCACCGTCTCCACCACGGTCGGCGACCGCTTGGCCACTATCAGAGAATCCATGCTCGGCTGGAAAAGCATAGCGACTTTGGTCAAACGTCTGAACATGGACAAAGACGTCAAAGACCAGCGCGGATTCGAACAATTAATCTTAAAGATCCGGGGTAGCACCGTTATCAAAATGCGTTCCCCCAACGTTATCGACCTGGCCTATGTCGGCCGTGACCCGGAATTGACGCAGGCGGTGGTAAAGAATATCACCGAGATCTTTATCGAACGGAACGTCGACTTCCAAAACCAGGAAACCGCCGACGCGATTAAATTTATCGAAGAGCAGCTGCGGGTTTACCGCGGCAAAATCAAATCCGCCGAAATCGCGGAATTAAAAGAGCAGCTCAATGCCCTTTTAGTGGACTCTACCGAAGAACATCCTATGGTCAAGAAGCTACGCGAGCAAATCCGGAACAAAAATGAGGAGCTCGAGAAAGAAAACCTGGAATATACCGAAGACGCGAGCTTGATCTCCGGCAGCGCCGCGCCGTTAATCGATGAGATCCGCAAAGCCATCGACGGCCTGCAGAGCAGCGTCAAAGTCGACAGCAAGCCGGCCGGCCAACAGTCTTCGGATTCTACCGAAAAAGATCTCTACAAGGTAATCCTCTTGGATAAGGTCAGCGACGTCATGGGCCGCGATGTTAAAGTCAATGAGGAGATTTACAATATGCTCCTGCAAAGGCTGGAGACCGCCAAAATCACCCAGCGGCTGCAGTCTTCCAAAGAGGGGACGCGTTATACGATTATCGATCCTCCGCGGCTGCCCACCAGGCCTTTTTATCCCAATAAACCTTTAGCGGCCATGGTCGGCCTGCTGATAGGGTTGGCGTCGGGCGTCGGGTTTGTTTTCTTGCGGGAATTCCTGGATAAATCGTTCATCGATGTTCAAGATGTCCGCGAATATTTCGGCCAGCCGCTTTTAGGCGCTATTTCCCGTATCACCACGGTTGACATCGTTGAATCTGAAAAGCAGCGGGAAAAACTGATTTTAATAACCATAGCGGTGGCGGGAGTGATGGTCATCCTGGTAGCCGCCTTTATGGCGAGCATCATTAATAAATAGGAGAATACTTATGTACTGTAAACATTACGGATTTTCCGAATCCCCCTTTACGATTACCCCCAATTCGCGTTTTTTCTTTGCCAGCTCCCGGCATACGGAAGCCTTAAACACCATGATTTATGCCATTGAGCAGCGCAAAGGGTTTGTGGTTATCACCGGCGAGATCGGCTCGGGAAAGACAACCGTTTGCCGCACGCTTTTAAACCGCCTGGACCAAAAAACGCACACCGCGCTTATTACCAACACCAATATCAACAATAAAGATCTCTTGCTGATGATCATGGATGAATTGGGGATCAATTATACGATGACCACCAAGGCCAAACTTCTAAATCAGCTCAACGAATACTTGATCGAGCAGCTGCGCCATGACTGTAATGTGGTCTTGATTATCGACGAAGCCCAGAATCTTAAGCCCTCGGTCTTAGAAGAAGTCCGTTTGCTTTCTAACCTGGAGACCGAGACCGAAAAGCTCATTCAGATCATTCTTTTGGGGCAGCCGGAATTAAAGAAAAAGCTTGGCCTCGACCGCTTAGAGCAGTTTCGCCAGCGCATCGCGGTCTACTATCATTTGGATGCCTTAAACCCGCGCGAGACCAACGAATATGTCACGCATCGGCTGCGCATGGCCAGTAATTCCGATAGGAAATATTTCACTGACGGAGCGCTTGAATTAGTGTACAAGTTCTCCCAGGGTATCCCGCGGCTGGTTAACCAGATCTGCGATAGCGCCCTATTGACCGGCTATACCCAGGACGTCGGGGTCATTGATGACAAAATCCTCTACGAGGTCATCAGCGAATCCCCGATGTTGCAGCTGGCGCCGAATTTTCAGTCAAAAAATAAATCCGCCGAATCAAAAGCGGAAAACACCTCTAACGCAAACGAATCGTTAGATTCCGGCGCACAGGCGCAGGCCAGTAATGAGATACTTAATAATTTGTAATTTATTGCCGGCTTTTAGAATTAGAAAGGACACCGCATGAGCAAAGTGATTCAAGCCCTTAACCACGTTGACCAGGTTCGGAGCATCAAATATTCGGATGCCCCGCGCACAAGAAGGGTGTCTTCGCCGACGGGCCCGTTAGGTAGCTTACCGCCGAAGGAGGCCCCCGAGCCCAAGAAAACATTTGAGCCCAAGAAAACATCCGAATCCACGAAAACATCCGGGCAGGCGCAGATTCCGCGAGCCTTTATTCTTATGGCGGGTTTTCTGGTTTTGATCGGCATGCTTTCGCTTATCTTAAATATCCGCGCTATCAACGTATCACATGACAGCCGGACGGCTCTTTTTGCCGCTTTAAGCAAGCTCAATGACCAGCAAAAGAAACTTGAGGTTCTTGAAAAGGCTGTGACCGGCACCCAGACAGAACTTAAAAATCAGGTCAAGGCCATGCGCGCTGATATCGCCCAAACCGAAAAGAACTTATCCGCCGATATGGCCAAGATCAACAAAAATGTGGTTGATAGCCAGGCGGAGATCAGCATCCTTAAAGAATCCAGCGAACAATCGAAGACACAAATCAAGAATTTAGTTTGGTTTCGCGAAAAGATGGCGGAAAAGTATTCTGAACTCAGCCAAGGTATCCAGGCCTTAAAGAGTACACTGACGAAAGGACAATAACGTTATGGGCAAGATTACCGATGCCTTAAGAAAAGCCACCGAAGAGCGCCTCCTACACATGGAGCGTATTGCCAAAATCAAGGAAGCCGACCAGATCGTTATCAGGAAGATGGGGGACTCCAAGATCGATCCGCGCATCATCACTTATTTTGATTCCAAATCGCATATCAGCGAACAATACAAAATCCTGCGTACCAATCTGTTTTCCGTTAATAAAGGCAAAACTCCTCCCCGAGTCATTGCGGTGACCAGTTCCATCCATTCCGAGGGCAAGACCATTACTTCGCTTAATCTGGCGATTTCTCTGGCGCGTGCGGTCAATAAGCCAAAGATCCTGCTGGTGGACGCGGATATGCGCCGCGGCCGTTTAGCAAAATATTTAGGGGTACAGCATGATGTGGGACTCTCCGAATATTTAAGCGAGAAAACGGGAATCGCGGATCTTTTCTTTAATATTGATATCGAAAACCTCACCTTTGTCGCTTCCGGCATGCCGCCGGCTCATCCGGCAGAACTCTTGGGCTCTGAGAGGATGAGAGGCTTGCTTCAGGAGCTAAAATCCAAATTTGATTATATTATCATCGATACCCCACCTATTATAGCGGTCACGGATCCCGGTATTATCGGCGCCGAATGCGATGGCGTCCTTCTGGTTATCCAGGCCGGCCGCACTCAGCGTGGTATCGTCAGGAGCGCCATGGAACACCTGCATCAGGCGCAAGCCAAAATCCTGGGCCATGTCCTGACCAATATCGAATACCACCTGCCGGAATATATTTATAGGTATTTATAGAGGGTGAATAGTTAATAGTTAATAGTAAATAGTGAATAGCTAATGGTTAATGGTTAATGGGCAATGGTTAATCGTTAATTGTTAATCGTTAATGGGGAATTATGTTTAAATTTGAGACGCTAGACATCTGGAAAGAAGCGGTAAAATTTGCATCTGAGACTTATGCTTTATCCAGAAAGTTCCCTAAGTCAGAAATGTTTGGGCTAACTTCGCAATTGACGAGAGCAGCGGTTTCCATTTCTTTAAATATTGCAGAAGGTTCTAGCAGGAAATCAAAGGTTGATTCTAAGAGATTTATTCAGATATCGCTGGGCTCTTTAAATGAAGTTGTAACATGCCTGTATATTGCAAAGAATCAAGGTTATGTTGATAACAAAGATTTTGATAATACCTATGCACGATGCGAGCAGCTTTCAAAAATGCTATACGGATTCATGAGGTATCTCGGCGAAGAATAATTCAAACCCTATTTACTATTAACGATTAACTATTAACTATTAACCATCAATAATGAAAATCCTCCATATCTGTCCTTTGTATTACCCGTCGGTGGGTGGGAACCAAATCCACACCAAGGAGCTCTCCGAAAAGTTGGCCTTGCTTGGAGACGAGGTGACCGTTTTTACTCCCGATGCCCTTAATTGCCGGGAATTAACCCACAAAAACGGAAGGAGTGATTCTTTAGCGTTAAACGAGATCATTAACGGGGTTACGGTCAAGCGGTTCCCCGTTCGCTATCATTTGCACAATTTTATTTTTGACAGGGTTGAAAAAAGGAGGGGCGGCTATCGGCTGACCGGGCTCATTTTTGGCGGTTACCGCAATTTGCTGCGGCGCGGACCCTTAGTTCCGGCGATGACCAAACGCATTCTTAGCTTAAAGCCGGCCGTGACCACGATTTTTAATATCTGTAACGCCAATAGCATTTATGCCTATCGGGCCAAAAGAATCGGTAAAAATCCTTTAGCGATCGTGCCCTGTTTGCATGTAAGAGAAAATTGGGTCAATGACCCGCTCATTGAAAGAATTCTTAAATCCGCGGATCTGGTTGTTGCCTTAACACGTTTTGAAAAAGATTTTATGGTTCAAAAAGGAGTCGCGGCAGAAAAAATTGCCGTTATCGGGCCCGGGATTAACCCGGCCGCTTACGAAGGCGCCCGGCCGGAAGATTTTAGAAAGAAACATCAGCTGGGAGAAAATCTGATTGTCTCCTATGCCGGGCGCATCGCCAAAGGAAAAAATATTCAGTCGCTTGTTGGCGCCATGCGTTTAGTTTGGGCAAAGAATCCGGATGCCAAACTGCTCTTGGCCGGCACCGTAGAAAAGGAGGATGATTTTTCTACCTCTGATCTTATTGATGCCATTGAACCACAGTGGCGCCGGAATATTATTTTGCTTAAAGATTTTTCCGATAACGAGAAAAAAGATATTTTTGCCGCTATTGATATTTTTGTTTTGCCGTCGGTCTGCGAGTCATTCGGCATTGTCCTTTTGGAGGCCTGGGTGAGCGGCAAGCCGGTGGTCGTTTGCCGGGATAGCGCTCCGGCATCGGTGGTGGAAGAAGGAAAAGACGGGCTTTTATTTAATTTTAAAGACGAAAAAGATTTGGCGAGCGTGATTGCGCGGCTTTTAAATGATTCTAATCTCCGCCATCGTTTAGGCGAAAACGGCCGGAGGAAGGTTTTGGAGCAGTATACATGGGATCTTATTGCGCAAAGATTTAGGGAGGAGTATCGAAGGTTAGTCTTGATAGCAAATAGTTAATGGTTAATAGTGAATAGTTAATAGGCTAAGTTTATCGGCAACGGTAACGAAGCCCGTTTCGTTTGTCGGTTAAGGTAACGGTGAGACGACAAGCGTAACCCAATGCCGATACGGGTATCGTAACCTTAACCGAGAAACGATTACTGGATAACCTTAAAAATGTTTCGTGCTTAGGATTTTGTATTTGTTTAGGATTTAGGGTTTGGTGATTAGGATTTAAATACATAAAGGAGCGTAACTCATGTCCAAATATCTTATTACTGGTGGTGCTGGTTTTATTGGCTCCAATATTTCAGAACACTTAATTAAAAACGGCCACTTCGTCCGCGTCCTGGATAACTTCTATTCCGGCAAAGAGGCAAACCTTGAGTTTACCAAAGGGCTGGGCAAGGACAAATTTGAGCTCATCCGGGGCGATATTCGGGAAAAGGCGGATTGCGACCGGGCCTGCCAGGGGATGGATTATGTCTTGCATCAGGCGGCTTTGCGTTCGGTGCCTAAATCAATGGTGGATCCTGAAAGCTATAACGATGTCAATATTAACGGTATCTTGTTCATGCTGCAGGCCGCGTCCAAGTACAAAATAAAACGTTTTGTTTTTGCCTCATCGAGCTCTATCTATGGCGACACCGATGTTTTTCCCGAAAGCGAAGGGCACATGCCAAAACTTATTTCACCCTACGCATTGTCCAAGTTGGCCGGTGAATATTATTGCCGTATATTTTCCGAACACTATAACCTTGAAACCGCATGCCTGCGCTATTTTAACGTTTTCGGCCCCAAGCAGGCTTTGGATGATGAATATGCGGTTGTGATCCCTAAATTTATCCATTGCATCTTGCACGACCAGCAACCCCCCATTTTTGGGACAGGAAAACAATCCCGGGATTTTACCTATATCGAAAATGTTATTTCGGCTAATATCCTGGCCGCGACAACTGCTGGCGTCCGCCACGAGGTCTTTAATGTCGCCAACGGCAAGGATAACACCGTCCTGGAACTTGTTGATCTGGTGAATAAAATTGTCGGCAAAAACATCAAGCCGCAATTTCTTCCCGTCCGTGCCGGCGATGTCTTTCGTACCAATGCGGATATTACAAAAGTGAGTAAAATATTGGGGTATAAGCCGCTTGTGAGCTTTGAAGAGGGATTGCGAAGGACGGTGGAGTATTTTAGAAGCAAATGAGGAAAATAGATAAGGTTACAGAAGTTATGAAAGTTATAAAAGTTATAAAGGTTGCTTTAAAAAAGGTTACTTAAGGTTATTTAAGGTTATGGAAACGTAACCTCGACTAACCTTAACTAACATTAAATATGTCAATAAATCAGGTAACCTCAATAACCTCCAGAACCTTTATAACCTGCATAACCTAATCTCTGAAAATGTCTGAGTTAAAAAAATGACCACTCCTCCCAAAGTCAGCGTCATCATGGGCGTCTACAACGGCGAGCGATTTATCCGCGAAGCCATTGATAGCGTTATTGCGCAGACATGCTCTGATTGGGAGTTGGTTGTGGTTGACGACGGCTCAAAGGACCGAATCGCAAAAATCGTTAAAGAATATCAAGACCGATATCCGGATAAAATCCGCTATTATTTTCAGGAAAATCAGGGCGCGGCGGGAGCAAAGAACGCTGGCATAGGGTATGCGCGAGGGGAATACGTCGCGATTCTGGATTCGGATGATATCTTTATGCCGGAAAAGCTGGGAAAACAAGTTCGTTTTCTTGATAGCCATTCTAATGTTGCGTTTCTCTGGACCGCAGGGTGGAAGGTGGGGCCCGGAGGGAAAGTTTTTGAGCGTAGCGATGTCCCGACTGATAACCAAGATATCAAAGCCCGTTTACTGAAAGAAAACCCGTTTATTCACAGCTCTTTTATGTTTCGAAAAAGCGCGCTGGAATCGTTTGGGTATTACCGGGACGATATCGCGCTGGTCGACGATTACGAGTTGTATCTTAGAGGGCTGAACCTTTATGATTTCGCCGCATTGAATGAGCCGCTGTGCAAGCAACGGTTTCATTTGGAATCCTTGTCGGTGACGCAGCGGGCGCAGCAGGCCCGTGCCGCGGAAGCCTTAAGAGGCTTTGCAAAGGATAAAGATATCCGACTGATGGAGGAGTTTTCTTTCAATCGCAATGGACGCACAGCTGGAATGTTTACGCAACGCAGCGAAAAGGCATCGAATTACTTCCATTGGGCGGTGCGGTTGCGTGAGGGAGGGGACCAAAGAAATTCATTCCTTTTTTTACTGCGTGCCCTTGCACTTAAACCTGCAAACATAGAAATATGGCGATTTGCTTTGGGAATGTTTTTTGTTAAAGATAACCAGTTTAAAGGATGTGCGGATGCAAGTACTCAAACACGAAAATAGCCAAAAATTCCTACTTTGCCTTATCGGCATAGCACTTGCCGGAATGATTCTGTTGTTTTTTAAAACCGAGTCCGGAGTAGGAGTTTCCCCCGATTCCGTTAATTATATTTCTGCTGCTAAGAACCTAGCTGCCGGAAAAGGACTGACGATCGTCTCGACCAAGGGAGTTGAGGCTCCAATGACCCAATTTGCTCCGTTTTTCCCCTGTATTCTTTCAATTTTCAGTCTTCTAAAAATAAACATCATTGAGGGTGGTAGATTTCTCAATATTGCTATTTTCGGAGCGAATATTTTCTTGGCCGGTTTGTTTTGCTATTATCTTACGCGTTCTTTCTTGACGGCGATTCTCTGCTCATTCTTTGTGCTTTGCTCCGTAAATTTAATGGTCATTCATACCGGCATACTCACAGAACCATTTTTTATTCTTCTTATGCTTGCAAGCCTTCTCTTCCTAGCTAGATTTATTGACGGGAATAGAAGAGGGCATTTTCTTATATCTTTATGTCTAGCTGGGCTTGCTTTCTTGACAAGATATGCTGGAGGAACGGTTGTCTTCGCCGGGATGATTGTTATATTTTGTTTATCACAGCGAAGCATTAAAGACAGACTGAAATATTCAATAATTTATGGTTTTTTGAGCAGTTTGCCTATGGCTGCGTGGTTAGTACGCAACTTGCTTGAAGCTGATAACGCAGTCAATCGTCCGATGGCCGTTCATCTTGTGACTATCGGCAAGATCAAACATCTTTTTGTAACAGTCGCTGATTGGTTTTTGCCTCTTCATACGGATAAATTGATCAAAGGTACATTTGCAGTCTTTTTAATTGCTGTTTTAGTAGCGCTTTATTCCTACTTACTGCGTAGCGTATCTCGCGCAAGACTTAAGGATTTCCTATTACCACGTTCTTTTCATGTCCTGGGGATTTTTATTTGCGCCTACCTGTTTTTTTTGTATGTCGTTATGTCGCTTGGTGATGCCGAGGTCCAATTCGATTATCGCTTAATGGTGCCCACCGTTATTCCTTTTTTAATACTTCTCGTCTGTCTTTTTTATTATTCAATGCGATATTTATCAAACGGACGAATTGAAAAGTTAGCCATTGGCATTTTAATCGCCCTTGTTGCTGCAACCCAACTGATCCACATGATTGATTGGGTTTGGCATGGTCAGATATTTTATGGTTTTGCGGGAGAGAAATATAGGAAATCACAAATCTTGTTATTCATAAATGATTTGCCTCAAGAAATACCGGTATACTCCAATGGAAACGATTTGATTTATTTTTATACCGGCCGTATAGGTCCCATGCTGCCTACTAAAGTGGGCAGGGCATCAGAAAAAAATAATGAAAATTATGTATCAGAAATAGAGATTATGAAGCAACGGTTAGAATCTGAAAACGGTTTGGTTGTCTACTTTAAAAATATCACTTGGCGATGGAATTTGCCTTCGGCGGATGAATTAATGTCAAGTATGTGCTTGAAGAAGGTCTTGGATTTTGTTGATGGTGAAATTTACCAAATTGCACGATGACGAAACAGTTGCTTATTCTAGATTTGTGGCATAACAAAAGAGGTGGCGCGAGTAAATCTGCGCTCTACGGCGAACTATCCAAATTATTTGACCTTGAGTTTGTTCCGGCGCCGGATTTCTCATTCTCAGAATTTACGAATTTAGTTAAAAGCCTTCATTTTGATATCTCGAAATGGAGAAAGAGAAAATCTCATCTTGACGAGGTGATGTTTAAGTATCCGCGCATGTTTCGGGCTGTGACACGGCATTATAATGAACAGCTTCGTCGTGTTGGCGGGGTGTATGATGCCATTTTGCAGATAGGTTCTTTGTTTGGGCCGGTGGATAATCTGCGAGGCGTGCCGTATTTTTCCTACAGCGATTCAACTGTGCGCAATCCTGACCTGATGTGGAAACCCTGGATGCCGTCTGATTTTGACCGCTACCGGGACGAGTGGTATGCGCTGGAAAAAAACTGTTTTCAACATTTAACGGGGTCAATGTTTTATAGTCAATGGGCAGCTAATACGCTGGTAACGGAGTACGGCATTGATCTGGCTAAAACGCATGTCGTTGGTTCTGCCTTAAAAATACCGGATGAATATGCTGTTGATTGGTCTTTCAGGGGAAAGCAAGTTTTGTTTGTTACTACCTCATTTGAGCTAAAAGGCGGTTACGAATTAATCGATATCTTTGCGCAGGTTGTCACGCAGGTGTCGGATGTTGTTTTAAGAATCATAGGGAATGTACCGGAATCCATTCAAAAACTGAATTATCCCTGGTTAAAGTTGATGGGGCCGTTATCGCGATTAGAGGTTATTGAGGCGTACAAGCAAGCCAGTTTGCTCGTTTTACCGGCAAAATACGATGCATTCCCCAGTGTTATTCTAGAGGCGGCAAATTTTGAGATTCCGTCAGTAGCCAGTAACATTTGCGGAATCCCGGGAATGATTATTGACGGCCAAACCGGATTTCTTGCAGAAAAAGGGAACGCTGCCCAATTTGCCGAGAAAATCATCGTGCTATTAAAAGATAGAGAGATGAGTATCAGGATGGGTAAAGCCGCAAAACAATTTGTCCGGGAACGGTTTCATCCCAAGGTGGTGGCGGGGAGGATTAAAGATGTTATTGAAAAATTTATATAGGGTCACAAGTCACACGTTGCAGGTCACACGTCACATGTGACTTCTGTCTTGTGACTTGTAACCAGACTTGCATAACCAAATAACTTTTATGACTAAACTCAAAATCGCCTTCGGCCCCAAAACAACCGCCAACTCTTTCTACCAATCGGGTGTAAAGGTGGCGCGGGGACTGAACAGAGACGAGCGTTTCGAAGCCGGGACGCTGGGGGAGAAGTTTGTCTTAGAAGAATTAATGTCTTATGATGTTCTCGTTTTTATTAAAATTCTTCCTTCTTATGAAATTCTGAAGAAGTTGAAAGACGCTGGCAAGAAACTAATTCTGGACTACCATGACATGTTCCTTTATCCGAGTGTTTACGAGCGAAATCCGATTAAGAAAGTCTTGAAAAAGATTTATTATTTTAAATTGGAGGCCACAGAGAGGAAACGTTATCAGCTTCTTGACTATTGCCTGGTGGCTTCGCCGGCTATCGAAAGGGTTGTTAGGGGGGCGGGTATAAGACCGGTTTATCTATTTCGGCAAATTTTTAACGATTGGAATCAAGAAAATTTTAAAATCCATAATCAACGCACTACCCAATTGAATATTATTTGGACCGGAAGTCCTTTAAATTTGAAACAAAATAAACCCGTAGAGCTCGTCTTGAGAAGACTGTGCAAGAAGTATAATTCCAAAGTTATTTACCTTACCCAAGAGCAAGGTCAAAGTGACGATGCCTTCATTTATAAGAAGTGGTCGCTTGACACCTGGGAGCAGGATTTACTCGAAGGTGACATTGCTTTTCGCTGGTGGATTGATAGTAACGATCAGTATCATAAAGATTCTAACAAAGTTATCAGCTATATGGCCGCCGGATTGCCGGTAGTTTGCCGGCCGACAGAAGCGGATAAAACAGTAGTTGTCGATGGTGAGACGGGTTTCTTTGTGTATTCTCCGGAAGAATTAGGCGGATGTATAGAAGAGTTGATTGTTAACCCAACGCTAAGAAAAGAAGTCGGTGAGAAAGCGCATCGTGAAGTTTGGTCAAGGTACCATTTTAATGAGTATATAAGTAAACTAAAGAAATTACTTTCTTGTTTTGTAAATTATAAGACAGGTAAATAAATGGTTCGCAGAGGAAAAAGAATTATCAGTGGCT
This sequence comes from Candidatus Omnitrophota bacterium, assembly GCA_022703585.1. Lineage (GTDB taxonomy): Bacteria > Omnitrophota > Gorgyraeia > Zapsychrales > JAKLDJ01 > JAKLDJ01. Next base: position 207,203 of record JAKLDJ010000004.1, on the reverse strand, counting down.
TCTTATTCAAGGCCGCGAATACGATTTTAAGTATTGTCATTGCCTTTTTTATGATGCCGTTTATTCTTCATGCTTTAGGCGATAGAATGTATGGTCTTTGGATTCTTGTCGGCGTTTTTATGGGCTATATGGGGTATCTTGATTTTGGTGTTTCCCAAGCCGTTAGCCGCTATATCGCAGGAGCTATTGGGAAGGACGATCCTGATGAGCTTAATGAAATTGCCAATACTGCGTTTATTATTTATCTTACTGTCGGAATGGTTACGCTTTTAGTTACAGTTATTATTATCGCTGTTAGCGGGTTATTTGTAAGATCGGCTTCCGATCTGCACACGATCAGGATTCTAATATTCTTAACCGGGGTTAGCTTAGCTGTTGGTTTTCCTGCGCGTGCGTTTGGAGGTGTTCTGGGGGCCCATCTTCGATATACAATTAGCGGTTCCCTGAATCTAACTGAACTTTTACTACGGAATTTGCTGATTGTCATTTTTTTCAGTCTTGGATATAGGATTATTGCACTCGGTATAATTGTTTTTAGCGTTACGATGTTTGTTGATTTTTTACATGTATTCTTTGCTTTTCGCGTAGAAAAACGATTAAGAATCGATCGCAGATATTTTAAGATTAATCGTGTTCGTCAGCTATTTTCGTACAGCTTTTATGTTTTTATCTCTAAGCTTGCTGAAATATTATTATTCCGAGTCGATTCGTTTGTCATAACTATTTTTGTCGGTCTTACTGCTGTTACTCATTATTCAATAGCCGCAACTCTTATCGCGTATTACTCCCAATTTATTTTTAACTCGATAGGTTTAATCGGTCCGGTTTTTAGCCAAGATGAAGGAAGAGGAGATATCCAGGAAATCCGAAGGAAATTTTTTCTAACGACAAAAATATCAATGTACATTGCTGTGTTTATTGGCGTCATGATTTTATTTTATGGAAAACCATTCATTATCCGCTGGATGGGTATTAATTATGTTGATGCGTATTCTGTACTTGTTGTTTTGGTTCCGGCTTCGTTATTTGCTTTAATGCAATTACCCTCGGGCTCACTTCTTCTCGCTATCTCAAAGCATAAATTTATGGCTGTTGCCTCAGTATTGGAAGGGATCTTCAATCTACTGTTAAGCATTATTTTTGTCCAGAAATATGGTATAGTCGGCGTTGCGATGGGAACCGCTATTCCCATGCTCGTCACGCGGCTTCTTATCCAACCGGTTTATGTATGCAAGGTTTTAAAAATTAGTAAGAAGTATTATTACATTAACATATTAATGCGGTGCATTGCGGTGGCGGTGCTTGGGCTAGTTCCCGTTTTCTTGCTTTTTAGAAATTTTGTAACACCAGAGTATTTCAAAATTTTCATATCCGGAGCATTTCATTTCGTATTCTATGCCGGCATTGTTTACCTTTTTGGATTCAAGCTCAATGAGCGAGACTATCTCATGAGTTATGTCAAGATAACCCATGATAAAATGTAGCATAGCATTTTATTTCTTTACAATAGCAATACTATGGTTTTTGTCGGGCATTGTTCGTTTATCTGAATCTTGGATATAGTCGGAGTGAGAAATGAACAAAATCAATATTTTCTTCATTCAGCCGTTAAATTACGATCCTACCTTGCCGAACTTTAAGGATATGTTCGAAATCCTTTCGGAAAAGTTCACCGGTCAGGTGGTCGTGCCTTCGGATAAACAATATCGCGGGCTGGCATTTGGCAATTTTCAGTGTTACTCTCTTCCGGTTATCAACCATAAATTTCTTCGCTTTGTTGTCTATACGGTAAGAATTATTCTTTTAGGGATAAGATTTAATCGAAAAAAAAGTTTTGAATATATACATAGCTGGGATCCTCTTATGTTTGGCTTTTCGGCAACGATTCTTAAGTGGCTGACAGGGGCTAAACTTATCGTTGAAGTCAATGGTCACTTTAAAAAGGATGCGTTTCTTGGGGGAAAAAGACAATTTTTCAAGAAATCAGTTTTTAACTTTCTTATTTGGTTCTCCCTGAAGAATGCTGACATCATCAAATTTCTAAACAATGAGCAGGTTGATGAGTGGCGTTATTTATTAAAGAATAAAACAATCAGGGTATTCCATGTTTTTGTTCCGACGCATATTTTTAATCCTGATTGTGCGCGAGACGAACGATATATTCTTTTTATGGGGCATCCCTTTCACCGGAAGGGCGTTGACATTTTGATTCGAGCATTTATAAAGATTGCGGATAAATTTCCGGATATTAGACTAAAGATTATTGGTCATTGTCATGGCAGGGAAAAAGAGCGGGATTATTATTTGCAGATGGCTAATGGTAACCCGCGAGTTGAAATTTTAAAGCCTGTTTTTTTTGATGAGGCGGTCAAAATTATGCACAATTGCACGTTTTTTGTTTTACCGTCTCGTTCGGAAGCCATGGGTCGTGTTCTGATTGAGACTATGGCGTGTGGTAAGGCTGTAATTGGGGCAAGGGTGGGGGGCATACCGGGGCTAATCGAAGATGGTAAAAATGGTTTTCTTTTCGAATCGGAAAATATTAGTGATTTGGCGGAAAAAATGGATAAGTTGCTTTCGGACGTTGAGCTGCGAAAACGGCTTGGTAAAAGTTCGCTTGAAATTATCCAATCAAAATTTTCTTCACAGAAATACGTTAAATATTTTCTGGATATGATTGAAAGCGAGAAGGATAGCCATGAAAAGTAAACTATCGTTGGCTTTGATGTTCCTGGTTTTATTCTTATCTTTTATATATGTTCGTCCGTATGATTTTATTCCCGTGCTTGAGCCACTTAAATTGACCAGGGTTTTTATCATTCTGGCATTGATATTCTCACTGTTTGAGCGATTAAGAGCTCGGTTTATTTGGAAGGAAAAGAGCTTTCTTTATTTCTTTTTGTTGCAAATTTTATGTTTTGGGCTTTTGCCGTTCTCATTATGGAAAGGAATGTCCCTTGAGTACTGGCTAGATTCCTATTTAAAAATTTTTGTCGCATTTTACCTTATTATTTTAGTTGCGAATAATATTAAAAGGATTGATTTATTAATAAATGTCATAGGTATTTCTTGCGGAATTGTTGCTGTGCGTCTAATCATGGCATATAGGGCCGGAAGCGTTACTGTCTTGGATGGCTTTCAGCGCGTAGTTGGCGTTGCGACTATGACATCAGATGACCCCAATGACGTTGCCCTTGTCATGGGAATGGCTTTACCCATAGTGATTTGTCTTATTTTAAACCACCGCAAGGCTTTAAATAAGTTGTTTTACGTAGTTTTGGCAGCATTGATTGTTATTTCTATTATTTATACCGGATCTCGCGGTGGCTACATGGGAACATTGGTGGGGATTTTTGTTTTTGTTATGATGCTTTATAAGAAGCGGAAGATGAAATTTCTCCTTGTTGCTACATCAGTTTCCATCCTGTTGATTTTGTTTATTCCCCAAGAACATAAAACTCGGTTTTTGTCGGTTTTTGATACTCAAGATTATAGCTATGTAGACGAACAGTATGGAAGAGTTGCGATATGGAAGCGGGGAATGGAGGCTTTAAAAGCGAGGCCTTGGGGTGTGGGCATAAAAAACTATGCGTTGGCAGAAGGTGAGCAAAAATCAGAGCAAGGTTTGACCGGCCGTTGGATGGTTGCGCACAATACCTATTTGGAAATAGGGGTAGAGCTAGGCGTTTTAGGCTTATGGCTCTATATTATGTTCTTATTGAGTGCCTTCGCTAATATACGGAAGACGTTCTCGATTGCTGACAGAATAAAAGACCGTAAAGTCGCAGTGTACTCGGATGCTCTGGCTGGTTCTTTGGCCTCATTTATGGTATCCTCATTTTTTCTCTCTCAGGCGTATAATTGGAATCAGTATGTTTTGATTGCTATAATTGCTGCGCTTAAGAACATTGCGGCCGCAGAGTATCAAGAATTTCAATCAAATAAAAATGACAAATAACCATAAAATTAATATTCTCTTTGTCCTGCCCAATTTCGATACCGGCGGGTCGGAAAAACTGGTCATCGATATCATTAAGGGCCTGGATAGAACTGTCTTTAATCCTGTTTTAGCGGTTTTCTTCACTGGGAGTTACGAGCAGGAATTCTTGAAATTGGGTGTGCCGTTTTATAAAATCCATTTTCCTAAACTGCGCTTTAAGATATCAACGGTACTTTTTCTTAGCCGTATTGTTCGAAAGCATCGGATTCATCTAGCCAACACGCACCATACGAGTCCTTTGATCCAAGGATTCTTACCGTTTAAGTTGTTTAATAGAGTTAAGCTCATTCACACGGAGCATTCACCGTTAAAATTCGATAAAAAGATTCACAGCAGGGCTTTGGCTATGGAGAAGTTTCTATTAGGGAAAGTCGATGCGGTGGTGGGCGTATCTAAGTCAGTTTGCAAATACTTTGAAGATGAGTTGCATGTACCGGCGCGTAAGATCAGGTATGTTCCTAACGGAATAGATATCAATCGATTTAATCTGTCCAATTTTGATCGGCAGGCCTATCGTCAAAAGTTAGGCTTGCGGGAGGATGACGTTGTTGTCGGGTTATTTGCGAATTTACGGGAAGAAAAAAACCATCATTTGTTGATTGAGGCATTGTCAACTTTGCATTCGCAGGGTTACGACAAGGCTAAGCTTCTTTTATGCGGAAGCGGCCCGAAGGAAAATGAGCTCCGTGCCTTGGTAAGCCGGCTTAGGCTCGAAAACAATGTCATTTTTCTTGGCACCAGATTTGATATTCCCGAATTGATGAGTTCTATTGATATCTATTGTTTGCCTTCGCGTTATGAAGGTATGCCCATGAGTATTTTGGAGGCCATGGCGGCAAAAAAACCCGTTATCGCGACAAATGTTGAGGGAATAAAGGAAGTTATAGAAAACGGGTTTAACGGCATCCTCATTAAAGAGAATTCAGCCGAAGAATTAGCAAGTGCAATCAGCGATCTTATAAAAAATGAATCGAGAAGAACTGAGCTTTCTTCAAATGCGTATGATTTCGTTAAGAAATATTCATATGGGGAAATGATGAAAAGTTATGAAAATCTATTTTTGAGAATGCTGAAAAGAAATGAACCCACTGATTAGTGTCATAATTCCTACTTTTAATAGCGAGCTCTATATTAAAGAGTGCCTCGACTCTGCGTTGAGCCAAACATATAAAAATGTTGAAATTCTTGTTATTGATGACGGTTCGGCAGATAAGACGAGAGCATTGCTTTCAAGTTATGAGGGAAAAATTAGATATTATACGCAGCAGAACAGGGGAGTTTCGAGCGCAAGAAATCTTGGGATAAAAGAATCAAGGGGGGAATATATTGCATTTCTGGATTCAGATGACGCATGGCTAACGACAAAACTGGAATTCCAGATTGAATTCTTAGAGAATAATAAAGATTTCTCATGCGTATTCTCAGATGTCGAGTTTTTTGATAGTCAAAGTACTACTATAGGATTTTCTCGAAGAAGAAAGAATATTCCGCATAACGGAAAGTTATCTATCTCTACCTTGTTGCGCTTTGCTCCATTTCCATCATCTGTTCTTGTTCGGTCGGATGTTTTTCGTGAAGTGGGGGTGTTTGATGAGCAATTAAGAAGGGCAGGTGACATTGATTTATTCCTAAGGATTGCTCCAAGATATTTGATGGGACTTATTGAGAAGCCTCTTACAAGATATCGGATCCATGGCAAATCAATAAGCCAAAGTTTAGATTCATATGAAACTCTAATAAGCGTTATTGATAGGTTCGTCACTAAAAACAGGATTATTCTTAAATTAAATCCAAGGGATGTTAATAGCGCGTACTATAAAGTACACATCGACTTTGGCAAACATTTATTATTTTTGAATAAACTTGAAGAAGCTCGTGTTCATATAAAAATTGCATCCAGCTATAAACTTACCCACGAATGTTTACTGCTTTATTCGAAGATTTTTCTAAAAAGATGTATTCGTCTATGGTGCCGAAACAGTTAGGAAATTTTATATTTCTCAAATGAAAGAAATTATTTATTTTGTCGGTGAATATCCGAAGATTGCTAATGCTTTTATTAATACCGCACTGCGGGAGTTAAAGAGGCAAGGAGTCGAAGTGGCGCTCTATTCTCTCAATGAGCCGGAAAATCCGAATGTTTTCTACGAAGGTGATTACGTTTTTAAGGATGCTTGCTATGTCAAGCGTGAAACAACAATCGGCAAGATCCTATTTTCACATCTCTATTTTTTAATTAAAATACCCCGGCTGTATTTTTCTTTATGGCTGGATGTTTTTGGAGGGCGAATTAACTGGAAAATATTTATTAAATATATTTGGGTGGCGCGATCGGTTGAAGAAAAGAAAACTGATCTCATTAACGCATTCTTTGTTGAGGGTCAAACTGTCATTGCTATGATTTGCGCACGTCTATTGAATTTGCCATTTACATTTCAAGTCGGGGGGACGGATTGTTATCTAGAGCGCCCGAGAGAATTTTCAGCCATTATTGATAATTCAGCGAAGTTTTTTGTTTGTTCAAGTGAATTAAAGACTCGGATTGGTCAACAATTTAAACTCGACCCTGATAAGATTGTTATGAATATGGAAGGTATTGAGCTTTCGCGATTTGGCTCTATAAAGGCTGAAGCACATCCGGTCGGAACAATTCTTTTTGTAGGCAGGCAGGTGCGTCACAAAGGGGTTCCACTTTTGCTCGAAGCAGCGTCGAGACTAAAACAGCGGGGCTCAAAATTTAAAGTCGTTATCGTTGGTGACGGGCAGGATTGGCAGGAGTTTAAAGAATTGGCCAAAAAGTTAAACGCTGAGGATATTGTTTCGTTTGCAGGCGCGGTGCGCAATCTAGAAATCGTACCGTATTATCAAAATGCCTCATTCTTTGTTCTCCCAAGTTCACTCGAGGGAAGTCCTGTGGTTATTATGGAGGCTATGGCTTCGGGCCTGCCGGTTATAAGCACCAAGGTAAGCGGGATTCCTGACATGATTACAGACGGATACAATGGATTTCTCATTGACCCGGGTGACGTTGACGCGCTAACGGAAAAAATTGAATATTTTTTATCGAATCCGGACAAGGTGCGGGAAATGGGGCAAAATGCGAAAGCAAATTCAACACGGTTTGACATTCGGAATCAAACCGTAAATTTAATAAAAACTTGGGAGCAAATACTGAATGAAAAGATTCGCGACCGTTAAAATCCTGACGGGGATCTTTATCACCGTAGTCTTTGGGTTGGCGATTTTATCGCTAAACTCCAGGAAGACTTTACCTGCTGAAAAGAAAGAGGAAGTAGACAAGGTCGCACAGGGTATGCCTCGTTTTGCTGTTTGGGCAAACAGCGGGGAGGATAAGGTAACCAAAGACGAGCTTCGTCTTGCGCGCGGCCTAGATGTGAAAAACAGCATCTGGGATGGCCGAACAATTAATCTTTTCGGCGCCAAAAATGAAATCATTTCTTTTAATTTGATATTGGAAGCGCCCATAGAAGACCTCAAAGATCTAAGTGTTGTGTTTAATAGCCTGTCAGGTCCCAATTCATCCGTGATCCAATCTCGGTCTGCAACCAAAGATGATTTATTTAATTTTGTCGGACGCAATATCGAACTTTTCTTTGTCAGGTATTTACAAATTAAAGGCGTAAGCCGGCTCTCCTATGAGCCGGACTATGACGAGCGACACGTACCCCAACGGTTTCGTTTGCCGTATACGTTACCAAAAGGGAAATCGAGCGGTTTATTCAAAGACCGTTCTGATGCTAATAAATACTATCCGGATATTGCGGTTCCGCTTGAGCTGGTAAATCCTTTTTCAATTGCCAAAAGGGAGAACCAGAGTATTTGGGTGGATATTTATATTCCCAAAGACGTTCCGGAGGGAATTTTTAGCGGACAAGTTAAAATTACAGGCCCGGATATTCAGGAAATCAGCATTCCCGTTACCTTAAAAGTTCTGCTGTTTACCCTGCCGGATGTGCCTTCGGCGAAGACCATGGTATATTACAGCGACGAGGATATTAACGATCGTTATTTTGGCGCCAAGTGGCCGAAGCCGAAAGATTTTACAATCAAAGAAAATAAGCGGATGGAGGATGTCTGGTTTGCTCATCACCTTCTGGCACATCGCCATAAGATATCTCTGATTGATGATGGTGTAGGTCTTGATTTTGATCGGCTGCAAGCTTGGAGGGATAATTATACCTTTCGTTGGGCGCAGGTCTTAAATGGTTCTGCTTTTGGGCGTGAACGTGGATATGACGGCTTTGGTGTAGGCGTATCTAGCGGCATCTATTCTGTCGGGACTTACGGAAGTTGGAAAAATGCTTGGGATGAGGATAATCCCATCGATATGTGGCAACGCAGTGATCGAATTGTAAGCTGGTTTGAAAAACTTTTACCCGGAGTTGGATATTTTCTATATCTTAGTGATGAACCAAAACAAGAGGATTCTGTTAAAATTGAAAAATGGGCTTCGACGATTAAACAAAACCCCGGGCCGGGAAGTAGGTTAAAAACCCTGGTGACCAGCGGGCTACCACAGATTCAAGATCGTATGCCCTCGGTTGATATTGGGTTTGATATGCGGGGGGATAAATTCGTATGGGAACCGGTATTCAAGCAATGGCAGAAGGAAGGTAAAAGTATTTGGGCTTATAACGGTAAACGTCCTATGACTGGTTCTTTTGCCACCGAGGACGATGGTGTGGCATTGCGGGTAATCGCTTGGACTCAATTTAAGCACAAAATCGGCCGCTGGTTTTACTGGCAGTCAACCCACTACAAAAACACCTCTCATGTTTCGGTGGAGACCAACGTTTTCCAAACCGCCTGGACCTTCGGAAGAAAAGGGGATAAGCTCCACCTAAAATATGGAGAAACAGGTCCCGATTACAATAACGGCGATGGTGTGCTTTTTTATCCCGGCACTGAAATGCGTTTTCCTGAAGACAATTACGGTATCGCCGGACCGATAGCGAGCCTTCGCTTAAAATTCTGGCGTCGGGGCATTCAAGACATGGATTATCTTGCGATGGCGCATAAAGTTAACCCGGTGGCCGTTGACGTACTGGTCCAGGAAATGATTCCCAAAGTATTATGGGAAGTGGGCGTAACTGACCCCAAGGATCCAACATATGTTCATGCGGATATAAGTTGGTCAATTGATCCGGATAAATGGGAGCAGGCGAGACGCACCCTGGCGGACATTATTATTTCAGGTTCAAAATGAAGATTCTGCATTTAATTAGTAGCGGCGGGCTTTTTGGCGCGGAGAATGTGCTTTTGACATTAGCGCAATCGATGAATAATGAGCGCGATGTTTCCGTTGTGGGCGTTATCAGGGATTTCCACATGAAAGAAATTGCGGTTCTAGAAAAAGCTAAGGAACTGCATTTGCCAACTTTTATCCTGGAGAGCGATGGACGCTTTGATTTTGGTGCAGTAGGCCGCCTCGCCAGCTATCTAAGAAAAAATTCCATTGATGTGCTCCATACACACAACTACAAAGCGAATATGCTGGGTCTTATCGCTTGTAAAATAGCGCATAAACCGATCATGGCCACGGCTCATGGCTACACCGATGCGACGCAGGCTGTCAGCATCTATGAGAAAATTGACAGATTTGTTCTGAAGAGATTCTTTCCGGCTGTGGTGGTTGTTTCAAATAGTGTTCTCGTGGGGTTATCGGATAAGAAAAAACACGTTATTCCAAACGGAATTAATATTAAAGCATTTGTAAGAAACCGGGATAAGGGCGCAGGGGTGCGTCAGCAATGCGGCATTCGGGAAAATGAAATTGTTATTGGCACCGTCGGGCGTTTGAGCAAAGAAAAGAATCAGATGATGCTGATCGATGCCTTCAAGGAATTAGCCCCAAAATACAGCCAGCTAAAACTTATGATTGTCGGGTGCGGGCCTGAAGAACGAAAGCTTAAGTTGATGGCGGAGAGCTATCGATTGAAAGATAGAATTATATTCCCCGGATTTATAGCGGATATGCCGCCGGTTTACCAGGCGATGGATATTTTTGTTTTAACGTCTGAGACCGAAGGGATTCCATTGACTATTCTTGAGGCTATGGCCTCATGGGTGCCTGTTATCAGCACGCGTGTCGGCGGTGTTCCTAAATTAATTGAACATGAAAAAACCGGGATTTTAATTGAGAAAAATAATCTTCGCGTTTTAATTGCGAAATTAACTGATTTTGTCGAGAATCACGCAAAGTTTAAAATGTTTGCCGAGAATGCTTTTGTCTATGTTCAGCAAAATTTCTCGAGTGAAAAGATGGTTGAACAGTATCGCAAGGTGTATCAATCAGTTGTGGGCATGAAATAGCCATGAGAATTTTTTTTATAACTAAAGAATTGCCTTTTCCTCCGGATAACGGGCACCGGGTGCGCACCTTGCATATCTTAAAAGGATTAGCCAGGACGCATAAGGTTACGCTTGTTTGTCAGTCAGAGACGCCAAGCTCTCAGCTCTCAGCTGTCAGCTCTCAGCTCTTAGCGTCGGGCCTCGAACAGGTTTGTGAATCAATCGAGATTGTTCCTGTTCCACTAAAGCAAGAGGGTCTGGGACGTTTGGCGGCAGGATTCTTAAGCCTTTTTTCACCGCTGCCGTATTCGATCAGATCGCGCTATTGTCCGTTGATGAAACAGAAAATGAAAGAACTTCTTAACAAGGAAAATTTTGATGCGATTCTTTGTGACGGGATTCATCAGGCAATTAATATTCCGGAGACAAATATCCGCATGATCCTTAACGAACATAATATTGAATCAACGATTATCGGGCGTTATGCCGGAATCGAGCGCCAAATATTACGAAAGATATTCGCATTGATCGAATGCTCCAAAATGAAAAGCTACGAACGCCGAACTTGGCAAAGATTCAATCAGGTTCTTGTCTGCTCTAACGAAGATAAGCAAGGAGTGGTTGCCAAGACCTTAAATGTAAAAGTCGATGTTGTGCCAAACGGCGTTGATACCAAATATTTCTGCCTGAACAATGCTCAGCCGGAGCCTAACCGGTTGATTTATACGGGGCTGATGAGCTGGTTTCCTAATCGGGATGCGGTTCTTTATTTTGTTAAGGAGATTTACCCGCTTATAAAAAAGGAGATACCAAACGTTAGTTTTTGGATAGTCGGCAAAGGGCCGACCGATGAGATTAAAGCTCTGCCAGAGTCGGATACATCGATTCATGTTACCGGGTTTGTCGACGATGTCCAGCCGCTGGTCTGGCAAAGCATCTGTTTTGTCGTTCCGTTACGGGTGGGGAGCGGTACGCGGCTTAAGATTTTGGAAGCGATGGCAATGGGTAAGACTGTTGTTTCCACGCGCATTGGGGCAGAAGGGATTGAGGCCGTTCCTGAAAAGCATATTCTGTTGGCGGATGCACCACAAATCTTTGCCGACCAGGTTATCCGGTTGTTGAAAGATGAAAACCTGCGCCGCTCAATCGAGAAAGAAAGCCGCCGATTTATCGAAGAAAAATATAGTTGGGATAAAATCTGCGAGGATCTTCGCATAATTTTATTGGCTTAGAATATGATTAAAAATATACAAAACTGGATTGGCTCCTACATTGCAAGAGAAACCAGGAGACTTGTTGTCCGGGAAACCGTCTGCAAGCCTACACATATTATTTTTTGTATAGCTGACCATTTTGAGCCGAACATTAGAACCACTGACAAGGCCACGGAAAGGGAACGTGTATCCGCTTGGGCAGAAAGATATCCGGCAATATCAAAAGAACATTTGGATGCCGATGGTTGCCATCCCCGGCACACATTTTTCTATCCTATTGAAGCTTACGATTCGCAACAAGTTGAGATGCTGGCTACATTATGCGGTCATAATCTGAGCGAAGTTGAAATTCAGCTCCATCATGACAATGATACTGAAGAAGATTTGAAGGAGAAATTGCAAAAAGCGAAGGGTGATTTCTCGGGTCATGGGTTGCTGGGAAAAGATAGGGTGACAAGCGAAGTCAGGTTTGGGTTTATCCATGGCAATTGGGCTTTAAACAATTCGCGTCCAGATGGACGATTTTGTGGTGTGAGCAATGAAATACAAATACTTAAAGAGATGGGATGTTATGCTGACTTTACTTTGCCGTCAGCACCTGACATTACTCAAACATCAAAAATTAACAGTATTTATTATGCCCATAGCATGGGCCATCAACCAAAATCTCACAATACTGGTCAGGATGTTGTCGTCGGAAAAACAAGAGGTGATGGTCTTATGATTATCCAGGGTCCGCTCACATTAAACTTTAAACAACGTAGCTCGTTTATCTTTCCGAAAATAGAAAACGGGGAAATTGCAGCTTCTAACTTGCCAACACTGAACCGCATTGACCTTTGGATAAAGCAGCGCATTTGCGTCTATGGTAAGCCTGACTGGATATTTGTTAAAGTGTATACCCATGGCGCTGAAGAGATTAATATTAAACTTCTTCTTGATGGTGGGTTAGATGGCGTGTTTTCTTACCTCGAATCGCGATACAATGATAAAGAAAATTTTGTCCTTCATTACGCAAGTGCTAGAGAAATGTATAATATAATCCGTGCGGCTGAAGCGGGCGAAACCGGGGATCCCGGGGAATACAGGGATTATCAAGTTTTGAAAACGTAAATAAAAAATTTATGATGGAAACCAGAATGATTACTTTGTTACTTTGGCTACTTATCTTTCTCATCATCTATGGGTACTTTCTTTATCCAGCGTTTCTATTTCTGCTCGCGAAGTTATTTCTGAAGAAAATAGGTAAAGGGGAGATCACGCCAAACATTTCAATCATTTTCTCTGCCTATAATGAGGCTGATGTCATTGAAAATAAGATCAAGAATCTCCTCGAGTTGGATTACCCAAAGGAAAAATTGAGCATTATGATTGGCTCTGACGGCTCGGCGGACCGGACCAATGACATTGTCCGGAAATTCTCAAATGAGCAAGTCCGTCTCTTTGCATTTGAAACCCGGAGGGGAAAGGCCGCGGTCCTTAACGATCTGGTTCCACAGGCCAAGGGAGAGATTATTGTTTTTACAGATGCGCGGCAGTTGTTTGCCAAAGACGCTCTGCGGCAATTGGTCGCTAACTTTGCGGATGAAAAAATCGGTTGCGTGAGCGGGGAATTGGTTTTTCATAAAAGTGAAGGGGCAACGGCCAAGGGTGTTAATTTGTATTGGAATTATGAAAAGTTTGTCCGCCGCTATGAAAGCCGAATTCATTCGATGCTGGGGGCGACAGGCGCGATCTATGCGATTCGCGCAAAATTATTTAGCCCGCTGCCAACAGATATTATTTTGGATGATATGTACACGCCGCTAAAAATTATTCAGCAAGGTTACCGGGCGATCTTTGATGACTCGGCAAAAGCGTTTGACCAGGTGGCAACCACAGCAAGCGAGGAACACCGTCGGAAAGCGAGGACATTGTCCGGCAATTATCAAATCTTTGGATTCTTCGGAAGATTATTTATCCCGTTTTTAAGCCCGATCGCGATTCAATTTATTTCGCATAAACTGTTTCGCGTCGTCGCTCCGTTTATCTTAATCACGGTTTTTCTTCTTAATTCGGCGCTCATCTATGAACCGACTTACCGGACACTCTTTATTTTGCAAATTATTTTCTACACCATGGCCTTATTCGGCGCCTTGCTAAGAAATACAAAATATGCTATCCTTAAACCCGTCTTGAATTTGTGCTATGCGCCGTATGTATTTTGCTTGTTGAATTTTTCGGCACTGGTGGGGTTTTGGAGATTTGCGTTTGTGAAGCAAAATGTGCGATGGGAAAAAGCACGGAAGTAGGGGCAAGTCACAAGCTGCAAGTCACAGGTCACACGTAACGAGTTACAAGTCACACGTTACAGGTTATAGAGGTTATAAAGGTTATGTAGGTTATGCAGGTTGCTTTAAAGAGGTTGCGTGAGGTTGGATGAGGTTATATGAGTGAAGAAAAACCTTACGAGAAGTTAAAATTTTATCAAGATATTTGCGAGATCAGAAAAATAATTCATTCGATTACGGAACGTTTTGATAAATCGAACTTACGGTTGATTTCGCAGATGCGTGATGCCGCGCGCTCAGCCAAACAAAATATACGAGAAGGCTATAGCAAAGGCACGCTGGGAGAATTTATTCACAGCATTAGAATCAGCAAGGGGTCATTAGAAGAATTAAGCGGTGATATGGAAGATTGCCTAGAGGATAAGCTGATCACTGCGTCTGAATACAAAAAATTCTTTGAGTTGTACCAAAGTGCGAGCTATATGAGCACCCAGTATATTAAGGCGATGAGTCAATCTTCAAATAAGGGAAAATGGAAGGTCATGGGTAAAGATTAGCAGGCTTAACTTTTTGTAACCTAAAATAACCTAAAAAATGCAACCTCTAAAACCTCAAATAACTTTCATAACTTCAGCTAACCTAACTAATTGGATTTCCCTATGACTAAATCCCTCGATAAGAAACTAATCTCTATCGCCAAAAATCACGCCCGTGAGTTGACGCTAGCAGCCGTCTGCCTGCTCGTTTACGTCCCGACATTTATCTGGATGTGGGGCAGATGGTTCGCAAGAGATTCCTACTATACGCACGGTATTTTGATCCCGCTGGTGAGCATTTTTCTTATCTGGCAGAAGAGAGAAACGCTCGCTAAAATCCATAAGGCATCATCGCCCTGGGGCATCAAGCTTATCTTCGCGGGGCTGGCTATTCATCTTTTTAGTTCCTTGTTTCGCGTCTATTTCTCGTCGGGGTTCTCGCTCATGCTGGTTATTCCGGGTTTAATCCTGCATTTATACGGCACGGCGATGTTGATGGAGGTGGCCTTTCCGGTCGCGTTTCTTTTCTTCATGATCCCGCTACCCATGGTCATTATCGCCAATATCAGTTTTCAAATGAAACTCTTTGCCGCGCAAATCGCGGCGGCGGCCTTAAACGGAATGCATATCCCGGCTGTCCGCGAGGGGAGCCTTATAAAGATGCGCACGTCCTACGTAATTGTGGATGATGTTTGTAGCGGCCTGCGGTCATTGATTTCGCTAACCGCTTTGGGTTCTATTTTTGCCTATTGGATGACTTCATCGCGGACAAAAAAGATCATATTATTTTTATCTACTATCCCGATCGCGATTTTGACCAACGTGGTCCGGATTATTTTTCTGTCGATTGTCTCCGAAGTCTGGGGGCCGCAGCACACGGAAGGCTTTATCCATGATTTCTCCGGGTTTATGGTTTTCGCGCTGGCTTTCTTAATGTTGTTTGCCGTCGGAAAGATACTGGAGTAACGGATGAAAAAAGATAAATCATTTTATATTATTTTGGGATTTTTTATTTTGGCGGGAGCGTTATCTTGGCAGCTTTATTTTAAAGAGTATCTGCAAAAAGACACGGCCAATATTCATCTGTTTCCGAAGCAAATAAAGGAGTGGACGTCCCGGGAATTAACCATTACCGATAAAGAATATGAAATCCTGGAAACGCGCAATGCCTTTATGCGCGAGTATTCCCGTGCCTCGGGAGAGAAGGTATATCTTTTTATTGTCTATTCGCAGTATAACCGAAAAGTTTCGCATCCCCCGGAGGTTTGTTATACCGGCAGCGGAACCACGATCCTTGAGCATTCGGTATCGGCGATAACGATTGCCGAACAAAATTTGGTCTTAGACGTTAATCGTCTTGTCATGGAAAGCCGCGCCGAACAACAGATCGCCTATTACTGGTTTAAGGTGGGCGGTTCGTTTACGGCGAGTTATTGGAAACAACAAGCCCTGATTGCTTTTAAAACACTTTTTAACCAGCCTGCCAGCAGCGCGCTTATCCGTATCTCGACGGATGTTAAAGGCAATGATAAAGAATTGGCTGCTAAAACTCTAAAGGAATTTTCCGCAACAATTCTGCCGTATCTTTACAAATATCTGCCGTAAGTTAATCTAAGTGCAAGTCTAAAAAAATCCTAAATCCTAATTTCTAAACTCTAAACAATATCAAATGACCGAAATAAAACTGGTTTAAATGTTATAAAGGTTATGAAAGTTATGGAGGTTATGAAGGTTGCTTTTGGAGACGTTGATTGAGGTTGTCTAAGGTTTTGCGAGGGAGGATGAAATATAACCTCAACTAACCTCAATCAACATTAAGAATGTCTATGAATCAGGTAACCTTCGCAACATTCAAAACCTTTATAACCTTACTAACCTTGAGAGTTTTGTGCTTAGGATTTGTCTCAAATCTTAACTCCGGTCGCCCTCTAATACTATTATACCAAAATCGACATGTTGGAAAATCTCAACATGTTTCTAGTCGGACTTGTCCGGGGTTGTCTGGGATTGTCCTGGTCAGGAGTTTTTTGGGTAAAATATTGCTTTCTAAACTGCCATTTACCAGCTATTTGCGAATTCTAAAAAAGAGTAAAATAATCCGCAAACTTGGCACGCGAATTGCTCTATATAAAGTGTATGAAATCACGCAAATACTCACATAGGCTTGGCTCAAGACGCAGAAATTTAGCGATTTTCCTGTCAGCAGCCGTTATCATGTTTATTATCGCCACGACCACCTGGGCTGCGATCTCAATTATTCAACCCGATGATACGACTGCAATTACAGATTCTACAAACACTTCCGACGTTATTTCTGAGCTAACTCCGGCTACGCGCTCCCGCGCTCCCGAGCCTGCCACGCTCGCACTCTTTGGCAGCGGTGTTTTTGGCATGCTCGTGGGTTTTGTCCGCCGTGTTTATATTACCCTCAAACGCGCTTTTGATATTACCTCGTCAATTGTAGGCCTGATTATTCTTTCGCCGCTGTTATTGTGTGCGGCGATTTTTATTAAATTAGTTTCGCGCGGCCCGATCCTCTACAAACAAGTACGCGTTGGTAAAGACGGGGAGTTATTCGAAATATTCAAATTCCGCACTATGCGGGTGGATGCGGAAAAAGAAACCGGCCCGGTGTGGGCAGGGGCCAATGACCGCCGCCTCATCCTTGGCGGGAGATTTATCCGCAAGGCCCATCTTGATGAACTGCCGCAATTGATCAATATCCTTAAAGGCGACATGAGCCTCATAGGTCCGCGTCCCGAACGGCCTTTCTTTGTTGAAAAATTTAAAGCAGAAATTTCTGATTATGAAAAACGCCTGGCGGTCAAGCCCGGCCTCACCGGTTTAGCCCAGGTATGGCACCGGTATGATGAAACCTTGAGTGATGTTCGAAAGAAAATCAAATACGATCTGCTGTATATCAAAAAACTTTGTCTGTGGACGGATTTCTTGATATTGCTGCGGACTATCCGCGTGGTGTTTACCGGAGAAGGGGCAAGATAAAAATGATCGCGCTTTGCAGCTTAAGAATGAAAATGTTGTTTTTGGCAGTGATGGTCTTTGTCGGGTTATCGTTTGTTTTTGTGTCAGCGGGGTTTGCTTTTCCTCCTAAGCCTGCCTCTCCGTACCCGTTTGATGGGCCGCTGTATCCGCTTGATCCAAAACCGGTTCCCCAACCATGTTTGACACCTGACCCGTGCGATGAACAGCAGCCGGTTGTTCCAGAGCCGTTATCGATGGCATTGTTTGGAATGGGTATGGCGGGATTGGCAGTTTTGAAAAGAAAAAAAGGTAAGAGATCGTGAAAAGATTATTAGCAGCCGCATTAATTGCATTTTGCTTTTTAGGCCTAACTTCTGTCAATCAAGCTGCAGCACAACCTGCCAGCTATATCTTTAATATTAGCTTTGTCAGCACATCGCCGGATGCGGCTAACGCGGGCCTGGGCGGATACGACAATTGGTATCAATGGCTATACCGCGTGGATGTTGTTCCGGGCGGCACCGCGCACAACGGTTTTAGTCATTTCACTTTAGAGTTGCCCGATTGTTACGATGCAGACCTTTTGCAAGTTATGGCGTTGACAGCGGGGGCTAACGGTCTTCCGACCAATGGTTCTAACTTGAGCGGTTTAACCGGCGATGTTTTTAGGCAGTATAGCTTTGTCTCCGGCTATGATGGTTCAACCGAGAGTTGGGGTGTCAAATGGAATAATATCGGCAGTGATTCGTTGGATATGATAGGGGAATATGACTATTTCTGGTTTAGCGCGCCGATCGATAATACGAATTACCTGGGAACCGGCCTGGTCAAATACGGAAACAATCCTATATATTATGATTCGGTTTTAGTGCCGGATTGTCCGCAATGTCATCATACGCCTGAGCCTGCCAGCTTGAGTCTTTTAGGATTAGGGTTACTCGGGTTGGTACGAAAGCGCATTTTAAAGATTGTTAATAAAAAAGGAACAGTTTAATTATGAAAAAAAATCTCTTAGCTTTGTCAATTTTACTCATATTGCTTTTGGCGGCAGGAAAAGCCCAGGCCTATACTCTTGATGATGTTGTCGGGGATAGGCTTGGAATCGCAGCGTTTGAACTTTACGGGATGGATATCGTTGAAAGCGGAAATACTATGACTTTTGATATCTATACCAATTATCCTCAAACCGGGGTTACGGTTGGCGCCTGGAACACATTTGCCGGAGACTTGTTCTTTGATTTTAACAGTGATGGTATTTATGACCACGGTGTCGTTTTTACCGATCATGAAGGCTTAATTCCGGGTGGTTTTTACAGCATCAATACTCTTAATGTCTCGGATGATTATGCTATCCCCGGGTATGGCTATAATCATGGACAGCCGGTCGCCATTACATCCGGAACTCTTTTGGGTTCGGCGAGCACTTTTTCCTTTGAAGAGCTCATAGGTTCAAACCCGGATTATCGCTGGCATCTGGTTATGGACTACAACTATTTTCCGCATGACACGAACATTAATCTTTTTTATTCGGTTGCCAGCTGCTCCAATGACAACATGGGTGGCTCATTTACGGTTACTCCCGAGCCGGCGACTTTAAGCCTTTTGGGGTTAGGATTACTTGGATTACTGCGAAAACGAAGGGTTTCATAACATTATTATTAAGGAGGAGAAGCAAATGAGCAGACTTTTAAGGAATTTATTCTTGGTCTTGGCAATTCTTGCTCTAACCGTAAAAGCGGAAGCGACACTTTTGACATTTGACACCGATACAACTCCCGGGATAACTCTTGGCGGAGGAATGCTCTGGAATGGAATAGGGGGAGGGCATTTGTATAATGAGTGGTGGAACAATGACGATGACATCCTTTTTTCTTCGCCTATACACCTCAATGATTTTCAAATGAATGCCATGCCCTGGGAGCTCTACGGTGGTGGGGATATCGGATTTATTGACATTGCGGCGTTTGATGCGGGTAATAATCAATTATGGCAGAGTACGGTGGATTTAAGTAATTATACCGATTGGAGCAATTGGTTAACGGTGTCTGTTGATGCCGATAATGTCAGCCGGCTGACATTCTATGCCCCGGGAATTGCACCGCACTATAATGGTTTCTGGCCGAGTATAGATAATGTGCGAATCAATGAAGACGGGCAGCCAACTGTCCCCGAACCGGCCAGTTTGAGCCTCTTGGGATTAGGGTTACTTGGATTACTGCGAAGACGAAGGGTCTCATAACATCCTTATATAGGAGGGGCAACAAATGAAAAAGATTTTTACAGCATTCGTCGTAGGTATTGTGATGTTGTGTATGGTAGGAGCCGCGCAGGCAGGGTTATTGGGTGATAGTATCTCGGCTGCTCATTATTTTCCTAATCTTTCTACAATAGACCTGAATATGGGAAGTCAGACTGTCGTTGCGGGCACGAGCGATGTATTTAATTATTATTCATATTATAGCGTCAACCCCGAAGATACGAGCATTCTTGTCGACTTTCTCGCGGATGGTGGTTATTCTTGGGTCGATGCAACATTTAACGGCCTGGTTATCAGCAATATCGATGATATCATTACCAATGTTAGTATTGATACGAATTTAGTGGGATGGGATATATCGAGATTATCGTATGATGACCATACCCTGAGAGCTAACTGGCAAGGTTTGGCGTTTGACAGCAGTAAATACTTTAACTTTTCCTTAACAACTGTTGACCATCTTCCCACTGTTCCCGAACCGGCTAGTTTGAGCCTCTTGGCGACAGGGCTCTTGGGATTCCTGGTCCGCAGAAAGGTTTTGGGTTAAACTATGAAGAAAATCCTGCTTACCTTAATCATGGCAGCAATGTTACTGATGGGCGCTCAGGTTAGCTGGGCAACTGTTTATACGTTTGTTCCGCCGGACCCGGATATGGGTGATTTAGACCATTCCTTTGCCTATTCCTGGGGGATGAACCAAAGTTTGGCTCCCGGCGAAGTGATTATCGGGGCACGGATGCAATTTATTAATATTAATAACTGGCAAATCGAACCGGATATTTTATACGCGCGGCTTCTTGATAATGCGCCGGCGGGCATCATGACCTACAGAGATAATCAGGCCAGCGGCGATTATTTTAACGGCCAGGGGATTTCTTTGTTTACATGGACGGATGATAATGAATATTTTGATGGTACTCGATGGATTAATCCGCCGGAGAATTTAACCTATCGTTTTTCCGAAGATGAAATT
Source organism: Candidatus Omnitrophota bacterium (assembly GCA_022703585.1). Lineage (GTDB taxonomy): Bacteria > Omnitrophota > Gorgyraeia > Zapsychrales > JAKLDJ01 > JAKLDJ01. The sequence continues at coordinate 186,659 of JAKLDJ010000004.1, read as the reverse complement.
GCTGCCTTGAATTTGGCGATCGCGGACGGGAATTTTGGGCTTGGGTTTGACCCGGACTGCCATTACTACAATGACCGGATACGTTTTCAGTTTATCACCCGGGTAGTGCCGGAGCCGGCATCTTTAAGTCTTTTGGGATTGGGTCTACTCGGATTACTAGGCCGAAAGAGAATCAAGGCTTAGTTTATATAGAGAAGAGAATAAGGTATTATTTAGTAACTAATTTAAAAGGAGAAGGAAAATGAAGAAAGCATTATTCAGTTTAGCAGTGGGCCTCATTATGGTTTTAGGGGTATCAACCACCCAAGCTCACGCCCTTACATGGTATACCGACCGCGCGGCGTGGGAAGCAGCACTGGCTGGTTTGTTTTCTAACGTGGATATTGCCGGTCAAGTGCCGGAATACAATGTCTTGTCGGCCGGAGATCCGTTAAATCTGGCGGATATTAATTCTGTATCGTTTGACAGTGATCTTGTGGGGTATCAGGTAGACTCAAGCTGGGCAACATGGTCAGGGGGAACTCCTGCGGTCCTTTTTTCGAGCGAGACTGCATTAAACGGGTCCTTCTCGGATAGCGTTTATGCTTTTGGTTTTGAATTGGAGCCGAATCCGTTTGAGGTCCATGATATATCGGTTTGCATCTTAGATGATGAAGAAGGCTGTCTGGTGCAGGCGGTTAATGGTGATAGTGGTGCCGCGTTCTTTGGCTGGGTTGCTGATGGCTCAGAGGACATTGACTGGATGGATATTTCTTCTGATGTTAACTTTGCGTTTGGCAATATAGTCATTGCCAATAGGCCTGAACCGACTGTTCCCGAGCCGATGTCGATGTTGCTTTTGTCCGGTGGGTTAGCCGGGTTGGCCGGGCTTAAAAGAAGGAAAGCTTAATGCACAAATTAACGACATTATTAAAGTCGATAGAAGCGGATATATTTAGAAACCAAAGAAGTAAAATAAAAGGAGGGTGGAGAGTGAGAAATCTAAGTTTAGTTCTAATCGCAGTATTGGCATTAGCGATGCTTCCGGTCGCGGCTATTGCTGACCCGGGTCCGTATGACCCAACCATGACCGGTGACGGTTATGATTCGACGCCGGATTTGATTCCTACGCCAAACGAGACGGGGCAGACTCCGGATATTCATGATGCCATCAATCTTCTGCTAGGCACCAACATTTATACCAGCAATGAAATGGTTGATTCCTTTCAGGTAGTTAACCCACATTCATACTGGTATGATCTAGGTGGAGGGGGACAGTCTAGTGCGTTTATGGCTATCGGTTTAAGCGCCGCTGCGACTAATTCATTGGGTGTATATTTGCCAGGTTCCGGAGTTCCCGGCTCTATCCAGAATGTTATTTCGCTTAGTCCGGGCAATGGTTTTCTCGGGGCTGGCACTTTGGCCAATCCGTTTCCAGGTGGAATTAATCCGTATACCACCCAGAATTTTGGATTTGCCTTAACCTCAACCTACGGTGCATCCGTAAATCATTGGTATTCCGATCCGAGTCTGAACCCTGACGGGATAGACCACATGCTCGCCTATGACCTTTCGGCATTAGCAGGCCAGCAGTATTATGTCGATTTAGGCAGTGGCCCGGTTCTTATCACGCTGTCGTCTGATACGTATTTACTCACCTTCGAGGATCTGAATCTTAATGATCCGATGTTCGATAGTGACTACAACGACACGATGTTTTTGGTTACTCGTGTAGCGCCGATTCCTGAACCGGTGAGCATGCTTCTTTTAGGCAGCGGCTTGCTTGGTTTAGTGGGTTTGAGACGCAAGTTAAGTTAATTTAGTAACGTTTAGCAATACAGCCACGGAAACGAAAATAACCTAGCAGTGTAGGATAATATACATCCGGATTTTTCAATAGCAAGATCCGGGATGAATGAAGGGCGATTGCCACCAAACGGCGTTCTCTGCCGGAATGGCGGAGTGAAATTCGCCGGAAAATTATTACAAAACGGGTCTGTGCTCTTACCCATTAAAAATAGTGGCAGGTTTTAGGCAGCCTGTCACTATTTTTTTGACCCGAGCTTGAAAAGTTTCGTGTGTTGGGTTGACATGCCCGGGGAGCCATGTTAAAATAACCCCGAGTTGCTTAAGTATAGTTTTTAGAACGAGTTCTGAAACATAAGGAGAGGGCATGGCGAAAACATCCGCAGGGAAAAACGTCTTAATTTTATTGCGTAACTCGCTTAACACCTTGGTCGCGCATCCGGTCATTTTCTTTCCTTTGTGCATCACGGTTTTTCTTCAACTTTTGGTCTTGGAAATTCTGTATTTTGCCCCGCGATGGCCGTTGTCCGTTTTCTTTGGGCCGGTTATCCGGAAATTGTTTGGCGAAGGCTTTCTTCATTTCCCTTATAATTTCCAACTTATCCAGCATTTATTCTTTTACTGCCAGATACCGCTGTATCTTTTTGTCGATGTGTTCTTAGTTGCGGTGGCGATTGGCATTGTTGTCGCTATCAATAATGACAAACCCGCGAATCCAAAAATTATATTCAAGAAAATACTTCCCCAATACATCCATATCTTTGCGGCGGCCTTGCTGACATTTTTAACGACATTGATCATTATTCAGGGTTACGATTTGCTTTTTGCCCGGGCCTTGCGCATCCGTTCGGAGACGGGAATCTTTTTTATGATCAAAAGCGTTATTGTTTACGGCCGGCCGTATTTTGGCTTGTTGATTGATATCTTTATATCGGCTATCTTTCTATATATCGTCCCGCTGATTGTTATCGAAAAACTCAAAATCCAAAAAGCGTTTCTCCAGAATTTCTCCTATCTTAAGCGGGCGTTTCTTTTTACCCTGGGAATCGTTTTTATTCCAACTTTGGTGTATATCCCGGTCATCATGCTACGTAGCATTGTCTCTGCGGGTGACTTGGCATTAAAGGTCCCGATTATGCAGGCGGCAGTTATTATCTTAAGTATCCTTGTTAAGCTTTTTGTGGAGGCGGTTATTTTGACTTCCGTAACGACATATTACTTTTTAACAAAGGAAAACAAATGAAGAAGATACTGACGATACTGGTTGCGGTCTTAGCCGGGCTTTTTGTGATTTTGTCGCTATTGGACCTCAAGGGCGATTATCGCGTCGAGCAGCTTGTCTGGTCCAACAACCAGAAGCTGGCTGTGGCTGCCAAGAATCAGGAGACAACTTCGGAAAAGACCTTTGAGTCCATTGCCGCGAATTATCGTAAGATTATTAAGAGTTTTCCGAATTCAAGGCTGGTGCCCGGGATCAATCTTTTACTGGGCCAGACTTACGTCGCCGGAAAGTCATTTGATAAGGCCAGGCAGGTCTTTGCGGAAACCTGCAAAAAATACCCGGATAACAAGGCCCTGTGCTCGGAGGCCCTGGTTTTGACCGGCAAGACTTACCAGGAAGAAAAAAACGTCTCGATGGCGGTTAAGACCTTTGAGCAGATCATGCGCCAGTATCCCTTAACCGACGGCGGATTGATGATGCCTTTGTATATCGCAAAGTACCATCAGTTTAATAATCATGGCCAGGCAGCAGCGCTCGCCTATACACAGGCGATTGCTCACTACAAAAAGATCATCAGCGAAAACCAAAATTCGGTTATCGAATTCAAGGCCCTGGGTCTTTTGGCAGGCGCCTATTCGGATATTGAACAATGGCAGCCGGCGATGGAGACTTTTGGCGAGTCATTATTAAAATATCCCGACCCCAGGACGGCGGGGGTTATTTTTAAATCGATCAACTTTATTTCTCTGGTAAAGCTACAAAATAAAGACGCGGCCATCAAGTTGTATCAGAATATTTTAAAAGAAAAACCTAGCCATCCTCTGGCCAAAGTCATCGAGAAAATGATTAAAAGCCTGGAGACGTTAAAAGACGCGGACGCAAAAGTTTTCTTGAAAAATTGAGATGCCCGTTTCTCCTAATCCTCATTTAAAAGAGCTTTCCCACGAAGATCTCTTTCGAAAGATCGGTGATATCTGCAACGCCGTCGCCGTGTCCTTAAAGGGCTGCGACCTGCTGGAACTTTCCTTAAAAAAAACCATGGAACTTTTTGGGGCTCAGCGCGGCTCTATCTTTATCTTGGATAGTAGCAGTAAAGAACTGGTTTTAAAGATCGCCCAGGGGATGGAAGTCTCCGAGAAAGAGCATTTGATCAAGAAGATGGGGGAGGGGGTTATCGGGCGTGTCGCCCAAAGCAAGCAGCCTTTGGTCGTCGAAGATATTGCTGCCGACAGCCGCTTTGAGGGTTATAAGGCGCGAAAGAAATATTCCACTCCGTCATTTATTTGCGCCCCGCTTTTAATCAAGGATGAATTGATCGGTGTTATCAGCCTTTCCGATAAGGAAACCGGAGAACGTTTTAGCGAAAGCGAGTTGCAGCTTTTAGATGTTCTTTCCAGCCAGATTGCGCTTAATTACAGACGTATACAGCTTTTTGAAAAGTTTAAAACGATTGTCAAAGAGTCCAAGGGGCTCAAAGATGAGCTCGGCAAAAAGAGCGAAGATGCTGCCAGGCTCAAGAAACAAGTCGTTCTCCAGGAGCGTTTGGCCTCCATAGGTAAATTAACCGCCGGCATTGCCCACGAATTGAATAACCCTTTGGACGGGGTCTTAAGGTATGTCAATCTTTCCCTGGACCATATTAAAGACGATGATGTTGTCCGCGGTTATCTGATGGAAGTCAAACAGGGTTTAAACCGTATGGCTGATGTTATCCGTAATTTATTGGCTTGTTCCCGCCAGGCTCCGCCGACGATGCAAAAAAGGAACGTCAATAATGCGATTCAAGACGCCGTGCGTTCCTTAAAAGGCGATTTGCGCTTAAAGAATATCCGGGTTGAGACTGATTTCGCCAATGATTTGCCGGATATCCTGGATTTTGGTATCGAGACGGTGGCGTCAAATCTTATCCGCAATTCCGTGGACTCGGTTGAGCCGGAAGGCTTGATCAGGATTAAGACCCGTTGTTCGGACCAGGAGATTGTCCTTGAATTCTCGGATAACGGCAGGGGAATCCCGCCGGACGTGATCAACGAAATTTTTGAACCCTTTTACACGACCAAAGAGATTGACAAGGGCTGTGGTTTGGGCTTAACAATTGTTAACGAAATCGTCAAAATGTACACCGGAAAAATTAATGTTGTCAGCGCCCCAAATCAGGGGGCATCTTTTAGCGTTACCTTACCGGTATTGAGTGCGTATGCTTAGCGAGCTTAAAAAATACAATATTCTCGTCGTCGATGACGAACCCTTGATTCGTAACTCCCTGTATGAGATCTTGCGTATTCAAGGGTACAATGCCCTAACCGCGCAAAGCGGGGAAGAGGCGCTGGAAGTTTTAAAGCGCCAGCCGATGGATATTATCATTACCGATATGCAGCTGCCTAAAATGAACGGTATTGAATTGCTGCGGTTAGTTAAGCAAAAATCTCCTGATACAGAGGTCATCCTAATTACGGGCTTTGGGACAATCGAATCCGCCGTGGATGCGATGAAAAAAGGCGCCTTTGATTATGTCACCAAGCCCATTATCGACAGCGAAATTAAGATGACTATCCAGAAGATCTTGGAGAAAAAAAAGATCTTGGAGGAAAACAAGGATTTGCGACAGGCGGTTGCCCAGGCATCGCGTTCTTCTTATCATGGCTTGACCGGGGCCAGCCAGAAGATGCAAAAGATCTACAGTTTGATTGACTCGGTCGCGAGCACAAAGGCAACGATCTTAATTACAGGGGAAAGCGGGACCGGTAAGGGGTTGGTGGCATCTGCTGTGCACAAGGCAGATCCCAATCGAAAGGATAAGCCTTTTGTCGAGGTCAGTTGCGGGGCATTATCCGAGACTTTGCTGGAAAGCGAGCTCTTTGGCCACGTGAAAGGTGCTTTTACCAGCGCCATTCGAGATAATATCGGCCGTTTTGAGCGGGCGCAGGAGGGGACAGTGTTTTTGGACGAAATTGATTCGTTCTCTCCTAATCTTCAGGGCAAGCTTTTGCGGGTACTGCAGGACGGTGTTTATGAACGAGTCGGGGATACACAAATTAAAAAAACCAATGCCCGAATTATTGTCGCCACCAATCGAAACCTGACAGAATTGGTCGCGAGCGGAAAATTCAGGGAGGATCTGTATTATCGTATTAATGTTATCCCGATCACCTTGCCGCCTTTAAGAGAGCGTAAAGAGGACATCGATCTTCTGGTCAGCTGTCTGGTTGGTCTGCATAGCAAGAAGAACAATAAGAAAATTACCGGTATTTCCGATGAGGTCAGGGAGATATTCCTTGCCTATCATTGGCCGGGCAATATCCGGCAACTGGAAAATGCCATTGAGGTTGCGGTGATTATGGCGAAAACCCCGGTTATTAATAAATGGGATTTGCCGGAGACGTTTCGGACAAAGGATATTCAATCTAAGCCTGAGAACGGAAAGTCTCTCAAAGAAGGCCTGCAGAAACCGGAAAAAGAACTTATTTTGGCGACATTGGAAGAATCGAATTGGAATCGTAATGCCGCAGCCGCTGCCCTGGGGATTAATAGGACAACCCTTTATAATAAAATGAAGAAATACGGTATCTCTTTTAAGAAACAAAAAGACAAGGTCGCCTAAGCATGGATTATCCTATAAATAAAGACGCATCGAGGCGAGTCACCACCGAGCTTATTGACAGGGAGCGGTGGCGCTTGATTTTGCAGCGATTTATCGAAGCACTTCAAATCAACATATTCATTGTGGACACGGAGGGCAAAGTTTTCTTAACCTTGCCCAATATCGAGCGTTATGGCGCCAAACTCCTGGATTATTCTTCCGTTGGGTCGGATATGTTCAGCGCGCACGATAGCATTCTGGACAGGTTTAAGAAACACGGGTTTTATCTTGAATACCACTATTCTTTAGGTTTGCATAGCTTTGCGGTTCCCATCGATATTGAGGAAGGTAAGCCGGTCGCCTACCTGGTTGTCGGCCCGGTTATCCTGACCAAAAGATTAGACAATTCGGAATACGAAGCCATTGCCCAAAAGATGGGGCTAAACTTTAGGGATTTGGTTGATGCCCTGCACGATATTCGTGTTATTTCTTTTGTGAATTTAAGAGCGATTCTCGATTTGCTTTATGAAGTCTCAAAGTATGTTGTTCAGCTAACTTATAAGCAGGTAGAATCTCAAAAAAAGCACATAAAACTGGCGGATGAGTCCCGGGAAACAATTACTCCAAGCGCCCGTTCCCTTGTTTATTCTAATGATTTTTTGTCAAGTCTTCTGGAAATTGCCCTTAAAATGACAAGGACAGAATGCGGTTCTATCATGATTTTGGACCAGGAAAAAGGGGACCTTTTTATAAAGGTTTCCAGGGGTATCGATAAGACGATTGCCCGAAATACCCGTGTCAAGGTAGGGGAGGGCATTGCCGGTCTGGCAGTCCAGGAGGATGCATCCTATGTTATCCATGGGACAGAAGGGAAAAACCGGATAAAAAGTCTCCTAAAAAGGTCCGAAATTAAACACTCTTTTATCGCCCCGCTTAAGCTTAAAGATAGCATTTTCGGAGTCCTTAACCTGCATACGAAAACGGATGTCGATCCGCTGCTTGACCAAAAGCCGAATGTTGCCAAAAGGCTCTCAAAACTCGTTTCTGCTGTTGCTGATTCCGCTGCCGCGTATTAATTCTTCCTATACCCATTTTAAATTCAAAAAATTATATTTGTATATTTTTATCATGCCGTTTATAATAAGCATATGCTCATAATAAGTATGGGGTTGATTTAAGCATTTAATCATAATTGAATAAGGATTTTAACCGTAATTTTGGAGTAATTTTAGGGCAATTTTAAAGCAGAAATTGACCAATAAAATCAGAAAAATATGCACCCAAAAGGCCGCCCAAAAAAGGTTCGTATAGTCCAAAAAGCTCCCAGGATTCTCCAATTTAGCCCCAGGGGAAAACCCGGCAGGCCGGATGAAGCTTACCTGGCAATTGACCAGTTTGAGGCAATCAGGCTAGCCGATGTCAATGGATTAGACCAAAGCCAAGGAGCCCAGGCTATGGGTGTTTCCAGGGCTACATTTGGCCGTATTTTGAGGGAGGCCAGAAAGCTAATTGCTAATGCCTTAGTCACCGGCAAAATCATCCGCATCCATGGCGGATCTGTCCAAATATCATCCGCAGTTCCGGTTTCTTCCCAATCAACTCAGTTGCCCACCAACAAACGTTCTCACAAATAAACCGACATCAGGGGAAATGTTTGCTGACCGTGGGTTGTTCCTGGTTAGCCGTAAAGACAGTTTTGGCCTTATTTCACCTGTAAGCTCAACTTCCTATAATATATGTTATGTTAACTATATGAATATGGTAAGATTGCTCTAAGTGGTTATAGATGTAGATAATGCATAAATCTGCAAAAACATGTGAATAACCCATTTCAAACTTACTTCTCTTATAATGATATTACTAGGACTGGCAGGTATTTGACATTATGGGCAGTATAATAGTGCTGGAATTGCCAGGTATACGTGTATTATAAAACCTGGATAAATTTAGGCAAAAAGATGAGGATTCTATCAGGGTCTGAATAGGTGATCAGTTTTGGAGAAATTATAGCCCTCCCTCCGGTTTTTTTGAGAAGTCCGAAGGGAGGGTTGATTAGCTGGAAATTGGCTTTTGGAAGGCTGGCAAAGGGGCCTTTTAAGGGGCTTTAAAGCCCCTTAAAAGGCCCTAGGACGGGCTATTTTAGGCTAAGTATGTCAGGGGCTTTCTGGCCCGGAGACATGGCTTCTACGGTGCCGGTTTCTATTTCCAAAAGAGTAAAATTGGGATCCTGGGGACTGGTAAAATACTGCCTTAGCATGGGGATGTTATTAAATACTATTTCCTTGTTTGTCGCGTTCGTACTTACCGAGGCCTTTCCTTTGACCCGGCAAAACCGCATCTTTCGGTCAACATAGCAGATTTCAACTAGGGGGTTTTCTTTGATTTGCTGGATGGTCCTTAAATGCGAAAGTACTGCCAATAAAAGGTTGCCGTTTTCGTCCAAGTGCGGCATCATGGGGCGCACATGTGGCTGTTTGCCTTCCGCGGTTGCCAGGAAGCCAAAACCGGCATCTTTGATAAGGTCAATTACGTCATCTTTGGTCATGTATTTTCTCCTTTTTGTCGTGCTTTTTAAGGCCCTATTTTTCCTTAAATTTGGCAGTTCCGATATGGGGTGCCTGGTATTTGGCGATGATTTCAGCCATCATGCAAACGGCAATTTCTTCCGGAGTTTGGGCCCCGATATCGATTCCGGCAGGCATAGAAACCCTGCCCAGATGGTTCTTTGAAAAGCCCATTTTCTGTAAGCGGGAAAAGAATTTTATCCTTTTTGACCGGCTTGAAATGACCCCGATGTAGGCTGCCTCGGTCCTTAATGCAGCTTGCAGGCATTGAAAGTCGTATTTGTGGCCATGGGTAATAATCATTATGTAGGTGTCTTGATTAATTATCAAGCGCTTAAGCGCTTGAGCGGGATTGCAAAGAATGACATTGTCTGCATGGGGAAAACGCCGCTTGCTGGCAAATTCTTTGCGATTGTCCATAACGGTAACTTTGAAATTGAGGATTTTTGCCATCATCGATAAAGGCAAAGCGATATGGCCGGCTCCGCAAATTACTAGGTGTTTTTTGCCGGCAAAAGGTTCGATAAAGACATCAATTTGGCCGCCACAGATGGGCTGATTTTTCACCCCTAAAAGGCGGTAGGTGATGAGAGCGGTCTTGCGAGTCTTAATGGCTTTTCGGCAGGCGATTTGAGCGGCCTTTTCAACCGGCCCCCCTCCTATGCTCCCTAAAATAGAACCATTTTCCAGCACGATCATCTTGGAACCGGTTTTTCGGGGAGTGCCTTTGAGGGTAGAATTGACGATAGTGGCAAAGGCAAAACTTTGCTCTTTCTTAAAGGCCTCCAGGGCTTTTTGCAGGAGTTCTTCGTTCATGGTATTAATCAGCGGATAGAGATATAAATTTTCCGGTATTTGGTAAGAGTATTTTACCAAATTTTCGGGGATTCTCAGGGAAAATTATAAAAGACCTTACTTACTTTTTACGGTAGCCTTGATAATTTTCTGGGTTTGAATCGGCTTATCGTTGGCGTCAACAGGCGTATTTTCTATTTTTTGAACCACATCGTAACCGCTGATGACTTCGCCAAAGATCGTATGTTTCATGTTCAACCATGGCGTGGGCACGGTGGTGATAAAAAACTGGCTGCCGTTGGTATTTGGCCCGGCGTTCGCCATCGCCAAAAGCCCTTTGCGGTCAAATTTAACATTGGGGCTGAATTCGTCTTCAAAATTGTTGCCTAAAAGGCTTGTTCCTCCGCGGCCGGTTCCCGTAGGGTCGCCGCCCTGGAGCATAAAATCTTTAATAACGCGGTGGAAGATAATGCCGTCATAGTATTTCTTCTCAATGAGGCCGATCATGTTGTTGCAGGCCTTGGGGGCGATGTCGGGAAATAATTGTATTTCGATTGTACCTTGCGTGGTTTCAAAAACAATGACGGGTTTTGACATGGTATTGTTCCTTTCTGCTGGTTGGGCATTTACACGTGCTGGTATACAGCATAATTGAACTGCGATTATACCGAAGAACATCTTTGTTAAAATACGATTCAACATATTTTTCCTCTCATTTTTATTTTTAGGCTATGTTCTTTTTCGAAATGGCTGGCGTATAGGCTCACCTTGCTTGAACTTTTTTTCTCCGGCAGATTTTGGCGGTGTTGCCGCGGCGGCGGCCGGCGGTGTTGGCGTAGCGGCTGCCGGTGGTGTTTTAACCGTTTCGGCTTCGGCCTCCGGCTTGGGCTCGGCCGGTTTTGGTTCGTCCGGCTTGGGCTGTTCCTTGGAAATTTTCTCTGGTAATTCTTTTGCGGCCGGCGCGGGCTCAGGCATGGCAGGTGATTGAGGTTTTGTTTGCTCGGGCTTCTTTGGAGATGGAGATTCCGGTTTTGTTTCGGGCGCAGGTTCCGATTTAATTTTAATAGTGGTTTCGGGCAAAGGTGCGGCTGGAGTTTTTGTTTCAGCCGGCGGTTGAAGCGGCACAGAATCGGGTTTGATTTCGGCCGGCTTATGGGCAGGCTCAGGAGTCGGGATTGCTTGAGCAGCGGTTTTAGCCGGAAGCTCTTGTTTTATTTCGACCGGCGCAGGTTCAGGCTTAGATTTTTCTTCTTTGATTTCAATGGTTTGAGGCTTGGGCGGTTCCGGGGGTTTTGGCTCGGGCGCTGTTCTTTCAGGTATCGGCTTGAGTGCCGGAGCCGGTGCTTGGACTTCTTTTGCTTCTGTCGGCACAGGTGTTATTTTCGGCTCTTGTTTCGTTTCAGGTTTTGCCGGAAGTGCTTCAATAGCTTTAGCTGCTTCTTTTTGTACAGGTTCGGATTTTACCGGCTGTGCCGAAGGCCCGCTGATAACAACTTCGATTTTGGGTGTCTCCGGTGGTGTGGGTGTTGCCGGAATCGGCTCAGGTTTAACCATCGGTGCGGGCTCAGGGGCCTTGGCCGGCGGCACCGGCGTGGCAAAAGTTAAAATGCGCTTATTCAGGTCGTTGATCTGTTGCTCTTTTTGCTTTATATCCTGCTCTTTTGTTTTGATTTTCTCTTCGAGTTGCAGGCCGCGTTTTCGATAGGTTTCGACTTCGGCTTGCGCGGCGCTTAATTCCAGTTGTGTTTTATGATTCTTGTCTTTGAGATCCTTGATTTCTTTCTCGAGGCCGTCTTTAATTCGGTTGAATTCTTTTTTCGCCTTCAGCTCGGAAGACAAGGCGTTTTCTTTTTTCTCGATCTCTTCGTTCTTCTCTTTAAGGATCATCTCAAGCCGCTCACATTTGGCTTTGAATTCCGCCTCTTCCGTGAGCTTTTCGATTTCCTCTAGGGATGCTTCGACTTGGCTGGAAATTTCCTTCTGGTCGATAGATATTGTTTCGGGAGGTTTTTCCGGAATCTTCTCCGCAGAAGCGGAGGAATCTTTCTTTTCTGCCGAAGTTTCTTTGGCGGGGGGCGTATCTATTCCCAGGCGGTCCAAGAGGCTGGGCGCCTTGCTTTCTTTTTCTCTTTGCTCTTCCTGGAGAAATAACCAGGCTACGGCTCCTAATCCGACGACGAGAAGTGCAAAGGCAAGAAAATAAACTAACAAATATCATTCCTCCGTATGCCAACACATGCTAAAAGTTAATTGACAGCAAAGAACCGGAATTGACATAGATTCAGCAGGATTCTATAATGACTCTATGATTTCCTGCATACTTCTTTCGGCGGGTTTAAGCCGCCGTTTTGGTTCTCCTAAGGCTCTGGCTCGGCTCAATCAGCAAACCGTCGTTGAATATATTTTGAATATCCTTATTGATTCCAAATTAAGCGAAATCATTGTTGTCTTAGGCGATCGTTATCAAGAAATAAAACCGTATATATTAAATCATGAAAAGGTCAAGGTTGTCTATAACAAAGATTACATATTTGGCCAGACCTCTTCTTTTAAGGCTGGACTACGGAATGTCTCTAAGGAATGCCGCGGGGTCATGCTCCTGCCGGTGGATATGCCGGCGGTTAAGGGAGAAACAATCGATCGGATCATCGATAAGTTTTTAAGCGGGAATTTCTCTTTTCTGATCCCCTCCTACCAAAGAAAGCGCGGGCATCCGCCGGTGTTTGGCGCGCAGTTTAAAGAACAGCTTTTACAGTGGGATGATAAAAAAGGGCTTAATGAATTTGAGCGTAAATACAACGGGCAGACTGTGTGTCTGCCCGTCGATGATAAAGGAATTCTCTTGAGTTTTAATACGCCCGAAGAATTTGAAGCAGTAAAGAGCTACTTAGCCTTGGGCCCAGCCTGAACGTCCTTAAAGGCGATAACCTGGGCGACAAAATTTGTGCGGACATTCGCGTTTCCGAAAATCTTCTTAGGTTTTGTCTTTGCCCACTTTCCGGTTCCGGCATTGGTTTGGATATTGGTGATCGCATCCCCGCCTAAAATGGCCGCCTCTAATTTTAATTTGTCGACCACGTTGTCTAATTTCTGGTTTCTTTCCGCATTAACGGTAACAGTGCCAATGACCTCGTAAGGCCTGTTGACTGTTTCCAGGTAAACGACCTCGTTCGCGGAAGTCTTGGCCGGGTAGTAGTTGTCGCTGGTGCTTTCAAAATCAATCTGATAAAGGGTGCAGGCGCATGTAAAAATACAAAGACTTGCCGTAAGGAAAATGAGGGCTGCTATTCTTTTTGTCATCGGAAGTTCCTCCTTGTTTTTCATATTTTGCATTCTTGTGATTTCCTATTTTAGCTTTTTGTTTTACTTTTTTCCATCAAATCTTTTTCTTTTAATGCTTTTAGAATCTTATCCGGCGTGATGGGCAGATCCTTGATACGCACACCCACGGCGTCCTGGATGGCGTTGGCGATAGCGGCGGAAGTGGGCAGCAACGATGCCTCCCCCATCCCCTTGGCTCCGAAAGGCCCTTCAGGGTCGTTGGTTTCCACAAAAATGGTTTCAATAGGCACGGTGCCGATACTTCGGGGCAAGCGGTAATTGGCAAAATTGGGATTAACGACTCTGCCGTTTTTAAATTTTAAATCTTCATAAAACGTATAGCCGATGCCCATCGTGATCGAACCCTCGATTTGCCCTTCGCAGGATTGGGGATTGATCGCTTTTCCGACATCATGGGCATCCCACATTTTAAGGACTTTGACTTGGCCGGTCTCTTTATTGACCTCGACTTCGGCGACCTGAGCCTCAAAGCCGTAGCTGCCTGAGACATTTCCTTCGCCGGTACGAAAATCGATGGGTGTGGTTTTAGGGTTATAGCTTCCCCGGCCGATAATCTGCCGGCCGTAATTAAACGAATAGCAAAGTTCGAGCGCCTTGTCGAAATTCATGATGACGGAGCTGGATTTCTTGTTAATGACTTGCTCGGCCTTGATGTCCAATTCATCCGCATTCATTTTGTGTTCTTCGGCAACGATGTTTAAGATTTGTTTTTTGGCATCGGTGGCCGCGTTTTTGGTGGCATTCCCGGAAATGAATGTTACCCGGCTGGCAAAACTCCCCGTATCAAAGGGTGTTATCTCGGTATCGGCGGCGGTGCATTTGATACGTGTGTAGCTAACGCCCAATTCTTCGGCGGCGATTTGTGATAAGGCGGTGTTGGAACCCTGGCCAGTGTCGGCGGCCCCGGTAAAAAGATAGACGGAACCGTCTTCTTCGATTTTGATAATTGAGCCGGCGGATTCGTGTGCCTTATACATTTTAGAACCCATGACGTCGGCGGCAATGCCGATACCGATACCGCGGCACAGATGTTTCAGCTTGCCGCGCTTATTCTTCCAATCGCAAGCACGAGTGGCCTTTTCGATGCATTCTTTAAGGCCGTTGGTGGTGAGCATGATTTTATTCACGGTAACCATGTTGGGTGTGGTAATATTCTTTAAGCGGAATTCAACCGGGTCCATGCCGATGCCTTCGGCCAGAAGGTCCATGTGTGATTCAACCGAAAACCCGGACTGCACTCCTCCAAACCCCCGGATGGCACCGCTGATCGGGTTATTGGTATAAACGCGAAAACCGGTTATCTTAAAATTCTTTATTTTGTACACCATAAAAATACGCATCATGGCTGCCGCCAGGACGGTGGGCCCGTAGCTGCAGTAGGCGCCGCCGTCGGCAATGACCTCGCCGGTAATGGCGGTCAAGGTCCCGTCTTTTTTGACGCCGGATTTAATTTTATAAATCATGTTATGTTTGCGCCGGGAAAAAGAAAATTCCTCCTCGCGGGTGTAGGTGATTTTAACCGGCAGCCCCGCGGCCTTTTTTGAAAGCAGGCATGCGGCAAAATCCATGGGGAACATTTCTAATTTTCCGCCAAACCCCCCTCCTACCGCCAATTTAATAACCCGGATGTTGTTTAAGTCCATTTTAAGGCATTTCGCCAGCGACTCACGGCACTTAAAGGGCGCTTGGGTGGAAGTCCAAAGGGTGATTTTATTAGAAAATGTCTCGAATTGCCCGACGCAGACGTGCGGCTCCATGGCGCAGTGGGCCGCCGATTGGGTATAAAAAATATCTTCGCGCACGTAGTCTGATTCTTTTAGCGCCCGGTCGGGATTGCCGAAGTTAACCGGCAAGATGAGAGCGATATTATTCAGGGCATCGTGAATCTGCGGTGCGCCCGGTTTCATGGCCTCGGTCATATCGAAAACAGCCGGCAAGATTTCATATCGGACGTCAATTAGTGAAAGGGCTTTTTGCGCGGTTTCCTCATCGACGGCGGCAACAGCGGCGATTTCATCGCCGATATAACGGACTTTATCGGCCTCAATAGCCATCTGGTCGATGGTTTGGGGGAAAAAATATTCGTTGGAGCCGAATTTGATTAAATGCGTATCCCGGGCAGTGATGATGGCCTTGACCCCGGGCAGTTTTTCGGCCTTTGATGTGTCAATGCTGATGATCTTCGCATGCGCATGCGGGCTGCGCAGCAATTTTCCGATGAGCATACCGGGAAGTTTCAAGTCAAAGGTGTATTTTGCCTGGCCGGTGACCAGTCCCCTGCCGTCGATGCGAGGAACGCTTTTTCCGACTGGATTGGTATATTCTTTTTTATCGGTATTCATTAAAGTTTTAAATTATACTTTTTTGTCTTTTACGGAGCTTTTTTCTTCGGCTGCTGCTCGGACGGCATCAAATATTTTTAAATATCCTCCGCAGCGGCAGATGTTGCCGTCTAAGGCATAGGCAATATCATTTTGATCCGGCTTGGGATTTTGATCCAACAATGCCTTGGATGCCAGGATCATCCCCGGTGAGCAGAAACCGCATTGAACCGCGCCGTGATCCAGAAACGCCTGCTGGACAGGATGTAAATTATCCCCGTCGCTTAAACCCTCGATGGTCGTGATTTCTTCGCCTTCAACATCCGCTGCCAGGGTGATGCAGGAGAGGACAGCCTTTTTGTTGATGATGACTGTGCAGGCGCCGCATTCGGCCTCATTGCAGGACATCTTTGTGCCGGTAAGGCCGCATGTGTCGCGGAGCACTTCAGCCAGGGTTTCGTGCCCCTGAATGTCGACGGTGTATTGTTTTTTATTGATGTTTAAAATCATTTCTTTGAGCCTTGCAGGATTTCGTTAACGGCATTTTTGATTGAGACGCGAAACATTGCTTTCTTGTAGTCATCCTCTTTCGTGTCGTAGATTGAGGTGTCCAGATGATCCAGGGCTGATGCGGCGGTTTGATTGCCGGGCTCAACCGAATCCAGGAATGTCTCTAATTTCAAATCTCTTCGGGCAAATTCAAGGCCGTTATTGATGACAACACGCGTATCGGCAAAACGCTTTTTTATAAAGTTTGTTTTTATGCAGACAGCCAATAGCGGTACGTCGACTTCGGATGATTTTCTGACGCGCTGATAGCTGGTGCGCGTGTTTTTTTCATATTTAATGGAAACGGATTTCAAGATCTTGGAACTTCTGGCCTGATTTTTGAAGAATTCCTCCAGAGAAATTATTTCTTCTCTTCCGTCTGAACCGGCAAAATGCATTTGGGCATCCAGGGCGACGAGGATTGCTCCTAATTCTGTCCAGGTATAGCGGCAGGTTAGGTTGCCTCCGACGGTTGCCATGTTTCTGATGGGATTGGTGGCGATGTGGCGGCATGCAGTTTTAAGTACGGGAAAATTTTCGGTAATCTCGGGTGATTCAAACAGCTCCGTGATTGTAACCATTGAGCGAATACTTAGTTCTTCTTTACTTCTAGAAATGCCCTTGATTTCGCGGATTTTCTTAAGGCTTATAATATTTTCCGGAGTCTTAACGCCCATATTCTTCAAGGACTTAAGAGTGTTAATGACGAAGGTCCCTCCCGCCAGAATTCGTGCGTTATTCAGGGAGTTATGCAGGCGTACGGCTTCATTAAGATCTGCCGGGGAATGGAATTTGAATGGATTTAAAAGCATTTTTTTATTTCTGCGCCGCGAGAAAGATTTTTGTATTAAACGATGAATTATAACAAACCAAAACTATTTTGCAAGCAAAAAGCCGTCGGTGTGACGGCTATTGCTGATTGTTTTTGCCGAGCCGGTCCTCTATGGCAGCTTCGACAACGCAGGTATCCCATCCATGATTGATAAGCTCGGAGCGTATTTGCTGTGCGGTTTGATTATTAAGACCATTTTCTTGGGCAAGGAAGGCCTTAAGCACCGCGAGGTTATATAGCTGGTGTTTGTTTAGTTTCCAGCGTAAAGGGCGCTCCGACTCGGGCCTGTTGAGGAAGAATGCGATGACTCCCAGAAAGAAGGGCAAAAAAAGCACTGCCAGGGAACTGTAGAAATAAAAAGGATTCGTTTTTCCCAAAAGAAATCCCGCCGAGTTCCAAAATACATTAAACGCGTAATGCGCTACTATTGCGGGGATAATGCCGTAGGCGAGGTATATGACAGAAAGGAAAATTCCCATGCAGGTTGTTTCGAACCCCCTGAACCATACAGGATAAACAAGGTAAAGGCTGTGGCCGTAACCCCAGATGACCGAAGAAATAATCACGGCAAGAACGGTGCTCTTTGTTATCTTTTTTATCCAACTGATGGAAAAGATTCTGAAGGTCACTTCTTCGATAATGCTCGCCCTAAATCCGATAACGAACGCTGCCAGAAAGGGAAAGTAGCTTGTGGAAATCTGGGTTAGCCAGGAATGCTCTATCCAGACCCCCAGGCTTTTTTGGCCCCAGGCAAAGAGCAGAGATTGCATGCCGATGAGTATAATAAAAGCCACGTAACCTAAGAATACCAATCTTAAGATGTCTCGTGAGCAAAAAGTGGAAATCAGGTAGTGTAAGAATCCCCCCTTCTTTTTTTGCGGGAAGACTTCACGGCAAAGTGATTCTCCGGCCAGGCCCGGCATCAGGATGGCGACCGAGAGTATAAAGACGGGAATGCCCACTTCCAGGGCGTGGTTCCAGAGGTAGGTTGCGAGAGAAGATGCGGTTGGATAATCGAAAAGGATGCCGCTGTATTCGCTGAGATAAAACAGGATATTGGTAATTAATAGTGATGCGGCGATGAAAACATAGAAATTCTTAACCGAGTGCATTGCCAAATGATGGCGCCGGACAATAACAAAAAACGTTGCCACGCCCAGAAGGATCAAATAAATTATTTTAAAAAGAATAAACAGATTTTGGGACCAGGAAACAAATCTCTCCCGGGTGCGGTTGAATTTCTCGGGGATGTCAAGCGTGTCTTTGGTAAAGGAAATAATTTCACTGCCGCTAACCGTGGCGTTTACCAGCAGTCTTGCCGTTCCGGCGTCCGGCTGGCTGCTCCAGGGGATGCTGACATCATTCTTGCGCCAGCAAAAAGAATGGTCGGTGCGGTTCTCGTATTTCTTTGATTGCTTGCTGTCAAACGTATAATCGTTTGGATTAAAATGAAAATAATCCCGGAGAAAGTCAACGGCAATCTGTTGAGCAGTTTCTTCGTCCGGAGAATCCCTTTTTTCGGTATCATCGATTGTATGCCCAAAAGAAATTATTTTTCCGGTCGCAGCGCTTACCGCAATACGAAATTCCTCTTTTTGATTCTCTTTAAAGAACCGGACGATCCAAATAAAAAGATCAAAATGGTGTTTTTGAATAAAATCGCGCTCTCCTTCAAATCCGAGGGATTTCTGCAGATACCGGTTGGCTGCAACTACGGAGCTAAAAATAATTGCCCGGCGGTATCCTTCTCCTGAGATATTGCGTTCTTTAAAGAGGTATGTTTCGGCAGCCTTTAACGCGGCAGCCCGGTCAACGGTTAGATCGACAAAAGAGAATTGGGGATAGCTGAATTTAAACCAGGCAGCAAGGCTGCCGAGGGTTAGTATCGCAAACAGGCAACCGATGAAGATTCTTTTTTTCATAAGAAAGAATATTAGGAGGCGACGAGCATCTTGGACGTGTTGTTAAATACCGGTTGATCGGGCGGCCCGAACGCTAAAAACGTATTTGCCGATTCTTAGCTGGTCTCTTTCGCTGATATTGATGAATTGTACGCCTGCTTCGTAGCGCGGGCGGTTTTCATTGGCGAGGCTAAAGGTTTTTATCCATACGATCTTTCCTACCGTTTGAATAGGCGGCGGGTCTTCGGGGAGTATGATTTCAAGCTTCAGGAGGGTGCCGGCATTTAACGGTCCGTCTGTCACCAGGCAGATTCCTCCCTCGCCAATATTTTTGGTTATGGAACGGTGTTGGTCGGCTTGACTAAGGACAGAATAATTGATCTGAACGTCGATGCTCAAGCGGATAAATTTACGCCTCTCTTCGACAAGGCGATCAGTGCCGTTTTGATTTTCACCAGTATTTGAATTAGCCATAGTTACTACCTCTCCATTAAAGAAGGTTGATGACTTCTGCCGGGAGTTTTTTAAGCTCCTGCGTGCCCAAAATCTTGATAGACCAGCGCAGCAGGTCGAGCTTTCTTTTTAATTTTAGGCTCGGTTCTTTGACATCTTGAAGTTTCTTGCGGGACAAAAAAAGCATCCGGCGCAACACATTAAAGACTATCCTTGCTTCTCTGGAGCGGTTATAGCCGGAATCGATAATGTCTTTGGTGCTGCTATAGGCAAGTTCGCTTACGGTTTCGTTATAATGGTCGATTAGTTGAATGAGCGCGGGGACCATGGCATCAAAATACTTATAACGGTCTATCGTGCATAAAGTATGCATGATTTCAATTTCGACAAAATTCGAGCTCGTCTTGGCCAGCCGATGCAGGAGGATTTTCTCGACTAGATTCTTTTCGGGGGAGAAGATCTCTTTGCTGAAACGTTCTTTGAAAACATGGATAGCGGCTGCGCATTTGTAAGAAGCGAGTGCGTCATCCTTAATCATTTCCAGGAGTATGTCTTTTGTCTGGTTGGCGTATTTTTCGGCATAGCCGTTTAAGAGTGCTTTATCGTCGAAAATAGTGTATTCGGTTTGAGGATAGGCGGTGACGCATGGGAAAATGAGAGAAAATATCGACAAGACCAATAGTAGTTTTTTCATATTAAATGATGATATCCATCGAAATATCAACCGACCGGCTGGAATGAGTAAGGGAACCGACAGAGATGCGGTCGACTCCGGTTTTTGCGATGGCGCGGACATTTCTTAGATTTACGTTGCCGGAAACTTCCAGCGCGGCTCTTTTTCCGGGTTTGAGTTTTCGGGCTAATTTGACTGCCTTTCGAATCTGTGTCGGGGTCATATTGTCCAGAAGGATAATGTCGGGTTCTGCCTCTAGGGCTTGCTCGAATTCTTTTAAATCATCCACCTCGACCGCGACGGGTTTATTAGACATCTTTTTTGCCCTTTGGATCATTTCTGGAATCGATATTTTTGAAAGGCAGACCGTGCGGTGATTATCTTTGATTAAGACCATCTCGGAAAGATTTAACCGGTGATTGATTCCGTCTCCGCAGGCGACGGCTAATTTCTCCAAAATACGCAAGCCCGGAGTTGTTTTGCGCGTGTCCATAATCTTTGTTTTGTAAGGACGGACAGCCTGGACAAAATGACGCGTGGCGGTGGCGATTCCTGAAAGGCGGCACAAAAAGTTGAGCGCTACCCTCTCGCCGGTTAAGAGTGACCGGGTTTTTCCTTCTATCCAGATAATTCTCTTATTGGCGTTAACCATATCGCCGTCTTTGCAGAAAAAACGGCATTTGACGTTTGGGTCAAGTTTCTTGAATACGGCTTGGACGAGATTGAGGCCGCAGATGACGGCTCGTTCGCGGGTGACAAAGAAGGCCTGTGCGGTATCTTTTTTAGGGACAAGGACATTGGTGGTAATGTCTTGGCTGCCAACGTCTTCGCGAATGGCCAGTGCGGTAATTTTATCGATCGTTTTGTTAATTTTCATTTTTTTATGGTTTTGTCAGTGTCTGATTATAGTATCGAGGGGGTATCGGTTTCAAGATAATTCTCTTATTTAACAATAGAATTAAGATTGCTCTCGGAAGCCGGTTCTGGGAGTATGTTAGCAGGGGTGGATGGTTCATTTTTAGGTGCGGTAATTTTACTTTCCATCGCTTGTGTCATGGCCCTAAGCGCGTAGAATGTTTGAAGCCGTTGTTGGGCGTCTTCGTCGCTCGGGTTCTCCATTTTTTTCTGCTCAAAGATGGCAATGCGGTTATCAATTTCTTTCATGCGGGTCTGAAATTCTTCCGGTGTTTTTTTTATCATTTCGAGGGCAGGTTTTGCATTCTCTTGCTCCAAGAGTTTTGATTTGACCAGAACCTTATCCATAAAGATATTCCATTGCTCCTGATTGCGCGGCTGGTCAGCCGCGGATTGGACGATAATTCCATATTTAGCCGGGTCCTGGGCAATGAGAGGACGGCGTTTCTTAGAAGTGGCTTTCTGGGGTAGGTTAGGAGCGGTAGAGAGATTCGTTTTCTTGGAGATCTCGGGTGTCTGGTTTCTATTTTCGCTCTCGAGAAAGAGACCGAATAAACCATTGCTCAAGAATATAAAAAGAAAAAAAGCCAGAGTGATCAGAATGATTTTCTTTTTAGGTGATATGTTCATTATGATTAAATCTCCCGCCAGGCGCTGGGGGTCGCTGAGTATCCGCTTCCTCCCCCTCCGACTAGACCTGCGAATCCGGGTGGGATATTGGTGATGATAGCGCTATCGTAGTTAAATGTTTTCCATGCGACTGTTTCCTTGACGTAAATATAATTGTTTGCGATGAGGCTGCCATGGGTGACGGATATGTCAAGGACATCGCGCAGGTAGGCATTGTCATGTGCATAGGTAAGCCCATCGTGCGCGCTTACCAATGCCGCCGGTTCGTAGTACTGCGTCCACGCGACAACGCTGAGCCGTGAGTTATTGGAGGGTGATTCTAATGGTTGAATGTAGTTTACTGAGCCGGTGGAAATAATCGTCATGTCCTGATTATTTTCCCAGGTTGTGCCGAATACGACATTAACGTTGCCGTGACCGGGGGCATCGCCTTCAATAAAAATAATCCTTTTGTTTGATAGCGACTCTCCTTCCAACGAATCATTGGGCGTAATCGTGTACGTCCCGTTACCTCGGATGTATACGACTTCATCTTCTGAGTAGCTTGCAGCGACATCGCGGTAGAATTCAACAAAATCATTAAATTCATCAGCCGTACCGTTGCCGTTTGCGTCAGGAAAGGTAAGTGTGGTCAGACTTGAGCTTACCCCCTCAACTTTATCGTCAAACTCGGCATGGAGATTCTTTCCTAGATCATTGTATGTTCCTCCGAGGCGCGCCTTGCCATGCACCTGCATGAGGCCGGTATTACCGTCCAAATCGATGTCGCCGCCGGTTGACATGGTATTATTAAAAACATCCGGAGGTATTGCCGGAAATTCTACTTGGACTTTACGCTGCACACCGTTGGCTGTTCCTGTCGCGGTAACGACTCGAAGGCTTGAATCGGAATCGTCTTTGACCAAAGAGACCGAATAGTCGCCAATCGTAATGGCTGGAGGTGCGTTTCCATCAAGCATCTGCGGATTGCGGATAAACTGGTTGATTCCGGCTTCGGCCGCCCAGAAGGCCGCGGTTGAATCGCGGTACCGGCGGGCGCTATTAAGTTCATTAGTGGAAAGCAGGGTAAAGCCCGCGGCCAACATTAAAAGTACGACCAGAAAGACACAGGACGCAATCAAAATAACCCCCTTATCATTTTTGGTGTTTCTGTCTTTACGTGTCTGAGTCTTCATGTGAACACCTCCCCGGAAATCGAATAATCGTTTTACCTTAAGGTTACTTTTTCCTTTAGACTAAAGCTTGCAATATTTCCGCGCGGCATCTGTTTTGTTGCCGTGAGGGTGACGATAATCCATTTTGGCTCGACATCATTATAAGTAAAGGAAAGTGCCGAAATATTGTTCGCAATAATCCGGCTTGTCGCCTGTGTCTGAAAGACGATCTGATTAGCCGTGCCTCCGCTGTTGCTCCAGCTAAATGAAGCAGCACCGCCGTTTTCTCTTACGAAATTTACCGTAGCGCTACTTGTATTTTGGGTTACCGTAATGCCGCTACCCGGTCTTAGTTCTTTGGTCATGAATAAAAGCGCGTTTCTTGCATCGCCTTGTGTTTTAACTTTTCCGTTATATGTTTGCCAGGTCGAGTTTCCCCCTAAAAAGCTTGAATGTAGAGCGCCGAATATGAAGACAACCAACAGGGTTGTGATGATCATTTCTGTCAAAGAAAATCCTGTTCGATGTTTGAGTCGGCGTATCATTTTGTTATCCGCGTCCGTAAGCTCACGTTGTTTGTCCTTGATTTTCTTGTCCAGCTAACGTCTAAGTCAATATCCAGCGGATTAGCCTGGGCGTTGGTGATGGCCACTGTAATAGATTCACCGGGCAATGAATAGATGCTTTCGCCGGTTACCCAGGCGCTCCAATTTGTGCCAGCAATGTTTGCCAGTGTCGTACGAGTCTTCATTTCCTCCAAGACGTATTCACCGTGCGATGTCGCTTCGGTTACGTCTCCGGCATATTGAGTGGCGTTCATGGCATTACTAAAGAATAAAAGAGCGCTTAAGACTCCGACGACCAGGACAAAAGTCGCTACCAGGAGCTCTGCCAGAGTGAAACCGCTGCTGCCTCTCATTTTTATAATCATTGTCAATCTTTCGTAGTCACAAAAAAATCCTGTCTTTCTTGGACAGGATTGCATTATCAAATTAAAAATGACGCAATGATAATTTTGTCATGTTTAATTCTATCTTGATAATGCAACCCAGCTGTCTTTTTCCGCATTCTGGCGGAACGAAGGCCTGTGGCTTTGCCCTTGCGCCCGTAAAACGCAAGACCATGAACCTTTTCGAGGTTCATGGGCCCTATCCTTTCGAATAGTTTGCCTTTTGATTATCTAAGTGAAAGTATAGCACGCCTTTATGGAGAAAACAAATTGCTTAAAATAATTCTTTAAGAGCGGTTTTTAATTCTTTAATTTTTGCTTGAAGTGTTTCGAGGCGCGCCCTCTCTTTTTCGACGACTTCTTTAGGCGCTTTCTTAAGAAAATCTTTGTTTTTAAGCCTTTTTGACAGGTCTTTGACAGCAGCAGCCTGATTTTTAACTTGCGCCGTAATCCTCCCTTTTTCTTTCTCGATGTCGATGACACCGGCTAAAGGGATATAAAATTTCAGCTTTCCGGCGATGCCGGTGGCTGCGTCTTTTGGCTTTGGAAGATTTCTTTCGACGGAAAGATTGCTGATCTTAGCCAGTATTTTAATGATTCCGGAATTTTCTTTTATCAGGTCCGATTCATTTTCAGTTTTAGCCTGCACAAAGCATTCAACCGATGCGTGCTGGTCAATATTCCAATGCATGCGGATATTCCGGATGACATTGATCAATTCGGTTATCGCCTTCATCTGCCCTTGCGCTTTTTTGTCGATAAGCTGTTTGTTGATGGTGGGCCAAGCCGCAACGGCCAGAGAGCCGGCATGGGGGTTGAATTTATGCCAGATCTCCTCAGTGATAAAGGGCATGAACGGGTGAAGCATTTTAAGGGTTTGCTCGAGTATTCCTGCGGCAACAATCCTGGTATTTTTGTCCGAGAATTTGTCTTTAATTGTCTCCAGGTACCAATCGCAGAAATTTCCCCAGAAAAAGTCATAAATGAGCGTCTCGGCCTCTGAGAAACGGTATTTATCAAGCGCCTTGTCAACTTTTTCTAATGTCGCATAGAACTGCGCGAGGATCCAGCGGGACGGCAGGTCAAGTGTCTTTTGGTTGTTTAAATTGGCGAGATCAAAATTATTTTCTCCCTCGGGGATATTCATCAAAATCAGCCTGGATGCATTCCAGATCTTATTGGCAAAATTGCGTCCGATCTCGAATTTTTCTTTAGAAATAAAAAGGTCCTGCCCGGAATTCATGATCAGACTAAAACGTAACGCATCGGCGCCGTATTCTTTAATGATTTCCAGCGGGTCAATGGCGTTACCCAGAGATTTTGACATCTTGCGCCCCTTCGCATCGCGCACCGTCCCGTGGATGTACACATCCGAAAACGGGATGTCTCCCATAAATTCCAGCCCTGCCATGATCATGCGCGCGACCCAAAAGAAAATGATTTCGGGTGCGGTAGATAAGGCAGAAGTCGGATAAAAATATTCGAGGTCTTTGTTCTTTTCGGGCCAGTGAAGTGTGGCGAAGGGCCAAAGCCAGGATGAGAACCAGGTGTCTAAAACGTCTTCGTCTTGATAGATATTTTTTGAATGGCACTGAGGGCATTCTTGAGGCGTTATTTTAGATACGATAGGCGCGTTGTCATTGTGGCAATCGCGGCAGTACCATACCGGAATGCGATGCCCCCACCATATCTGGCGCGAGATGCACCAATCCTGGATATTTTCCATCCAATTGAGATACACCTTTGTCCACCGGGAAGGATAAAACTTTATTTTTCCTTTTTTGACGACATCGATTGCCGGCTGGGCGAGCGGTTTCATCTTGACAAACCACTGCCTTGATAGGTAAGGCTCGACCATGGTGTCGCAGCGGTAGCAGTGGCCGACCGCGTGGGTGTGCGGCTCAATCTTTTCTAAGAGGTTCCCCTGTTTTAAGGCCTCCAAAACTGCTTTGCGTCCCTCCGCCCTGCTCATTCCGGAGAAGTGTCCGGCTTTTTCGTTTAGGCGGGCATCGGGGTGCATGATATTTATGAATTCGAGATCATGTTTCTTTCCCATGGCAAAATCGTTCGGGTCATGAGCCGGGGTTACTTTAACCGCGCCGGTACCGAATTTGGGATCGACCAGTTCGTCGGCAATGATCTTAATTTCGCGGTTCACCAGCGGCAGGATTAGGGTTTTCCCGATGAATTTCTTATAACGTTTGTCGGTGGGATTAACAGCAACGGCCGTATCCCCCAGCATGGTCTCAGGCCGCGTCGTGGCAACGGTAACGCTATCATGGGGATTTTCTTTAAAGGAATAGCGTATATAGTAAAGCGAACCGTTAATTTCTTTATGCTGCGCTTCCTCATCGGAAAGGGCGGTCTGGCAGCGCGGGCACCAGTTGATAATGCGCTGGCCCCGGTAGATGAGGCCTTTTTCGTAAAGCGTGATAAATGTATGCCGGACGGCTTCACTATAATGTTCATCCATGGTAAAGCGCGTGCGCTGCCAGTCGCAGGATGCGCCTAATTTTTCCAGCTGGCGGATGATAGTGTCACCGTATTGTTTTTTCCATTCCCAAAGGCGTTTTAAGAATTCCTCACGGCCCAAATCCTGGCGGGTCTTGCCTTCTTTGGCGATTTGTTTTTCAACCACATTTTGGGTGGCAATACCGGCATGGTCGATTCCCGGCATCCACAGGGTTTCAAAGCCGGTCATGCGTTTGTACCGGATCAAGATATCCTGGAGGGTGTTGTTCAGGGCGTGGCCCATATGCAGAATGCCGGTAACATTCGGCGGTGGAATAACGATCGAATACGGCTTTTTATCCGGGTTAGCCTGGGCATGAAAGACATTCTTTTCTTCCCAGAACTTAAGCCACTTGTCTTCGTTTTCGTTGGGGCTGTAGCGGGTAGATAGTTCGGTCATTGTTCGTAAAGTTAAAGAAGCGCGAGCTTCGGAGTTTAATTTTTGCGGCGCCTAAATCCCTTCCGAAAGGAATTTAGGCGCCAATGAGATCAAAAACCCTGCGCAAACCCCGTCCTTTAGGGCGGGGAGCGTCGAAGGGTTACTTTTTCTTTTGGTCTTTTAAAAGTTTATATTCGATGCTGTCGAGTAAGGCCTCCCAGCTGGCCTCGATAATATTTTCGTGAACACCGATGGTTGTCCAGGAATCGGTCTCGTCCTGTGATTCGATAAGGACCCGGACTTTGGCCGCCGTTCCGGATTTGGTATCCAAAACGCGCACCTTGTAATCGGAAAGATGCATCTGCGTTAGATTGGGATAAAACTTAGTTAAGGCCTTGCGCAGTGCTCGGTCCAGGGCGTCCACCGGGCCGTCTCCGTCGGAAGCGCTGAACTCCTCTTTTCCTTTAACCTTTAAGCGGATCGAGGCCTCGGCAAATACTTTTCCGTCGTAGCGTTTTTCGGTTGTGACTTTGAATCCTTCCAGCTGGAAAAACCGGGTGTATTTTTTAAACTCCCTTTTCATAAATAATTCAAACGAGGCATCGGCCGCTTCATATTGGTAGCCTTCGTATTCCTTTGCCTGCAGGGCCTCGAGGGCTTTCTTTGTCTCCGGAGATTTTTTATCTAGCTTAAGATTTAGCTGCTGGGCTTTTAAGACAATCGGCATTTTCCCGGCCAGCTCTGAGGTTAAAAACCGGCGGTGGTTTCCGACAACTTCCGGTTTTGCATGTTCATAAGCCAGAGGGTTTTTAAGCATGGCATCGATGTGAACCCCTCCCTTATGCGCAAAGGCTGAATGACCCACAAACGGTGTATTGTCGGGTAATTTGATGTTGGTTACTTCGCTTAAAAAGTAAGAGGTCTTGTGCAATTGTTTAATCTTTGAATCCGGAATGGATGTGTATTTCATTTTGGTGTGCAAGATGGCAATGATGGTGCACAAGTCGGCATTCCCGCAGCGTTCGCCTAGCCCATTGAGCGTTCCCTGGACCTGGGTGCAGCCTTCTTGAATGGCCGTCAGGCTGTTGGCAACGGCCAAGTCCAGATCGTTGTGGGTGTGAATGCCTAATTGTGTTTTGATTTTCGGCTTGATCTCGCGAATGATTTTCCTTACCTCATCCGGCATGGTGCCGCCGTTGGTATCGCACAGGACGATGCAATCGGCTTTGGCTTGCTGGGCGGAAAGAATTGTCTTAAGGGCATATTCGGGATTTTGTTTATAAGAGTCAAAAAAATGTTCGGCGTCGTAAAATACTTCCCGCCCTTCTTTCTTTAGAAAACTAACGGAATCAAAAATGATTTCCAAATTGTCTTCGAGGGTTGTCCTTAAGACATCCCGGACATGCAGATCCCAGCTTTTTCCGAAGATGGTGACGGTGCGGGCTCCGGAGGCAATCAGGTCGCACAAATTCTGATCCTGGGAGGCCTTGATCTTGGTGCGCCGGGTTGAGCCGAAAGCAGCCAGGACGGCTGTCTTTAATTTCTTTTTTTGCATCATCTTAAAGAATTCCTTGTCCTTCGGGTTAGAGCCCGGCCAGCCGCCCTCGATGTAATGAATTCCTAAATCGTCAAGTTTTTCGGCGATCTTGATTTTATCGTTGACGGAAAATGACACACCTTCAGTTTGGGAGCCGTCCCGCAGGGTCGTATCGTAGATAACGACTTTTAACATTTTGCTCAAGTCCTTTCCAGATTAAATGTTTTATGCAGTGTCTTGACCGCCATGTCCGAGAATTTTCGTTCGATAATGCAGGAGATGCTGATTTCGGAAGTTGAAATCATTTCGATGTTGATCTTCTGATCGGCCAGGGCCTTAAACATCTTTGCGGCAATGCCGTAATGCGAACGCATTCCTGCCCCCACAATAGAAACACGGGCGATTTGATCGTCCTGAAGGATGTTTCCGCCGCCGATGGTCTTGGTGATGTGGCGCGCGGTGGCCAGTGTTTTATTTAACGATACCTTGGGGACGGTAAATGAAATGTCGGTTGTTTTCATGCGGCTGACATTTTGCACGATCATATCGACATTAATACCGGCTTTGGAAATCTCGGTAAAAATCCTGGCGGCTACCCCGGGCTTGTCGGGGACGTCGCAGATGGTTACCTTTGCTTCGGATTTATTGCAGGTGACGGCGCGCACCGCAATGCTCTCCATATGTTCGTCTGCCTTGGTGATCATGGTTCCTTCCTCCTTGGAATAACTCGATCGTACATGAATAGGGATGTTAAATCTTTTAGCGACTTCAATCGAACGCGCCTGCATAACCTGGGCGCCTAAGGATGCCATCTCCAGCATTTCTTCGAATGTTATGGTATGGATTTTCTTGGCCTCTGTAACGATGCGCGGGTCGGTGGTATAGATCCCGTCCACGTCCGTGTAAATTTCGCAGACATCCGCGTTTAAGGCCTTGGCTAAGGCCACCGCGGTTAAGTCGGATCCCCCGCGTCCCAACGTTGTAATTTCGTCATCCCGGGTAACGCCCTGAAAGCCGGCGACGATGACAATTTTATTTTTCGTGAGCGCTTTTCGGATACGGCGGGCATCAATGGTGATAATCCGTGCCTTGGTGTGAATCCGGTCGGTTTTAATCCCGACCTGGCCCCCGGTAAATGAAATGGCATCAAACCCGAGTTCTTTGATCGCCATAGCCAAAAGCGCGCAGGAAATCTGCTCTCCGGTCGAGATGAGCATGTCCATTTCCCGCTCCGGCGGATTATTGGTAATTTCAAACGCCAGGCTTTCCAGCTCATCGGTGGTATCTCCCCGTGCCGAGACAACAGCGACGACGTCCTGGTGATGGGTTTTGTAGGAAACGATGCGTTTGGCGACGGCCTTGACCCGGTCGCTATCTTTAACCGAACTGCCGCCGTATTTTTGGACTACAAGTTTTTTGCTCATTTTACTTTTGCTTGACTCCTTTTAATGGGGTGTGCTGGCGCGATCTGTCCTTGCCGATTGCGCCTCTGGTTTAGATTTTTCTCATAAAATATTCCATCATTGCCTCACCGCTGGGAAACTTGAGCCCCTTTTCTTTCGCGGTTGCTTCATTGAATTCGGAGATGCCGTCCTTGGAAATATTGTTTCCCAACATGCAAAAGCAAACCGGGTCACTGGTATGCGTGCGTTTTTCAATCGGTGTCGCATGGTCGGGAACGACGAGAATACGGAAATCATCCCTGCCCTTAAAATGCTTTAATACGGTACCCACCACATCTTTGTCAAAGCGTTCAATACAGGTGATTTTCATCCGGATGTCGCCGTTATGCCCGGCTTCGTCCGTTGCTTCGACATGCACAAAGACAAAGTCGTTTTTCTTTAACGAGTCCAGCGCGTATTGGGCTTTGCCCAAATAATTTGTGTCGTAATAACCG
The DNA here is from genome assembly GCA_022703585.1 of Candidatus Omnitrophota bacterium. Lineage (GTDB taxonomy): Bacteria > Omnitrophota > Gorgyraeia > Zapsychrales > JAKLDJ01 > JAKLDJ01. The sequence goes on along the minus strand of JAKLDJ010000004.1, from coordinate 156,670 downwards.
GTGATGCCGGGCACGGTAACGACATTCAGCTTGATGAGTTTTCCGATGCCGTTAATAAGATCCACCGCCGAGATAACCGATCCCTTAACCCCGAATTTATCCGAGAAAGATGTTAAGCTGGGCCGTTGGCCCTGGCCCCAGAGCCAGATCATGTTGGCCGGATTTTCTTTTAGGTCAATACGTACTTGATTGACGGAATGATTGTTAAGGATATCGCGCGAGCGTTCCATTAGGCTTAACAGAATTTCCGCATGTTTTCCCTGGGGCAGATGGCGCTTGATTTCCTGCCCCATGATATCGTGCGGGGGCGTGCATTTAATTTTAGCGACTGTTTGGGGGTCATCGGTTTTTACAACCATCAGATGACGGTAGCTTTTTCCCGCATGAAAACGCACGGCGTCGGTTTTTAAATGCTGATTAAGCGTATCAATTAAAACTGAGGCCTCTTTATGGGAGATGTGCCCGGCGCTGTAATCGGCCATGTTCTGGTTCTCGATGGTGACTAGATTGCAGCGAAAGGCGACTTCGTTGTCGTTAAGTTCGATGCCGAGATTGGCGGCTTCTAAGGGAGCACGGCCCGAGAAACAAGTCGCGGGGTCATAACCCATCAGGGCCAGGTTTCCAATTTCCGAACCCGGCGGCATTTTGTCGGGGATGGTCTGGACCAAACCGGCCAGGCCATTTTGGGCGATAAAATCCATGTTGGGTTTATTGGCGACCTGCAAAGGGGTCCGGCCGCCTAAGTCCGCCAGAGGGTAATCCGCCATGCCGTCGGGGACTAAAACGATATATTTCATAATTTTTCCTTTAAAATTCTTGTAAGCGTTTTTGCGACATCTTTTTTGCCAACCCCTTGGCCTAAGACATTTCGTTCCTTGTCGACGATATAGGCAATGTAGCTCTTATTGTCCTGACAGTTGGCAATGACGAGATCACAATCCGCCCTCTTCATCAAATTCTGGGCCTTGACCATCATGTGTTCTTTTTCGATTGAAGATTCCAGTTTAAATCCGACTAAAAATATTTTTGGGTTTATCTTCTTCATATTGTCGATCAGTTTTGGCGCCGGCGTCAGATTGAGTGTCAGCCGGGAAAATTCCGAACTTATTTTTGAGCCGTAGGTATGGGTCGGCTGATAGTCGGAAACCGCCGCCGCATGAATGACAATGTCGTAATCGTTTTTTAATTCCTCATTTAAGAGATTTGACAGCTCGTCAAAAAACAAAAACTTTAAAACCCGCACGCCTTTGGGCCGCTCGGTACTCGTGACCGGGCCTTCCAGAAGCGTGATTACGGCCCCTTCTTTTTTAAGGTTTTCGGCAATAACATGGCCGAATTCACCGGTGGAACGATTGCTGATGACCCGCATGTCGTCAATCGGGACCCAGGTGGGCCCGCAGGTGACGAGTATTTTCTTGCTTTTTAAGGATTTAATAGCCAATGTGTTTTAGAATCGTCTTTAAATTCGCCTCAACCGTGACCGGTTCCTTAATGCTCTTGATGGCAATATTGGGGTCTTTTAATCCGTGCCCAGTTAAGGTGCAGACAATGCTCCCTTTTTTATTTCGGAAATAATCCCTGCGGTTTAATTTTATAATACCGGCGACCGACGCGGCTGATGCCGGTTCGACAAAAACTCCGTCACATGACGCCAGCATCTTATAGGCCTCCAGGATCTCTTCGTCGGTGACCGCCTCGATCAGCCCGTTGGATTCATCGCGCGCGGCCTCGGCGCTTTTCCAGCTGGCCGGGTTGCCGATACGGATGGCGGTGGCAATAGTTTCCGGGTTTTTTATGATTCTTCCCTCAACGATGGGCGCGGATTTGGCCGCCTGGAAACCCAGCATCTTAGGCAGCTTCTCGGATTTGTCCTTTTGGTTATATTCTTTATATCCTTTCCAGTACGAGGTGATGTTGCCGGCATTTCCGACGGGAATGGCGTGATAGTCGGGTGCATCGCCCAAGAAGTCGCAGATCTCAAACGCCGCGGTCTTCTGCCCCTCGATGCGAAAGGGATTAAGCGAATTGACCAGGGCAATGGGGTAATTAGCCGTAATGTCCTTGACCAGGTTTAAGGCATCGTCAAAATTACCTTTAATCGCAAGCACCTGGGCGTTATGGACCATGGCTTGAGCCAATTTTCCCAAGGCGATGTTACCGTCGGGAATGAGGACGATGCACTTTAATCCGCAGCGCGCGGCATAGGCCGCGGCCGAAGCCGAGGTATTGCCGGTAGAGGCGCACATGACCGCAGTGACATTGTTCTCTTTGGCCTTGGAAATGGCCATGGTCATGCCCCGGTCTTTGAACGAACCGGTCGGATTTGTCCCCTCGTATTTAAGGTAAACGTCAAGCCCGATCATCTCGGTTAGGTGAGGGGAAAAGATAAGCGGCGTATTCCCCTCATTTAAGGTGACAATCGGTGTGTCGTCGGTAACGGGTAAAAACTCTTTGTATCGGTGAATAATTCCTTGCCAATTCATGTTTCGCTCCCTGATTTTTCGGGGTAATGTGTGAAAAAGATTTCTACAGTTTTTCCATCCGTATGGCGACGGGATAGTCCTTGATAATCGATAGCTTGGTTATTTTCTCCAGGGCCAAGCGCAGCATTTTTTCCCGGGCATGATGAGTCAAGATAATGACCGGAACAGCCGAAGAGCGTTTGCGCATTTTCTGGGTAACGGAAGCGATGCTGATGCCGTATTTACCCAATATCCCTGAGATTTTTGATAAGACACCGGGCTTATCAATTGCCATAAACCGGATATAAAACTTTGTTTCTATTTCATCCATCTTGCGCAGCTTTATCGCTGAGATTTCTTTTGATAAATCTGCGACTCGCACCGGCGATCCGGCATTGTGTCGTGCGGCAAGGTTAATCAGGTCGCTGACTACCCCTGAAGCGGCGGCCATCTGGCCTGCCCCCTGTCCGTACAAAAGCACATCCCCTAAGGGGTCGGCGTTTAGAAAAATCGCGTTAAATACCCCTCCGACGGAAGCCAGCGGATGGTCTTTGGGGATCAGGGTCGGATGTACCCTGACCTCAAGCTCGTTATGGACCCGTTTGGCGATGGCTAAGAGTTTGATAACCAATTGCAGGCTTTGGGCGTGCTCAATGTCGGCGTGGGAAATATTTTCGATTCCCTCGACAAAGATATTTTTAACCGGAACAAATTTTCCGAATGCCAGAAAAACCAAGATGGCCAGCTTGTGGGCAGGGTCCATCCCGTTGATGTCTAGCGTCGGGTTGCTTTCGGCAAAGCCGCGCTTTTGGGCCTCTTGCAGGGCATACTTAAAAGAACAGTTGCTCTTGGCCATCTCGCTTAAAATAAAATTCGAAGTGCCGTTGATGATTCCGTAAAGGCCGTTAAATTTGTTGCCTGCGAGACCCTCGGTAATGGATTTGATGAGCGGGATTCCTGCCCCCACTGAGGTTTCAAAATAGATGTCCCGGTTGTTTCTTAAGGCGGCGCGGAATAATTTCTTCCCCTCATTGGCCAGGAGCTCTTTATTGGCGGTAATGACGTGCTTCTTGTTCTTGAGCGCCCCCAAAACGATCTCGTAGGCCGGATGCATACCGCCGATGAGTTCGATGACCACATCAATTTCGGGGTCATTGATAACGTCATGAAAATTGGTTGTGCGCGCGATACCGCGCAACAGGGGCGATTTTTGTTCTTTGATATACAAATCGCACACTTTCTTTACCGAAAATTCGGTGTTAAATTTATTTTTGATGTAATTCCTGCGTTCGTGCAGGAATTTAATAACACCGGAACCGACGGTCCCGAAGCCGATGAGCCCTACATTAAGCCTGTTCATTATCGTTTTTCTCCTTCACCATTCTTGAAAATAGTCCGACGATTTTATTCAATACAAATTCTGCCTGGTTATCCAGCCGATCAAAGACGAGCCTTGTCTCGTAAATAATCCCGGGAACTTTTTCGGTGGAGTCCAGGACCGTCCCGGTTAAAGGGACGGGTTTTGAGACATACGGTGTCTTCAGTTCGATATTCATCCTTGTCGACGGGGCATATCGGCGGGCGGTCACGCAGCACATTCCGCCCATGCTGATATTTTTTAACTGGGAAACCTCAATCATTACGCTCGGATCGTCGTTATCGCGATAGGTGATGATAAAATGTTTTTCAATGCGGATATAGCGACGACGCTCTTGCTGGTCCCATTTGTCATCCATAGCCACCCTCGCCCGGATTTTCCTGCCGACTTTAATTCTATAAAAGTCGGCAAATTTTAAAGTCGGAGCGGTGAGATTTGAACTCACGACCCCTTGAACCCCATTCAAGTGCGCTAGCCGAGCTGCGCTACGCTCCGAAAATTTTCTTCACAAATAACTTTTGCTGATAACTACTCTGTCTTAAGCTTCCGTCTCATAAGATCAGATACGGCCTTGGTGGCCGGCTTTTTCTTATAGAGAAGGTTGTAAACTTCTTTTGTGATGGGGATGGCGACCTTGTGCTTTCTTCCCAGGGCCAGTACGGCCTTGACGGTTGTTATCCCTTCGGCGACCATTTCGGTGGACGTGATAATTTCGCCGATACTTTTTCCTCTGCCGCATTGTTCGCCCACGAAACGGTTTCGGCTGTGAGAGTTGACACACGTGGTTACCAAGTCCCCCAGCCCGGTTAGCCCAAAAAATGTTTCGCGTTTCGCCCCTAATGCGACCCCGAGCCGCGCCATTTCGGTAAGTCCCCGGGTTAGGATGGCGGCCTTAGCGTTGGTGCCGAATCCGAGCCCATCGCAGACACCGCAGGCGATGGCGATAATATTTTTAAGGCTTCCTCCCAGCTCAACGCCGATGAGGTCGGGGTTGATGTAAATCCTGAAACTCTCGGAATTAAAAACTTCTTGAAGTTTCTTGGCAATGCGCATATCCCGGGATGATATAACGGCGGTTGAGGGTATTCCCTGGGCGACTTCTGTCGCTATCGTCGGCCCGGAGAGGACGGCGAGTTTTATTTTGCCCAATTCTCTCTCAATAACCTCGGACATCCGCACGGGATTCTTTGGTTCCAGGCCCTTGATAACACTGAGGATAATCTTGCCGGATAAATTAAATGCCTTTAGTCTGCGTATGACTCCGACCGCGAATCTCGACGGAACCGCTAAAATAATAACCTGCGCATCGGCGATTGTGGAGGCTAAATCCTCCGAGATGATTATTGTTCCGGGGATTTTTATCCCGGGCAGGAATTTTATATTTTCTCTTTTCCTTCGAATTTGATCAAGGTATTCCGGAAAAGCGCCCCAGAGTTTAACCTGATAACCTTTTCGATTTAAATGAATGGCGAGAGTTGTCCCCCATCCCCCGTCTCCGATAACCGCAATTGTTTTTATGTCGTTTGGCATTAAGCTTTATGAGAAAGGTTAAGATGTCTGCGTTCTTCCCTTACGATGAACTGCAATCCGACCTCATAGCGATGTTCGCTTTTTTTGTTCACCCAGATGACTTTTCCTAAAATGCCATGCTGCAGAATGACGCTCCTTTTCTCGATTTCTTCGCACAATGAAAGCGCGTCAGGGTCAAGCTGAAGCCACAAGGTGCATCCTTCGGGCACTTCCTGCGAGATGTTGCAGCGAAGCCCGTCTCCGCTGATGTCCTGGGTATAACCCTCCATAATCTTGGAAATTGTCTCTTCTTTACAGACCTTAAACTGCAAAGGACTCTGGCAGCGTATGCGTATGACAGCCCTTCTTTCGGGTGTCTGCGCATGCTCGTGAGTATTTTTATCGGTATCCACGGTGATAACCTTTAGGTAATCTATTTATAATAATATGAAATAGTATTATATATGATAACCTCGTCTATTCAAGTGAAAAATATAGGTATATCAGTATCTGGGTGGTGGCTCATCTATCTGGATTTCCAGACGGGTTGTCCCGCCGAAAAGTCCGGGATTAATTGCCTTCCAACGGGTTGCGAAGAAGAAATGGGCTAGGGAATCCGGGAAGGGATATCTGTTTTTATTTTAAAAAGGGAGAAGCTGTCGTTTTGGTAAGATTTCTCGAAAAGGGCCTTGTTTGTGACCAGCGGTTCAGCGTAATGCATGAACAGAATGTAATCAACACGGTATTTGAATATGGCGTTAATGATTGCTTTTTGGACATCTTTGTCGATCATGACTTTAAAAGGTTTTATGTCGTATAACCGCTTTAACCATTCAACCGCGGCATTGTAGTCGAATCCAATAATACCGCAGTCGCGATAGCAGCAAATGATGGTTCGCTCGGAATAGATGCGGAATCCGCCCATCTCCATGTCGTAAGGAACCATCAGTTTGGCATTCTTGGGTGTATGGGACCGGACAAACCGCTGCACATCTTCCCAGTCGCGTTGAAGTTTCCAAAACCCCCCTCCCTTTAATTCCGTTTGCATGCGATTGTAATGAAACTGGCCGTGGTAAGTTAAAAGCAGCACGAGCGGAAGAATAATTGATATTCTCCTCAAGTGTAAGGTGTGCTTAGAAGATTTCTTAAAACGGACAAAGATAAAGAGGGCCGCGGACACTGCCAGGACAACCGGGGCAGTGACGCGAAGCGGAAAAGATAGCTTGGATACGAGCCAGGCAATGGCTGCGCCGCATCCAATCGTGACGGCAAATATCAGCAGCAAAATAGCGGTTTTCAAAAATCTATTTTTGATTTGAGAGATATTTTTTACGAAAAGCAGCACGATCATTGCGATACAGGCGGCGATGGCGATAAGGTCATTGAAAATAAAAAGCCCAAACACCACGCTGGCCGCGAAAGCAATGGCGGGCTTTTCCGTCTCGACGAGGTTGATAATCAGGATGACCGCATACCCCATCAGTATCAAGAACAGAAATTGCACATTTCTTATCAAATTAAGGTCAATGACGAATCGTGACGGATAGATATAGGTAAAGACATAGGACGTGGCCAGTAGAATAAAAGCGACCAAAACCAGCGCCTGGTTTTTGGGATTCTCCCGGAATTTCCTGTTATGGGCCATGCACAGGATATACAGCGGGATAAGCAGTACGTATTTCTGATTGGCAAAAAGCCATCCCAGTGAATTTGTAAAGATATATTTAAATGTGACTCCCTCAAAGATAAAGTTGGCCGGGCATGCGATTTTGTAAAGGGTTATCCAGTCAATGTCAACGGGGATGGCCTGCGGCGAGCCCAGGCGCTTTTTAACTGCCCAGATGATAACTGGCAGCGCGCAAAGGAGAAAGGCAAAAACAGATTTAAATAAAGCCCCCCAGCCGTGTTTCTTAACATGGGTTGCCAGGTAAAATCCGAGATAGGCAAACGGAAAAAAGCAATATAGCAGATGAAAATTGGCGCCTAGCCCCATCAAAATACCGGCAAGGATAAATCGCTCCTTATAAAAGAGATACAATCCTCCGACGGCAAAGGCAAGGCTCAGTTCCTGATGGGAAAATGTTCGATAGAGAAGTTCTTCGACTCGCCCAAAAAGAATGAAGACTATGACGCAGATGACGGCAGTAAGTTTTCTTTCGCTGATTAAAAGCCAGAGTTTATACAGTCCGTACAAAAGAAAATAACGGGATAGGATAAACAGGATAAAGTAGGCGCCAGGTATTTGCTTTATGGTGATCACATGCGCGAGAATCGGATATAAGAAACTTACGAAATTTTGCTTTAGGCTGTCAACGTAATAGTCGCCCGGATAAAGAGCCGGATCAATCAAGCCTTTAAGTAGGGGGATTTCCAGATGCTGGTCATCCCATCCGAATTTGTATCCGCGGGCGATGAAAAAAACAATCAAAAGCAGGGCGCTAATGAACCAATCGCTGCGGAGGATCGTGCGGATTTTTTCTTTGTTGAGCATGGTGGTCAATCTTGAAATGATTTTAGGAAAGGACGGCCATCTAAATTCTGGAGCGAGAGAAGGGAATCGAACCCTCGTGACCAGCTTGGAAGGCTAGCGTTCTACCACTGAACTACTCTCGCATACCAAATTTCAAAAATCAATGGGCAGAGAAGGATTCGAACCTCCGAAGCGCGAAGCGCAACAGATTTACAGTCTGTTCTCGTTGACCACTTGAGTATCTGCCCTTGACATCCACTAAACTAAAGGAACTACAGGGAGAAAGGTCAAGGGCTGCATCTGTTCCCTTCTAAATTATTTTCGGAAACAGATGCTGCCTTTTTGAATATTTATTATCAGAGAACGCTATATCCAGAGAAACCAAGGGCTGCACCAATGCTTCTTAATTGGTGCTGCCCCCTCTAAAATTTTATTAAAGAACAATATTTTTAAGTTGAGCTGCCCTTAGCCTTCCTGAAGATTTGTTGTTTTAAAGAATGCTAAGGGCTGCTCCAATCTTCTCTTTACGACGTGCCTTTTAGTTCAGAGGATGATTGGAGCTGGCGAGAGGAATTGAACCCCCGACCCGCGGTTTACAAAACCGCCGCTCTACCAACTGAGCTACGCCAGCAAAAATATTCGATAAACTTCCTCGATTTCAAACAACATACCGCGAGTATCTCTTCGCGGTCAGGGGTGTAATATATCAAATTTACTAATCAGTGTAAATAGCGAATTTTTCTTCCCAGCCCGTTTAAACGCCTTATCTGATGATTGCCTTAAGACGAGATTTTCTGGCGCCACCATACAAGGCAGCCAAAGGCGAGGATAAGAACGGGTATGGCGACAAGAATAACGGTTATAGCCCGAACCTGTTTGCTGGTGAGTTCTAGTTTCTTGACTGTAATATCTTTATCTCTAATCGGCATGACCGTGTCCAGCTCCGAAAGCCAGCCGATGGAGTTTAAGACGATACGGGCATTGCTGTATTGGTCGATGAAATTGTTAACGGCAAATTCAGCGTTAGCGAAAACAATCAGCTTGGTATCTTTGTTTTTTGTGTCGTTTTTGGGTTCCCATACGACGACGGCAATCGCAATGGGCCCGGGGGTGTCCTTGTCGGCGTCAAACTTTACCTCTAGGCTTTGGCTTTTTTCGGCCCAGCTATTTTTCAAAGAGGCTGTCCATACCAGGGGAGCAATTTTGACCGTCTCCGGAACAGTGGGCGCTATCGATATCGAACGCGGCCGGATATAGAAAGTATAATCGAGGTTATTGACGATTTCTTTATGGGGAGGATAATTTCTGGTCACCGGGCAGCCAACATCCCCGCCGGCATAATTTTCCATATCGACGACAAGGTCGTCTCCGATGTCTAAGCCCCAGCTATTGAGGATGCTGTTCATGGATGGATTTTTTTGTTTGTCTTGGTCGGAGAGGGGTTTATCCGGAGTGGCCAATGGGGTAGACTCGATTAAAAACAGTGCCTTCCCTCCGCTTTTCAGGTATGCCTGAATCGCATGTTCATCATTCGCAGGGACCGGATTCTTGGGGCCGGCGATCACCAGCACATCGCAGTCGGCAGGTATTTCTTTCTTTGAAGCCAGAAGAGCTTTTGTAACGGTGCAGTTGTTATTCTCCAGTAGCGTCTTAAGCGCACTATAGCCGTTTCCGGTTTTGTCATCGATGTCATATTCGTTATGGCCTGCCAAAAAGCAAATTTTTCGGCTGTCTCGCGTAACCTGGATGACGGCGTTGGTCAGGTCTTTTTCCGCCAAGAGATCCTCTTGTTTATAGGTGACGTCTTTTCTCTCTCCTCGTGATTGGACCACGATCTTTTTTTCCCGCGCGTTGATGACATTGCCGAATTGGGCGGCATAACCGATTTGAACCAACGGATCGATAACTTCGGTTTCGACAAGCCCGGATGAGGCGCGCCGGTATTCGCTGAACATGTCTTCGATGTATTTCGGTGGTATCCCGACCAGAAAGGCAGAGATTTTTACTTTCTGCTTTAAGCCTTTAAGGGTCTTGATGGTTATCGGGTCCAAGGTGTGCTGTTTGGCGCGGGTTAAGTCAAGGCGCGCATTGGCGCGGATCGCCAGGTAATTGATGCCGGCAAAACCGGTTACCAGGATAAAAACGAGAAGGGTTAATAGGGCGTATTTTCGCCAGGGCAAGGCGCGGAAAGATTTTCCCAGGATTCCCAGGATAAACAGCGCTGCGATCAAAAGGCATAAAGCCCCCAAAATCGACAGGGTTACCGGCACAGCGCTAAAACCCCTGTTGACATAGGCCATTCCCAGGCCGAACATCAAAGATAGGACGCCGATTATAAAGAATAGGGAAGAATATTTCTGGATGGGTTTCATTTCCATAGCCGGTTTTCGATTGCGATTCTTGTCAGGATCAGGCAGAAAATTATTCCGCTGATAAAATACACCAGGTCTTCTAAGGTAAGCAGGCCGGTGTATAAATTTTGCGTATGGCTCCAGAAACTTAAACGTTCGATGATTATTTTAGTCAGACCGCTAAAGAATTTTGTGAAACTCATCGAGAAATACAATAACAGAATAACGATATACGATCCGATGGCGGCAACAATCTGGCTTTTCGTGAGCGACGATGCCAAGATTCCAATGGCAATAAACAGGGCCCCCTCCAGCCATATTCCGAAATAGCCAACCAGCTCCGGAACGGAATCGGGTTGGCCGAAGCAACTGATAATAAAATAATAAATTGAAGTGACGGCGACAATGGCCGAGAAGAATATCAGGCTTCCTAAGTATTTCCCTAAGGTGATTTGTCCGTTAGTGACGGGCGCGGTCATTAAAAATTCTATGGTGCCGGTATGTTTTTCTTCTGCGAAGACTTTCATGGTCAGGATCGGAACGATGAAGACAAACATAAATTCCATCAGTTTGAACATATCGCGCAGGGTTGCCTCGTGGTTGTGGTCGATTAAGATAAAGAAAAATACGTTAAAGGTCGCGATGGTAATAAACAAGACCACATAGGCGAGCGGCGACTTGAAATATGTTTCGAGCTCCTTGAAGGCGATGATAAGGATTTTTTTCATAGGGCTAGGCGGTCAACTTTAAAAAAACTTCCTCAAGGCTGGGCGCGATTTCGCGTAGTTCGCTTAAGCTTTTATCGGCGGCGATTTGCCCTTGCTTGATTATAATAATTCTTTGAACGATCAGTTCGATTTCGGACAGTATGTGGGTGCTGACAATGACGGTGCGTTTATGTTCGAGGTTTTTAATGGATTCGCGCACTTGTTGGATTTGCTGGGGGTCTAAACCGTTTGTTGGTTCATCTAATATAAGGACTTCAGGGTCGTGAACGGTCGCTTGGGCAAGGCCGACGCGCTGTTTGTATCCTTTGGAGAGGGTGGCAATGGTCTGCGACTGTACGTTGGTTAAAGAACATTCTTCCAAGACTTTATCAATTTTGCCGCGCAACTGGCGGGAGTCGACATCTTTAATCTGGGCAGCAAATTTTAGATACCCCCGCACGGTCATATCGGAATAAAGCGGCGGATTTTCGGGAAGATAGCCTATTTTTCTTCGCGCCAGAAGGGATTCTTTGACAACATCGTACCCGGCGATTGTCACCGCACCCTTTGTCGGCGGCAGGTAGCAGGTCAGGATTCTCATGAGAGTCGTTTTGCCGGCGCCGTTGGGCCCGAGAAAGCCGATCAGCTCTCCTTTTTGGACTTCAAAAGAGACATCTCTTAAGGCCGGTGTTGTTGCGAAGTATTTTGAAACGTTGTGAATAGCGATCATAGGATTTTGTCGATATTTTTGTATAGTTTAGCATTGGTGAATTGAAAAGTCTATATGATTCGAGGTTTAACAAGGGTCCTATCCTGGAATCCATTTCTTGTTTTGATTGATTTTGCCGTATGATTGTGATAATGTAAATAAAATTTACACTATTAATTAAAGGAGCAGTGATTATGAAGAATATCGGTATTATTACCAGCGGTGGCGATTGCGGGGGTTTGAACGCGGTTATTAAAGGCGCGGCCCAGATGGCCCATAAAAACGGTGCCGCCTGTTTTGTTATCCCTAACGGTTACGCCGGGCTTTATAATTTGCTTGAATTTGACAGCTTGATCGAGCTGAAACCCGAGCGCGTGGATTCTGTTTCTTCTAATCTTGCCGGTTCCGAGGCAGGCCACTCGCGGGTGAAAATCAAAAAGATCGAAGACCCGGGTAAGTACGACCGGATCAAGCAGGGATTAAAGAAGTTTAATATTGAAGGCCTTGTGATCAGCGGCGGTGATGACAGCGGCAGTGTCATGGTGGATTTAAGCCAGCAGGGAATTAAATGCGTGCATGCGCCCAAGACCATGGATTTGGATTTGCAGACGTATTCGGTTGGGGCGGACTCGACCATCAGCCGTATTGCGAGCTTTGCCGAAGATATCAAGACGACCGGCAGGACGCATAACCGGATTATTGTCATGGAAGTTTTTGGCCGGTACGCCGGGCACACGGCGTTTCGCGGTGGCGTGGCAGCGGATGCGGATGCGATTCTTATCCCGGAGGTTCCGGTTGATTTCGATATTTTATACGCCCACACCAAAAAACGTTTTATTCGAAGGATCGAGCAAAGCGATGTCAAGGCGGGGACATATCTGATTATTGTTGCTGAAGGCCTTAAAGACGCCAGCGGCAAAGAGCTCACCGATGACTCGGCGGGCATTGATGCCTTTGGCCACAAGAAGCTTGCCGGAGCGGCAAAGTTTGTCTGCCAGGAACTCACCAAGCGTTTTAAAGCCGACGCGGCTATTAAAGAGTTTATGATGAAAGAAAAGATGTACGTTAAAGGGCTCTATGAGATTCCGGAAGTCCGCTCGGTTACTCCGGGCCATTTGGTGCGTTGCGGACACTCGTCGGCGTACGATGTTAATTTTGGTAAAGAGGCCGGCGCGGGCGCGGTGTTGTTGCTGATGAATGGCATGAGCGGAGTAACATTTGTGGGCTTAAGCGATTCCAAGGTCCGGTACATCGAAACGGCCGAGGCGATCAAGCAGCGTTTTGTTGATTTGAATGTTGTGGCCTTCCATGAGACGCTCGGTGTGTGCTTTGGGAGGAAACCGGGCAAGATCCAGCCGGAATTTGTCAAGGTGACAGGCCGGATTGAAAGGCATTTGTAAAGTTTAGATTCAGCGAAGAAAACGGGTTTTAAAAAAGGGGCTGCCCCGACGTCTGTCGGGGCAGCCCCTTTTTGTACTTAATAGCTTTCTAAATTAACCCAGGATCTTAAATCGGGCGTAGATCTCGCCGTATTGGTATTGAGGGTGCTCTGGATTTAATATCTCAGCAATTTCCTGGCTTGGCACCCATTGAGGTAGAACGAATTTTACCAGCGTTTCCCCCAGTGATATATTAAATACAGCTGATCCCATATCAGAAAGACGTTTGATGCACTCTGGCATCGTGCCCATGTTTTCAGGGGCAAATTCAAAAGATATCACGGGAATCGGCTGGGTTAGCCCCCGCAGGACATTTATTTCGTAACCCTCGACATCGATCTTGCAATAATCCGGTTTTCCGTATTCCGCAACCAGTTGATCGAGGGTTGTTGTTGCCACCTTCATCTTTTTGTCCCATTTGAAGTCTTTGTAACGACCCTTCGCTTTTGTTTCGTCAATCCATTCTTTTGATAGGGATGAGAGCGAATTTGCCTCACAGGCGTAGAGATCCTTTTCGCCTTCCTGGGAATCCATGGCCTTGTTGATAATAACCACACGTTTGTTAAATCGGTATTTCCTCTTAAGAAAGCCGACACACTCGGGATTAGGCTCGACGGCGATAACCCGGGCGCCTAGTTTCAGGAAAATGTCCGTTTTTCTTCCAATGTTCGCGCCAATATCAAAACACAGACTACCTTGTTTGACAAGCTGAGAGTAGAAATTAAGTATCCGGGGATTTGAAGTTCCCCACCCGTAATAAACGGAACGTGCTACGTTAAAAAGCCCAAGAGAATTTAAGATTCGTATTTTAGTTATTGTCTTCATTGCTTACCGTGTTTGCTTAGGCTCAATTTTATTGAGCGGTTTAGATTCCGCAGGACCGACGGTAGTTATTTAGTAATAATACTCTTCTTTCTTAAAACATGCCAACAGGACGCCAAGACTGATTTTAAACCATTGCTGATAGCGAAGGTCCGGAACCAGGCCGCAAGGCAAGAAACGTAAGGCATTTAAAAAGACAGCCAGCCAGACTAAAAACGAATAGTGGCGGCGAAGCTTTAGAACCGATTTACCAATGGAGAGTGGTTTCTGCATGGAATCAAAATAAAATGGGGGATGAAAATAAACTAATTCGTCTGTCTTGATTATCGCAACTCCCTGGATGAACATTCTGATCCCCATCTCGATATCTTCATAGGCCGGTATATTGCCGTTGAATCCTCCCACTTCTTCAAGAATTCCTCTTTTGTATAAACAGCCGGCGCATCCAAACGAATAATGATCAAAATAAGAATATTTAAGTTTCACAATGCCGTAAAGGGCCTCTCCGAATGGGATGATAATATCCGGATTCTGTTTGTTAAATAAATCCAGACCCTTTCTTAGAAAGTCACTTTGTAATATGCGCGTATCGTCGTCCAAAAACAAAATATATTCTCCGCAGGACATTTCCAAGGTGGAGTTTCTTAAGAGGCCGATCATCTTCTTGGAAGCAGCATTCTCTCTATATGCGATTGGTAGTTTGGCTGTAAATAAATTAACTACCGCTCGAATGCTTTCTCCGCCTCCGTCGTTAAGAATAACGACCTCAAATTTATCTGATTCTAAATCTTGCCCGGATAAATCTTCCAGTAAATCATTTAACGCCTTTGGTCTGTTTGATGCGCATATCAGGCAGGACATAAGAGGCTTAGGAGAAGGGCTTTTATTCTGATTGTAGTCTCCCTTTAAACTAAAAGGCGCGATTTTATAAAGCCTTCTTAATACGCGGACATTAAAACCGTCGACTTCTAAGCAGCTTGTAGGGAGTATTTTTGTTGTTTGGCCGTAATTTTTCATTTTATAGGTGAGGGTTTTTCCAGATTTCCCTTTTTTGGTTGATTTGTGTTATTCTTGCCGCCGTAAATTTTTCTTAGTACTACCGCTACGATCCAAACGATGTTTACGCCAAAAGAAACACGTCCTTTATAATCTCAAGAGACCGGAAAGAACAGCACAGAATTTATCCCAGGTGTACACGATGAAGTCCCAAAATGAATTCTTTAAGATAATTCTTAATTTTTCATGCAGGGCCGAATAACCGGCGCGCTGGCTTCTTCCCTGGAAATTATAAAATGCCACGTATCTCGGAATGTAGCGTACAGCAATCCCGCGCGTGTAAACTTTTAAAAACCAATCGTAGTCTGCGAAGATTCGATACTGTGTGTCAAAGAGTCCGGTTTTATCAAAAACCCGCTTTTTGCAAAATATCCTTTGATGACAAATCTGTGTCAAGATGATCTCGCGCTTTTGACTAAAAATAGTTTCCATGGAGTGCCTTGCGGGCAACGTGAATCCCGGCGGGGCATTGACAAGTTGTGTTTTTCCACAAACCACATCCGTCTCGTTAGTACGATCGAATTCATCGGCAATATCAGCGATAACCCGGTTATCATAAAACCGGTCATCGGCATTTAAGAAATAAATAATATCTCCCGTCGCGAGATTGATCCCTTTATTCATCGCATCGTAAATTCCGTTGTCCTTTTCCGAGATTATCTTCGAGATCTTGGGGTGGTATTTATTGACAATTGCCATCGTCCCGTCGTTCGAGGCGCCGTCGATAATGATGTATTCAATGTCGGGATAGTTTTGGGCCAGGACGGACTGGATGGTGGCCTCAATGCAGTTTTCGGCATTAAAAGAGACAGTGATAACCGAGACTTTTAAATTTCTACTCATTCCTGGCTCCCCGGCAGTGAACTTCTTTCCTTTAAGAGTCCGGTATATAAATTCAAATACGCCTTGGCCTGTAATTCCAGGGTGAAGCCATGAAGAATTTTTTCTCTTGCATTCCTGCAGAGAGATTGATGGCGGCCGCGGTCAGACAGAATCCACTCGATACCCTGGGAAAAATCTTCGATTTCAAAAGGTTTTGCCAAATAACCGTTCGTTTTGTGTTCAATCATGTCCGGCATCCCGCCGATATTAAAGGCGACACAGGGGGTGCCGCAGGAAAGTGCTTCGACGACGGTGTTGGCCAGATTGTCCTGTATTGAGGGTGCCAGAAAAATATCGCCGGCAGAATAAACTAATGATAATTTATGTTCGTCGCTAAACCTGCCTAAATAAAATGTCTTTAGCCCAAAGTCGGGGGTTACGGATGGGGCCGGAGGGCCAAAAATTCCGATGATTGCGCTATTCTTCCATCCTCGATTAGCCAAAGATTGCAATACCGGTTGCAGAAAGTGAAATCCTTTACGGCGCTCGCTTGTGCGATAATCAGAGCCAAATATAATAAGGGTCCGGTCTTTAGGCAGATTGAGTTTGGCGCGCGCTGTTTCCTTGTGGGTAGGCTGGAAAATTTCGGTGTTGATTCCATAAGGAATAGTTTGGGCAGGCATACGTTGAAATAAACTACTGGTCCGGGCGCAATTTGTCATCCAACCGCTGGGTGTGACGATATGGATATTAATATTTTTCCATGCGCGCTCTTTGGTTAGCCAGGTTCTTCGGCTTTGATCGTTCTCATTTTTGGATTTCAGCTGTGGGCAAGATCCGCATTGATCATGCCAGCGACCGCATTCGAAATCATAATGACATCCCCCCGTAAAACCCCACATGTCGTGTAGCGTCCATACTAGGGGACAGTGTAATTTGGGTAAAGCGGTGATGGGAACAAATCCTCTGCCGATCCAATGAAAATGGACGATATCCGGATTGATTCTGTTTATTTGGCGGACGATATCGTTGGACAGCCATTGTAAACTCCAGAATTCCGGTCGGCGGTTACGGTATCGCCATAAGGGCATTCGATCTAGCCTTGATCTGATACCATCTAATAAATCAGCGTAAATTCCAGATGGGCCATCAACTGACGGGTCAGCGCTTCTTTTAAATTGCACCAACATGCGGGAATCAACCCCGAGGAGCTTAAGACCTTGATGCAGGCGATAGGCAGCACGGGCTGCCCCTCCTGTTATGTCATAGGTTGTTACTGAAAGAATTTTCATAAGGCTTTAAGGTAAGTCAGATATATGAATGAGTTGTTTCCTTTTCTTCATAAACGAAAGGCGTAGATATTCAGCTGAAGATCCATGCCGCTGCCCACATCCCGCGCGATGAAAGGATGTGTGATATCGGTGCGGATCTGGCGTATGTAATATCGAAAATCAGCCTTTGCCAGGATATCCAGGATCGTGTGCAGCGTCTGTTGCTGCCCCTTAAAAGAATGGTATTCAACAAAAATATTCTGAACATTTTTCAGGTTATCGCGACAGTCTTCCAAAACAACGGTTTCGGCCCCTTCAATGTCGATTTTTAACAGATCAACCCTACGATCCAGGTAATCGCGTAAACGCGTGGTTTGGATTTTGATAATATTCTGTGAATCGTTGACGGCGGTAATCCTGCCGGCATCTGCCCCTTCCGAAAAGAACGGCAAAGTTGTTTCAGTATTCCAAACCCCTTTTTGAATCAGGGCCACATCTTTAAATTCAAAAGTATTGATATTATGATTTAAGGCTTCGAATACTTTAGGGTCCGGCTCGAAGGCAATGATTTTTGATTCCGGGTAAAGGCGCTTGAAGTAGATGATGCTGAGCCCGATATTGGCTCCGCAATCGATGATATGAGGCTCTTTATTGCCGCAGGGGAATTTATAGCTCTCATTGCCGAAGATTTCTTCATAAGCTGAGAGGAATGAGGCCGCATCGACAAGACGAATCCTTTTTGATAACAGCCGTGTTTCCGTCGGCCGGTAGCGCGGAAACAGGCGTAACCGTAGCGTTCTCAGGACAAAATAAATATTAAACAATTTTCTGATTTTCATGGATGCACACGCCTTAGGGTTGACCGGGTTTTATCGGGTTTAGGATACTAAGAGTTTTTGCTTTAAGCAGTTGCCAAAAGGACGGCTTTAATTTATTAAAATATTCCTCCAGCTTTTTTCTAGCGGTACTGTTTTCGGTGATTTGTTCCGGGAAAGATTTGGTAAATTCGTTGTTCAGAGCAACATCAAAGACATGCGTAGGGTTGCAGTGTTCGCCTGAGCCGTCATGGCCGATGTTTCTGGCGTAGCTTTTCTTGGGATGCAGTGATAAGCCGTTATTTAGATAAACTGAGGCATGCCAGAAAATCGCCCAGGTGCGTATTCGCCCCGCCAGATTATCCTTGATCTGCAGAAAATAGTCGCGGCTATTGTCGAGATTAAAATCATTGATCATTGCCCGGGAAAACACCTTGACGAGTTTTGCCGGGTCCTTTTCAAAATACTTCCAGGCCCTTTGCCAGGTAGCCCATCCCCAGCAGCTGGTGGGCTTTAAAAAGAACGTGTCGGGCAATTCCTTGGTATCGATGGGATACATGTAACCCGAGATATGCATGACTTGGTTACTTTCGCGGTAGAAATTCAATGACTCATTCATGAATTGCAAGAAAACCGGGCTAGTCAAGATATCATCCTCAAGGACAATCGCCTGTCCCTCTTTATTGACCGTGTCGGTGACGCCCGTGATAATATTCTCGGCGAGCCCCAGGTTTGCCGGTTGTTCATGAATCGTTACCTTTTTAAAACCCCCTATGCTATGAAGATAATTTCTTACTTCTGTGACTTTTGGCGCGGCCTTTTCATCCTTGGGGCCGTCCGAAAAGATAATAAGCTCACTTTCTTTGGCAAGCGTGTTATTTTGCAGGGCTTGTACCGTCTGCATGGTGTGCCAAGGCCGGTTATACGCAAAAAGTAATATGGGGGCGAGATTCAAATCCTTCTCCTTTTGATAATGGCTTTTTCTATCAAAAAGGGCGTGAAATGGGTCCAGGCATCTGCCGCTTGGTTAAAGGTAACATCTTTTTTGTGAATCACGTTTTCAATCTCCTTTTTTACTCCCGCAGAGTTTATCAAGGGGCATAATTTAAAATCTTTTGAATTGACGGCATCAAGAAAGTAATTTTTTAACGGCCCCTTTATCCAATCAACGATAGGAGAATTAAAACCAACCTTGGTCTTGCGATGGCAGATATCCTCCGGCAGGAGGTCTTTTAAGGCATCGCGAGCGATACTCTTGGTAAAGCCCCCTCTGATTTTGCTTTCCCACGGCAATGAAAGGCAGAAGGAAACAATGCGGTGGTCTAAAAAGGGCATCCTGATTTCGACGCCATTGAGCATGGAATAGCGGTCGTAATTTCGCAGCAGAGTCGGCAGGATAGTTTCATGGCTGATGCCGTAGAGGTATTGATTAAAGTAGTCAAGGGTTTGCCGCTTGGGATTCCGGTTTATCGGCATGGATATTTTATTTAACATGCGCGCTTTTATATTTTTTTTGATTAGATGAAGGAAATAAGACATGTTCTTAAATTTCTCTGAAAATTGTATGTCGGGAATCAGCGTCGAGTCGTAAACGTCAAAAATGGATTTTATTTTTTTAAAATTCCAACCTGCGTCCGGCAATGCCTCCAATAAGCTGAAACCGTAGCCTCCCAGGAGTTCGTCGGCACCGTGTCCGTCGATGGTGACCTTTGTTCCGTGGTCCCTGACCCCGCGATAGAGCTGGATCATCGGGATAGGTGTGGTGATGTATAGTTCTTCGAAAAGGTAAACGTAATCTTCGATTTTATCCCAGTCTTTCAAGGGGTCAATCGGAAGATAGGTGGCGGGGATTCCGATATTTTCCACGACTTTTTGGGCAAATTTCTTTTCGTCAATGGGGGTGTCGGGGAATGTGGCAACAAAAGCATGCTGCCAGTCTTTGCTGATCCGGATTCCCGGGGTATGTTTCGCCACATGTGCCATGGTGCTTATTGTTGCGCTGGAATCAAGGCCTCCGCTCAATGCCGTCCCCACTGGCACATCGGAACGCATTCGTATTTTGCAGGCATCAATGAATAGTTCCCGAAACAACCGGCACTGTTCCTCGTACTGGGCGGGGACTTCGACTAAATGATCCAGCGTGTCCCAGTATTTTCGTATAGCGAGATGGCCGTCTTTGTAAATCCCGTAACTTCCGCTCGGAAATCGTTTAATGCCTTCGATCAAACATTTATCGGTTGATTCATATAAAAAAATATTCCTGGCCATCCAGGAAAAGTCTTTTGAAGGCTTGATATCTTTTAGGAACGGATAGATGGCCTTCATTTCGGAGGCAAAGATAAATTTCTCGCCAGCCAAGGAATAGAAAAGCGGTTTTTTGCCGAAACGGTCGCGGGCAAGGAAGAGCTCTTTCTTCCGGTCGTCCCAGATTGCAAACGCCCACATGCCGTTGAATTTATTAAGACACCCTTCCCTCCATTCGCAATATGCGGCCAGGATGACTTCCGTGTCCGACTCGGTTTGAAATCGATAGTTACGTTTCTCCAGCTCAGCCCGCAGTTCGATGAAGTTGTATATTTCCCCGTTAAAGACAATCGTCAGTCCGGCCTTAGAATAATGCATGGGTTGACGGCCGTTTTGGCTGAGATCCAGAATAGACAACCTTCGATGCCCTAAGGTAACGTCATTGGTTACCCAGACGCCAGCGTCATCGGGGCCGCGATGAGAAAGCGTGTCCAGGGCCCGCTTAAACAGGGCCGGGTCAGAAATGGGCAAGGTACCTAATATCCCGCACATGGGTTGCTCCGATAGATGAGAATCATTTATTTTTCCGCAAAACGTGTTTCAATAGATACCCAAAGGCTAAAGACCTGGTTTGCATGGCAAAGACGCGCCGGGTTTTCGTGCTGACAATATTAAGGAGATAAGAAGCGAGTATCTGGGATATAACAGTCGCTAATGCCGCTCCCTGTATTCCGAATTTTGGAATTAAGACAAGGTTTAGCGCAATATTTGCGATACCCCCGGCGAGGGTGATAAAACAAGTATATATTTGCAGATTCTCCGCTATAAACCAGCTGTTGCCTGCGACTCCGAGGCAAACAAAAACTCCGCCCCAGATATGCAGGGTAAGTATACTTGATGATTGCGCGTATGCTGTGCCGTAAAGCAGGGTTACCAGAGTGCTTGACGTCAGTGTCACAAAGACGGCCACGCCGATACCAAGGAGGGTTAATGCGTCAAGGAGGTTCTGAAGTTTCTGGTAATAAAGGCCCTCGTTGCTTTGTTTAATCTGCAGGATAATCGGGAATACAGAGCCGGCAATTGCCATCGGCATAAAATACCAGGCTTCGCTGATGCGAACCGCTGCTGAATAGATACCTACTGGCGCGTCTCCCAGCATCTGCCCGATCATGATTTGGTCGATACGCATATAAACTATGATGGCGACGGTTGAGAAGATAAGAGGCCAACTGTTTCTGAGTAATTCCTTCGCAACTGCTATCTTCATCCGCCAGGCCTTTATGGACAAACGATTGTATCGATAGGCGATGATAAGAAAAAAAGAAGTGCAGGCAATCTCCGCTGTTCCGGCAATGGCGAAGGCGATTAACGGCGCCCGGTAAAGGATCAGCAGGATTTTGGCGATGCCCAAAATGATGAAACCGGCGTTTTGGGCGTAGACGCTGTATCTTGATTGTACCTGCGATTGAAAATAAAAATCAATAACACTAAAGGCCTGAAAGATAAAACCTGCCGCGATAAGGCTGACTAACAATTGGGTTAGGGCGTCGCCTTTTCGCACAAAGCAAATTGTTGCCACTGCGGCCGCGAGGGCAATAATACCGGCGATCAGCCGAAGGATAAAGGCGCTGCCAAGAATTTCATTTGTTTTTGAAGGGTTCCTAATGATGTCGCGTACGATAATACTGTTGAGGCCCAGCCCGATTAAAGAACCAAAGAGTGCGGCGAATGCCGTCGCGTAGCTTAAAAGGCCAAACTGACTCGGTCCTAAATAGCGGGCTATCCAGGCGGTGATTAATAATCCTGCCCCCAGGCGGAAGATTTGATCGGCAAAGAGCCAGCTGGTATTCTTTATCACCCGTGGCATGTTGGGTGAATCTTCCAGCGGGACGCCAGTAAACTTTTCCAAAGTTATACTTAAGATATTTTTCATTGGTTCAAATTGTAAATAGTTACCGGGTGCTGATTTTATTGAGTATATTTCTTTATTGCTGCCAGTGTGTCGGCCATGTTGACATCTTTTGTGCAGCTATAAACGCCTTGACAAGTCGGCAGCGTATACCCAAACACCGTGCATGGCGCACAGGAAGCATTGGCGCTAACAACTGAGTGCATACTTCCCTTCGGCCCCCATTTTTTAAGATTGCCGGGGCCGAATATCGCCACCACCGGCGTTCCTACGGCGCAGGCCAAATGCATCAACCCCGAATCCGGCCCGATGAATAAGGCGCTCTGCTTGATTAAGGCGGCGCTTTGCTCGAGTGAGGTTTGGCCGACTAAATTAATAAGGCGCGGGCCTGAGATGTTTTTCTCAAGGGCCCGCGCCTCTTCTTTGACGTCGCCGCCCCCCAGAAGGATGACGGAGATTCCGTTCTCGATGATAAACCGGGCGATTGTCAAACTTTGCTCGGTTGTTAACCGCCGCTCGGGGATGCTGGCGCCGAGAAAGAGGCAAACACTTTTTTCTTGCACCTTTTGCCCTGCCCAGGAACGACAATCATCGGAAACAATAAAGCAGGAATCTATATTTTGAATCGCGTCTTTGTTTGTCAGCAAAGAGCCGAAAAGCCGGGAAAAGTTCACGATCTCGTAGGCGTCGATGTCATAGGCGATCTTTTGATTGAAAAGTTTTGTGCGTAGTTCTCGGGTGGCAAAACCGATGGCGTAGGCCGGACGCAAAAAATAAGCTACCAAAGCGCTTAAATAGTGCCATTGCTCGGAGTCAATCACCACGTCATAGCGATTGCCAAACAGCGCCTTGAATGAGTCTAATTTATCGTAACGGTAGATGTTGTCGCAAATACCCTTTTGCGATTCGAAGGCGGCGGCGTTACGTTTTTCGCAGAGGATATCGACGCGAAGCTCCCTGTTTTCTTGCCGCAGTGTTCTTAAAAACGGCAGCAGGAAGATAGCGTCTCCTATTCCGCCGGGCCGGATGACTAAGATTCTTTTTACCGTGCCGGCCGGGGGAAATTTCTTTTCCTCTCTCTCCTTGGCCAGCGTAGCCAGCAGCGACCCTACCAGAAAGTCAAAAAGCTTTAAAAGTTTCATGCGGGGCGAGCCGGATGAGGCCAGTATTTCTTTTGCTCCGATTTTAATATTTTCCATACAGAAATCTATTTGCCTTAAGCGGTTGTTTTTAGCGAATAACGTAAAGCACAAACCCGACATAAAAGATCCACGCCAGGATATTGGTCAGTATCGGTGTATCCGAAAGGATGATTTCTCCGGGTTCATCGCCCAATTTCTTAACGTGGACAAGATACAGATACCGAAATATACCGTAAACAACAAAGATAAGAGAATACGCCATGCGTTGATTGCTGATGCGGCCGAAGGTGTCCGCCGAAATGACGTAAAGGCCGTAGAATGCGATTGTCAGTGTCGAGCAGATGATAATGATCTGGTCTAACAGATATGCGGTGTAGTGGGCTAGAACACTGCGATGTTCTCCGGCCTTCTCTTTTAGGGTTGATATTTCGTGGCGGCGTTTTGTGAATCCTAAAAATAACGCCAGTAGCAGCACGCATAATTGCAGCCACACCGACGGAAAAACTCCGGCGGCAAACGACCCGGCCCAAATCCTTACCTGGAATCCGAAGGCCACGAAGACAACATCTAAGATAACGATCTTTTTTGTGTAGAAATTATAGATGAGGTTTAAGGCGATATAGGTGAGCGCGCATAAGAATACTTCCCGGCTGACATTAAAGCAGATAAAAAGTCCGGTCACAACCAGGAGAATAATAAAGGCAATGACCATCGACGGGTTAAACGGGCCCCGAGCTAGAGGCCTTTTGGATTTCTTGGGGTGAATCCGGTCGCGCTTGATGTCGAGCAGGTCGTTAAAGATATAGACGCTGCTGGATACCAGACAAAAGCCGGCCAGGGTCACAAAGCAATCAAAGGCCTGCGCGGGCTGGTAAAGCTTGCCGGCGAAGATCAGCGGGAAAAAGATAAAGAAGTTTTTTACCCATTGCCTGACCCGCATGAGGCTGACAACGTAGAGAATTTTTCCGGTCATAAGCTACCCTCTTTCTGGTTTGGTTTTGCATCTCTTTTTAGAAGCATAATCTTTCCGGCTGAGGCTTTGATTATCCAGTCGGAAGAAAGAAGAAATTCTCTTATGCGGTTATTGACTTTTGTATAATCGGCGCAGAGTTCCTGCTGCAGCCAGGGGTCATCAGGGTCGATGAGCGCGTAGGTGACCTCATCCGGCAGGATGAATTGGCGGTAATTATCGCTGTAAATTTTATGGAAGGCGTAGAGGGATTTTCGAGTCGATAGTTCGGCAAGAAAGTCAAATGTGGCGATAACGCTCGCGTCTTTGGGGATCATCCTGACCATCTGCCAGCGGGCCGTATCTAGCCGGTCGATGTGCGGATAAAGACGCTCGACAATAGGCTTGGCATAGCTTAAGGTGTTCAATATATTGAAAATGAACATGAGCCCTATCAAGGCGTAGAAGGTAAAAGGGCGTAACCGGTGCCGGGCAATAGCCAGGAAGGTTGCCGCGGCCAGGAAAATAAACGGCGTGATGCTTGAGGTGTATTGATAGTAGATGGAGTGCCCCTGGTGGGCGGGCGATAATAGATGCTGGAAAATAATGGGAAAGGATAACGCCGTGACATGGGGGCTTAAAAGCGGCAGGAAAAACAGCGGCGAGAACAGTTCCCGCAACAGCCGTAATTTCGCCGGCTCGAAGAGCACTTTAAGCGTTTGCAGAGGATGGGAAAGTACGGCCTTAATGATTTCAAACGGCGAATGACCGAAACTCTGGTATTGTCCCAAGTAAATATAATTTCCGTCGCTGCTAAAAGACGGTATGACAAGCGTTATCAGGACGTAAAACGATATCAACCCCAAGGCAAGCGGGAGAACGCCCCAGAGGAGTTTATTCTTCTTTCGGGAAAAGAGGGCGTAAACGCCGAAGGCGGCTACGATCAACGGCATGTTTTCTTTGATGATAATGGTTAAAAGCGCCGTGATCAAAAACGGGATAAATCTTTCTTTCTTAAAAAAGTAGAACATTAGAAAAAGGAAAACCGGCGACAAGGTTTCAAAGTCAAATTCATAGATGACGGTAAAAATGTTGGCGGGATAAATAAGATACAGAAACATTAATAAGACAGCCGGCGTCCAGCCTAAGGTTTCTTTTGCTATTTTGTAAAGAATGAACGCGCCTCCGACGCAGGATAGGACTTTAAGGAAGACCAAGGTCATGGGGTGCGGGCTTAAGGCGTAGACGGGCAAAATCAGGTAAGCGATGAAATTAGCGTGGTTGGAAAAAAAGTTCAGGCCGAAAAGCGAAGAATACTGGCTGCCGTGCAGCAGGTTCCATGTGGCCTGGGAGAAAAAGGCAAGGTCCCAGTCGTAGTATCCGAAACGCAGGTATTTATCGACCAGGATTTTTGTCCAGAGGATGATGGCGGATAGGCATAAGCCTAAGGCGATTATGTCTGGGGGTTTTAACGTTTTTTTTACCCAGCCCCCTTTATCCGGTTTGGTTGTATCCAATTATGCGGGCCCTTCGGCTTTAAGTATTTAAGGTTTTAATACCGGGAATTAAATTCGATTTATAGTATATGATAACACTGCCCGCTTGGGGAAATCAACCCTATTTCTTAGTTTAAACGATTAGTTAAGCTATTGAGTGGGTGGGATTTAGAGAGATTTAAGGGCGCCCCCACTGTTTCGCTTTGTTTTCGCAAAGCGAAACAAGCGATGGGGGCGCCCTTTACTATTTCAAGCCTTACTAAACAACCACCAACGGGGGCTTTTTGGCTTGCCTCTGGGAGGTTGGCGTTCAAAATAGATTTTCATCGTTTCCCCGGTTTCGGTTAAGACTTCATAGTAATGCCGGCGCACGTACATCTCTTTACTGCCGTGAGTGCAGGGGCCGGTTTCCTTCCAGACGGTTAAAACTTCTTTGATTTTATATGTTGTGCCGCGCCAAATAAACTCTCTCGGCAGCCCCGGCTCCCCTACTGCCATCCGCTTGGTATCGAATGTCCCTTCGACCGGCTTGATCGCTTCGCTGATGAATTCTTGAGGCATATGGAACAAACTCTAAATCCTAAACTCTAAATTCTAAACAAATCCTAAATCAAAAATTCTAAGGCCAAAACAACCGTTTTGGATTTTGTGCTTTGATCATTTGATATTGTTTAGCCTGCCTGCCGGCAGGGATTCAGAATTTCGTGCTTAGGGTTTAAGTCAATTAAGTATTGTGTCTCTGGGATTCTATTTCTTTTCAAACATCCCCTTAAATCCGCTCACGGCCTTGTCAACGGATTCCTTGGCTGTCGTTTCTAATTCCTTAGCTGTTTTTGTTATTTCTCCGGTATCAAAACTGCCAAAATTTGAGATCCCTGCCCGCGAAAGGATTTTCTTGAGGATATCCGCGGCGACCGCCGAAGGATTGGTGACATCGTGCAGTGTTTCATCGATGTTGGGGTTAAACTCCGTCGATTGTACGCCGATGGCAGGAAAATACCCCCTATAGACAACCTTTCCTATTTTTATTGAGAACTCGTCGATATTGACCTCCGGGGGTTTTCCTGTGCCTGGTTTCGGCATCAGAAGCGCCAGGGAATTCACGTTGAGCTTACCCTGTTCGTTTAAAATAACATCCATTTCCTTGATATCCAGTGCTAACTTTTTTAGATGTACTTTGTTTCTAAAGAACGCGGGAAAATCAAAGTCTGCCGACACCAGCGGTATATCGGCCAGAAGCCTGTCTTTAAAACCGGCCGGGTTATAGATCTTAAGGTCCATAATGGACACGGCCGGCAGCTGGATATCAACTTTTCCGATAGTGACTTGCAGTCCGCAAGTCTTTTTAATTCCGTCGACAATAATCATGCCGGCAAGGATATTCCTGCCAAAGACAGCGGCTACCAGGCCGATGAGGACAACAACGACACCCGCGATTAGTATTTTCTTCATTTGCGTGCTCCTTTCTTTCCCTTCAGGGGATACTTCTTATAAAATCAGGTCCTGCAACTTTTTACTCTAATCAATTTACAACTGATCTGCCCTTCTATCATTTTTGCTTCGTCCTATCCCTCGGCCCTTTGGGCCTCGGGATTAATTCGCGCGCTAAGTTACGCTCCTTACAGTCGCGTAACTTATGCGCTCATTAAAAACCCCCGCAGGGAATGCCTACGAGGGTTTTGTTTTAGCTCAAAGTGTGCATGACGGGATATTACAATTTTTCGTCCCGTTTGTCAATGAATTAAGAGTCCCCAGTCGACAGTGCCCAGTCTCCAGTTCTCAATCACCAGGGACTGGGGGGCTGGCGACCGGAGACGGGTGACTTAAAACGTCAAATCCATCCCCAAAATAAAATTCCTTCCCGGCGCGGGAAAATAACTTTTGGTGCTGGAGGAGGTGCTTTTGGCGACGTAGTTTGAGTAATAGGCGTTAAAGATGTTGTTGATCCCGGCGTAAAGTTCCAGGAAACGCCATTTATACGTTAATTTACTGTCCAAGGTCAAATAATCTTTGGCTTTGGGGGTTGTGTTTTGGACGTCATTGATGGCATAGCGCGAGCCCACGTAGCGGCTGGTCAAGGAAAGCCCGAGGCCGCTGCGTAATTCCGTATCCAGGCTCGCCGTGACCTGGTGTTGGGGCACCATGGGTATTTGTTTATTATCGTTTGGCCCCTTATTGAATTCGGCATTCTGAAAGGTGTAATTGGTGACCAGCTCTATCCGGCTTAAAGGCGAGAAGTTGATAATTTTAAGCAAATTGGTGCGCTGCTCGGCTTCAACGCCGATACGCCGGGTCTTGTCATAATTGCTGTTGCCGTTGTTGGGATCATAGAATATTTCATTATCCAAATTCATCAGATACGGAGTGATGCTGACAACCGTTATGTCCTTGAGGTTATGTTTAACGCCGACTTCGTATTGCATCCCAGTCTGCTGTTTAAGGTTCAAGTTAAGGCCCGGAGTGCTAAAGCCGGGATAATTGGCTGAGTTGTACCACTCGTCTGTTGCCAGGAAACGAAAGGTCCTTTGGATATTAAAAAATATATTGGAACCTCTTGAATATTCGTATTTCATGCCGCCGTCATAGACCCAGACATCGGGCTTGCGTTTTTCATCGATGCACACACCGTTTCGTTGGCTAAAGGCGTATTTAGCCTGCTGATAACGGGCGCCGGCGCTGGCAAAGGTTTTTTTGAATATTTCGTATTCCAGATGGCCAAAAAAGCCCCGCTCGGTTTTGGAAATGGTTACATCGTCTGTATTATCGCCGCTTCCCAAAATATCATTTTCACTGTCGTAATAATCGATTCCGGTAACGAAATTAACTTCTTTATTAAAAACCGGGCGGTTAAAAACATACTTGGTGGTTATCCCGGCGGTGTCAATCGAGCGTTTGGTGTTATAGGGCCCGTAACTGTTAAAAGAATCGTAGCCGTCTTTGTTGCGGTAACTTATGCCTAAGGACAATTCGCCGTAATACTGGTCTTCGGGCCAGGGGGTAAAATTAAACACGCTTTGGATACTGCGGTCTTTTGAGGTGGCGAAATCCTCCGGATTCGCCGTTCCTCTTCGGCCCAGGGTTGAAAGCTGGGTATCGCTTAAACCCCCGGGCAGGCCGTACTTGTCCTGGTGCCAGCCGCCGATCAAGTCTATCGAGAGCTTGTTTGAATAATCGTAGCCTAAGCGCATATCGTAATCTTTGCTTAGCATGTGATTGTTGTCGCGGTAGCCGTGGTCGTCATGGTATTTGGAATAAAAATAATATGACAAACCATTTTTGTAACCGCCGGAGAGTTCCAGGGCCTCGCTTCGTAAATCATAACTGCCGTAGCGGGTTTCGCTTTTTAATTTGGCCGGCCCCTTTCCTTCTTTGGTAATGATATTGATAACGCCGCCCACCGCATTATCGCCGTACAGGACCGAACCGCCTCCGCGGATAACTTCGATTCGCTCGACTGACCCCAAAGGAATCTGCAATAGATCCGGCCCGGACATGTCGATGGAATTGACTTTGCGGTCATTAATAAGGACAAGGACGTTACGGGCGGCGGTATCGCCAAAGCCGCGCATATCGACTATTGCTGATTTGTAGGTGTTATTATCGTAGATGTTGATGCCCAGCTGTTGGCCCAAGATCTCGGAGACGGTTTTGGCGTTGGATGCAGCGATGTCTTTTTCTCCGATGACCGAAACATTGGATGGGACTTTGTAGCCGTACTGCGCCAGGCGGCTGGTGGTAACGACGATTTTGTCCAGCGCGATGTCATCATAGTCCGCGTTGCTTTCTGTTAGCGTCTGGGCAAAGGCGGGAGCCGCTGCCAGGATCAGAATGGTGATTATTGATAAAAGTTTTTTCATTTTTGTTCTCCATTATTGAAATTCTTTTTTAGAAAAACCGGGGTGGTCTACACCGCCTGTTTCGTCCGCCACAAATCTTGGCGAACGAAACAAACGGCGGTGTTGCCTCGGCGAAGCTCAAACGCTTCTGCGCTTGAGCTTCGCCGGGCCTAAAAACAAAACTCCCAACCGCCCTTTTAGAGGCAGTTGGGAGTGCACCCTGATTTCTTAGTCCCAATCTATGCGTTTGAATATCGTCTCGCGCGATATCAGCAACATAACTAACAGGCAGGTCTTCTGGCTTTCCTTCTCTTTTGACTGCCTTCCCACTTGATTAAAGTAGTGGCTGATGACTGTCAAAAGGGTCCTTTTTCTTTTTAAGAAAAAGGCCGGATCACAGCGGCGGGACCGCGTCCGAATCAAACGGACTTCCCTTTTATTCCTTTGGCCCGGTAAGAATTTCTGGGGGCCGAGTTGCAGGAACCTATTAGATTACTTTTAGTTTGTCAAAAGAACACGGGCTAGACGTGTGTCTTTAACCCGGTAAGCAACAAGTTCGTATAAACCGAACAAAATGACACTGTAAACAATAGTGCTGAGCAGTGTGGTTCTAAAAAACGGTATCGCCAGCCAGAAACAATCGGCTAAGCCGGCGAGGGTCAGCGGATACCAACCCATAGCCCAGACACCGAAATTGGTAACAATGAAAAACAAGACAGCCCCGACAAGATTGGTGCTGGCAATATTGACCCAGTTGTTGCGGCTCTTAAGCCACATCCCTAAAAGTGCGATGGCCACAATGCTTCCCCAGGTAAAAAAGACGACATTGTGCATACCGATCGCCATATCAGAAATCGCCATGAGACCTAAAGGCAAAATCAGGGCGTATTTTTTGTTTAAATAGACGCCGCCAAAAAGCGCGAGCGCGATAACCGGAGTAAAATTAGGTGTGTGGATAAAAAGGCGTGTTGCGAATCCGAAGGTCAGTAATAAAATTGCTAACATAAGTTTTTCTCCTTTGTATCCTACTTTGCATAAACGATGGAAATGATTTTGCTTATGCTTCGTAGGATATTCTTGTTAAATAATTCTCCGAAGCCGCACCGGATATCTATTACGAAGGCGGAGGAGAATAGTTGTTCTACTATACCTTTGATGATGAATTTCTGTCAAGGAATTTCTTAAAAAGAGTTTGTTATTTTGCCCCCAAGCGACGCAGTGCGTCGGGAATCCTTTCGATAATGTCGGTAGCGATCAACCCCGCCTTCCCTTTTTCTTTTGCCGCCAGGTCTCCGGCCTTACCGTGGATGTAGCTGGCCAGCTTTGACGCCTCAAAAGCCATTAAACCTTGGCCTAAAAAGGCCGCCAGCATTCCGGTTAAAACGTCTCCGCTTCCGGCGGTAGCCATCCCCGCGTTTCCGGTTGCATTAACATATATTTTTCCTTCTGGTGAGGCAACGATTGTTTGCCGGCCTTTCAATAGAAGAACGCAATTATACTTCTTGGCGAATTTTGCTGCGACGGCCTTGCGATTTTTCTCGATAAAATCTTTTTTTAATCCGGTCAAGCGCGCCATTTCGCCAACATGCGGGGTCAAGATTTTTTCAGCCTTTGATTTTAAAAGCACCGAGGGCCTCTGGGCAATGGCGTAGAGTGCGTCGGCGTCCGCGACCAGAGGCCCTGGCGCTAAACCAATAATCCTTAAAATTAAATTTTGAGTCTGTTTGTGGCGCGACAGGCCCGGGCCTAAAGCAAGCGCGTCAAACGCTGATAATTTTTTATTTATTTGCGTGAAAGCAGCATTGGCTAAAGTACCCTGCGCGGTTTGGGCAAGCGGCCAGGTCATTACCACAGGCGAGAGTTTTTTTTGCGCGACGGCGTTAAGCTTTTTGGGAATTCCTAATGTCGTTAATCCGGCGCCGGAGCGCATGGCCGCAAGCGCGGTCAAAGCGGCAGCCCCCATCATGTTTTCCGAGCCGGCCAAGATCAGGACATGGCCGAAATCGTACTTTTGGGCATTTTTGTTACGGCGTAATAATGGCGCTGGCAACCGCATAGACATGGGTATGGGAAATGGAAATTAATATTTTTTTCTTAAAACTTTTATCGCGGTAGGTGCAAACGGGCTTTCCGTTTTTGTCGTTGGTGATTTGGATATCTTTCCAGCTGATATGCGCGTTATCGCCGAAGGCCTTTAAGACCGCCTCTTTGGCAGCAAAACGGGCGGCATAATGCTGGGCCGGAAAACGGTGTTCTTTGGCGTAGGCAATTTCATTATCGGTAAAAACGTGGGTTAAGAAACCGTCACCCCAGCGCTCGATGGCTTTTTCTATTCGTTCGATTTCAATAATGTCAATCCCGGTTCCTGAGATCATTTCGTGGTTCCTTACTTTATTATTGCGATCATCTCGCGCACGGCCCTTTCGAGCCCGGTAAACACGGCGCGGGAAATAATCGAATGCCCGATGTTTAATTCTTCGATGCCGGCAATTTCGGCAACAGCCTTGGCGTTTTTATAATTCAACCCGTGTCCGGCGTGAACGGTTAAACCCAAGCTTTTCGCGTAGCGGACACATTCGCGAAGCGTGTTTAATTCTCTTTTGACGGCCGCCTTGCTTTTGGCGCGGGCGTAACGGCCGGTGTGTATCTCGATTGCCGAAGCGGATGCTTGGTAAGATTTCTTAATCTGGATTTTAACCGGATCGATAAAAAGGCTCACGGTGATCCCTTTTTTTCTAAGTGCGGCAACCACCTTTTTAATTCTAGAAAATTGCGAAACAACGTCCAGGCCTCCCTCGGTGGTCAATTCCTTGCGTCGTTCCGGAACCAGCGTGGCCTGGTCAGGCTTTAAGCGTAGCGCGATGGCGACGATTTCCGGATGAATCGACATTTCCAGATTAAATTTACCGGAAACTATTTTGCGCAAGCGTTTAACGTCTGCATCATTAATATGGCGGCGGTCTTCGCGCAGATGCGCGACGATGCTATGTGCCCCGGCCTTTTCGCAGATGCGGGCGGCATGAATCGGGTCAGGCTCAAATTCTCTTCTGGCCTGGCGTAATGTTGCCACATGATCGATATTGACGCCTAATTTTGCCATGGATTTTCAGGGGATATACTGCGTGAGTTCGCTGTTGGCATAAAGCCAGGTGATAATGGCCAGTGTCAGGGCGACGATTTTAAGGAAAAGATTATTGGTCAGCCACTTTTTCATTTTCTTACCCGTCTTGGAACCGTGTTTTATATCCGTCCGCCGAGGCGTTTAACTTTTTTTGCTTTCTGCTCTCATAAGGCTGTGCAAAATACTTACGAATCGCTCGTGATTGACAACCGGGATAAAACGGCCTTCGGTCGATATCGAGATTTCCCCGCTTTCCTCCGAGACCATGACCACGATTGCGTCGGTCTGCTCGCTCATCCCTAAAGCGGCGCGGTGGCGCATGCCGACCAGCTTATTTAAGTTAGGATTTTCGCATAAAGGAAAGAGACAAGATACCGAAGCGATGCGCCCGCCGCGGATGATAACCCCTCCGTCGTGCAAAGGTGACGGCGGGGTAAAGATGCTTTGCAAGAGTTCTTCCGATATCTGGCTGTCGGTGGGGATGCCGCTTTCGATGTAGGTCTGCAATTTTGTTTCCCGCTCGATGGCCAGCAGGCATCCGATCTTTTTTTGGGACATTTTATGGGCTGCCGCGGAAATCTTTTCGATCATCTGGGCCAATTCGGATTCTTCCAGCTGGGTATTAAACAGATTGCGCTGGCCCAGCCGGGCTAAGCCCTGGCGCAGCTCGGGTTGAAAGATAATCAAAATGGCGATAACGGAAATAGCAAAAAGTTTTGTCATCAGCCAATTGATGGTAGCAAGTCCCAGTATTTGAGAGATGAGAAAGACGGCCAGCAGGTAGGCGATGCCCTTGAGGACCAAAAATGCCCGTGTTCCCTGGAAAAAAATCAAGACCCGGTAAAATGTAAACCAGAGAATCGCGATTTCAATCAGTATTTTAAAGTGATCCCAGATGGCGATGGTGTGCATATTTTTTAGAAAGTTGTGGTTGAAATATTTCTTTAATTTACGCCAACCGTATCAGCGCTAACGATGGCGTCGGTTACCTTAACGGCATCCTTGGCGGCACCGACGTCGTGAACGCGGACAATATGGGCGCCGTTCATAATGCCGACACAGACACTGGCCAATGTCCCGGCGAGCCTTTGGGGTACGTCTTTCTTAAGAACATGGCCGATAAATGATTTTCGTGACGGTCCGATGAGAATCGGTTTGTCGAGAATCCTAAAATCCTGCAATCTATGAATAATCTGCAGATTGTGCTCAACCGTTTTTCCGAATCCGATTCCGGGATCAATTATAATTTTATCTGATTTAATGCCAATTTCCAAGCAATTTTCGATAGTTCTTCCCAGGGCATCAATAATTTCATGAATAAGGTTCTTGTAGCGGATATTTTTTTGCATGGTTTTGGGAGTGCCTCGGATATGCATCAGGACAATGGCCGCGTCGTAGCGCTTAACGATTTTTAAGAACGCGCGGTCCGCCGAGACGCCCATAATATTGTTGATAATACTGGCGCCGTTATCCAGGGCATGGCGGGCGACGATTTTTTGATAAGTATCGACAGAAACGGGCGTTTTGATTCTTCTGGTTAATCGCTTTATGGTGGGGATGATCCTTTTAATTTCTTCCTTTGTCCCCACGGAAATAGCGCCGGGCCGGGTTGACTGCCCTCCCACATCGATAATGTCAGCGCCTTCGCGGACCATTTGACGGGCGAGAGAGATATTCCTTTCGGTATCGTAAATACCGTCTTTGAAACAACCGTCTCCGCTAAAGGAATCGGGCGTTAAGTTAAGGATGCCCATGATTTTTGTTTGACGGCCGAGACTCAGATTAAATCCGCGCGCAGAAACAGTGAACCGTTTTCTCAAATTTGAGTTATTTGAGTTTAGGCGGTGTGGATCGTAGGCGTTCATCTTTATGGCTGTGGTGTTGAGTTGGGGGGAATATTTGTTTGAGCTAAGTTTGTGGGGGCTTGGCCGGAGGTGTTTTCGGCCGGTTCGACAGGTGCCGGCATTCCTAATAGGGCCCTGGCTTCGTCGATGTCGATGACTTCTTTTTCAATAAGCCTTCTGGCTAATGTCTCAAGCTTGTCGCGGTTATCGGTGAGGAGTTTCTTGGCGAGCTTATGGGCCTCGTCAATGAACGAGCTGATCTCTTCGTCTATGACCTTGGCGGTTTGCTCGCTGTAATCTTTTTGTTCCATGAAGTCACGGCCCAAAAAGACTTGTTCGTGGTGGCGTCCGAAGGTTAAGGTGCCGAGCTTATTGCTCATACCGTAGCGGCAGACCATGTCGCGGGCAATCTGCGTGGCCTGTTGTAAATCCTGGCTGGCGCCGCTGGTGATTTCACCGAGCATGATTTCTTCGGCGACCCTTCCCCCTAAGGATACGACAATAATTCCAAATAAATGTTTTTTGGACCAGTAATGCCGGTCTTCGCTGGGTGGGGTTAGCGTGTATCCGCCGGCCATGCCGCGAGGGATGATGGAAACCTTTGTGAACGTATCGACGCCTTCCACTAAAAGCGAAAGAAGCGCGTGGCCGCTTTCATGAAAAGCAGTAATCTCTTTGTCCTTCTTGGAAGTAACGCGGCTCTTTTTTTCCGGACCCATCGTCACCCGTTCAACCGCCGCGAGAAATTCCGGCATACCGATTGACTCTTTGTTTTTTCGAGCGGCCAAGAGGGCAGCCTCGTTACAGACATTGGCCAAATCCGCGCCGGAAAAGTAGACGGTTTGCCGGGCGATGGCCTTAAAATCAACATTGTCCGCGACTTTAATATTTTTTGAATGAACTTTTAGGATTGCCTCGCGCCCTAAGATGTCTGGCAGGGGAACGACAATCTGCCGGTCGAACCGCCCCGGCCGTAAGAGCGCCGGGTCAAGGGTGTCGGGCCGATTGGTAGCAGCGACGACAATAAGCCCTTTTTGAGTATCAAATCCGTCCATCTCGACTAGCAGGGCGTTTAGGGTTTGTTCGCGTTCATCGTGGCCCCCTCCGATTCCGGAAAACCGTAAGCGCCCGACGGCATCAATTTCATCGATAAAAATAATACAGCCTTTGCCGGAAGCCTTTGAAGTTTTTCGTCCCTGCTCAAACAAATCGCGCACGCGCGACGCCCCCACGCCGACAAACATCTCCACAAAATCCGAGCCGCTTAAAGAGAAAAACGGTACCCCCGCCTCTCCGGCGACGGCCTTGGCTAAGAGGGTTTTTCCCGTTCCCGGGAAACCGATCAGTAAAACGCCTTTGGGAATTTTTCCTCCCAGCTTTTGAAACTTTTTGGGGTCTTTAAGAAATTCGATAACTTCCTGAAGTTCTTCTTTAGCCTCATCCACGCCGGCGACATCGGCAAAAGTGACCTTGCCGTTTTTGCTGTCATTAATTTTAGCCTTGGATTTTCCGAATGACCAGATTTTATTGCCCATCTGCGAACTGCGGTAATAGAGAAACCAGAAAAACAGGATAAAGATCAGCGTGGGCCATAGATTCATAAACAGCGTGCTCCAGAATGTCTTGGGAGGCACGACGGTAAAATTGCTGACATTGGTGCGGATGACGTCCAAGATGGCGGTGTCGTTGGCCGGTATGTGGACGTTAAATTTGCTGCCGTCTTTCAGCGTCCCCTCCAGCCGGTTTTCAGTTAAGGTCAGGACTTCGATCGTTTTAGTTACGGGATTATCCTTAACCAGCGCGTAGAATTCGCTATAGCTGATTTCTTTGGGGGCAACGGTGACCGTGGGGTTGCTGGTCTGGCTGGCTAAGAAAAGTAGAGTGACAATAAAAAAGATCCATAACCAATAACCGTTTTGGTTCCGGTGCATTTTAAACGACGGTTTTCCGGAAGGTCTTTTGCTGTTGTTCTTGTTCGGTTCGGCCATAGGATGATTCCTGCTGATGCATTTTTTTAAGAGGTTATAATTATATCGTATCTTTAGATTTAATCAAGGGTTTATTAGAGCGGAAGAAACGATTTTTACCGCAAGACACAATAACCAGCCCTATCCGGTAGTTTTACGCCGCAGTGATAGTTGAGTTTTTTCTTTAAGTGCCTGTATCCGGCAGGGCAGATGGACAACCGATCCCGTGGGGCGATGGGTAAGCAAATCTTCAATTTCGCTCATATGGTCAAAACCGAATTTCCGCGTATCTCCTTTCAGATTTTCGATGGCGAGGCGGATTAACGACCTTTGTAAAGAAGGGTGAATTTTTTCCAGTTGCCGGAGATTGAAACGGATGTTTTTTAAAGAACGGTTTTTTGGGGAAAATGTCCTAAATAGCCGTCCGGACTCTTGTTCTAGGTAATCGTAATCGGCAGTGATGGTTGTCGAAAGATTAGCCAGGATCTGGCGGATATTTTTGCTGTATTTTCTTTCAAGCAGAGGCAAAAGCTCCTTCCGGATTTTATTTCGAAAGAATTTTGTTGTTTTGTTGGTCGGGTCAATTCGGAACTTGATCGTTCGTTCTTTTAGAAAATCCAAAACATCCTTTTTCCCGGTCTCGATTAAAGGCCGGACAAAAATAATGCCATACAGGGTGCGCTTAGGTAAAATTCCCCGCATCCCGCCTAGTCCCGTGCCGCGTAAAATCCGCATCAAAACAGTTTCGGCCAAGTCATCTTGGGTGTGGCCGAGTGCGATTTTATTGGCACGAAGTTTTTTGGCGGCCTTGAGCAGAAACTTAAAACGGGATTCTCGGGCGATTTCTTCCACGGAACTTTTCTTTCTTGATTTACGCAAATGGCCCTGCGCCGAAATAAAGGGTAATTGCAAGCTACGGGCAAGGTTTTCGACAAAACGTTGGTCGGTGACAGAATTTTTTCTAAGATTGTGGTTAAAATGGGCAACAACGAGATGGATGCTGAGCGTATGGCGTAGTGCATTGAGGATCGATAAGAGCGCAACTGAGTCCGGGCCGCCGGAGACGCCCACCAGGACCCGGTCGCCCTGATTGAATAATTGATACCGTTGGATTGTCTTTTTTGTTTTCTCGAGAATGTTCATTATCACGGATGTTAAAAGCGGTCAAACCATTTAGAGCCGAAATAACCGATGACGGCTAATAGTGCGGTGGCCGCCAGGAGTATAAACAAAATTTGAATCCCGTGCTGGTGAACCAAGGCATAGAGCTGGTCAAGCACGGCTAATCTCCTTGCAGGCCTCGTTTTTCTTTTCTGGCTTCTTGGTAGGCCAGCCGCAAGGCCGGGGCATATTTGACATTCGGGGGGACGATTTCAAGATCCGCGAGACCCTGACGCAGGATTTCGGCATTAACGAAGGTTCCGTCTTTCAAATAAACATAGGCCAGCGTTCTGAACCGTCTATCTTTTTTTTGTCCGTCAAACTCCAGGCGAACGGTTTTGTTCTCCATGAGATTTCTGGCAAAATCAAACGCCTGTTGGTTGATAGTCGTGGTGGGATCGTTTTCCGTGATAACAAAGCCGTAGGAATCATATAGAACTCTTGTTTTTTTAGGCGGTTCGGGGGCG
The DNA here is from genome assembly GCA_022703585.1 of Candidatus Omnitrophota bacterium. Lineage (GTDB taxonomy): Bacteria > Omnitrophota > Gorgyraeia > Zapsychrales > JAKLDJ01 > JAKLDJ01. The sequence goes on along the minus strand of JAKLDJ010000004.1, from coordinate 118,723 downwards.
CTTAATCCGATAAGTTTTATTTTCTCGCCATCCTCTAAAAGGATTGTGTCGGCAGTCAGGACTTTCTCGACCCGCACGGCGTCGTAGTTAGCCGGTTTTCTTGACGTCTTTTCAATCTGTAATTCGGCAGTCAATTTTGTTTCGCCGGTAAAGGGAAAAATAAAAAACGCCAAGGCAAACAAAAAAGACGCCGCGAATTTCTTAAATCTTGGGATTTTCATTTTATGAGGACCATTTCATTTTTTCATCCAGGCTGTATTTGCCCGGCCCGATGAAGATTAAACTTAAGAACAGGATTCCTGCTTCAACGGCGTGTGAGGCAACGACAAGGCCGTCTCCTTTTGAGAGATGCATGCTGGAAGCGACGAACATATTGATTAAAAGAAGGCCGCAGGCGATTCGAAATCCTAAGCCCAGAATAAGACAGATGCCTCCGAAGAATTCTGCTACCGCTGCCATGAACCCAAAAAATGTCGGGGCGAAATGGATACCAACGCTGCCTGTGGCCATGCCCAGCTGCTGCCAGGCCTGCTGGCCGCCGGTGATTTTAGGCCAGCCGTGGATGATAAACATAACACCGATGCCGATTCGCAAAATCAACAAGCCTATTTCCCGGTGTTTATAAGAAAACTTTACGCTCATGGGTCCCCTCCTTTGCTTCCTTATTATACTGATACGGGGCAAAGTAATCTACGGAATTTTCGGGTGGGGTTTGTGAGAGAAAGTGGCGGGGGAGAGATTTAAACTCTCGACCAATCGGGTATGAGCCGAGTGCTCTATCGGGCTGAGCTACCCCGCCAATAAAATTAATATAATTGAAGGATTCTAAGCTAAAATTGACAAAAATTCAATATTTTTTACAACCATTGACTAAGAATTATTTGTCTAGTATGCTTTCTCCTTTCTGTTATTAAATTAAGTTTTTGATTCGGTATCGGCTGTTGATTTTTGTTGTTTAAATTGTTCTCGCATTTTAGCTATTATGTTCCTTTTTGTCTTTTTTTCATCAGGTAAAACATAAATTTCATATAAGATTTCTTTGGTTGTCTCTATTAATAGAGCTAGAGTTCGAGAATCAAAGCTATCCCAAGAACCTTCATGAAGGTTATCGCTTGTCATGCCTTGTATTCCAGCAAGAATATCAAAATATTCCGAATCTATGTTAGGAAATTTTCCTTTTAGTCGTTTTATTCTTTCCTCGTAGGGTAATTTAGTATCATTTTCTTCGTTGCCGATTTCTTGTAAGTCTAGCAATTCATAAATAGCTTTTCTTAAACAGCCCGAAGCACCCACAAGATAATCCATTTTTCTACAGCCTTCAGCTTCAGAAAGAAGATTTCGTATAATTTCAGGTATTCTGTTATCTATTGTGAAGAAGCTTGTTGGCTGATGATAAAAGAATACTTCATCAAGCTCCATGACTTCTACTCCATTTTTCAAAATTTTGAAGCTTTGATTTTCTCCTTGAATAATCTTACGCTGTTTTGGCGGATTTTCAAAATGACCATAATTTCTAACCAAATCATAATTACTTAAATGAAAAGAAGTGTGGTCGCAATGACTGCACTTGACAAGATAAAAATAGCAATCTCGCTCACGTGACCAAGAAAATCTTCCCGAATTAGAAATCTCGTATTGTACATTTCTAATATTACAGAAAGGACAATTATACATATGTCCATCGATAAAATATTTTCGTTCTATGTGAGATTCATCGTAGTTATTTATTGTCATTTTTCACCTCGAATTTGACTCTCTTATCTTTTTTACATCTTTCTCTGTCCAAACACGATAACCGCTTACAGATTCTCTCTTGGGTTTAGGTATTTTACCCGTTTTCTCCCAATAGAAAATGGTATTTTTATGCACTTTAAGCTCTTTAGCAAGTTGACTTATGGTATAGTATTTCATAGTTTTGGTATACCATAACAAATGCTTCAGCAAATGTCAATGGAAATGTTCCTTCGCAAAAACGCGATAGATGTATTATTCTATTTTTTATTCTTTAGTAATTCGCTACATCTAGAGTTTAATTCGTTTCGTAACTTATTGGCATTTTCCAGAATTTTATTAAGCTCTTTGGTATACATCTCCTCAGTTAATCCAGCTATTTTTCTGGCTGTATAGTCACAATAAATACTTGGTATGAGCCAAGGTTGCCTTTGGTCGGGAAATTGTGAATGCTCTAATTCTATGAATCTAATTAGCAATTTTTCACCATCCTTTTCTATATTTGCTTTATATAGTTCTTTATCAAAATCCTGAGCTAATTCCATGGTGTTATTGTATTTTTTACTCTTGGTAGTTTGGCTAGCGTTGCCAGTTAAAGTATTGCTAGTAGGACTGCTAGAAACAGGACTACTGGCATGCCTTTTTGCTATATCTATTTTTATATCATCTTTTCTATCCTCTTTTATATAGGGGTTTTTTACATTCTTGTAACCCTTGGAACTATATAGAATTAGCTCATTCTTCGAGCCGTTATAATTGTCTAATTGGTAATCTATATTTCCAATCTGATAAATCCCATTATCTTTTTGGCTATCCATTTTACCAATTCGGAAATGCTTCATTTCTATGCCATGCTTCAAAAGATTAACTGCATACTTATACTTGTTACCATTCTTCGAGTAGCGGAATATCACATATGCGCTTAAGAGTGAATTTATTGCCTTAGAAGCTTGGCTTTTATTTAATCCTGTGGCTTTTTCAAAGTCTTTCAAATCAAGATAATTAGTCTCCTCTCTTTTGAATCCGAAGCCCATACGACAAATTAATAAAATAATTCTAATTTCTGTGAACCTTTGCTTACCTTGCATAAGAAAAAGCAATAAGCAATTTGGAATTTTTGTCCACAAAAGTGATTTCTTATCATCGTAGGGTTGCCAAAGGTTTTTAAAATTGTCCATTTTTTTATCTCCTTTTTATTTTAAAGTTGTATTTTGATATATATTTTTTCTTTATCTAGTTTTGCTCAGCGAGAACCAGAAATTATTTCTATCGCTTTGGTGATGTTAGGTAAATCCTGTTTTTGAAAGTTTCTCATGTATTTGAATTTACCTCTCGAACGATACGATTTGCTGAAAGTATATGTCAAAACCGGGACAGCATTATCCTTTATCTTAATCGTATTTTCCCAGACGCATAAATTGACATCGCCGAATCTGATTTTTTGTTTTGGTTTGTTATTCATAGAGCCCTCCTTCTTTATTCTTTAATAAAAAACCCCCCGATTCAGCTAAGAATCAGAAGGTTATGTTAAAAAAATGCCCCTAATCTACACCAGACAGAGTAAGGGCTACTATAAATCGCTAAATCCACGATTTATCCGTTTTCTTTTATTTTTTTATTCTTTAAATATTATCACCTCCTTTCAGATATATTACGAAAAATCCACTCTATTTCCATGAAAAATCCACTTTTCGTCCGCAAAAAATCCACGCAAGTCATTCAGCACCAACATGTTACAAGCAAATTATAGAACACAAAAATAATTTTGTCAAGTACTTTTTTTTGAAAAACTTGATTTCTCGACGAGAAAAACATTTAGAAATAGTTGGCAGATTAAATTTGGAGCTGCTTATTTGCGCTCCGGCATAGGCTAGGTTCAACGAATTCTTGAGCAACATGTGATTTGCTAGGCAGCACTGATAGCCATCGACTAGTAGTCTACGTGACTACTCTTTGATGGTTGACCAATACCCGGTGGGTCGCTCTTCGCTCAACCCCGGTCTGAAATTTAGCTCTACCTACCCTATCTTTCTCTGAATACGCCTATTTTTTGTATAAAAATCTGTAGTGACTAACAGTAACCTGTTGCAAATAAATGATTTATGATATTTAATTAGATTTACAAAGTGGTTTTCTTCGATGTATTTTCGGGGAAAGATTGGTGGGGCTTGATGCTTTATAGGAAACTTTTGAATAATATAATATGCTTTTCGAAGCAGTTTTGATAAGTTCTTAGACTACAAAATGTTTAAAAAGCTATGCCAGAGATTATTGCCTAATTTGCCACATAAATTTCCTACCATCGTACGTGACATCTATGAGAAATCTTGTAGCCACCCCATTCATCGTGACTTCAAGTAAACCCTCATACTGGTTGTTGCTTTTGTGAATTAACGTAAAGGACTGAATTTGAGTATTTGCCATCGTTGGCTCTCTTGACCACGTCTCTATTATGCTTTGCTTAACCTGTTCTTGGAGGTCTAAGGTGGGCATCTTCATGATGCCAGTAAACATCATGATTGGAACTGCTAACAGAATAATCCCCACTACAGTTGCTAGGATAGAGTTTTTTCCTTGGGCTTTTAGATGTTTGAATCTCTTGAAGAGATAGGCAGGGAGTACAAAAATCCAGAATAAGAGACAAGCAAAAAACCAAGTCACAGCACCGCTATTTATCCGGTACGGCTTATTGTCAGTGGAAATCTTGTTTCGATGTGCATCAATAGCTATCCAAATCGATGACCCAATAACAATTATTAAAGTTACTAGCGATGCTATCATTGTCCCCTCCTTTTAGGCTTACCCAAATAAAAAAGGGCAAGCATTTTTAAGTCTAACGCCCAACTTGTGAGTAAAAGCGAAAGACCGCTTGCCCCAAGCACCGAAGTGCCCAGGACACAGTCTCTTCCTCTCACAAGTTGGTTTATTAATTAGGAAAAGCTATGTTCCTAAATATTTAAAATATTTTACTCTGTAAACCTCCCTCTCTGAAATTTTTATGCTGCCATTTCCACATCAGGTTAATTTATCGGTATTTTATCATAGACCTCTAACTAATCGGTAGCTATTTTCTGCCTTAATCGGCAATCTCGCGTTTTTCTCTGGAAACAAATAGTGCTATTACCAATCATATTTCATAATCTCGACAACCTTGGCAAATGGCATTTCTCCCGAAAGAAGCTTATCTATGTAATTATCAAAATCTGATGCTGAAGGAATACCGCTTATTTCGATTGTTGCATTAAAACCAATTTCTTTACCGATAGTAGCTAGTGCTTTATTAAGATTGCCTAAAACAGTTTCTCGGATAATTGCTTTGGTTTTCTCAAATTTTAGGTATCGGTATAACTGATAAATATCTAATGTATAATCATTCAATTCGCCTCGAGCAGACCATCCTAAACGTTGCGTTATTCTAGCTAAAAATATGTTCTTGTTTCTCTGGTAAACTACGAAATCATAATCGTTTGTTTGCTTTTGTTTTTTCATGTCTTCCATTGCAAATTTCGGTGTTACGCTACATTCGCTCAGCCATGTTAGGTTGTGGATTAATGTTCGTTGAGAATTTAAACCACCAATTATACTGGGAAATTTTATTTTAATAATTCTCCTCTTAGGTAGCCAGATGAATTTCTTATCCGTTTCTATATATTTTCGTGCAGCACTCGGGATATACTGCCAGTATAATCCAAACGTATCTTTTATATTTCTGTTGATAATACGGTGCAACTCAAATCGTGTCGGCTTTTTGGAAGTCGTATAATATACAATTTCGTAATAAGCTACGCCATCGTATCCTAGTAATGCAGCAGCTTCGTCAATAAAGTCGCAAATCGCTTCTTTTAAATCATACGGTTCGCCGTGATGCGTAAGTAAACTATCTTTTATTAAATTCTCGATTTCCGCATCCTGTGGTTTAACTGCTACTTTAAACAACTCATTTTTGGTTCTTCCGCCAAAGGGCATTATGCCCAAATGAATATCTTCGGTTAGCATGTGATTATAAAAAGAGCTGTACACATCCCTTCGATGCTCCAAAGGAGTGTAATAAATGGATTTCATCGAACTTTTTTCGTCTTGGTGTATTTTTTTATTTCGTAACATTGGTCTTAGCTTCTTCCTCTTCCAAATGCCGAATAAAATTATGATTATCGGAAAAGTTCTTAACTCCAAGTTGTTTTACAAAATAAATGAGGAGAAAAATTTCTGAAGCACGAATAAATGGTTCATATCTCCCTCTGCACAGAGTTCGGATAAAAGGACTTTTATCCGCAAGTCTCTCTTTTGGCTTTCTCGGATAATCGTCTTCTCTAAACATACTGTCGATTAAATTCATTTCTTGCAATTTTCTATTAAGTTTAATTTGCCAATTTGTTTTCCAAATATCTCGTGCAAATAAACCGAATTGTGCCTTTTTATATTGGTAACTCGTAATGATGTATTCTATTGTTTCATCTTTCTTTTCTTTATTATTTAAATAATTATTCCAACATTCCTGGCACGTTTCCCATAGTTTTGGAGAAGAGAACAACTCAGAATATATTTTGGCATAGCCACTTACTTCTATAAGGTCTGCTAATGGCTGAAATGAAATTAATATTTGAGTTCTGGCGTCACGGTCTTTATACGAAATTCTAAGGCGGTCATGCGCTTGAAGAGCACCTATAAATAAGGAATGAAATATTGTGGAGAATTTTTCATCTTTATTATTTGCCAAAGATGCAAAACATTCTTCACAGATTTTATGATATGTTTCGCCGAAGAGGTCTGGCTCATTCTCTGTTTTATTTATGATAGATAGTGCCGGAAGGCATTTAGCTTCTTGTTGTATGAGGGCATCATTATTTTTATCGATTTTCTTCTCAATAACATCCCAATCCCACTTTGGCCAAAACAATTCTTTTTCTATGTTAAATTTTTCGAGATTTTCAATCAGTTTCTTGAGATGCAGAATATGGGTTTGCATTTTCCAGAATACTTCGAGACCTCTTTTTGCCCTATATGTTGTTAAGATAACTGCTTTTTTGTTTAAAAGTGCGCTGGAACTATTAACATAAAAATTTTGCAATGAACTCATCATTGATTCAAAAACTTCGTTCACTATTAAGCCAATTTTATTACTAAGTAACTGTCTTCTGTACCAAGTAGGGCTAACAAACTCCCCTTCTACTTTCTGTTCAAATTCGAGGCGTTTTTGGAGGAATTCTAGCCTTTCCAATAGCATCGGCACCATAGAGTTTCGATAAATAGCACCCCTATCCTCCCACAAAATGGAATCTATGTTTTGCATAAAGGAAGATGTTTTGAATTCACGAATAAATTTATTGAATCCCATCGCGCAAGACAACAGAAGCATGTTATATCTATCAAACAGAGCAAAATTTACATCCGCTATTCCTTTACATTTTTCTTCAGAAAGACTTAGAAAATAAGGTTCCATTACTGCTTCTATTTTCTTAAACATATCGCAGCATTTCTTACCCTCCAGTTTCTCTCCCAAATCTTCAAAATATTTATTAATACCATCTAAAATATCGGCAGAGATTATAATATTGTGATTATTTAACATAATGCTAAGCATATTCGTAAGGATTTCAAAAATTTCATCTTCCAGCCAATAATTATCAGTTATAGATTCCGGTTGAATAGAAGTTTGAGTTTGTAATGCTACTGTTAAAGTTGTGTCGTCTACGATGAAGGTGTCTTTATATTTTGGTATACGTGAAAACCAGTAACTATCAGTAGGTATTCGGGCTTTTTGCATTTGATAATCTTTTAAAAAATAGCATAGACGCCATGATAGCAACGGGACAGATTTCTTGTATAAATGAGGATTTTTTAGACATATTTCGACCAAATTAGCAAGGGTGTTTACGTTTTTTGATGCAAGCTTATGGTAATGAGACTGAAAGTTAGAATCGAGCCACCTTAGGCCACTTACACTCGCCAATCTTATATCTGCATATAAATCCGCAAAAATTATATCTACTAACACAGTGGGGTCGAAGAAGGAAAAGGCTCTAACCCCCAACATTACAAATGCGAATATGCTGACACAGCTAAAAATCAGCATTAAAACGGTTAGCAGCGTGCTTGGGTAATAGCCAAATATCCGACAGCCAAAGATTATAATCGAAATTGCTAAAAGGATAGCCAATATCCGTATATAGGTATTCCCAATTTTCTCTTTTAAGTACAACTCTCTAACATTGCTCGGCACAGCTGTAAATACCGAGCTAGCTACGATACTAATTGCAGTAAAGTAAAGACCCAAGAACACGCCTAGTATCGAAGCAATCGTCATGATAAAATTCTCCAAAGAACTGGAGTTTCTTATAACTAAGTCGTGCATTCCCGCTAGAAGGATTGTTGTATTAGTAGGGAGAAATTTTAATATTGCTTTTTCGAATGATTCACAAGATACTACGATAAGAATAGAAAAAAGAATGGTTTTTGAAGCAAGCCATGTTAGGTGAGTAACTATTGACAACTCTTCCTGAGCGTCTTTTATTTTTAAATTACCTTGAAAAAACAACCTATGTATCCAAAATTTAGATAATAAAACCAAATTTCTTATTTTCCAGTAAGAGCGATAATTTTGAAATTTGAAGAAATTAAACATAGTTTCTATGCCCTATAATATAAAGACAGAACCTTTTCTCGACCTAATTCGGCTGTTTAGGTATTGTGTCTTTAGGATTCTTACGATTTGCTCTTAATTCATCCTTATGAAATTTTTTTCCACACCCTGAACATTCAACTTCGCTATCAATGAAAAGGCTGCATTGCACGTCACCACCGCAATGCGGGCACTTCACAACATCAACCCCCATAGTAAAATCATATTCTAAGAATTCATCAAATAGGTCATTCATAAATTGTATATTTATTAAAACATATTTTACTTAATCCTTATATTGCCGTTGTCTTCATACAAATCTTCATTTTTTATAAGCAAATCAATCGCTTTCTTAATATATGAATAAACGTCATCACCAATCCTATGGAAGCCTAATGATTTAGCTGTTTGAGATATTAAAGAAACTAGTGGTATTGAGTACTCCATATTTAAAACATATTTCACTGCTTCTTGGACTTCCTCTGGGGCAACATACTCAATCTTTTTATAAACATCGTTAACGTCTCTGTTCCTAATCTTCAATTCTTGATGCTTATTAAGCCAATAAAAATCTTTTCGTTTCTCAAATTTCTTATTATTTAAGCAGTATTGCTCTAAGCCTTTTAATTTGAGTCGAATCCTACTGCCTACAGACCGCATCCCCCAGTGTTGGATTAATCTCCTCCATGCTTCTTCATAAAAAATCGGCCCCTCACACTTGACTATTTTAATTAAAATTTGAGCTAGAACTTCATCTGATTGATAATAAAAATCTGATGTTCTGATGGAATCCACGGGAGTTAATTGATAATCTACCAATTTCCTATCTTTATTCGATAATGTCTCTGTGGAGGCGGAATTGAGTTTTATTTCAAAACTAGTATATTTATTTAGTTTTTTTTTACTATTTCCCTTCTGGCTTTCTCTAATTGCCTCAATCAATCTTTCTGTTTCCTTCTTCTTATTTTTAAACCAATCGGTAGACCAAATTCGATAAATATTCCATCCCAGGCCCTCTAAGACCTGCTGTCTCAGTCTATCCCTATCTCTTGCTGTAATACTTGAATGATAATTTGCTCCATCACATTCAATGCCAAGTACATACTTGCCCGGTAATTCAACATCGACGATAGCCATATCAATTCTATATTCTGAACACCCAACTTGTTGATGAACCTTAAATCCTGCCCTGACTAAAGATTCATATACTGCCTCCTCGAATGGAGAGTCAGAATAACTAGATGAATTCGAATATTCGATATCCTGAAGCAGTACGCTTCTTCCCAGCTCAGCATAATCGAGATATTTCTTGAGAAGGTGCACTCCCTCACTTTCTGTTTTAGTCAAGTCAAAGTCGGAGCCTCGTATTGAGCTGAAGATTTCTAATCGTCTTCTTGCTCGCGTAATAAGAACATTAAGCCTTCGCTCTCCACCCAGTTGATTAATAGGTCCAAATCTCATTGGCAATTTTCCAGAATCATCCTTACCATATCCAATACTAATAAAGATTACGTCTCGCTCATCTCCCTGTATTGATTCTAGATTCTTAACAAAGAAATGCTCTGGCCTATCCGGAGAAAACAAGTCTTCTAAGCTTGTATCGTTCTTTCTTAATTCTTCAACAGCATCCTCTATGGCATATTTTTGTTTGATACTGAACGTCCCCACACCTAAACTTATATCAGGATTCTCCTTAAAATGTTGAAACACTCTTTTAGCAACTTCTTGTGCTTCAAGAATATTTACACCGCCCTTACGGTACTGTGACTCTGGAAAATAATTGAATTTAATTCCAAGCGTATCACTCACATCTATTGAATTAGGAAAAGTATTTAATCTATTTTCATAATAATATTTGTTCGAATATGCGATTAAAGACTCGTGTTTGCTTCTGTAATGCCATTCTAATAAAGTCCGAGGCAAGCCAACTGACGCACATTCATCTAGAATGCTATCTAAATCTTCTGGGATATACTCATCAAATTCATCATCATCTTCAGTATCCAATACCGTTGATTGAAAAAATGAAGTTGGTGGCAACTGCTTAGCGTCACCTGCAATAACTATTTGCTTACCACGCATAATTGCTCCAATACTGTCCTGAGGAGGCACTTGGCTAGCTTCATCAAAAATAACCAAGTCAAAATCGAATAAGTCTGGCTCCAAAAACTGTGCGACAGTTAAAGGACTCATCATTAAACAGGGTTTTAGTGATAATAACAAGTGAGGTATTTCTTTAAATAACTTTCTAAGAGGCTTATGTGCTCTTTTTTTTCTAACTTCACGCTCCAGTATTCCTCTCTCAGAACTCTGAGCTCCTTTCCAACTTGAATCATAATTTCCAGAAAGAAGATGTTGGATTCGAACCTTTGCCAATTCAATTTGTTTGCAATCTAATTGTTTGAATTGCTCAATCAATTGTTCATGGTTTTTACCTTGAAAATTTCTTAATCTATCTCTCTCAGAGAAAACCTCATCCAACCAACATCGTAAGAATTGACATTTAAAAGCCGTCACGTATGCTTCTGGTTTAATATCTTTGGCTAAAAGCACATCAATAAATTCAGTTAACCCCTCCTTCTCACATTCTTGGTATACTCTCTGAAAGCTTAGCCAAGGGTCTACTTCTTCCATCGACTCGCTCATCTTATTTAATTTCCCTCTTATCATATCAAGGTCATTATGTTCGCAGAGCTTAGTACTAAAAGCTAATTTATAATCGAATTTTACGATGCTATTGATTGAGCTTAAAACACCATTAAATTCATCCAAGTTGTTTTTTACTTTCGTTTGTAAATCTTCAAGAGAAGATTTATCTTTGCTGCTTTCAAAAACCTTATCTTTAAAATGATTCTTAATTACATGATATCTAAATTTGACAATCCATTCTGAGAACTTTTGGAGTTCTTCGCCACTGGACTTACGCCCTCTCCATCGTTCACCAAAAAGCTCATTTCCATTTTTACTAAAATCGTCTATTTGCTGTGCAGACTTTTTCCAAAGAAATAATTCGTCTAATTCCTTGATTAGTTCCTTTAGGTTAATTTTTCTCTTACCTGTAAAATGACTCTTGAGAACTTTACTATCTTTCCAGAAACTAAATTTAAATACAAAAAACATGTTACTCGTATAAGTTTTATATCTTTGGAGAATCTCCTCAATGTTTTCATTCAACACCGTCATTTTATACTGGCTTGAATATTTCTTCTCAAAAGTATTAAATGTTTGTACTGCACTAATAGCTTGTCTCACATCTGCACTGATATCATTCCAACGTTTATCTTTTAGCAAATCACTTGCTACGTTAGGCGAAAGTTTCAAAATTTCAGATGCATCTAACAATTCTTGAATATCGGAAATAGTTTTTACATCACCAAATGAACTGATTTCACTCAATGCATCAATACTAATTTTTAGCTCAGAAACTATTCTACTTATGTTATTGAAATGGTTTCTTAGATTTGTTTTGTCAGAATAAACTAATTCGATAAGACTTGTACCGAACCAAGGATGCAATCGTGGTTGTCCGATATTCAATATATTTCGACTTAATTTCTCAAAAAGTTCACAGATTATATCAAATTTATCTTTTGACCACTCTTTGGTGTTATTAAACATGTATTCTAAGTCTGGCATATCTGGATGTGCATTAACTATCCCAATTGCTTGGTACGGGGTCATCTGAAGCCCGCCAAATATTTTATGCAAATCTGATACGTAGCGATTTAATTCTGAACGCAATCTCTCTAATTTAGCTAATTCATCATTATGGCTATGGTCGGGCTTTTTTCGTTGTTCCATCACCCTTCCAAGTTCCTCAGCTACCCTTTTTTTATTAGTCTTACGGCTATGCAGTTCTAAGCAATAATCTCCAATACCGGCTAATTCAAGCCGATTCTTTACAACCTCAAGAGCTGCCATTTTCTCACTCACAAATAATACTTTCTTCCCTTCTGTTAGACTTTCCGCAATCATGTTGGCTATTGTTTGCGACTTTCCTGTTCCTGGGGGGCCTTCGATAATAAGGTTATGTCCTTTTTTGACTACGAGAATTGCTCTTTGTTGGCTTGAGTCTGCATCAAGAATTTGAAAAGTTTTCTCCGGTTTCGTATTTTTCTCAATTTCTCCTAATGGGCAAATGTCGTCCAAGGCTATATTTTCTTCTCTCCCCACACCACAAATAATTTGGATAACTTTATTATCAATGAGCGTGCCCATATTCTTTTCTAAATCTTTAAACATAATAAATTTCGTAAATGAAAACAAACTTAAAAAGATATCATTAGTTACTTTCCAACGTTCAAATTCCTGAATCGCTTCCTGTATTTTTCTGAATATTTCTCTGGGTTCAATTTGTTCTAATTCTTCGCTTATGTCCTCTAAATCAATGCCAAAATCAAGCGAAAGCATATATATTAATGCAGGATTCAAAATAGGCGCATCTTCACCAAAACTCAAAGTATAATCACTTTTGACTGATTTTCTGTTTAATTGCACAGGAATTAAAAGGATAGGAGACCTAAACTTAACATCCGAATCTTTTGATTCATACCACTCCAAAAAACCTAATGCCAAAAACAAAGAGTTATAACCTTGTTCTTCCATAACCGATGTAGCGATTGAAGTAATGCGAAATAAATTCTTGTCGAGATGGCTTTCACCCAAGTTTGTTTGAAGGTATAAATCAGTGTGTTTTGTGTCTAATTCTTCTTGAGCGTAATCTTGAAATTCTTTTATTTCAAGCTGACTGGAAGAACCCGTATTGTCTTTGTCGCCTTCGATATCGCCATCTGCTGGAAGAAAAGACATGACACTTTCATTTAGAACAATAGTACGATAAGCTTCTGATGGAATTTCGTCTACAATCTGAATAGTGGTTGTTTTGGTGGGCTTAAAATTGAGGAGTCGATTACGTTTAGATAGGTCTATTAATTTGTTTTTCCATCTCTTTATTCTTTCTTCGACTAATGCGGACATGCGCATATTATACGCTTTCTTCTGGTAAAATCAAATATTCAACGGATGTCTATCTACCGCACTTTTTAGCTGTTTTTCATCACACCCCAAATAAAATCTTGCCGTAGTAGATATATCCGAATGCCCTGCTAAAAGCTGAATATCCCGCAAATTTACGCCATTTCGGAGCATTAAGGTGCAAAAAGTATGCCTCAGAATTTGGGGGCTAAGCTTTTTCTTTATCCTAAACTGTACTAGCTTACGTAAATCCAGGAATAAATCGTATAACCCCTGTTGCGTTAGTGCAGATGATTTTCTGTTAGTAGACACAAAAATATTATCGACCAGCACTCTTTTGGGTCTTATTTTCAGATAATCCAGTAGAAATGATTTAGCTGTATCGCATAATGGAACTAATCTCTCTTTATTCTTTGCAGAAACTTTGATATATCCTTTTTCTTGATTGAAATCGTTTAGTTTTAAGTTTAAAAGTTCTTTCTTGCGCAAACCAGCAAAGAGAAACAAAGCGATAATAGCAATGTCTCTGCTCCACCTAGATTTGTAGGTTCTTTTGAGATTAATACATGCTTGTAGTAATTTTTTTGCCTCTTCTTCATCTAAGAATTCAGGAAGTGTTTTAGGTAGCTTTGGTTTTTCAAGTTCAAGGAAAGGATTTTTTTGCAAATACCCCCTCTTGAGTAGAAAACTACAAAAAGACCTAGTGCCCTGCATTGCATTAAGCACAGTCCTTGAAGTGTTTCCTTTTTGTTTGTAACTAATAAAATATTTTCTTAGATTTTCGACTGTTAGAGAATCAACTTCTAGCGGAATGAGGTTGTAGCGGAAGTATTTAAATACTGGCTGAATGCAACGAGAATACCAATCAATAGTTGTTTGCTCTAAACATCTTTCCAAAAGTGCTGAGTTGATAAATTCATCATACGCATCGTTTAATTTCATAACATTTTAGCGTTATGACAAACTTATTCTTAATCAATGAAGGTTATTTGGGAGGATTTAATTAATGATGGGAGTAAAAAATTGAATTTTAATTTCTAATTTTATAGCGTATGAGCCGAGTGCTCTATCGGGCTGAGCTACCCCGCCAATAAAAGCATTTTTAAATTGTTGATGATTTTAAGCGAAAGAAGGATAAATATCAAGGATAAATTTCATCAAATCCAAAAGGCTGACGGGTGATGTCTGAGGCAATATTAAGCGCCATTGTTAATAATGCCAGCTGACTAATTTGTTGTTGTTGAAATAGAGCCTTACGGGACGGAAGACATCGGCGCTTTTTGCTGTAATGCGTTCGTAAGCCCAGATTTCGAATTCTCCCATTGTTGATCCTGAGCTGAAAATATCGTCTGGTTCACCGTAAGATTCTCGGATTTGTTCGGTCGTCATCCCGGCCTGGATGGCGCCGGTCTTAATCGCCTGCTCCAAGGCCTGGAAATTCTGTATTTTTAGTTCAAGTACTTGCTTGGGATCCGGGCGGGTTTTACTGCCGGACGGGGTGAGACACCCCGACACCAGGAGGGCGATCATGCCGGAAGCGACGACGATAGCGTTATGATGCATAAATTTTTATTTACCGGTAAAAGATGACGTATAAAAGCGCCAAGATAATTACAAGCGATAGAATGTAAAAGTCGTTGAAGTAAAAGAAGTCTTTGATGCGTTCGGCCCGGGTGTAAGGGTAATGATTGAATTCTGTTGCTACCGTTCCCCCATCCTGGGTGTCTAAGACTTCGCTTTTCTTTAGCCGTAAAAATTGTCCTGCAATTTTGTAGGCATGCAACTTTCCCTCGTCGATTAAGTCCATGATTTTCTTTTCGGTTACACCGAGGGTCTGCGCGGCTTCTCTGACGCTTATAAATTGGTCGGACATATTATTTTAGATTCTCTTCCCGCATCCTTCTTGAATTTCAGAAGGACACACCAGCTGTGTTTATCAAGTTTATTTAATGCACTTTCTCGGATGCCGCCCATTCGTCAATCTTGGTGCGTTCAAACCGCCAGGCGTTACCGTTTTTTGTCCCCGGTATTTTTCCGGTATTGGCGAGCTCCGTTAGGGATGTCATATCAATCTCCAGGTATTTTGCCAGTCCGTCTAAATCAAGATACTCGTCGAACATCTGGCACTTTCCCTGGAAGATTGCCCCTTCGACGATGTTGAGCTTTGGTGTAGCGATGTTGCCGTTTAAGGTCGCCGTGGGCATTAAGACCAGCATCTTTCGGGCGGTGACGTCCCCTTTAATTTTTCCGGCAATAATAATATTTTCGCCGTTAATATGGGCTTCAACGGATGCCGTTTCTCCGACGGTCAATGTTCCTTTGGTGTCCAGGGTGCCGTTAAACTTTCCCGTAATTTTAAGGTTGACGGGGTCTTTAAATGCCAAGGTTCCCTGCATATCCGCGCTGATTTCAATGGCGCGTTCAGGATCTCTGCGATCACGCATTGCCATTTTCGCCTCCTTTGTTAGTACTTCCAAATCGGTTTGCCAAAACTCTTTCAATCGGTTTTAACCAGACTAAAGTGGAGAAGACAAGTAAAGCAACCGTTATCCCGCCGATGTAATGGCCCGATGCGATGGCGATACCGACCCCCGAGACAATCCAGAGGCTGGCGGCGGTTGTAAGCCCGATGACGCGTGTATTGCCCTGGAGAATAATGGTACCGGCGCACAAAAAGCCGATGCCGGTAACCACGCCGGCAATCATGCGGGTCGGGTCGATAAAGGTTACATTTTTATATGTATCAGAAATATGAAAGGAAGTCAATACAATCAGTGCCGAACCCACCCCCACTAAAATGTGTGTTCTTAAGCCCGCTCCCTTGTGCCGAATTTCCCGTTCGGCGCCGATTAAGCCCGACAAGAGAATAGTCAAAACAACTTTTGAAATCGTGTCCCACTCGTAGGTGCTCATTGTTTTCTCCTTTCGTAAAGTATTTGATAGCCCAATCCCGCAACCATCGCTGCATTGTCGATGCATAAAGAAATGGGCGGAAAGAATACCTCGATATCATTCCGTTCGGCTTCAGCACAGAGGCTTTGACGTAGGCCGGAATTGGCCGCCACACCGCCTCCGACGACAAGGTTGCGGATTTTTGTTTCTTTGCAGGCCCGGATACATTTATCCACTAAAACCGCAACCACACTTTTCTGAAATGCGTGGGCGATTTGATTTAGGAAAAGTCTTTTTTCGTCGGGGTGTTTGCGGACGTAGTACAAAACGGCGGTTTTAATTCCGCTAAAACTAAAATCATAGGTTCCGGGCAGTTCGGCACAGGTAAAACGGATGTGGCTGTTTTTTTCTTTTTTTGCCAGCCGGTCGATTGCCGGGCCGCCGGGATAACCTAAGTCCAGAATGCGGGCCACTTTGTCAAATGTCTCTCCGGCTGCATCATCGCGGGTTTGCCCTAGGGGGATATATTTTCTAAAACTCTTAATATGAAAAATACTGGAGTGCCCTCCGGAGACCACTAACCCGATGGCCGGCAGTTTAGGCGTCTGATTTCGGGATTGTGCATCTGGGGCTTTCCCGTTTTTTGATGACAAGAAACTCGCGTACAAATGGGCCTGGATGTGATTAATTTCTGCCAATGGCTTTTTGGTTGCGTAGCTTAAGGCTCGGGCATAAGACATCCCAACCAAAAGCGAGCCGATCAATCCTGGATTACCTGTAACCGCAATGGCGTCAATACCGTTTAACGTAATGCCGGCCTGATGCAAGGCGTTGTTGACGACAATTTGGATAAGTTCTAGCTGCTGGCGCGAGGCAATCTCGGGGATGATCCCTCCGTATTTTTGATGCAACTTCAAACTGGAAGAGACAATATTCGAAAGGATATACTTTCCGTCTTTGACGACGGCAGCCGCGGTTTCATCGCACGATGTTTCGATTCCTAAAACGTTCATTGCCTTTTAATTAAATCCTTTACGGTGATAAATTGGAAGCCTTCTTTTTTCCATCGCGCAATTTGTTCGGCGATGATTTCCAAAGTCAGGGCTCGGTCGTGGCCGATTCCGACCGCTGTCCCTTTGCGCGCGGCCTCCTCCGTCAATTGTTTAAATTGTGATTCAATATAACTGCGCTCGCTGATGTTATCTAAGAAAATATCCCGCTGGGTAAAAGGCAGCGACATTTTTTCGGCTAAATTCCTGCAGATAGAATTACTTGTTACCAGGCTGTCGACAAAGAATAGCTCCTTCTTCTTTAGGAAGGTGAACGTGGTTGTCATCAGCCGCGTATCTTCCGTGGCCTTGGAGCCCATGTGATTGTTGACGCCGGCGGCAAAGGGAACGCTGTCGAGATTTTCTTCAATCAGCTTCTCGACTTCGGATCTTCGCATGGAAGTTTTTATAATGTAATGGTCGGGGTATTTCTCTAGTTTCTCGCGGGGTTGCGGCTCCATGGGCAAATGAAGCATGACCTCTTTGCCGTTTTGGTGGGCGCATTGCGCGACTTCTTTGGAATGGGGAAGTTTGGGCAGAACCGCAATTGTCACCGGGTCAGGGATATTTTTAATTAACTCGCAGTGTTGTATGTTGTATCCCCAATCGTCGATAATGATCGCGATTTTGCCTTTAAGAGGAACGGGTTTTTCCGGCGGTTTCTCTTTGGGAGGCTTAGCCTCTTTAACGGCAACTTTCTTAACCGGGGCGGCTAAGGGAATTTTCTTGGGCTTAGCGAAAAAAAGAAAATAGGTCTCGGTCAAGACCAAAACAGCCAGGATGAGGATAATGAGATTTCGAGGATCGGATTTTCTTAGCTTCGCCATTGGTTTTTACAAAAAATCATTAAAACTGTCGCACCCGCTGTTGCCGGGAGCTAAAGTTTTTGCTTTTTTAAAAAAGAATTAATTACCGGCCATGCTTCGGTAAACTCTGATTCCTTTGATGACCTGGAGTGCGCATTGAACCTGATTATCATCGAGAAGCTTCTTTGAGATATCCTGCTCTTTCTTTATCTTCTCGGCAGCTTCGGGATCGGATGCGCTTTTAACATCTTTTGATTCGACTTCATCGAAAGCCTTTTCGATGTCCTCGAGCTGTTGGGCCTCGGGATCCAGTTTTCTAAATTCACGTTTGATCTCGATGTCGGGAATAATGCCGATGCCGTGTATTGATTTTCCCGAAGGGGTAAAATATTTGCTGGTTGTCAATCGTAAGCCGGAGCCATCCGGAAGCGGAATGACCGATTGCACGGAGCCCTTGCCGAACGATTTCATTCCCACAATGACCGCCCTTTTGTTGTCCTGCAGTGCCCCGGCTAAGATTTCGCTACCCGAAGCACTCCCTTCGTTAATGAGAACAACCATGGGCCATTTGACAAAATCGGGGCTGCTATTGGCTGACTTTGCTTCACTATTTTGGGACTCTCGCCTGCCTTTGGTGGAGACGATCATTTTGCCGGCAGGCAAGAATTCCTCGGTGATCTTAATGGCAACATTCAGCAACCCGCCGGGATTATTGCGTAAGTCTAAAATAAGGCTATCCGCTCCCTGGCTCTTAAGCAAATCCAGGGCCTTGCGGAACTCGGTGTAGCTTTCCTCGCGGAATTCGGTGAGGCGGACATAGCCGATTTTGTCCTGGAGGATTTGTGTGTCTTTGACGTCCTGGACGTGGATGATCTCGCGGGTGATGGTAAAGTTATGGATTTTAAGGTCGTCCTCTCGAAGGATGGTGATTTTAACCTGGGTGCCGGGTTTTCCGCGCAGTTTCTTGACGGCATCGTTCATGGTGATGTCTTTAGTGATTTCATCTCCGATCTTAACGATCTTATCGCCTGCCTTGATGCCGGCCTTCCACGCCGGGGTATCTTCGATGGGTGTGATAACGGTCAAAAGTCCGTCGCGGATGGAAATTTCAATCCCCAGTCCGCCGAATTTTCCCTGGGTTTCGGTTTTAAGTTCCTTAAAATCTTCCGGATCCAGAAACTGGCTGTGAGGGTCCAGCGAGGCCAGCATCCCCTTAAGCGATCCGTAGATAAGGTCTTTTGGTTTGGGTTCCTCGGTGTATTCGGATTGGATGGTGGTTAAGGCATAGCTAAAAAGTTCTATTTGCGAATAAAGGTCGTCTTTTGCCGCGCGCGTGACATTGGCAACTGGCTTTTCGGCAGCCTGCGTCCCCGTGATGGTCTGCTCGCCTGGGACTTGTGTCCCGGTGGTGGTCTCAGCGCCGGGAACTTGCGATACGGCAAACCGGGTCAGGGAGAATGCGGCTAAAACGACGAAGCAAAAAACAAGAAACTTTTTAAACATTTTGAATCCTCCTTTTGATGATGTCTCCTAATTTCTTGGGATTGGCCTTGCCATTTGTTTTACGCATGGCCTGGCCGACCAAAAACCCTATGGCGTTTTCTTTTCCTTCTTTAATCTGAGCCGCAGTTTTTTCATTTTCGCGGATGACCTCATCGACAATCTTCTCTAAGGTGCTGTCATCGGAAACCTGGGCCAGCCCTTTTTCGGAAATAATCGTCTGGGCATTTTTGTTGGTATCGATCATCGCCGATAAGACGTTTTTGCCCGTTAAGTTGCTTAAAATCCCTTCATCGACTTTCTGGACCAAATCGGTAAAGTCCCCGGGCTTTAAATTCAAAGTGGTTATTCCGGTCCTTCGCGTGTTGAGCTCCTGGGCCAGGGGCCCGATAATCCAATTGCAGATTTTCTTTGCCTGGGGATAGTGCGTGGTGCACTCTTCAAAAAATGCGGCAAGATTCTTATCCTGGATAAGAATCTGGGTATCGTATTCGGAAAGTGCGTATTGTTTTAGAAAACGGTTAAACTTTTCGGCAGGTGATTCGGGTAAAACCTTACGGATTTCCTCGATTGTTTGTTGATCGACCGTAAACGGCACCAGGTCCGGCTCGGGGAAATAGCGGTAGTCGTGAGCCTCTTCCTTGCTGCGCATGGAAATGGTTATTTGTTTTTGTTCATTCCACAGGCGGGTTTCCTGGGCAATCTTTTCACCTGCCTGTATCGTCTGCGCCTGACGGTTTTCCTCGAACTCGAGCGCGGCCTTAACCGCTTTAAAAGAATTCATATTTTTAAGCTCGGCCTTTGTGCCCAGTTCTTTGGCGCCTTTTTTACGGATGGAAATATTGGCGTCGCAGCGCAGGCTCCCTTTTTCCATGTCGCAGTCCGAGACATCCAGGTATTGCAGGGATAGTTTTAATTCGGTCAAATAGTCGTAGGCCTCCTGGGGGCTATGGATATCCGGCTCGGTGACAATTTCCATGAGCGGAGTTCCGGCACGGTTGTAATCGACGAGGCTGCAGTTGGCCGCGGGGTCATGGATCAGTTTTCCGGCGTCTTCTTCTAAGTGGGCGCGGCGGATATTGATTCGCTTGACGGTATCGCCGGTTTTAATTTCCAGGAATCCGTTATTGGCGATAGGTAAATCATATTGTGAAATTTGATAGCCTTTGGGCAGGTCCGGATAGTAATAATTTTTTCTATCGAACTTTATAAAAGGATTGACGTTGCAATGAAGGGCCATGGCAATTTTCAGGGCGTGATCCAAAACTCGGCGGTTAAAGACCGGCAGGCTCCCGGGGAGCCCCAGGCAGACAGGGCAGGTTTGGGTGTTGGGCGGTTGCCCGAAAGTATTGGCGCAGCCGCAGAATATTTTTGACTGGGTATTAAGCTGCAGGTGGACCTCGAGGCCGATAACGGTTTGAAAATCGCTCATAAGCTCACCTTCTTTTTATGCCAATCCGTCGCCTGCTCGTAGGCGTAGGCAACGCGAAACATCATTTCCTCGTCAAACGGTTTTGTCATGATTTGTAATCCGACAGGCAGATGGTCTTTGCTAAATCCGCAGGGCAACGATATCGCCGGAATTCCGGCGAGGTTAGCGGAAATCGTGTAGACATCCGAAAGATACATTGAAAGCGGGTCGCTTGCTCGCTCTCCGATCTTAAAAGCCGTTGTCGGAGATGTCGGAGTTAAAACCGCGTCAAATTCTTCGAATACTTTATCAAAATCATTTTTTATAAGCGTCCTGACCTTTTGTCCGCGAAGGTAATAGGCGTCGTAATACCCGGAGGAAAGGGCATAAGTCCCAAGCATAATACGCCGCTTGGCCTCATTGCCGAACCCCTTCTCCCTTGTCTCTTCAAACATGTCGATTAAGGGAGTTTTTCGCAGCGCCTGCGGTTGAGAACGCAATCCGTACTGAACCCCGTCAAAACGTGCCAGGTTTGAACTTGCCTCGGCGGTGGCGATGACGTAATAGGTGGCGACGGCATATTCGGTATGCGGCAGAGAAACTTCGTGAAAGGAAACGCCTAATTTTTTTAACGTTTCGATGGCCTCGAGGATAATTTTCTTAATTTCGGGATTGATTCCGGAAACAAAATATTCTTTGGGAATAGCAATTTTTATATTTTTGACATCTTTTTTTAAAGAAGACGTGAAGTCGGGAACGGGAATATCAGCTGATGTGGAATCTTTTTGGTCGTGGCCGGCAATCACTTTTAAAAGCAGTGCCGCATCGGTTACGTCTTTGGTTAAGGGTCCGATTTGGTCAAGGCTGGAGGCAAAAGCAATAAGTCCGTACCGGGAAACCCTGCCGTAAGTGGGTTTTACCCCGACGATACCGCAAAACGAAGCAGGCTGACGAATGGACCCGCCGGTATCCGAACCCAGCGCCCAAATCGCCTCGTGGGCGGCGACCGCTGCCGCTGAACCGCCGCTGGAGCCTCCGGGTACGCAATCTAAATTCCAGGGATTATGCGTGGGGCCTATACAGGAATTCTCGGTTGAAGAGCCGAATGCGAATTCGTCCATGTTGGTTTGGCCGGCAAGGGGAAGCTCTTGACCTTTCAATTTCTCGATAACCGTTGCGTTGTAGGGCGGGCGGAATCCTTCCAGGATGCGCGAGGCGCAGGTTGTCGGCGTATCTTTGATGCAAATGTTGTCTTTAACGGCGATCGGTATACCGCTCAATTTTCCGCCCGTCGATTTTTCAGAAAGTTTTTCTTCGATCAGGCGGACATAGGCCTTCACCTTTTTCTCGGATTTCTCGATGGCGGCGCTGATATCTTTTTCGATTGCCTCAGGCGTTGCCTGCTTGGTTTTCAAAAGGCCCAGAAGCTCGTGGGCGGTTAATTCGTTTAGTTTCATTCGATTACCTGGGGAACTTTAAAAGAGCCGTTATGATGGGCGACGGAAAACTTCGCAACCTCTTCCTGCTTAAGCGAGGGCCTGACGACATCTTCTCGAAAAACGTTCTTTAGGGGTAAAACATGGCTTGTTGGCTTGACATCGTTGACGTTAAGCTTTTGCAGCTTTTCGACGTAAAGCAAAATGTCTTCCAGGTTTTTGACTAGGAGATCGATCTCGTCATCGTTAAGATGTATTCTTGCCAGGTGGCCGATATATTTAACTTCTTCTTTGGATGGCATAATGAATTTCTGTTTAGATTAGTATTAATATTATTACAATTTCAATATATTAACATTAACCCTTACCGATGACAAGGCAAAATTCTGGCAATAATCCGAATTGCGGCCATTGCCAAGCCAAAGAGGCCTTGCCCGGACACAAAGGTTAACTTGCCAGTATTTTGGCCTTGAGGTCTTCGGGTATGGATGTCGGACGAAAATCTTTATTAAGGCATACCAGAATTATTTCGGCTTCGGCGATGAGGCGATTGCTTTCTTTTTCGCTGATTTTCTGCTCAAAAATAAGCTTAACAGCGGTAACCTCTTTTAAAAGGGCATCGCAAATGAGGATTTCTCCGTACTTGGCGGGGCTGCGATAGCGGATGGAACACTGGCTTACCGCGTACAAAAGTCCTCGGCGATGGAATTCGGCAACGCTCATCCCCTTATTTTCCAGAAATTCGGTGCGGGCCTCCTCCATGTATTTTAAATAGTTTCCGTAATAAACAATTCCGCCGGCGTCGGTGTCGTGAAAGAAAATCCTTTTTTCCATGTATCTTCCTTTCTGATTTTTTCCTTGTTGCAAGGAAAAAGTAGCGCAGCCTTCCTCTATGAAAACATTAAGGAGAAGGCCGCTAATCTTCTTTGGGTTTGACCATAGGGACGAAGCGCACGGGAAGCAAAAGTTTCTTGTCGATTCCGCTTTCCGTTTTTGTAACCAAATACAATTCTTGATGGAAAGATCCGACCGGGATCACCATCCTGCCTCCGGGTTTAAGCTGATCAATGAGTGCGTTGGGAATGCTGTCCGGCGCTGCGGTAACAATAATGGCGTCATAGGGCGCGTTGTCTTTCCAGCTCTGGTAACCGTCTCCTTGCTTGACGAAAATATTTTGATACCCCAGATCTTTTAACCGTTTTTGGGCGGTGTCGGCTAAGGATTCGATGAGTTCGACGGTATAAACTTTTCCGACGATTTCGGCTAAAATGGCAGCCTGGTATCCGGAGCCGGTGCCGATTTCAAGAACCGTATCCCCCTTATGCAGCTTTGCTGCCTCCGTCATGTAGGCGACGATGTATGGCTGGGAAATGGTTTGTTCGTGGCCGATGGATAAAGGGTAATCCTCGTAGGCGGAACTTTGGTATTTCTCGGGAACAAAAAGGTGGCGTTGGACTTTAAGCATCGCGGCGAGTACCTGCGGATCCAGAATACCGCGCTGTTTAATTTGGGCCTCGACCATGGACATCCGCTGGTCAAAAAACGGGTCGTTCCCGCTGCTTGAGGCAAAGGCTGAGGCGCAAAGAAAAAGAGTAGTTGTGAACATCAAAAGGGTCTTCAAGTTATTTGTTTCTTGGCTTGCGTTGCGAAGTCCACCACCCGCTGGTTTTTCTAAAGTTTACTTTGCCGGGACCGAACAACGAGACATCCCGGGCGTTTGTCGCCAGCGCATGGGCAATTTGTAAAACCGACAAGTCGTATCCCCGGGCCTGCATCAGCTGCCAGGCCCGAACGATCGTATCGGCGATATCGTCCTCGGAATTGAGGCAGCGATTTTTCAAACTGCTAAAGATTCCCTCGAATTCATAGATCAGGGCCGAAGCGGGCGTGACGGAACGGGTCAATGCCTCATGCGGGTCCAGGGTACGTGTATGAAAGGCGGCTAATTTATAAGCCGCAGTATTTTCTTGATTTTCCGCGCTGATATTTCCTGATGGATTAATGCATAAGCCAATTATTATCAATAAGATAGAAAGTATTCGCATAAATGTTTTTTTCCGGGATTAACTCTCTCTATTCTTTTACCACTCAACAATAGGGGTGTCAAGGAAAGATGCAAAACTGTTTTTCGATTTCATTATTGCCGTGGTTACTGTCTTGGTTAGTATAAGAAACCTTGCCAATGCCGGGCGAGTATGCTATAGTTCTATCGGAACCAAGCCACGGAACCTTTTATGAGGTGATGTGGCTTATGTTATTTAAAGACAAAAACGAAACAGGTTATCCAGACCGCCGGATCTCCTCTCCCTCGACCCAGGACCGACGGTATCTACCCCGATGGGAAGTCGACAGCAAAATTCTCCTTCGCATAGGCGATAACGCTGTTGAGAATGAATGCCGCAGTAAAGATATCAATTGTGCGGGTACCTGTATTCGCACTGCCGAGAAGATCAATCCGAATCAGCTTTTGGATCTTACTATTCATCTATCGGATGATGTCCAGCCTATCCATGCCCGGGGCAAGGCTGTTTGGAGCCGTGCGCAGGGTGAGTCAAATCTTGTGGGTGTTCATTTTGACCGGATCAAAGCCAATGACCAGGATTTGATTTTCCAATACGCCTTTGAGTATAAACGGACGGACGTAATGAGGAACTGGTTTAAAGGTTTTTAGTTGTTCTCATCGGCTTGTCTTTTCTGTCACGGTTAGATTCCCTAGAATTTTTTATCCCTCCCCTTTTTAAATCACCTGGATCAATAATTCAAATAAGTTCTAAGAAACCAATGCGATTCTGTCGTTTCTCTGCGGTGATCGGTCATGCACATGTATTGCGGGCTGGTTGGGGCATGGGTGGGAATGAGGTTGTTACTTAGGAAAGGTTTTTAGCGCGCCGGCGATATCGACAAAATTCTTGATTGTCAGGTTTTCGGGCCGGGCATTAAGACTGATGCCGAGAGAATTTAGAATGGCGGATGATTGGCCCTTTTTGATTATTCCGTCGAGGGCGTTGGGAAGGGTTTTACGGCGTTTCTGAAATGCGTGATGGATGATATGAAAAAGCAATGGCTCATCGACGTTCTCATAAAGAGGTTTTTCCCTTAAATGAAGGCGCATAAAACACGAGTCGACTTTCGGCGCGGGTTTAAAGGAAGTGTTCTTGATTTTAAAAAGCAATTTCGGTTCGGCGTAATACTGAACGAAGCAGGAAAAAGCGCTGTAATCCTTTGTGTCGGGCCGGGCAACAAGGCGTCTGCCAAATTCAAGCTGGACGGTGGTAAAGAGCGAACTAAAGCGTTCGCGTTCTTGAAGTATCTTTGCGATAATGGCGGATGAAATGTAATACGGCAGATTGCCGATGACTTTTAATTTTAAGGGAAGATTTGTCAGGTCATATTTCAAAAAGTCCGCCTGGATAATCTCAACATTACTCCCCTTGAATCGTTCGGTTAATTCTTTACAAAAACGTCTGTCGGTCTCAATGGCGATGACGCGGCTGACTTTTTCGGCGAGGTGCGCCGTTAAATGGCCTAACCCTGGGCCGATTTCCAGGATGGTTTCGGTTGGCGTTAATGCACAGGCCTCGGTGATCTTTGAGAGAATATTGCGGTCAATAAGAAAATTTTGGCCCAACTGCTTCTTGGGGGTAAGTGAAGGCGAAAACGGGCGGGTATTTTCTCTGGGTCTCATTAGGATAATTGCGCGGCCAGTTTTATGGCCGCGCACAGAGAGTCTGTGTCGGCAATGCCCTTGCCGGCGATATTAAACGCTGTCCCGTGCGCCGGTGAGGTGCGGATAAAAGGCAAGCCGATGGTTAGGTTTACCAACTGGTCAAAATGGATGGCTTTTAAGGGGGTTATACCCTGGTCGTGATACATGGCGATGATACAGTCGTAATTTTTTGCTATGGACGGGCAAAATATCGTGTCTGCCGGGAAAGGCCCCGAGATGCGAAGGCCTGACTGCTGCGCTTTCTTAATGGCCGGGGCGATGGTGGTTATTTCTTCGTTGCCGATACGGCCTTTTTCGCCCGCATGGGGGTTGAGCCCGCAAACCGCGATAGCCGGATTTTTAATTTTAAAATAATTCTTAAGGGCGGTAGCCGTCAGATGTATTGTGCCTGAAATCTTTTGAATGTTAAGGGTGTCTTTTACCTGGCTTAAAGGGATATGCCGGGTAGCCACAACGGTTTTAATGGTCGGCGAAACAAACATCATATCGAATTTCCGGACTTTAAAATAATCCGCAATAAACTCGGTGTGACCCTGAAACTTAAATCCCAGCGCGCAGATGGCCTCTTTGCACACCGGCCCGGTGACGAGGGCAGAAATTTTCTTTTGTTTGATCATCTCAAGGGCTCTTTGAAGGTATTCGATTGCAGCCCGGGCACTGGTAGGATTGGCCTTGCCGAGGATAAATTGTCCCGGGGGGACATTTTTTAGATCCAGAAATTCGTAGTTTTTTAATCCCCGGGGCTGATAGCGACGGTAGATGTTCAGGTCGCCGATGACCAAGAAATCCGCCAACGCTCTCATGGCCGGTTTTGCCAACGCCTTAGCGATAATCTCCGGCCCCACCCCTGACGGATCCCCTAACGTGATTCCTATTATCTTATTTTTTAATCTCGATATAGGCATTTTTCTTGAGTCCTTCGATCCAGGTTGTCAGCTGGTATCGCATTTTCTGTTGGAAAAGCATTCCGTAGATATTGTCTTTGACGTCATCCAGAGAATTTTGCCGGGGCGGGTATTTTTGTTTAGCCTTAAATATGTACAGCCCCGTAGCGGTTTCGACAACCGGAGACACCTCACCCTCTTTTAATTTAAAAACCACATTTTCGATATCGGGGAGCGTTTGCCCTTTTGAGATCAAGCCCACGGATGGTGTGCGGGAATACTGTTTGGCGATTTCGATGAAATCTTCACCTTTTTTGATCCGGGACATGGCGTCTTCTATCCGTTGTTGAGCCTCCGCTTTATCGCTATCCGTATGAGGTATGGCAATTGAAAGAAGGTCAACGCTTTCGGGCCGCTGAAATTGATCGATATTCTTTTGATAGTAGTCGGTAACCTCTTGAGGGCTGACCTGGATCTTTGATTTTATTTCTTCGTCGATGATATATCGGGTCTTGAACTGGTCGGTGATTTTCTTGCGGAGGTCCGACAGGGTTAGGCCTTCCGCGGTAACGGCCGCGATAAATTCCTTATCGGATGGGTATTGTTTTTTTATTTCGTTGATCTTATCTTCGATGAGTTTCGGTCGTATAATTATTCCTTTGCGATTGGCTTCATCAACAATAAGCCTGTCTTCAATCAGGCGGGTTAGGCCGTCGGCGGCATACTGACTGGTAATTTCTCGCATTTCCTCTTCGGT
Source organism: Candidatus Omnitrophota bacterium (assembly GCA_022703585.1). Taxonomy (GTDB): domain Bacteria; phylum Omnitrophota; class Gorgyraeia; order Zapsychrales; family JAKLDJ01; genus JAKLDJ01. Next base: position 90,937 of record JAKLDJ010000004.1, on the reverse strand, counting down.
TTTTCCTTCCGCAGAAAGCTGCATGGAAAAAGCGCTTAAGTACTCATGCAGATCTTTGAGAGTGATGACATCGCTATTGACTACGGCGATAATCGCATCATCAACGGTCTGTGCCGCTGCCGGTAAGGACGGTAGGCCGGCAAGGATGAGAAGAAAAACCAGAATGCTAGTTTTCATTTTTAGGCTGGTGGTAAACATTATTTTCTGTTTCCTTTCGTAAGTTTTCGACGCATTCTTTTAACAAGCGGCAGTAAAGATCGAATCCTACCGCCGAAATATGTCCGTGCTGCTGCGGCCCCAAAAGATTTCCCGCTCCCCTTATTTGTAAATCTTCAAAGGCGATATTGAATCCCGAGCCCAGTGCGCTAAATTGCTCCAGGGCTTTGAGTCTATTTTTAGCTTGCGAGGACAATGTTTGCCGCGGCGGAACGATAAAATAGGCGTAGGCCTTGGTGTTAAAACGTCCCACCCTCCCTCTTAGCTGGTGCAGATCCGCTAACCCAAAACGGTCCGCGCGGTTAACAATGAGCGTGTTCGCGTTGGGAATGTCAATTCCCGATTCGATAATCGTCGTGCATACCAAAACATCGATACGATTTTGGAGAAATTGAAGCATAATCTCCTCAAGCAATCGCGCCGGCATCTGGCCGTGGGCTATCGCCACGCGCGCTTGGCCCGAGAGCCTCTTTATCACATTACCTATTGTATCAATATTTTCGACGCAATTGTGCAGAAAAAATACTTGTCCTTTTCGGCGCAGTTCGCGCTCGATTGTGTCTTTAATGAGTTCTTCGTCAAATTCAACGATATGCGTGGATACGGGGATCCGATTGTGAGGAGGCGTATTGATGATCGACATGTCTCTGGCACCGACCAATGACATATAAAGCGTGCGCGGGATCGGGGTTGCGGTCAAGGTTAAGACATCAACCAGCAGGCGCAGGTGTTTAAGCTTCTCTTTAGCCTTGACACCGAAGCGCTGCTCTTCATCGATAACCAGAAGCCCTAAATCTTTAAATTTGATATCTCCCGACAAAAGCCGGTGGGTGCCGATGACGATATCGACCGTCCCTTCAGCAAGGCCGCGTAAACTCTCTTGTTGTTCGTGGCGGGTGCGGAAACGGCTGAGCATGGCAACCCGAACGGGAAAATTTTTTAATCGCTGAGTAAAGTTATAATAATGCTGTTCCGCAAGAATTGTCGTAGGGACAAGGATGGCGACTTGCTTGTTATCCATGACGCATTTAAAAGCGGCACGCATGGCGACTTCGGTCTTTCCGTAACCGACATCGCCACACAGCAATCGGTCCATGGGGCGGCCGGATTCCATGTCGGATTTGACGTCCTTTGTCGATTTTATTTGGTCAGGTGTTTCTTCAAAAGGAAACGTATTTTCAAATTCTTTCTGCCAGTCGGTATCTTTCAGAAACCGGTGGCCGGTTAAGCTGGCACGCAGCGCCTGTAGGCGCAAAAGCTCAGCGGCAAATTTCTGGATTTGGCGCAAAACCCGGGCGCGTACGCTTTTCCATTCGCTGGATCCTAGCCGGTACAGCCGCGGCGGTTTCTTAGTGAAGCCGACGTATTTCTGTACGAGATGAAGGTCGTGTTTGGGGACAAAAAGCCTGTCTCCTCCCTCATATTCAATAACAAGATGCTCAAGGGTTTTTTCGTCGACTGAAAACTCCTTGATTCCCAGGAATCGGCCGATGCCGTGCTGATTATGGACGACATAATCGCCGCGTTCGATGTCGACAAAACTATTTAAGGGCGTCTCGGAAGAAAAGGTTTTGCCTCCGGCGGTTTTTTTAGGAAGGATAATAACGATTTGGTGACGCTCGATTGCTTTGCCGCTCTTTAAATCAATGCTGTGGATGGAGTGGATCTTGTTGCCTTCTAATTCGATTCTTAAAGGACAGTCAAAATTGGTAGGGAAAATATCGACGATACCTCCCCGCTGGCTGAAATCTCCTTCTTCTGCGACCGATTTGGCACGTTTGTAATTAAAGGAAAAGATTTCAGCGAGAAGATCCTCGATTTCGATTGTTTGATTGACAAAGAATTTTAGCGATTTAAACATCGGCAAGAAGGGAAAAAGGCTCTGACGAGCCTTTTTCCCTAAAGTTTGATATTAAATAAGGTTTGGTTTAACGTTTATTTTTCTTTGCCCAAACCAAAACCAAGGGCGATGCGATATAAACGGTTGAATAAACGCCGGAGATAAATCCGCCGATAAGGCAGAAGGCGAAATTATTTAAGACTTCCCCTCCGAGCATGAAGAGTGAAATGACCATAATCATGGTGGCGCCGGATGTCAAAATTGTCCGGGCCAGGGTTTGGTTAACGCTTAAGTTGATAAGGTCCCGCAAGCTTGCCTTGGGCATTTTTATCATATTCTCCCGGACCCGGTCGTAAATAACGATTGTGTCGTTGATTGAATAACCGGCGATGGTTAATAGCGCCGTGATGATCAAGAGGTCGATTTGGCGCCCGGTCATGGCCATCAAGCCCAGCCCAAAAACGACGTCGTGAAGAAGCGCGATGACGCCGGCTGCGGCAAAATCAAAGTGCTTAAACCGAAAACCCACGTAAATAAGGATAGCCCCCAGGGCGCATATCAGGGCCATGACGGCGCGTGTCCGGAGCATCTTTCCGACGACGGGGCCGACTTTCTCGATACGCATGACCTCGAATTTATTATCGGGCATCTTTTCTTTTAAGATGCCGGTGACTCTGTCGTAGGTGTCCTCGCTGGTGCGCAGCATAATGACTTCGGGGTTTTTATCAAATTGCTGAATAACCACATCGCTTAATCCGCCTTCTTTAAGAAGTTGCCGTAATTCCTGGGCGACAACAGGTTTCTGGAACTTGTATTCCTGGATCTGCCCTCCGGCAAAATCAATGCCGTAGGCACTTTGTTTCTTTGAATATAAGCTAAACATGCCGGCGGCAATCAAAATGATCGAAAGGGCGTAACAGAAATATCGCTTGCTGATAAAATCAATTTTGGTTTCCCGGAAAAAATGAAGCATGGGCAAGGATTTTATCGTCTTAAAATGCAAAAGGACATCAAAGATAGTCCGGGTAACGGTTAATGCCGTAAATAAGCTCGCGACAAGACCGATGGTTAATGTAACCGCAAATCCCTTTATTGGGCCTGAGCCGAATTGAAAAAGCATAAACGCCGCGATCAAGGTGGTCAGGTTTGAGTCGAAAATTGCGCTGAAGGCTTTGTGGTAACCATTATGGATGGCAACGGCTAAGGGCTTTCCGATTTTCAGTTCCTCGCGGATGCGCTCGTTAATGAGCACGTTGGCGTCAACCGCCATACCCAAAGTCAGGATGATACCCGCGATGCCAGGTAAGGTTAATGTCATTTGCGTGTCGGGCAGCATCATATTGACAAAACCCATGATGCCTAAAATAATGAGAAAGTTTAGTCCCAGGGCGATATCGGCAACGACGCCGGCTAGCAGGTAATACAGTGCCATAAAAATAAAAAGGGCCACAGAACCGATGATGCTGGCATTGATACCGGCGCGGATGGAGTCCTGGCCTAATAAGGGTCCAATGGTGCGCTCCTCTTCTACCCGCAAAGGAGCCGGTAAGGCACCGGAACGCAGTGATAACGCCAAGAGTGATGCCTCGTCAAATGTAAACATCCCGGATATTTCCGCGTCCCCGCTAAGGATGGGTTCGCGGATATTGGGTGCCGAAAGCACTTCGCCATCCAAAACGATTGCCAGGCGTTCACCGACGTTATTCTGGGTTAATTCCGCAAAGGTCTTGGCGCCCGCGGCGGTCAATCCGAGGGATATTCTGGGTTCGCCGAATCCGCTTGAGTTAAAATCAACCTTTGCGTCACTGACAACATCACCGCCTAACGAGGCTTCCTTTTTAAGCAGGATCGGCTTGTTGTCTTCTTTCTTTAAATATTTAAGTTCAAAGCCTTCGGGGACATTTCCGGTAAGCGCCTCTTTAAGCTGGGCAGGATCTGAGGATACTAATTTAAATTCCAACTGCGCCACTTTTCCGATAACAGCCATGGCCTTGTCCCGGTCGGTAACCCCGGGCAGCTGGATGACGATTTCGGTTTCGCCTTGCCGCTGGATGAGTGTTTCGGCGGCGCCGAGCTTATCGATGCGGTTTCTTAAAATCTCAATGGCGCGCATGACGGCATCGCTCTTTGCATTTTCCGATAATTTCTCGGTTTCAACCTTTAAGACAATATGCATACCGCCTTTAAGGTCAAGCCCGAGATTAATTCGTTTTTCGAGCGGAAAGGCAAAATAAAGCGAAGCGGCAATAACGCCTAAAATAAGAAGGATTCTTCCTCGTAAGCTTTTACTCATTTAAAAACCTTTCTTTTGTGTTCAGGTGTTTAAACAGTTTAACCGGCGACCTTGGTAATGGTTGTGACCGCCTCTTTATCTACTTCCATCTTGACGTTATCGTCGATGCGGACAATGACGGTGGTCTCTTTAACGTTAACGATGGTGCCGTGAATTCCCCCGACGGTTACAACCTCATCATTTTTCTTTAAATTCGTGAGCATTTTCTTCTGCTGGTTTTGTTTTTCGCGGTTCGGCTTGATAACCAGGAAATACCAGATCATAAAAATAGCCGCGTAAACAAATATCAATAGCGATCCAAAAGGATTTCCGGATTGTTCTGGTGGCATGATTTACCCTTTCTTTTTGGCAATAAGGCTTTTGACGGTGTCCGACATCCGGGCGCCTTTTTTAATCCATGTGTTTAATTTTTCCTGGTTAAACGATAAAACCGCCGGTTTTTTGGCAGGATCGTAATATCCGATAATATCCAGATGTCTGCCTTGGCGTGAATTGCTGCGGTTTATGGCAACAATCCGGTAGTTGTATCTTTTTTTTGCGGTTTGTCCTACTTTTTGTAACCTGATTCTTACTTCCATGTTTACCCTCTTTCTTTTTGTGTTGACGTTTAATTAAACAGTTTAATGCGTCTTTTAATGATGTGCTTACAACGGTTAATGCTCTTGTGCCATATGAATGGCCATCATCGGAGCTTTGGCTTTGTTGACGGTCTCGAGATATTCGTTCTTTGGGTTTGAATCCGCGACAATGCCTCCTCCGGCTTGCACATAGGCATCCCGGCCGGAAACAACAATGGTGCGGATGGTGATACAGGTATCCAGATTTCCAGAGAAGCTGAAATATCCGACGCAGCCCGCGTAAGGCCCGCGGCTGACTGTCTCCAATTCGTCGATAATTTCCATGGCGCGGATTTTGGGTGCCCCGGAAACGGTCCCGGCAGGAAAGGCAGCCTGTAGCACATCAAAGGGATCCTTATCGTGCCGTAAAGTGCCGGTAACACTGCTGACGATATGCATGACGTGTGAATATTTCTCGATGCTCATGAATTCGGAAACTTTGACGGTGCCGTTTTTGCAGACTCTTCCTAAATCATTACGGCCGAGGTCGACCAGCATGGTATGTTCGGCGCGTTCTTTAGGATCGGCTAACAGATCTTTAATGAGTGCCTGGTCTTCTGCGTCGTTTTTTCCCCGGGGACGGGTGCCGGCAATCGGGCGGGTTTCGACGATGCCGTCTTCGCAGCGTACGAGCATTTCCGGCGATGAGCCGATGATGTGCAGGTCGCCAAAATTCAGGCAGTACATATACGGCGATGGGTTCACCGAGCGAAGCGCACGGTAAACATTAAAAGGGTCGGTCTGAAGTTTTAACCGGAAACGCTGCGAAAGGACAACTTGGATAATGTCACCGGCCGTAATTTTTTTCTTTGCTTCGATAACGATTTTCTCAAATTGTGGCTGAGAAAAGTTGGACGCGACTTTTATTTTTTCCGGGCGTGTGATCTTCCCTTGTTTTTTAGGAAGCGGCATGTTGAGCTGATGAATAAGCTTGCCGATCTCATCTTCGGCTTTCCTGTAGGCCCTTAGCTTTTCTTGCCGGCTTGCCTTGGAATTGATGTGGGCGCAGGAAACGATCTTTATTTTGTGGCTGACATGGTCAAAGATAACCAAGTTCTTAGCGAGGATAAACAGGGCATCCGGAAGAGACAGAGTGTCGACGGGTTTATGGGGAAGGTTTTCAAAGAAGCGCACGGTATCGTACCCTAAGAATCCGACCATCCCGCCGCAAAAACGCGGCAGCCCCGCAATCGGCACCAGTTTATATTGAGCCATGATCTCCCGTAAAAATGAAAGCGGAGAATCGACGATTTTAAACTGGTTTCGGACAGGCTTATCGTTTTCAAAGCGAATAATCTGCGCGGTACGGTCTTTGCTCTCAAAGACCAACTCAGGGTCTTTTGCTAAAAACGAGTAGCGGGCTATCTTTTCTTCGCCCTCGACGGATTCCAGCAAAAAAGAATATTTGGCATGCTGTGCCAGCTTAAAATAGGCGGAGACGGGCGTCTCCAAATCCCCTAAGATTTCCTTGTAAATAGGAATCAGGTTCCCTTTTTGTGATAACGTTAAGAATTCTGAGCTGGACGGATGAACCATTTAAACTCTAACTTTCCTGTAAAAGCAGCTTTTTTTACCTGTGTGGCAGGCAGCGCCGATTTGTTTGACCTTGATTAAAAGCGTATCGCAGTCGCAATCGTAATAAATCCCTTTAACAAATTGAAAATGGCCCGAGGTCATCCCCTTAACCCAGTATTCTTTCCGGGAGCGTGACCAGAAACAAGTCTTTTTCCCTTTCAACGTGCGCCGGATGGATTCCAGATTCATGTAAGCCAGCATGAGGACTTGGCTTGTTTTGTAATCCTGGATGATGGCCGGGATAAGCCTCTGGGCATTAAATTTTAACTTGCTCAGAGTTTTGGGGGTCAGTATTATTTTCTCGGTATTCATCATAATCGCACCGCCACCTTTTTGTCGTTTAAGTATTTTTTAACTTCCGGAATAGGGATTTCTCCGTAATGAAATATTGATGCCGCCAGCGCCGCGTCGGCGGAGGTTTGTGTAAGTATAGCATAAAAATGTTCAAGTGTCCCTGCACCTCCGGAGGCGATCACGGGGATATTAACCGCGTCACAAACCGCACGGGTGAGGGCAATATCAAAGCCGTCTTTGGTGCCGTCCTTATCCATGCTGGTCAAAAGAATCTCGCCGGCCCCTAAGCGTTCGGCCTCTTTGGCCCAAATAACGGCATCTTTATCGGTAAGATTACGGCCGCCGTGCGTATAAACTCTCCAGCCGTCTTTTTCCTTCTTGGCGTCAATGGCGACGACGATACACTGGCTACCGAAACGCCGGGCCGATTCGGTGATCAACGTTGGGTTTTCGACTGCCGAGGTGTTAATTGAAATCTTATCGGCCCCGGCGATGAGTAAGTTCCGGATGTCATCGATGGTGTTAATTCCTCCGCCTACCGTGAGCGGCATAAAAACTTCTTCCGCGGTTTTCTTAACGACGTCTAAAATGATTTTTCGTTTTTCAAAACTCGCGGTAATATCCAGAAAAACGATTTCATCCGCCTGGGTCCGGTCATAGGCCTTGGCGGCCTCCACCGGATCTCCGGCATCGCGTAGCTGGAGAAATTTAATTCCCTTTACCACCCGGCCGTCCTTGACGTCCAGGCAGGGTATTATCCTTTTGGTAAGCATAATTTGATAGCGTCGGTTAGTTCAAAACGGCCTTCATACAGCGCCTTTCCGATGATAATGCCGTTGAGGCCGTTCGGCTCAAGTTCCTTAAGTGCGATAATGTCGTCAAGCTGAGAAATACCGCCGGAGGCAATGACCGGAATTTTAACCGCTTTAAGGATTTCTGCGATGCCCTTAATATTCGGGCCGGTGAGAGTGCCGTCACGGGCGATGTCCGTATAAATCAAGGTTTTTAACCCTATCTGCTCGAGTTCTTTGGCAAATGCATCACCTCTTAAATTCGACACGGCAGTCCATCCCTTTTGGGTGACAATTCCCCGGGAGCAATCCAGGCTAACGATGATTTTCTCCGGCCATTCTTCCAGGAGTTTCTTTAAAGATTCCCTATTTTCTACCGCCTTTGTCCCTAAGATGACACGGGCAACACCACAGGCGAAAAGCCTTGCGATGTCGTCATGGGTTCGTATGCCGCCGCCCATCTGGACGGGGATCTTTACTGATTTTACGATTTTCTCGATGGCGGCTAGATTCTTTATTTCGCCTTGTTCGGCGCCGTCTAAATCAATCACGTGAAGCCAGGCGGCGCCGCTCGATGCCCATTTTCTTGCTATTAAAACCGGATCACTGGAGTAGATGGTTGATTCATGAAATTTCCCCTGCGAAAGCCGGACGACCTTTCCTTCTTTGATATCGATGGCCGGAAAAATAATCATTCTTTTAGTCCTGAGAAATTCTTTAAAATACGCAAGCCGATATCTTGGCTTTTTTCGGGATGGAATTGAACGCCGAAAACATTTTCTTTGCGCACGGATGAAACAAAATCAATCGCATAATCGGTGGTGGTTGCGATTACTCCCGTATCTTCCGGCCTGACACAGTATGAGTGGCAAAAATAAACGAAGGATTGATTTTTCACTCCGGAAAATAGCAGATTGCCGGCATCTTTAATATTGATCCGGTTCCAGCCCATGTGAGGTACTTTAAGTTTCGAAAACCGAATCACCTTGCCCTTGAAGATCCCTAGCCCTTTAACGTTTCCCCCTTCGTCGCTTTCCTCAAAGAGTAATTGCAATCCTAAACAAATTCCCAGAAATGGTTTGTTGCTTGCGATTGATTCTCGGATGGGCGCAATTAACCCCAGCGATTGAAGTTTTTCCATAGCCGGCTGCATAGCCCCGACGCCGGGCAGGACGATTTTTTGAGAGCGGAGAATATCGGAGGGTTCTTGGGTGATCACAGTTTTGGCGCCGACTTTCTCAAGAGCCTTTTGGACGCTACGCAAATTCCCCATCCCGTAGTCAATAATGGCAATCATTTCTAGTCAATGATTCCTTTGGTCGAGGGGACTATGCTTTTTCTCTTTGGCTCTATCCGAGTGGCCGTATCCAGGGCAAGCCCGAATGCCTTAAAAACGGATTCCAGGTTTGTATGTAAATCGTCACTGACATTGCGCATACGGATATGGATGGTCGCGCCGACGGTATGAGCGAAAGATTCAAAAAAGTGTTCCAAGTAGGTAAATGCATAGCCGTCCTGTTCGCGGCTGGGCGGATGCGCGCCGTCGATAGTGAGTTTAAAAAATCCCCGGCCGCTGATATCAATAATGCAGTCGGCGAGTGTCGCTTCCATGGGGACACAGGCAAAGCCGAATCTCTTGATGCCCTCTTTTTCTCCCAGGGCTTCTTTAAAAGCTTTTCCTAGGACAATTCCGACGTCTTCATTGGTGTGGTGAATGTCGACGTTGAGGTCGGCTTTTTTAACCTCAATATCTAGGTCAAAAAACCCGTGGAAGGAAAATAGTTCCAGCATGTGGTCGAGGATGCCGACATTGGTTTTGATTTTTGATTTTCCCTGGCCGTCAACATTGAGGACGATTTTGATCTCGGTCTCTTTGCTTTTGCGTTCTAATTGAGCTTTACGTTGTTTCACTTTAAACTGTCCTTTCTTAAGAATGGAATCTGATTTTAACGGATTCGTAATGCTTGGTTAAGCCTTCAATGGCGGCGACTTTTTCAAGCGGCCCCCGTGTTTTTTCCAAAGCCTTTTTTGAATAGGAAATGATATGGCTGGTACGGGTAAAGTCCGAGAGGCATAATCCCGAAAAGAACCGCGCCGTCCCTAACGTCGGGAGGACATGGCTGGGGCCGGCAACGAAATCTCCGATGGCCGTCGGGCTATAGGGCCCTAAGAATATGGCTCCGGCATTGCGGATCTTCCGGCCCACGCTCAGGGGGTTGTTGGTCAGTATCTGGATATGTTCGGGCGCGATTCTGTTAGCGACAATGATTGCCTCTTCCATATTTTTTACCAGGATAGCGTAGCCGCTATGAACCTTGGTACGGACATAGCGGATTAATTGTTTGGAATTGGTAATGAGGACTACCAACCCTCCTGCATGCTCGGCCTGGGAATCAAGGTCCGCGACGACGTAATCGGGATTGCTGTGGCGGTTGGCAATGACAACGAGTTCGGTCGGGCCGGCCAGCATGTCGATATCGACATAGCCAAAAAGCTGCCGTTTGGCCTCGGTGACGTACATATTGCCGGGGCCGATAATTTTATCGACTCGGGGAATCGTTTTTGTCCCTAAGGCGAGCGCGGCAATGGCTTGGGCACCGCCTAGCTTGTAGATTTCGTTCACCTTTAGAAGGCTGGCAACGGCCAGGATATATGGGTTGATGTGGCCATTTTCATCCGGGGGCGTGGCGATAACGATACGTTTAACACCTGCGACTTTTGCCGGAATGGCGGTCATGTAGACGGTGGAAACCAGCGGTGCGGTGCCTGCCGGGATGTAAATGCCGACTGATTCCAGGGAATCGATTTGTTCTTTTAAAAGCACCCCGTCCGCATTTTTGACGCGGCAGGGTTTTTTAAGCTGTTTGCGATAGAATATTGAAACATTCTCAATGATGACCTTCAAGGCGGCGATAAAATCGCTGGTAATATTCTGAAAAGCGCCGCTGATCTCGCACTCGGGGACACGCAGCTGCTTGGCAGTCAATTTCACTCCGTCGAATTTTTTGGTGTATTTGATAAGGGCATCATCGCCGTTGAGACGGATGTCATCGATAATGACGCGCACTTTTTCTTCGATCCTTTTTTTGCGTATGGAAAGATTGCGGTCGTAAATTTTTTGTAAGCCTTGGCTGGTCTGTTTTAAGATTCTCATTTTAGAAACCTTCCTATATCAAACGTTCAACCTTTTTTAGGGCCTCTTCCAGGCCGGATGTTTCTTTGCTGCCGGCCTGCGCCAGCTGGGGCCGGCCGCCGCCGCTGCCATTTATTAGAGGCGCGATGTCTTTGATGATGGCATCGGCACGGATTCCCTTTTGAACCAAATCGTCGGTTACCATAACCAGTAAGAAGGCGTTGCCGTCGTGTTTTGAGGCAATCGCGACACACACGGATTTCATCCGTTGTTTAATGACATCCGCTATTTTGCGTAAAGCCGTAAATTCGACATTCTCGAAGATATGCCGTACGAGATAAATATTTTTTACTAATTTTACACTTCTGATTACACCCTCAAGAGACCCTCTAATGATTTCAAAACGAAGTTCTTCGGCTTCTTTTTCAAATTCCTTTAATTGTTTTACCTGGGCCTCGACCCGAGGAACAATCTCGCTGGCCGGTACTTTCAGGATTTGTGAAATTGTATCAATCTGCTCTTCTTTACTGCGAATAAAATCGAGGGCGTGGGTTCCGGTTACGGCTTCAATGCGGCGTATCCCCTGGGCGATGGCGCTCTCGGCAACGATTTTAAATAGTCCGATCTGGCCTGTTGTTTCAAGGTGTGTGCCGCCGCACAGTTCCTTGGAATAATCGCTAACCGCAACCACGCGCACCGTATCGCCGTATTTCTCGGCAAAAAATGCCAGGGCCCCTGCGTCTTTTGCTTCATTGAGGGACATGGTTTTTTTGTCGACTTTATAACAATTAAGAATGCTTAAGTTTACGGATGCCTCAATCTTTGCGATATCCTCTTGGCTAAGCCCTTTAGGATGCGTAAAGTCAAAACGCAGGCGGTCTTCGTCGACCAAAGAGCCTTGTTGCTGGATATGTCCGCCCAGGACATTTCGTAACGCTGCCTGTAAAAGGTGCGTGGCAGTGTGGTTGCGCATAACAGATAAACGCCTTTGTGCGTCAATCTGTGCGTCAACAAAATCTCCGGGATGAAATATCCCTTCTTCGACTGTCCCGGAATGAATAAAAACGTCTGCGATTTTTCGGGTGCCGGTAATTTTAATAGCGGAATCGTTCTTTTTGATGATGCCAGTGTCGCCGACCTGTCCGCCGCTCTCGGCATAAAAGGGTGTACGGTCCAGAACAATTTTGATCGCATCGTCTTTCTTGGCTTCCGCAACCTCTTTGTTGCCTATAAAAATTTTTAAGATTTTGCCCCGGGAGGAAAAATCGTTGTAGCCCAAAAATTCGGTCTTGGGGACGTTGAGATTTAATTCCGCGTCGGCAAAAACATCGCCGGTCATTTTACTGGCGGCGCGGGAACGGTTTCGTTGTTCTTCCATAAGATATTCTGAGAATTTGTAGGATTCTACAACAACATTCTTTCCAAATTCTAGCTCTTCGCCAAATTCCTCCTCAACGATTTTCTTAATGGTTGAGAACGTTACTCCGTAAGTGTCTCTATATTCAAATAATACTTTCCCCATTTTCTTTGCCTTTTCATCTAGGGCGAGATCTTTAAGCGACCTTATTTTTTGCTTAAGTTCTGGAATTCTTTCATCGCGGGTTACGAGATACGATTCTTGTATTTTCTGAATCATTCCCGTAATATCGTTCATTTTGTTTTGAAGTTCAGGGTAAGGTGCTTTCATGGCTGAAACAACTACGGGAACAAGTTTATATAACCGTGTGCCTGTTTTTCCGAGAGGTATCATCTTGTCCGTTGCATCAATGATCAAGCGCTTAATGACATATCCCCTTCCCTCATTCGACGGAATAACACCGTCGTTAATGCCAAAAGTAACGGCGCGAATGTGATCGGCGATAATGCGCTTGTCCGTGATATCTAAAGTGTATTTATCTTTGTGGGCATTTGTTTCTTTGTCGATTGCTTCTATAATCGGCTCAAACAAATCCGTCTCAAAATTATTCTTCTTTCCCTGTAAAACCGCTGCCAGTCGCTCAAAGCCCATACCGGTGTCGATATTCTTATTAGGTAAAGGCTCTAAGCTTCCGTCTTCTTTACGGTTAAACTGTGTAAAAACCAGATTCCATATCTCGGCAAAACGCCCGCAATCGCACTCGGGCGAGCAATCTGCTTTGCCGCAGCCGGTCTCGGGTCCGTAATCGTAAAAAATCTCTGAGCATGGCCCGCAAGGCCCGTTGGGCCCCTTGGTTTTGGCTTCCGACGGCCAGAAATTGCTCTTATCGCCCAGGCGGACAAGTTTTTGTGCAGGTATCTTAATATCTTCGAGCCAAATCTTTTCTGCTTCCTGGTCTTCTTTGTAAACCGAAACCCATAGCCGGTCAGCCGGGATTTTAACTTCTTTGGTCAAAAATTCCCATGCCCACTCGATAGCCTCTTTTTTAAAGTAGTCGCCGAATGAGAAATTTCCCAGCATCTCAAAGAATGTGTGATGGAAATTGGTTTTTCCTACTCGGTCCAAGTCGTCGGTGCGCAGGCATTTTTGCGAGGTGGCGGCGCGGGTGTAGCCGTCGATTTGTCCTAAAAACTGGCGCTTGAATTGTTGCATCCCGGCCGTGGTAAAGAGAACCGTCGGGTCATCTTTGGGGACCAGCGAATCGCTAGCGATGATGGTGTGTTTTTTGGAAGCAAAGAAATCCAGGAATTTCTTTCGGATCAAATCGGCGTTCATAATTTCCTTAAGGTGTCTTCGATTATTTCCGGATTAAAACCCCGGTGGGCTAAATATTGAAAGATGCGCTGCATTGCCCGTTCCTTTTCCATGTTTTTGCAGCGCTTTAACTGTTGTTGTTTGGCCAATGTAAAAGCTGTTTCTTCTTCGTGGTGGCTATTGCGTAACTGCTCAAGTTCTTCATTGATGATTTCGTCGGCAATCCCTTTTTGTTTAAGTTCAGAGGCGATGCGCCGTAATCCAAAGGATTTCTCGCCGCGGGCGCTGACCCAATCCTTGGCAAACTGGCGGTCATCGACGAGCCGCATTTGGTGAAGATATTGTAACGTTTGCGCGATGACGGAATCGGGAAACTCTTTTTGCCTGAGTCTTTCCTTGATTTCTGCTTCGCTTCGGCCGCGAACTTTCAAAAGACGAAAACTGAATTTCTTTGCTTTCGTAAACTCTTCGGCCGATTCTTCCGCTGGCATCGGCTATTGTTCCTTGATAACCACAAAACCGCGCATGGTCTGGATAAGGCAATCGCCTTTCGCCCGCTGGATAGCCACCTGAAAATCCCTAGTATCACGGACGAGTTCTTTGTTGATCATGGTGATGACATCACCTTTGTTCAACTCTGCTTTCTGAGCGGGGCTGTTGTCTTCGACGGCAACAACCACAACCCCGTTTGTGCTCTTAATGTTGAGTCTTTGACTAAGCTCACGCGTGATATTTTCAACTGTAAGGCCGCGCCATTGATTGGTTTTTGTTTCGACGGGGCCTCTTGACGCTTCCTCTTTGGTTATCATTTCACCTTCTTCATCAAACGAAGGCCTTTTGCCGACAGTGATGGAAAGGGTTATAGTTTTCTTATCTCGAACGACCTCAACGGCGATTTTCTTGCCGACCGGCGTATTGCCGATAATCTTCAATAAGGCATTAACGTCTTTAATCGGTTTTCCGTCAGCCGAAAGGATAACATCGCCGTCCTTGATCCCCGCCTTCTGCGCAGGCCCGTCATCAAGGACTTTGGACACAACGGCTCCTTCGGATTTTGATAAGCCAAAATATTGGGCCAACTGCTCATCGACATCCTGGATGCTGACGCCAATCCATCCGTAATCAACCTCTTTGCCTTCAATGAGATTAGTGACGATCCTTTTGGCCGTATTGACCGGTATAGCGAATCCAATGCCCTGATAACCGCCGGAAGTTGAAAATATGGCAACGTTAATTCCGATGATTTCACCGTCTAAGTTAACCAGCGGCCCGCCGGAGTTACCGGGATTGATGGCGGCATCGGTCTGAACCAGGTCGGTATAATCCAAATCCCTGCGGGATGTGCGCGGCAGAGAGCGATGCAGTGCGCTGATTACGCCCGCAGTGACGGTTGGCTCCGGGTTTGACAATAAGTTGCCAAAGGGGCTGCCGATGGCGACAACCCATTGGCCGATTTTAAGGGTGTCGGAATCGCCTAATTTTGCAATCGGAAGGTCCGGGGCGTCAATTTTTACTACCGCCAAATCCGAGCGCGGGTCGGTCCCTTTTAGAGTGGCTTTAAACTCTCTTCCATCCGGCAAGGTAACAGTTATCGTGTCGGTATCTTCGATTACATGTTGGTTGGTTAGTATGTAGCCCCGTTTATCAATAATGACACCTGACCCCATGCCGGAACGCTTGAATTCGCGGTCGGGGATTTCACCGAAGAAATCCTCAAAAAACCTGTCCAGAAATTCGTCTTCGAACGGGCTCCCCCGGAAGCTTCTTCGCATTTGATGGCGCTCGACCTTTTCGGTAAGTATGGAAACAACAGCCGGTCCGACGCCAGCAGCGACATTTTCAACGGCATGGGTAAAGTTATCTGTTGTTGCGACGGCAGCTGTTTGCGCATAGAGCATGGTTGCCGATGTAAAATTCTTGCAATCAAAAGAAATGCCTGCTCCCAGGACAGTAAAAATTACCAAGACAGAAAGAAAGGATTTTTTAGTTTGTCTGTTCATAAAATTTCCTCCCTGAAAACCAGTCCCTTGTGAAATTAATTTTGTTGATAATGCTTTAACCTTTTGTTTTTGGCAGCAATTTGTCAGTTATCAGCTTCTCAATGCGGGCCAGCACTTTTGGGTTTTCCTTTAAGAAAACCCGGGCGGCGTCGCGTCCCTGGCCGATTTTTTCTCCCTCAAACGAAAGCCAGGCGCCGGATTTTTCGATAAATTCGTGTTTGATTCCCATGTCCAGGATATCGCTCTCCCGCGAAATCCCTTCGGCAAAATGGATTTCGAATTCCGCATCTCGGAAAGGCGGCGCGAGCTTGTTTTTAACTATTTTTGCGCGCACCCGGTTACCGATGGCCTCGTCGCCTTTCTTTAAGGTTTCAATGCGGCGCAGGTCAATGCGCAGTGAGGCATAAAACTTCAACGCATTACCGCCGGTGGTGGTCTCGGGCGAACCGAACATAACCCCGATTTTCATCCGGATTTGGTTGATAAAAATAACGCAGGTTTTTGATTTGCTGATGGCGGCGGTTAGCTTGCGCAAGGCCTGGGACATTAGCCTTGCCTGAAGGCCCATATGGGAATCCCCCATCTCGCCTTCGATTTCGGCGCGAGGGGTCAGGGCAGCGACGGAATCGATGACAACCAGGTCTACGGCGTTTGAGCGTACCAGGGTCTCGGCAATCTCCAGCGCCTGCTCACCGGTATCGGGTTGCGAAATTAAAAGGTCGTCTAAGTTGACGCCGACGGTCCGGGCGTAAGAAGAGTCAAAGGCATGTTCGGCATCGATAAAAGCGGCAACACCGCCCATTTTTTGAGTCTGACGGATAACGCTTAATGTCAGGGTAGTTTTACCCGATGATTCGGGGCCGTAGACTTCGACCACTCTTCCCCGGGGTATGCCGCCGATACCGATGGCGACATCCAGGGCTATTGATCCCGTCGGGATGGCGGGAATATCGAAGTTGGTGTCGCTGCCCATCTTCATGATGGAACCCTTGCCGAATTGTTTTTCGATTTGGCTTAGGGCGAGTTCTAATGCTTTAAGCTTGTTGGATGCGTCTGCGGTCTTTTTTTGTTCCGCGGCTTTACTGGTTGGCTCGACAGTCTTTTTTTGCTCACTCATTCAAATCCCCCTTTGTAGTGCTTTTAACGTGTGGGTGCATCTAATGTGACTGGTATTTATATCGGACTTTACTATAGAAAATGAGACGAGAAATTATACCTAATGAATCCCTTTGTGTCAACAATTTCCCGTCTGGATTATTCTACTAAAGGTTTGCAAGATAACAAGTTACAGTTTTAATCTCAGGAGAGGGCACGCAACTACGAAAAGGCGGTAAATACGTTATTTTGTGCATTCGTCGATTGCGCGTTTAACCTCTTGGGCCAACAAGGGGTTGATTTTTACGGCCTGTTCGTAATGGATAATTGCCTGTTTGCAATTTTTTTGGCTGCGGTAGATTGCAGCTAATTTTAAATGAGCATTATATTCGCTGGGTTTAACCAAAAGCAGTTGCTGGTATGTCTCAATGGCCTGTGCGGGGGTGTTGGCCAGCTCGTAAACCCGGGCTAAATTAAAAAGGGCATCCGTATCATAGGATCGAATGGCCAAGACTTTTTGGTAGTAGCGGATGGCCTCAGGGAAATTCTTTTCTTCGGCGTAGCAATTCCCCAGATTGTAGAGGGCATCGACGTCAAACGGTTGCAGCTCGAGGGCTTTTTGGTATTGGTCCCGGGCGCGCAAGGAGTCACCGGATTGGGAAAAGATAAAGCCGGATTTCATAAGCCGGGTAAAATCGATAACCCGCTGACCGATTACAACAGGCTTCAGGAACATAAAAAGTACGAAACAAAGAATGCCGCTAACGACGACGGGAATGAAACGGCGCTTTTGGATTCTCTCGATAAGCCAGAAAATCGTGAAGGCTTCATACATCATCAGAAAAGGCACGACGGTTACCCGATGGCGGCTGATAAGAAAGAAAATCACGGTGAATATAAACTGGCTTAGGATTATCAGGTTAACAAAAGCCATTTGAGGATATTTCTTTAAAGTTAGGGCAAGTCCCAGGATGGCCAGGGGGGAGATTATTGAGAAGGAATTAAAGTCAAGGGCCTCTCTCCAATCTCTCTGGAGTGAAAGATCAATATCATCGGCATCATCAATTCGGGTGAAAAACATCAGAAACTTATTTCTAAGAAGGCGCATATATTCTCCGGGAGAGCTTTGGATAAATCGAAGTGTCTTGTCCATCCAGAAACTTGAGACCTGGGAGGGTTTGAGGTTTCTCTGGAGGGTTAGCTCCGCGATAATCTTCTGGCCCTGCGCATGCCCTTCGTGGGTCGGGGGAAGAAAAATTGGATTTTGAAAGACTCCGCTGGAGTACGGCCCGTTTCCGATATAGAAATTGATGCCGCTGTGGGCGCTTAAAAGGACAAAGTCTTTGGCGACAAACCAATTTCTAAAAGTAACGGCGGATACAATAATTAAAAACCCGGCTGCCAGCGGCAGGAAAATCCGGCTCCACCTTTCCAGAAACACCCGGCGGTATGAATAGCCGAGGTAGAGTAATGTCAATACCAAGAAAAGCAAGAATTTTCCGTCGGCAAGGGTGGCCGTGCCTATGAGGATCCCTGCCCCCAGCCATCGGCGCCAGGATGATTCCGTATTTAATTCGGACAGGACAAGGGTAATGGCGAGGCTTAAAAATATGATCAGTGTGACCGGCATCAAGAGCCAGTCGTAAAAAATGAAAATGAAATTTGTCGCGGCCAAAACTGAGGAAAGGATGGCGACTTTCCTGGAAAATAAGCGCCGGGCAAGGTAATAAAGCAAAACGCAATTTAGAGACCCCAGCGCGATATGGATTACGCGCAAGGCAAAATCGTGTTTCTGCGTAAGGCATTTTAAGACAGCCAAAAAATAGGGAAACAGTGGCATGCCGTAGAACACTTCCCGGCCCAACCACTCACCTTTGGCGATACTGTCTGCCCACTTCTGGTAATACTCGACATCGCTGCTGGGATAATTAAAAAACGGGTAATGGGTTGCAAGGAATTTTAAGTATCCTAACCGCAGGAGGAACGCGGCAAGGAAGATCAATGCAATGAAGGCGATTTCTTTTTTCTTACTCATGCACGCAGAATATTTTTGCCGTTGCCACGACGGTGATGGCCGCAGTGTCAACTTTAAGGACCGTCTTTCCTAAGGAAACCGGCAGGCAATCTTGTTTTACGGCGAGAGATACTTCCTCCGGAGTAAAATCGCCCTCGGGCCCGATAAGAAATAAAATTTGTTTGTGCCGTTTGCTGACTTTCTGCATGGCGCTTTTAAGATCCGTTCGCGTTCCCGTCAGGCAGGGTATAAACAAAATCGTGTCTTCGCTGGAAAATTTCTCGGTAACTTCTTTTATGCTCATTGCGGGATGAATGATCGGTACTGTCTTTCGGCAAGATTGCTTGGCGGCATTGACGGCAATAGACTGAAAACGGGATATTTTGCTTAATGCCCGCTCGGGAGTTAGTCGGACTTCGGTTCGCTGTGTTATCAAGGGGATTATTTCGTCTACCCCTAACTCTGTGCACTTTTCGATGATTGTTTCAAATTTTGATTTTTTGGGGATGGCACAGGCTAAAAGAATAGATAGTGCCTTGGGAGTTTCGCCGCGGATATGATTAATCTTAAGCGCTACGAGATCTTCTCTATTAGAAAGAATCTCGGCGTCGGCCTCCCCTCCTTTTCCGTCGAAGATGACGACCGCGTCGCCGACCTTAAGGCGTAGGACATCCCTTAGGTGATGGATTTCCTTCTTGTCTGTGATTTCGGCTACGCCGGAATCAAATTTTGCCTGAGGGCAGAAAAATCGGTGCATGGCGTCTTTTTGATTGAAGAATTGATTTCTTTTGGTTTCATCCGGGTATTGCTCTGTAAGGCAGTATCATATCAAAGACGCTGTCTAATTACAAGTTCCGTCAGGGGCAGATCGGTTACTTGGGGCGGCACGGGGGAATGGAAAGCGGCACAAGGGGATTAATTTTTAATACGGCATCGTAGTGTTCTTTTGATGTTTGACAGTTTCCTTGAGAGTGGTAGATACCTGCTAAGCGATAATGGGCATCGGCACTATTTTTGGGGGCAAGGGCTAGGACTTTTTCGTAGCCTTTGATTGCTGAATTAATGTCGCCCAATTGTTCGAAGCAGTATGCGAGGTTGAAGATGGCATTGATGTCGAAGGAGTTGACCGACAGCACTTTCTGGTAGTATCGAGCGGCTTCGGAAAAATTGTTTTTTGCCGCATAAATATTGCCCAGGTTATAGAGCGCATTCGTATCTGACGGGTGAATTGTTAACGCTTGGCGGTAATCTTCCTGTGCCTTTGCATAGTTTTTATCAATAATGTGCGCGTAGCCGGAGCGGGTCAGATGGTAAAAACGGATAAGGTCGGGATGAAGCCGCGCGGGTTCAAACAAAAACAGCAATAGGAAGAATGCCGGCAGCGGCAACAACAGTTTTTTAAATTCTTTTTGCCGGGCTTGATCAATTACCCAGACGATAAAAAACGATTCGTAGACCAGAAAAAACGGCAGAATTGTCATCCGGTGCCGGGTGGTGGTAAAGAAGATTAAGGTAAAAATAAACTGTCCTGCCATCAAAAGATTGGGCCATAGGACGCCCGGAGAACGAATGCTTAAAATGATGCCGACGAGCGCGGCCGGACAAATGACACGAAATGAATTAACGTCAAGCACATCCTTCCACTCTTTTTGCATGATGAGGTCTATGTCGTGGCCGTATTCGTTGTCGGTTAAGAACGCCACGATTTTTTTGCGCAGTAACTTGGCGTATTGGGCCGGCGAGGTTTTGATAAACGAAAGCCCCTTTTGATACCAGAATTTGGAGACCTGGGAAGGTTTAAGGCTCTGCCTTGAGGCTAACTGAGCTAAAACAACCTGGTCTTCGTCCTGTCCGCTGTGGTCGGGGCGGATAAAATCGGGATTTTCAAAAATCCCCGTCGCCTCCGGGTTATTGCCAACGTAAAAACTAAGGCCGGTTTGGGCGCTTATAAAGACCCAGTCGTTTGAAACGATGCGATTGCGCAGGGTAACGGAGAAGATAATGATGAAGGCGCCGCCGACAACGCAGGCAAGTATTTTAAGAAGCCTTTTGGGGCACTCCTTCCGATAGCGGGCCAGCAGATAAATCAGGGAAATTCCCAGGAATAAAATGAATTTTCCGTCTCCTAGCGTGCCTAAGCCTATCAAAATTCCGAGAATAAACCATTGTCGAAGCGGTGACGTGTCATCTAAATAAAGAAACGACAGAATGATGACCAGGCTTAAGGCAATAAGGAGCGTGACCGGCATCATCAGCCAATCGTAGTAAATGAGCATGAAATTTGTTGCGGCTAATAATGAGGCAATGACAGCGGTTCGTTTAGAAAATATTTTCAGGGCAAGAAAGTAAATTAAAACGCAGTTGAGAGAACCGAGGGCCAGAAGGATCAGGCGGATTAGAAATATATTTCCCAGTGTCAGGCGCAGCAATACCGCCCAAAAGTAAGGATATAGCGGTAGGCCGTAAAAGGCGTGATTGCCCAGCCAGTTTCCGTCGGCAATGCTTGCCCCCCACTCCTGGTAATACCGTACGTCGTCTCCGGGGAGATCGCCAAACGAATAATGGCTTTTAAGAAAGAAAGTGTATCCCAGCCGCAGGCATAAGGCCAGGCAAAAAATTAGTGCAACAAAAATAAATTCTTTTTTCTGAGGATTCCCGGAGGGTGCCTTTGGAAGGTTGGGTAACATCAGGCTCGAATTAGGATACTGCAGTTTCCTTTGTGTTTTTTTAGTGATAAAAAGTGGATCGGGGGGGGATCGAACCCCCGGCCTCCTGATTGCGAACCAGGCGCTCTCCCAGCTGAGCTACCGACCCATAAATTTTATCTATCAAAGAATGGTTGAATCTGCGCTTTGAAAAGATATTATAACAAATATTATTCGCATTACAAGTTTTACTGACTGGAAATCTTCCTATAAGATTTCAGAAGCTATGCATGGGGGTTTCGATTTCTGTGGTAAGGGCGTAGGAAGGGTTGCTGTTCGTGTTGTAGGGTTGAGCGGGATTGAAGCGATTATCGATCATCACACGGACGGCAAATTTCGGCACGCTGGGATCGCGAAGATGGTTAATGTGGATATCAACGACACGGTCAAGGATTTCCGAGCCTGCCGGGCAATTTACAGCGGCTCCGGGAGTAGGGCTGTTGCAAAAAAGAACGTTACCGGTGGCGGAATCGATGTTATAACAAACCCAGCTGTCGTCGCCAAGGTCCGGAGTTGGATTGGGATTTCGATCATACCTGATGCACATCGGGGATGTCTTCAGGCTCAGCGGATTCAGCTCATCGGTAGGGTCGTTTGTAAAGAGAATTCCCGGATCGTCATTGGCGTTGCTGCCGTCACCAAACCCTGTAGCCTGGCTGATGGTTTTTGCCATATGGGACATGATCGCTGAGGTGCGCATTGCTACTAAGCCGGTACGGGTAGTTCCCATGTGGGAGGTGCGTAGCGCAATATCAATTCCGGTAATACCGACCATCATAATCCCGACGATGACAGTTGCGACAAGAAGTTCGGTGAGGGTGACGGATTTTTTTTGCGAGAAGTTCATTTTAGCGCAGCGTAAAATACGGTTAAAGTGGCCAAGTGACTGTCATATTGATGGTGCGCCCCATTTCCTGAGTGGGAACACTTGGATTCATTTGTGGGGTTACGGTATATTGCACGGTATACGTTGTTCCGTCAACGGTTGTCGTAAACGGGCCGTGAGTGCACGGATTAGGGAGCGTGACCGATAAATCCATGGTTCCTGGGTTGCAGCTGTCATTCCAGGTGCGGTCGTCTACTTTGGCGCGCAGTCCTTCTAAAACCTGTTTTCCGTAATTAGCGGCAAAGAGCCTTTTTTTGGATTCGCCGGACGCGGTGCGTAGGCCGCTAAGAGCGGAAAACAACCCCACCGTACTGATAATAAATATAACAGAGGCGATTATAACCTCGACCAGTGAAAACCCATTCTTTTTTTTCAGCGATAACATAAAATAACCCTTAGTTAATGCTGCAAGGCGGTGTATTTGGGATGCATATCGGATTTGTATTCGGTGGCTGAATAGGATTGCTGGTGACGATAACAGCGTAAGGATTTACTGTTCCAGGCGCGCCACTGCGCCAGGCGATACAAACATATCCGACATCACATGTGTAAGCAAATCCGTTTGCGGCGATCTCAAGTCCGAGATTGCTATTAATAGAAACGAGATTTTGCTGGGGCGAACCAACAGGCGGCCAAAACTCTCCGTGCTCGGAGCGATAGGCGGCTTCGGCGGCGTGAATGGCCATAAGATTAGTAGTGGCGTCGTTACGATGGGCTATCTCAACCATTCTACTGTAGTTTGGAATTGCCAGTGCGGCCAGGATTCCGATAATGACGATTGTTATCATGATCTCCATCAGGGTAAAACCGTTATTAGTATTTTTCGCAGTCATTTTCTAATATCCTAGCTTTGTGCAGTCCGGGCCGCCGCAGATAATACGCCCGTCGGTATAAATAAGCAAGGCCCTTGCGACGCTGCCGCGCTGAAGAACCAACCCGACTAATCCTCCGACAACGTTGGGCAGCGCAATCGGTTGTTCAAAATTTTGCGTTGCCTGGAATTCTGTGTCCAAATCGTTAATGTTGTTGGTGTACGTCCCGCTGTAGAGATTATGTCTTAACTGTGCCGCGCGTACCGCCTGCAAAATATCCTCCCCTTCGCGCATGATTGCTTTTACGGTCAGGAGGTGATAATTTGGCATCGCGAGGCCGACCAGTACGCTTACAATGACAATGACGACGGTAATTTCCATAAGAGTAAACCCCGTTAGAAAATGAGTTTTCCCTAACGGGGTAAAACCGCCACATTTTTTAAAGCAGCCTTTTATTGCTGATGCGATCCCACCACGCATTATTATTCCTGTTCTGTGGCTGATACAGCCCTAAACAGACAACATCTGCGCGTTTTCACACGCAGATGTTGTCTGAAAAGCGTCATGCTAACAAAGTGAGATGTGTTTATATACCTCCGAATACCCCGGTGCCTTGTCTGGTACCAGCGCGGTTTATGGTGATTTGGCTTGCACCGTCACCGCCCTGAGTGCCGTTTCTGGTTGCAGTAATAGTCCAGTCGTCAGCAGCAGCGTTAATGCCGTAGCCAAAAAGGGCGTTAGGAGTTAATCCCGGGTCTGCTACATCAATGGATGCAAAGGCACCGCAGTTTAGGGCGCTATTTCCCTTTGCCAGGTAGCAGCGTTCGACGGATTGCCGTATAGTACTGAGATTCGCCAGGGCTTCTGCGCTGCGCGAATACTCTACAGTCTTAAAGAATCTCGGCAATGCCAAACTTGCCAAAACCGAAATGATAATGATGACAACGATGATTTCCAACAACGTAAAACCCGCATTACCTTTCCTTTTCATTTCCCCCTCCTTTTGTTTGGTTGCCTGTTTATTTTGGTGCCGGACGCACCACGTCCAATCTATATATTAAGATAAATCTTAAAGACGACCAGGTAGTTTTGTCTTCGCTCACCTCCTCCGGGGCTGGTCTACTTGATTTGCGTAAGGCTAAAAATGGGCAAAAACATTGCAATAACAAGAGTCCCGATTACCGCGCCCATAAAAACCAACATCACAGGCTCAAAGATAATGGCAAAACGCTTGATAAATGTCTGCACGTAATTTTGATAATATTCGGCGACGCGCTTGAGCATCTTGCTTAACTCGCCCGTTTCCTCGCCGATAAGAATCATCTGCACCGTCATCGGCGGAAAAAATCCGCTTTTTGACATCGGTTCCGCCAGGAGCTTTCCTTCTCGTACGCTCGCTTTTATGTCAGCGATAATATTGGCGCAGGTGAGGTTGCCTACCATGCGTTGGCTGATATCAAGAGCGTATAAAATCGGCACGCCGCTTTCAATAAGAATCGACATCTGCGACGTAAACCGCTCAGTAACCAGGGTTTTAAAAACATACCCGACTTTAGGCATGTTGAATAACGTATTTTCTATCTGCAGTTTCCCTGCCGGTGTCTGAGCGTATTTTCTTACTACTATAATTATACCACCTAAAACAGCCGCGAATAGTAAAAATTTACTTTTTATTACGTCGAAGGCGTTCAGTAAGACAGATGTAAGCAGCGGGAGCTTGACATGGAACGAGTCGAAAAGCTCCTTAAACCGGGGAGCGATAAGCAGGGCAAAGAAAATGATTGCTCCGATGGCGACTACCATGAGTATAATCGGATACATAAGGGCCGAAATCAGGGAAGAACGAAAAGCCGCATCTTGTTCAAGGTAAAATGTGAGTTTATTAAGAATAGACGGCATGGAGCCGGACGCCTCCCCCACTTCGACAAGGCTAACCCAGAATTGGTTAAATACTTTAGGGTGTTTGGCGAGGCTTGCGCTCAATGACACCCCCTGTTCAACGTCTTTCTTTACTTCGTTTAAAATATTGGCTAATTGCCGGCTTTCGACTTGGTTTGCGGTGATGTCAAGCGAGCGCAGGAGGCTGACGCCTGCCTCTAGCATGGTAGCGAGCTGGTGTGAAAATATGAGCATGTCGTCAAGCTTGACTTTGTCGTGGGTGAATTTACGCGTTTGTGAGAGCTGCTTGCCGGATCTTTTTGGCAATGTTTCGGAAAAAGGCTGTACCTTAAGGATAAAATAACCTTGCCTTTGAAGTCGGGCAACAAGAGTTTCCTGGTCGGGGGAGTCGTCGCTTCCGGTGAAGGTTTTTCCGGATGAATCTTTGGCGGTATAGGCGAATCGCACGGACAGTGATCCTTTAACTTAAAGTTACGCTGAGTATTTCCTCCAGGCTGGTAACGCCTGCCTCAACTTTCTTGATGCCGGATTCAAAAAGTGTGTCCATGCCGTTTTTTCTGGCAGCATCTTTGATCTGGACATACGATGCCTGGGATGAAACCATGCCCCGGATGGTGCTATCAATCGCCATAGTCTCGGCAACGCACACGCGTCCCCGATAACCGGTCTGATTGCATTCGGCGCATCCTTTTGCCCGGTAAATAAGGTCTGCCTTTAGCTTTAATCCGCCTAATTGCTCGGGGGTTGGTTCGTAAGCCTCTTTGCATTTGGGGCAAAGTTTACGGGCTAATCTTTGCGCCAGAATCAGGACCAGAGACGGCATCAACAGGTAGGATTCAATTCCGATGTCTAAAAGCCTGGTTACGGCAGAAGCGGCATCGTTGGTATGTAAGGTACTTAAGACAAAATGGCCAGTTAAGGCCGCGCGGACGCAAATTTGTGCGGTCTCGAGGTCCCGGACTTCTCCAACCATAATGGTGTCAGGGTCTTGCCGCAAAAAAGAACGTAATGCCGAAGCAAACGTAAGCCCGATGTCAGGTTTGACATTAACCTGGTTGATTCCGTCTATGCGGAATTCAACCGGGTCTTCGATGGTAATAATGTTTTTATGGGGATCAGCGCATTCGTTGAGCGCGGCGTAGAGCGTAGTGGATTTTCCGCTTCCGGTTGGACCGGTAACAAAGAAAAGCCCGTAAGGGGACTTGATGGCTTTACGTATCAATTCCAGCTGTTTTGGTTCAAAGCCAAGATGCGACAGGCTAAGAGGTACGGCGCTCTGGTCAAGAATACGCATAACCACCTTCTCTCCCCAAATCGTCGGGACAGTCGAAATTCTTAAATCGACAGCCCGGTCTTCCAGCTTAACCATAATTGCGCCGTCTTGGGGCAGCCGTTTTTCGGCAATATCTAACTTTGCCAGAATTTTTATACGGGATATGATGGGCAAATGCAGGTGGCGCGCCGGCGGCGGTATTTCGTAAAGAGAGCCGTCAATACGGTAACGTAAATTGATCCGGTTTTTGTAGGGTTCGATATGAACGTCGCTTGCCCGTTCATCGATGGCCTGGCGGATAATCAGGTCAACCAGCTTTACCACCGGGGCCTCTTCGGCACGGGCAATGAGTTTGTCAAGGCTAAGTTCCGGTTCTTCCGTGCTGTCGGCCGAAACAGTCTCGGCAAAACTGGCTGTTGGTGCGTGAGCCCCGTAGGTATTCTGGACGGCTTCCCCCAGCATGGTTTGCTGAGTGTTGCTATAAAAATCTTCAATAGCGCGGACGATGTCCGAACGCGTGGCTAAAACGAGGTTTATTTCGCATCCGGTTATTTTCTTTAAGTTATCGATCATAAGCAGGTCTAAGGGATCGAAAACAGCGCAGGTAAGCGAATTTAAGTTTCGTGACAGCGGCAATACAAGATTCTTATGGGCGAAATCTTTTGTGATCAAATTTTCCAGCTGCTGGTCGGGCTGTGGTGTCAGAAGGCCGGAGCTGCGGGAGGCATACGGCAAGGCGAGTTGTTTTCCTAGCGCGGCAACAATATCCTCTTCTTTAATGATGCCGAGCTTGATCAAAATCTCGCCGATACGGCCCGGCTCTTGTTTTTGGGCGGTGATGGCGCTATTGAGCTGCTCTTCGGTAATAAGCCCTTGCTTAATAAGAATTTGACCCAGTTTTAAGTAGGACATTCTATTGTTTTCTGCCTTCAATGTTGGTTAAAGTTTTTTCGATGGCGCTTAATCGTGCTGACGGCACCTCTTGTTCCCGGACTAGTTTCTGTGGACCGCTTAAGGCCAGACTGCCGGTTGAAACATCGGCTAAGATTCGCGGCGTGATAAAAATAATCAGTTCGCGCTCTTGTTCGTTGTTGTCTTTATGCCGGAACGCGGCGCCTACGATAGGGATATCCCCTAAGACAGGTATTGCCGTTCGCGTTGCGGTGTCATTTTCTCTCAGGAGGCCTCCCAGCATGATAGTGTCGCCATCGTGGATTCTAAGGATTGATTTAGTCCCTCGTTCTTCGGGATCCTTGTACTGTTGGCCGTTAATAATCATCCCCAACTTTGCCAGGATGGCCTTGGGCACAATAGCCATGGTAATATCGCGGGTGAGCAAATTCGCCTGGGGTGTGACTTGTAATGAAACGCCGGTTATCGTGCGTTCTGCCTCAGTGCTCTGTTCCGAAATGCTGCCGCCGCCGCTTTGTATTTGAGTCTTAAGCCCAATGACTTCGTTCGTGGTGATTCGGATTTCGGCGGTTTCATTATTGAGCGTTAAAATGCGTGGCCTGGCCAAGTCTTTTGTGTCGGTTTTTGACCTTAAGAATTGTAACGTAGCAGTTAAGCCGCTGGTATCCATTGTGCCGGGTGTGTACACGGGAGCCGGCGCATCGTAATTATTGGGATTATGAATAACCTTGTTTGTATTCCAGGGGTAATAATGTTCGCGGATAGCGCCGCTGAATACCAGGGTTGTGCCGTATTTGATACCCATCTGCTCACCCGTGTTTTTAGAGATGTCGAGCATTTCTGCTTCGATGAGAATCTGAGGGACAGGGATGTCTAGGCGGGCGATGGTTTCTTCAATAATCGGGAATTGACTGGGGATATCTGTAACAATAATGCTGTTGCTGCGGGTATCTTCGACAATCTTCCCCGATTCGGTCAAGATGGTTTTTAATACCTCGACTAAGCCGCTTTTTTCTGTTTGACCGCTATTTTCTGTCGAACTGCTCGTTGGGCTACTCGCTTGATCTCCGCTGTTTATGCTGCTGGAGCCCGAATCTTCTTTTATGGTGAATGTCCGGTTTAATTTTGAGGATGAGACGGTTGCATATTTGAGAGGATAAACACGCGTCAACAAATTCTGATTAGGGCGCACGAAGGGCCTGACGATAAAGATATTGCTTTCAGGCTGAATCTCGTAGGCCAAATTATTCGTGTCCAAGATCCTTTCTAAGGCTTCTTCAACCGGGACTTTGTCGAGAAACAAAGTTATCTTTTTATCGGCGACGTTTTCGGCAGCGATAAAATTCAGCCCGGACTGCTGGGAGAAAATCTTAAGGACGTCGGTCAGCGAAGCATCTTTAAAGTCCATCGAGATTGTCTTTGAGTATTCTGAATAAAGGAATCGGTTTTCGGAGAGCTGGCCGGCATAGGCGCTACACCAAAACAAACACAGCACCATCGCAATAATCGCGCATCTCCACAAATTCGACAAAGGATTTTTCATAAGGCTCCCTTCTTTAACTATTTTAGATAACGTCAATCTTTTTTACCAGAATCAAATTTATCCTCAAGGTTCAAAAGGCCTATTTTCTTCCGGAAACGGCGAAGAATTCCTGTTTTGATTACTGCCACCTGATCTGCGTTTTGATTGCGTCGATGAGGACACATCTTTTTTGATCTGAAATGTTTTTCCTTCGTAAGCGATTGAAACACCCGTTTTTTGAATACTAACAATTTTCGCGCCCTCAATCGTGTCACCGATGCCAACAACGCTCTCGTTGATAATTGCTTGGGGGCGGTCTGTATTCCATATCAGGCCTTGGATGGAAAGAGACGGTGGAATAATCTCCCTCTCTACTTTTACGATTTCTGCGACCGGTTTTACTGGAATTCTTTCCTCAACTTTCTTGGGAATAATCTTCTTTTTCGGCAACGGAGAAGAAAAAGGATCTTTGAAGCTCAGTGTTTCTTTCTTTGTCGAGGCGTTTCCGTTTTCGCACGGCGCTTGTCCTGCCCAAAAAAGAGAGCCGATGAACAAGATGGTTAGGATTCTTATGGGCATTATCATCGCTTTAACTCGATTGATGCTATTTTCATGTTGACGGCTATGGGATTTATGTCCTTGTCGGTTGCTTTCATAGCCTTTGCTTGCTCATCCTCGCGAAGATTAGTCGGCGGCGCTGAGGACGCGCTCCACTGTTCAATGCGGAAATTGTAATCAGCATTTTCGATGTCATAAATAAAGAGCCCGATATCTTCGTATCGATTGGCTTTAAAATCAAACGTAACTCCGGTTTTCTTGAGATTCTCCCTGTTTTCCTGCTGAGCGGGAGTGAACGATAAAATCTGTATATCATGCTTGATGGCGTAATTGTTTATTTTATTGATGATGGCCTCTGTTTCGGTTAACCCTTTCGGAGAGGCATTCAGAAAAAGGGTCAGAGCTTCATCAGCATTTTTGTATTCAGTGATGGCTTTTGACATTTTTTCTAGATCGGCGACTTTTATCTTCAGGGAACTTATTTCTTTGGAGCTCTTGTCGATGATTTGAATAGCCAGGAAAAATGTCGTGAAAACGATGACAATATTAATCATCAATTCCCGGCTTTGACGGATATTTTGGACAATCTTCTTTATGTCCAAATTTTTTACATCATATTCGCTTAAATCTTTTAGGGTAATCATAAGTTATCTGCACTGTATTTGAAAAGCGGTTACTGTCTGGTCCTCGATTTGCTGCTTATTTGCTTTTGTTAAGTTGATGGATTGAAATGCCTGTGCTAATTTGGGAGAATTCTTGAAGTTTGTGATTATTTGGTTAACCAGATCAATCTGTTTGTTAATGTCAGGGTCAAACGTATATCCTGAGGTATCAATGGAAATATTGATACCTGTTTTATTCTGAGGTTTCGATTCCAGGGTGGTGCCTTTGAAGGTATAGGCCTTCGCTGAGGTATCCGTGTCGGTTAAATTAATACTCATAGTAGTTAGCCATGTCCCTTTTGGCAAAAGTGTTGGAATGTGGCTGAGCAGAAAGGCCACGTCGCTTTTTAGCGGGATATTTTTGTACTCTTCAAGCTTTTTGACCTTTTCTTCCCGTTTTTTATTGATGTCTTCAATTTTTGTTGTTGCGTAAGCGCTCTGGTTATTCTTGAGGGTGTTCATTTTGTTTTGATATGCCGAGACCTGCCGGTTAAAAGAGATAAACACCAGAAATAAGATTACCAACGAGGCGGCTGCTACTTTGACGATGGATAAGTAGTTGAGCGGCGCTTTCTCAAATATCTTCTCTGCCTCGAGAGCCTTTTCTTCCGGCTTAATCAATTCTTTTGCGAAATCGATGTCGATCGGAAAAGTGACGGAGCCCCTTAATCCGGCGCCAAACGCATTCGCAACGCCCACGCCGACTTCCTCTTCAAGATTAATAAGGGAATGTATATTCAGGGAATCTACCGGAATTCCAAGGTCTTCTTTCAGGATTTGAGTGGTCGCAACTGATTCGTTAGGGGTAACGAAAATAATCCTGTCGATGCCTTCGGAGGCGTGCTGGCGTCTATAATAATCCAGGGATATGCGGACCTCATTCAAAAGACGCATATTCATCGAATTGGGGTCGAATTCAAAGGCCTGGCTCCCGGGTGCGATTAACCGAAAATCCCGGGTAAATTGAGGAATCCCCTGGTCAACCACCAAAATGGTCCCATCGTTTTTTCCCATCTGGATAATGGCGATTCTTTGATTTTGTGGTAATTTCTTTTTATGGCTCAAAACCCGCAGCAAGCTAAAGACAGCCGCTTCGATAGAATTTACTTTTAGCGAAGCCTGTTCTAGGATTTCACAGTATCGTTGCACAACATCCTTTTTTACGGCAACGAAAAGGATCCGGATGCGTCGGGTCTTTTTTTCCTTAACAGTCTTGCTGTAGTAACCGTAGACTAATTCTTCAAGTTTAAACGGAAGGTATCGCCGGGCCTCAAAGTCGACGACTCCCTTGACTTCCGAGGAAGTCATCCAGGGGATAAAAAAGGAACGCAAGATGATGTCTTTTGCCGGCAAGGATAGATTAACGGCGTTGGTCTCGATTTTCTTATCCCGCAGCGACTTTTGGATAATGGCGGTTAATCGGATGTTGTCGGGAATGTTTTGAGACGAGGTCTTTGACTCGTCAAAAAGGCTATGCGGGGCGTCAAAGAAATTAAGGAGTTTCTGTTTCTCTGTTTCAACGATGCTCAGAGAATTATCCCCAAAGAATATTCCCAGCTGTTTCTTGCTAATCATTTTTACCTCGTGGTAACCTGCGCATTTACGCCCCTTGCTCAATCATGCCTTGTTGCAGAATGACTACTTTGACTAATTGCTTTCTCTGACTTTACGCGCCTGAGACCGTAACCACTTATCAATCTCGCGCTTGTCAAAGCGCCAAACGCCCCCGATTTTTATGCCGGAGATTTTGCGTTGGCTTAGCCAATTGTAAATAGTCTGCTTCTGCAGCTTGAGGTATTTGGCCAATTCTTCGACGTCCAGTAGGCTATTCATCTTCCCTCTCTTAATTGTATGATGGGTTTCTCTATACTTAATTAGAATATAATAGACTTACTCTGTCAATAATGATTTAGGTTTTTTGGAGGAGGTGGTTCTGGAAGCGTGTTTTTAGGAAGTGCGTGGGAATGGATTATTGCCCAGGGTATTGAACGTCAACCGCGTAGACATCAGTTCCACCGGGGCCGGCACCGGGGGTCGGCGTGATCGTATATTCATAAGCTTCCGTGGAGGGGCCGCCATTGATTGGTATATTGATTATTCCGGTTAAAGGATTAAGAGGGCTTCCGGTTAAGCTCAGGCTGGAGTAATTTTGCCAGAAAATTTGCTTGGCGATTTGCTCGGCTTTGATGCGCTGGGCTTGATGGCGATTTGTTTTAATCTGACTGACATTAAGGCTGATAACGCTGACGACAAGGATCATCATGACCAGGGTGAGCACAGCGACGGTGATGAGGATAGCGCCGTTTTCGTTATTTTTCATCGGTCCCCTCGTTTTTTGCATGAGCCTCATTTTTAGCCTCAATCAGACTTTCGCATCTTGGGCAAATTGCCAACGGGTCGCGTGAATAATCAAAAAAGATATATGTGCAATATGGACACTGACGGAGGTTCTGGGCCAGAACAACCGGCCCCTCGTCTTTACTAATATAATTATAGAATATCCATCGGCCGAAGACAAGAAGGACTATTAGTAAAGAATATATTCCGATAGCCAGTGAAAAATCAATTTTGATCATCAGGATATAGTTTGAGCTGAATTTTTAAGGGCGCTGGTTCGGTTATCGGTTTCTTTTTTTCCGTGGCAAGGGGCGCTGCTTTAGCCGTTGAAAGGCCGCGTGTATCTTTGTAGGTTTTTTTAGGTGCTGTCAGAGGATGGTCCAGGAAGGAGGGTTTTTTGTCATGCTGGAGAGGCAGATTCCTTGTTGTCATTCTTGGTGTGGCTGCAGCTTCGGAATCCGAAAATTGTATTTGACCGATTTCGTATGCGGTGTCCAGCGATCCCGGGTTCACTAAATCGTGTTTGGTTAAAATTGATCCCAGGAAAACAAAGAACGGCTCCGGAGGCGTATCGCGCACAGACAGGGTAAATGTGAACAGTCCCAACAGACTTAGATGGAAGATAGCGGCGAGAAAAAAAGATTTTATTCCAATGTACCGTGTATTAACCGGCGAGAACATCCCCCACCCTTCTTTGCGGTAATTATTTTTCCTGGTCCGTGGCGATATTGATTCTCTCTAAACCTAAATCCCGACACAGGCTCCAGACATCGACAATCCGCCCTACGGAAGCGCGCCGGTCAGCCTTAATCAAAATCGGCCGTTCTTTGTTCCTGGATTTTGAAAGTTCTTTTCTTAGCTCACGGACCGTTGTGACCGAGTCATTAAAATACATGACATCTTCGCTGGTGATGGTTATGGTCAGGCTCTCTTCTTTGATAATTTCGCTGGTAATAGCCCGGGGTAATCTAACTTTAATGCCCGACTGGACGGTGAGTGTCGAAATAAGAATAAAGCAAATCAAAAGCAGAAAAACAATATTAACGAATGGCGCCAGATCGATTGGCTTTAAGCCGTATTCTAATTTTGAGTGCCGTTTAAATTTCAACTTTGACTCTCCCGGTAAAGCTAAATTTCTTCCTGGCGGGGTGCCCGTTTTTCCTTCGCGGCCTGTGTTTCCGATACCTGGCATAAAAGGCTGACCAGCTCGGTTCCCGCTTTTTCCATTTCCAAAACAATGGCGTTAATCCGGTATGCAAAATAATTGTAAACAACAAAGGCCGGTATGGCAACTGTAAGTCCGGCCACCGTTGTTAGCAGGGCCTCCCAGATGCCTCCCGCCAGATCCCCGGGTGTGACCGGGCTAAGCGATGCGCTTTTGGTTTGAATCGCGTAGAAACTTCCGCATATGCCGGTGACCGTGCCCAAAAGCCCCAAAAGCGGGGAAATATGAGCGACGGTGGCCAAGGCGCTTAAGCCTTTCTCGAGTTTGGGTATTTCAAAATGACCGGCAGCCTCGATTTCTTCTTTGATCTCTTCCTTTGAAGAACCGAATTTGACAGTTCCGGCTTTTAAGACCCTTGCCACGGGCGATGGATTTGTGTCGCAGGAATTTATGGCTTCGGCGATATCGTTGTTCTTGATCAGGGCAAAGATTTTTTGCTTAAGCTGCTGGGTATCGGTTTTAAGGCTTGAAAAATAAAAAATTCTGTCAAAAATGATTGTCAAGGCCACGACGGAACATAAGAGAATAGGATACATCAGCGGTCCGCCGGCTGCCATCAATTCCCAGGCGTTCATTTGCCATAATGTCATTTTTGTCCTCCTTCGGGGCCAGTCGTCTTTTAAGTTTTTAAGGAAATTCCCTTTTTATTTTTTAGGGGAATGAGCGTTACTGTTTATCCAGTCAAGCCGTTCTTGGGCAAATTTTACTTCTTCGGTACCGTAGGCAATAATTTTATTGTAGGTAAGCTTTGCGTTTTCCCAATCTTGTGCATTCTCAAAGATTCGTGCGATGCGCAAATACGCCTTAACCGCCCAGATGGTTTCATCGGGGTACAGATAAGGTATTTTTAAATATGCCTCGACCGCTTCATTGGGCTTGTTGAGGTTTTCGATGAGGTCGGCAATATTAAATTGGAGCTCGGCATTCTTAAATGTGCTCGAGCCCGCGTTGGCCTTAAGCGCATCTTGGTATGTCTTCATGGCGTTCTCGTAATCGTTATTATTGCGGTAGGTCTCGGCGATCTTGACATAGGCATCGCGCGCAAACTCCGGGGAACCGTCCGCAATTTTTTGGTAGGTCTCAACCACGGCCTGCGGATTGACTTCTTTGGAAAAGATATCGGCGATAGCCAATTTTGCTTTGGTGGCTAACTCGGAATCAGATGATTCCCCGATTAACTTATAATCATTCAGGGCTTTGTCCAACTGGCCGGTTTCCTGGTATATCTGGCCAAGGCTGTAGTGGGCCTCGGGAATTTTATCGCTTCCGGGAAAGTTTTCGATAAGCTGTTTATAATACATCTCGGCATTAACGTAATCCGCAGTCTTTAAATAGTAATCGCCCAGCCATGTCAGAGATTCGAGTTCGGCATCGGTCTTGGGGTATTTATAAATGATGATTTTAAACCGTTTGGCGGCTTCCTTGGCATCCCCCAGGCCGTAAAAGGCTTTGGCGGTCGCGATCTCGGCATTCTTTACAATGGAAGCCTGATCGGGATAATTCTTAATAACTTTTTGGAAGGCCTTGATAGCCTCATCATAGTTTTGCAGGTTAAAATTTGATAATCCCAGCAGGTATTGGGCCTCGGGTTGAGATTCGTTGATGGCAGGCATTTCATTGATAAAACCGGTCAGCTGTTCTTTGGCTGCCGCCCAGTCTTCCTTCTTAAAATAAGCCAACCCCAGATAATATTTTATATCCGTCAGGTATTTACTGGTGGGAAAATTTGTTTTGAGGCTTTGAAAAGCAAGCGTGGCGGCTTCGATTTTATTGAGCCGCAAAAGCGCGATACCTTGCCGGTACTGCACATAGTCGGTGTAAAGACTATCCGGAAAGTCTTTAAGGATTTTGTCGTAAACTTCAAGGGATTTATCGATTTCGCCCATATCTTGGTAGGCATCGCCGATTTGAGTTAAGGCACTGACTTGGATAATCTTATTTTCGGAGCGGTTAACAACCTCCTGAAAGTTAGCGATGGCCAGATCGACCTTTTCGCTTTTAAGATGAGCCCATCCCAGGCCCAGGTAGGCCTTTTCAATAATTTCTTTGGCGTTAGGGTCTGCGGAGAAGGTCTCGATGATGACTTTAAATACCTTTATGGCCTCGTCGTAATTCTTAAGCAGGTATAATGCATTTGCTTTTCCCAGATAGGCCTCTGCGATACGCGGACTACCGGGAAATGATTGCAACAGTTGGCTGTAGGCCTCCAGCGCTTTCGTGTAGTCACCGGCCTCGTAGGAGAGGTTTGCCTGTCCCAAGTAAATGTCGTCCGAAGGGATATTTTTCTCCTGGGAAATCTTCTGTGCCGCATCAAAGGCCTGCTGGGATTTTGTGTAATCTTTTGACTTAAGATAACTCCATCCCAGCCCCAACTTAGACATGAGCGTTATCTTATCGTCGTGAGAGATATCGCCGGTTTTAGCGTAATATTCGATGGCCCCGGGTAGGTTGTCGAGATAATAGTTAGACTCGGCCATATAAAAATACGCCTGGTCGTGCCGGCTGGATTGAGGAAAACGGGTGACATATTCTTGAAAACTGCGAATTGTGCCGGCGTAATCGTGCAGATTGTAATTGCACTCGCCGATTTTAAAAAGCACATCTTCGCTTAGTTCATGATTAGGGAATTTCTTTACAAACTCCTCAAAGGTGTTTTTAGCCGAAGTAAAATCTTTTTGGTTAAAGTAGGTCCACCCCAAGGAATAGTAGCCTTGGACGGCATAGCTGGATTCCGGATAGAGATCAACCAGCTGCTTGTACTGGGATTCTGCCTGCTTGTAATCGGAACCTTTCAGGTAAGTCTCCCCCAGCCAGAAGAGCGCGGCATCTTTGAATTCGGGGAATTGCTGGAGCTCTTGAAAAATGTCAAAGGCTTTTAAGTATTGGGTTTTAAGAAAATAACATTGCCCTAAAAGGAGCTTGGCGTCGGCGCGTTTGGCTGTTTGCGGATACTTTTCAAGGAATTGATCGATGTAGCGGGTTGCGACATCGTAAAAACCGTCATCAAATGCTTTCTGGGCAACCAGGAAAAGATCCGCCTCGTCATTTTCGGCAAAAGATCTTCCGGTTTGTTGCGTCACTACACTAAGGCTTGATAAGGCAATGATCAGAATCAGAAATGAGAACTTTTTTATTAGGGTCATGGGGATTATTATAACAGTTTCGGTTTATTTTTCAACGCGCTGTGCGCATGCAAGAAATCTTTCAGGTATTGCCCGGTATAGGAAAATTTGTATTTGGCAAGTTCTTCCGGAGTGCCGGCAAAAATAACCTCTCCTCCTTTGTCGCCGCCTTCGGGGCCTAAGTCGATGATGTAGTCTGCCGTTTTAATGACTTCGAGATTATGTTCGATAACCAGGACTGTGTTTCCGCGGTCAACCAGGCGTTGCAGTACGTTTAAAAGTTTATCAACATCGGCAAAATGCAGCCCGGTTGTCGGCTCATCCAGGATATAAAGAGTTTTCCCGGTCGCGTATTTGCACAACTCACTGGCAAGTTTTACCCGTTGTGCCTCGCCTCCGGAAAGCGTCGTGGCCGGTTGCCCGAGCTTGATGTATCCGAGTCCGACATCACAAAGAGTTTGCAGGATATTGCGAATACGGGGGATATTGTCAAACAGCCCCATCGCCTCCTGAACGGACATATTCAAGACTTCCGAGATGTTGCTTCCTTTAAAACGGACTTCCAGGGTCTGTTCGGTAAACCGTAAGCCCTTACAAACTTCGCATTCGACGTAGACATCGGGCAGAAAATGCATTTCAATCTTTTTGATACCGTCTCCCGAGCAGGCCTCGCAGCGGCCGCCTTTGACGTTAAAGCTAAAACGCCCGGGCTTGTATCCGCGCAGCTTTGCCTCTGGTAACTGACTAAAGAGGTCACGGATTTGGCTGAAAACGCCGGTGTAGGTGGCCGGGTTCGAGCGCGGCGTACGCCCTATGGGCGATTGGTCGACGACAATGACTTTATCGAGGTTAGAAATTCCTTCAATACGCTTGTGGAGTCCCGGTTTTTCCTTTGAGCGATATATTTTTTGGGCTAATGCCTTAAAAAGAATGTCATCGACCAGAGTGGATTTTCCTGAGCCCGATACTCCGGCAATGCAGACGAATACGCCTAAAGGAATGGTGACGTCGACATTCTTTAAATTATGCTGGCGGGCGCCGAAAATTTTAAGACTATTAGAGGGTTTTGCCTCACGCCTCTTTAAGGGAAGCGCAATTTGAAGTTCGCCGCGCAAATACTGTCCTGTGGTCGATTTTTTTGATTTCAGTAAACCGGCCGCATCACCGGCATAAATAACCTCGCCACCGTATTCTCCGGCGCCGGGGCCTAAATCGACAACGTAGTCGGCGGCCCGGATGGTGGCCTCGTCATGCTCAACGACAATTAGGGTATTGCCCAAATCCCTCAGCGCCTCCAACGTCTTTAAAAGCCGGATATTGTCTTTTTGATGGAGGCCGATGCTGGGTTCGTCAAGGACGTAAATAACGCCCACCAGGCCGGAACCGACCTGAGTCGCGAGCCGGATCCGTTCGGCTTCGCCGCCGGACAAAGTGGCGCTTTTTCGGTCCAGGGTAAGGTATTCAAGACCGACATTAATGCAAAAATCAAGCCGGCGGATAATTTCTTTTAAGATCTGTTCGCTGATAATCTTCTTTTCCCGCGAGAGGTTAAGGTTAGAAAAAAACTGCCGTGACTCCTTAATGGACATGGAGGCGATTTGATTGATGTTCTTATCGGTGATCTTGATGGCCAGCGATTCTTTCTTTAACCGCGTGCCCTTGCACTCGGGGCAAGGCAACACCGACATGAATCGGGACACCTCGTCTTTAAGCCAATCATTATCGGTTTCTCTAAAAAGCCTTTCCAGGTAGCCTGTGACTCCTTCGAATCGCCTCCCCCATATTTCGTCGTTTGAACCGGAAAGGACAAGTTTTCTGAAGCTTTTATCAAGGTCTTTAAACGGTGTTTCGAGGTTAACATTGTATATTCCGGCAATCTCGCGCAAGACCGCCCGGTAGTACATCATAAAACCTCGGTTGCCCGCGCCCCAGGAAGCGATGGCCTGGATCCAGGGTTTGGTCGGGTCCCCGATGAGCAGGTCCGGGTCGATTTCCATCTTGGTCCCTAAGCCGTTACATTTAGGGCAAGCGCCGTAAGGCGAATTAAAGGAGAAAATGCGCGGTTCGATTTCGGAAAGATTGATGCCGCAGTCGGTGCAGGCGTAGCGCTCGCTAAAAATCTTGTCGGGCTTTTTACCGTTAAAATCGATTAATAAAAGGCCGTTACCGATCTTTAGGGCGGTTTCAATGGATTCGGTTAAGCGTTTCTTGGCATTGGCTTTGATATTTAAGCGGTCGACGACGGCTTCGATGTGATGGATTTTAAACTTGTCAAGTTTGAGTTTGTCGGCAACATCGTAAATCTTTCCGTCGACGCGTAAACGCACAAACCCGGCCTTGGTGACTTGGGTTTGGATATTGCGGTACTCTCCTTTTCGCCCCTGGATCAGCGGGGCTAAGATATTGATGGGGATGTCTTCGCCGATTTGCAGGATTTGCTGAGCAATTTCCGGGGCAGTTTGCCGTTCGATTTTCTTGCCGCAACGATGGCAATACGGTGTTCCCACCCGGGCAAAGAGCAGCCTTAGGTAATCATAAATTTCGGTTTGGGTAGCGACGGTCGAGCGGGGATTGCGGCTGGTTGTCTTCTGCTCGATAGAGATCGTGGGTGACAGGCCTTCGATGTATTCGACGTCCGGTTTCTGCAGTTGTTCCAGGAACTGCCGGGCGTATGCCGAAAGGCTTTCCACATAACGGCGCTGGCCTTCGGCGTAAATCGTGTCAAATGCCAGGGACGATTTGCCCGAACCGCTGAGGCCCGTTATAACGATAAATTTATTGCGCGGCAACTGAAGATCAACATCTTTAAGATTGTGTTCTTT
Organism: Candidatus Omnitrophota bacterium; assembly: GCA_022703585.1. GTDB lineage: Bacteria > Omnitrophota > Gorgyraeia > Zapsychrales > JAKLDJ01 > JAKLDJ01. The sequence continues at coordinate 51,663 of JAKLDJ010000004.1, read as the reverse complement.
GGCGCCGCGGATGACTATAAAGTTGCTGTCCATAGATATTTTTATCGGGGATTTTACAATAACGGATTGATTAAGTGCTGAAATATTTTAAAGCCGGGGTGAGTAAAACTCCCGCATTCGCGATAGGCGGAAAATAACGCGTTTGCGAATTATTTGAATCAATGCCCTGATTCTGCAGGGACGATTTCCCGAAATAGCCCTCGGCGGTTAAGGGGCGGCCCGAAGGGCCGCCCCTTTTGAACCAAGGACTATTTCGGGTTAAGGCATTTGAATTATCTTCTGCCCTTCTTGCCGCCTCGAACCATCTTGGCGCAAGAGATATCGCCTTGCTTATCGATGAAATAAAGACACCCGGCCTCTTTCTTGATGCCGACCTTCGCGACTTTTTTGGGCGCGCCGCCTTTTTTGGCGCCGCGGGCCATCTTCGCGCAGGATACGTCTCCGCGCTTATCGACGAAGTACAGGTAGCCTTTTTCCTTCTTGACTCCGACTTTTGCGACTTTTTTTGCCATGTTGTTTCACCTCCCTCCGTGGAATTGATGTGTTATTGTTTTTAAAACGTAGTTACGTCCCCACTTTTACTGCCTGAAAATATTGTTTGAGCGTCCGGATGGCCGAAAGTGCCGCCAGGTAGCTTGTCTTCGGGCTATCCGGGCATATAACGTTCTCAGTCCGGCTCGTCATCCGGCCGAATTCTCCGATGGCTTCCACTTCATGCGAATTTTGTTTTAAGGCGGGATCGATCATGATGCGAACACGTATTTTGCTCGTAACCCCACTAGCTAAAGCCAATGTGGCCGCGACGTTAATATTTTCCGGGAATGCCTTAACCGCCTGGCCGACAGTCCCGTCAAAAATAACTTTTTCTCCTTTAATGGCGTTTAGGTTAATTCCTTTTTGGCGGATGTACGCTGATTTGATAAATCCTGAAGGCGGTTTTCGGGTTGTAAGCGTAATGTGGTCGATGGAAACAAGGCTTGCCGCTTTAATGGCATCTATTCCGGCAATGGCTCCGGAGGGAAGCAGGATGGATGATTTATTCTTTTCGGCTAACCGGAACAGGTCTTGAGCGTTGAGGAGCTTTCCGATACTCATGGCCAGAACACTTTTCCTGGCTTTGATGGCCTTACGGATAATAGCAGCGGTTTCGTCTGAATTGATGGCTTCGACTAGGAAATCGCAGCTGCGGATAAGTTCAGCGAGAGATTTCTTGTTAGTATTTCTGCGCCTTAATCGCCTGGCTAGATTGCGCGATTTTGCAGGATTGATGTCGTACAGCCCGGTTAAAGCGCATTGACTTTTAAGCTCGTTAACGACGCTCTTTGCGATCCTGGAGCCGATAGCGCCACAACCGACAATCCCGATTCGTGTTTTTCTTTTCTGCATCTATTTTACCGTTAAGACAATATTGTCAATTAATCGAGTTTTCCCCAGCCATGCGGCCAGGGCGATCAAAATGTCCCCTCTTAAAACCTTTAGGGGATCAAGTGAAGCGGCATCGACACATTCAATATAATCAATTTTAAACGGCGCAGCTTTTAAAATCATAGCGCGCATTTGCCCAATGATCTTTCGCGGATTTCTTTGCCCCTGCTGAATCAGGCCTTCTGCATGACGGAGAGTCCGGTAGAGGATGGGTGCCTGCTGTCTTTGCTTGTCGTTTAAGTAGCTGTTTCTGGAGCTCATTGCTAATCCGTCTTGTTCGCGTACTGTAGGTACAATCTTAACCCTCACGGGAAAATTTAAGTCTACGATCATTCTTTTAAGTATCGCTGCCTGTTGCGCATCTTTTTGCCCCAGGTATAAAATATCAGGCTGGATAACGTTGATCAATTTTCCGACGACCGTTGCCACGCCTCGAAAGTGCCCGGGGCGAAATTTTCCGCATAGCCCCTGCGCTATCTTGCCGACCTCGACGTATGTCAAATAATCTTTAGGATACATATCGTCGGCCGACGGATAAAATATTATATCAACTTTTTCTCTTTGTGCAAATAATTCATCTTTTTTTAAATCCCGGGGATAGCGGTGGAAATCTTCGTTTGGGCCGAATTGTTTAGGATTAACAAAAATACTTAAGACCGAAATATTGTTTTCCTTGCGGCAACGGCGCAAAAGTGCGCCATGCCCCTTATGGAGATAACCCATCGTCGGGACAAAGCCGATGCGTTTATTCTTGGATTTTAAGCCCAAGATATATTTTTGCATGACACTAACGGATTTAATGATGCGCATGATTTGGCTCAAGGGTCAAGTGAGGTGCAATTTCGTATAAAGGTTTCAAAACAAAATCGCGTTCGAACATCCGCGGGTGCGGTACGATCAGCTCTGGCGTGTGAATAGTCCGGTTGCCGTATAAAAGGATATCGATGTCGATTGTCCGCGGGCCGTTGGGGATGGTACGTTTTCGTCCGAGTTGTTTCTCGATTTTTTGGGTAAGATTAAGCAGATCCAGAGGGGGCAAATCGGTTTCGGCTTCAAGGACGGCGTTTAAGAATTTCCCTTGAGCCGGGCCTCCGATGGGGTCAGTTTCGATAATAGTGGAAACTTTCTTGACCGTGACGGAGTTTTGATTAAGTCTCGCGATAGCTTCTTGTAAGCTCGTTTCGCGGTCGGAAAGATTTGAGCCTAGCCCCAAATAAACTGTTACCACAGGATGGCCTCGTTGGTAAATCTCGATTACAAAATCTTTTGAATACGTTCCACTGCCTGGGTTAAGCGTTCCTTGGGAACGGTTAAGGTCATGCGAATGTAGCCCTCTCCGTTTTCACCGAAACCGACGCCGGGGGTCATCACGATATTCGCTTTTTCTAAAAATGTTTGCGCCGCTTCCATGGAATTATTAAAGTTCTTAGGAATCTTTGCCCAGACATAAAACGCAGCCTTTGGCGGCGGGATCTTCCAGCCGATCGATCGCAACCCGTTAATCAGGCAGTCGCGGCGCTCCTGGTAAACCGCGCGCATATCGGAAATTTCCCTGGGGTCGCCTTTGAGCGCGGCAATGCCGGCGATTTGAATGGCCTGGAAGATTCCGGAATCGACGTTGGCTTTAACCTTAGCGAGTGCGGAAATCAATTTTGCGTTACCACAGGCCCAGCCTAATCGCCAACCGGTCATGGAAAAGGTTTTTGAAAGAGAATGAAATTCAATAGCCACGTCTTTCGCCCCTTCGATTTCCAAAATGCTTGATGGCTTTTGTTCGTCGTAATAAATCTCCGAATACGCCAGGTCTGAAGCCAGGACGATGCCTTTTGCCTGTGCGATTGAAACCAGTTTAGCCAAAAATTCTTTTGGCGCGACGGCGGAGGTCGGGTTGTTGGGGTAATTTAAATACATCAATTTGGCGCCCTCGGTTTTCTCGACTTTTTCTAAGTCCGGCAGGAATTCGTTTTTAGCCTTGAGCGGAAGCGAAACTACTTTTCCGCCGGCAAAAATTGTGGCGGAACGATAGACTGGATAGCAAGGGTCAGGCACTAAGACTTTATCTTTAGGATTAACCACGGCAAGCGGTAAATGGGCAATCCCTTCTTTGGATCCGATCAAAGGGTAAATTTCTGTGTCCGGATCCAGACGAACACCAAACCGCCCTTGATACCATTCGGCAATTGCAACGCGCAGCTCTTTTAAGCCGCTATCAAAGGCGTAATGGTGATTGGCGCCATCTTGAGCTGCTTTATTGAGAGCTTCCACGATAAATTTTGGCGTGGGTAAATCCGGATCGCCTACACCGAGATCGATGATGTCTCGTCCGGCGGCCTTGGCCTCCCTTTTGGCCTTGTCGATTTCGACAAAAAGATACGGCGGAAGTTGTTTGAGTCTTTCCGAGTAGTCAATGTTGATTGGCATCGCTAGTGTTCTCCTTATTTATCCGATGGTGTTATTTCTCGTAGCCGTATTGTACGTAATTAATACCGAGTTCTTCCATATCGCTCTTCATAGGCCCATGAAAGCCAAAAGGTGTCTCGGCGAAAAAAGCGTCAACCAAGTCTTTTTCGGTGATTTCCGGGTGATTTTCCTTTTGGGCGATTGTCTCGGCGCGCTTGGACACTTTTTCCTCGGCGATGGCGCGTAAGAATACGGGAATTTTATCGAGGAGTACTCTAAATTTCTCTTGAGTGGTTTTATCCCAATTCATTGTCATCCGGGTTTTCCTACGCGAGTTTGGCTCGATGAGTCAAGATGTTTGCCCAAGTTAACATCATATCCGCCCAAACCATGTCCGGGGAGGCATTTGTTTTTAAAACGGAAAATTCTTTTTTGAATGATTCGAACGTTTTTAAAAATTGTGTGCTCTTGGGTGCATCTTCTAATTGCACGATATATGTTTCAGTTTCATCTAGGAATTGCTGTATGCGGTTTCGCTTTCCTTCCGCCGCCCATCGGCCCAGACGGCCCAAATTGACAGCAATATTTAATGTAATTTCTTCTGCGTTCATAAGTTTATCTTAAAAGTTTTCGAATGACGGCTTCAACTTCTTTTCGGATATCCTTATCTAAGATTTCGCGGCTGGGATTATTTTGATTAGGTCGGATATTGATCATTGAATCGAAGTCCACTTCGCCTGTTTCCAAATCAAGGCCGCCGCCCCAGAGATGATCCTGACGGCTGCCGTCTTTGAGAAGCAATGCTTCGCCGTCAACATGTTTTGTCCCTCCGGCGACTAAGACTTGTCGTTGGGTATCAACGACAACTTTGATGTAACCATCGAAGTCTTGGGCAATGTCGTCGAGTATGCTTTTGTCGGCTGCGGATTTAATAATACGAATCATATTCTAAGAAGTGGCTGTCTAGTCTTTGCTATTTTAAACCCAGGACGTCTTGCATATTAAAGAGACCCTTTTTTTGAGTCGCCACGAACTTGGCAGCGATCAAAGCGCCTTTGGCAAAGATATCGCGCGTTTTAGCGTGATGGCGCAAGGTCAGTATGTCAACTTCGCTTTCAAAAATAACATCATGGTCGCCTATGATTTCGCCCTCGCGGATAGCCTTAATATCGGAAACCTTATTACTACTGGTTTCTTCGACTATTTTTGCCAGTGTCTTTGCTGTTCCTGAAGGGGCATCTTTTTTATGGACGTGATGAGCCTCGACAATTCGGACGTCGTAATTGGCGGTAGCTTTGGCGGCGTCGCGAAGAAGCTTAAAAAGGATGTTGACGCCGACTGACATATTAGAAGAAAAGACTATCGGGATTTTTTTGGATGCTGCTTCAATTACCCGAACCTGTTCCGGCAAAATCCCGGTGGTGCCAATGACCATTTTAGTCCGATATTTAACACAAGCTGCCAAATGCTCTAAAGTTGCCTCGGGGGTCGTAAATTCAATCAGTACATTGGAGCCCTTGATTGCCTCGGGTTCGGATTTAATTTCGATATTGTCAGCTTGGCCGCCGACACCCGGGTGTCCCCGGTGCTCTAAAAGCGCGGAAATTTCAAAATCCTGGTCTTCCTGGGCCAGATGCATAATACGTGCGCCCATCCTTCCCTGGCAACCGCTAATGGCTAGTTTAATCATTGGTAAATGCACTTCACCTTTCTGGCGTGATGGGCGCGTTAGAAAGTTAGGCTAGCCTAACTTTCTAACGCGCCAACAGCTATTTCTTCAGCAATCCGTAATCTTTCAAAGCAGCTTTTAATCTTGAAACATTCTCATCGGACATGGGGCATAAAGGCAGCCGTAAATCCGGCGCACACATACCCAGCATCCCCATCGCGGTTTTTATCGGAATAGGATTTGTGTCCAGGAAAATGGCCTTGATCAAAGGAAGCAGCTTATAATGAAGTTTTCGCGCTTTTTCAAGGTCGCCTTTCTCAAAAAGCGCGACTACCTCGGCGGTTTCGCGCGGCAAGATATTCGCTAAAACCGAAATCACACCCACGCCCCCTACGCTTAAAATAGGCAAAGTAAGGGCATCGTCGCCGGAAATGAGCAAGAATTCTTTTGGACAAAGTAGTTTTATAAGCTGCATTTGCTCGAGTGACCCGGATGCCTCTTTGACACCGACAATATTCTTGCAGTCATGGGCAAGCTTGGCGATTGTTTCGGGTTCAATATTCTTTCCGGTGCGGCCGGCAATATTATAAAGAACGATCGGGATATCGACACTATCGGCGATCGTTTTAAAATGTAAATACATCCCCCGCTGGCTGGGTTTGTTGTAATAGGGCCCAACGATTAACGCGGCATCCGCCCCGGCCTTTTCCGCATGTTCGGTTAAAGCTACGGCTTCTGCCGTCGAATTTGACCCTGTGCCGGCGATAATGGGAATTCTTTTATTGGCTGCGTCGATACATATCTCGATAACGCGCTCATGCTCGGCTGTAGAAAGCGTCGGAGATTCACCGGTCGTGCCGCAGGGGACAATGCCGGAGGTTCCGTTTTTTATATGGAATTCAACTAACTGTTTTAATTTCTTTTCGTCCACGCGTCCTTCTTTAAAAGGTGTCACGATGGCGACAATCGATCCTTTAAACATAAAATTCCCCTTTCGCGATAAATTTGGCACTCCCCTTTAACCAGACATCCGAAACGATACCGTTTTTAAGCCCGAATGAAACATGCAAAGTTTCGCCGCTTAAAGTCAAGACCTTGATAACGACGCGCTTTATATTCTTGACGTCAGGATTTGATTTTAAGAATGTGATGATGGCACTGGCGACACTTCCTGTGCCACAAGCTAAGGTCTCCCCTTCGACCCCGCGCTCAAAGGTGCGGACTTTGATAGAATTTTTTCCTGCCTGTTCGACAAAATCCACATTGGTGCCGCGCGGCGAGAATTCAGGATGCCAGCGGATAGAGCGCCCGATCGTATCGACGTCGATTTTATCGATATCATCCACAAAAATAATCGCATGCGGCACACCGGTATTGATGTAGTTGGCCTTGATCTTGCGTCCTTCTAATTTAACCGGAATGTCAGAGCGATAATCCTGGGGGCCGCTTAAACGGATGTTGGCAACTTCCCCTTTCGCCTGCGCTAAAACGATTCCTGCAAGCGTTTCAATCGCAAATTTTTTTTTCTTGAGTCCTTTTTGGTTAACAATGTAAGCCGCAATGCACCGGGCGCCGTTGCCGCACATCTCGGCTTCGGAACCGTCGGCATTTAAAATACGCATACGGTAATCAGCCTTTTTAGATTTATCCAAAAGCAAAAGCCCGTCCGTGCCCACGCCGGTCTTGCTGGAGCAAATATTAATAACCAGCTTGCGCAAGTTAACCTTGGGGTCTTCAACCACCACAAAGGCGTTTCCTGCTCCGGCCATCTTTGTGAATTTTACCTTTTTCATTTTAAAAACTCCGGCATCCTTTCATTCTTTATCAAATCGGCAAAACCTTGACGTTTGCGGATGACAAAGAATCTATTGCCTCGGGCTATAACTTCTGCAACATGGCAGCGGGCATTGTAATTGCTGGACATGGTATACCCGTAAGCGCCGGCGCTCATGATAGCCAAGAGGGTATTGTTTGCCATCTTAGGCAAGGACCGTTCTTTGGCAAAAAAATCTCCGCTTTCGCATATGGGGCCGACCACATCAACTTTTATTTTTGCTGCCGTTGTTTTCTTCACGGGAACGATCTCATGGTAAGACCCGTACAAGGACGGTCGGATAAGATCGTTCATCCCGCCGTCAACGATCAGGAATTTTTTGTAGCCGTTGTCTTTTGTGTACAGGACTTTAGTGACAAAAATTCCGGCATTGCCGACAATAAAACGTCCGGGCTCCATGATGATCTTGAGATTCGAGCGAGTGAGCATCGGCAAGACCGCTGCGGCGAAATCACGGGCGGTTTGGGGCTTTTCGTCCCTGTATATGATCCCCAAACCGCCCCCGATATCTAAATACTCCAGTTCGATCCCTTCCCGACGCAAACTTTCGATAAATCCGAGCGTTTTTTTAATGGCATCGATAAACGGTTTCGCCTGGGTTATCTGCGAACCGATATGAATATGCAGCCCGTTTATGCGGACATGAGGAAACCTTTTTTGCGTTCTTAAGATCTGTCGGGTTGACCGCAAATCAACCCCGAATTTCTTCTTTAAGGTACCGGTGGTAATAAAATCGTGCGTTGCCGCCTCTACGTCTGGATTAACACGGATAGCGACCTGCGGTCTCGTATGAAGCCGGCGCGCCACTCGGTCTATCGTTTCTAACTCAGGCACTGACTCGACGTTTAAAAATAAAATTCTCTCCTGAATGGCAAGGGCGATCTCCTCTTCGGTTTTTCCCACTGAGGCAAAAACTATTTTTTTAGGATCGGCATTAAGCTGAATGGCTTTACGCAGTTCCCCACCGGAAACAATATCTAATCCCGCCCCTTTGTTTAAAAGCGCTTTAACGATGGAAAGATTATCATTGGCTTTCATGGCATAGCAGATGATGGGATCAATACGCCTAAAAGCCGTTTGTATTTTCGTAAAGTGGTCGGTAAGCGTTTTGTAACTGTAGAGATAAAACGGCGTCCCCACAGCGCGGGCGACCGCCGCTACGCGAACCCTTTCACAAAATAATTCGTTATTTTTAAATTTAAAGTCGTGCATAAGCTATAGGATCATGTGGCTATCAATAATTTTTCGGAATAATCTCGGCTGATGGCTTATGAAGCGATTGTAGTCCGTTAAAAACGTCACCAATCTGTCAATATCAATGACCTGATTGATTAAAAGCGAATCATGCCGGGTTTTCGATACGGCGCGCATGTCGTCTCTTAATTGCGCGGATTTCGAAAATTTTCGCAGTTCGTTCTTTTCTTCTTTAGTGAGCATGGTCATATTTTGCCTTTAATTCAGCCAGCTTTGCTTCCTGGCTAAATAGCGCGAAATAGTCGTTTAAGATATTCCAGTCCAGGTCGTTACGGTAATGCTCCATCAGGCTTTCGATGTCGAGGTATTCGCCGTTAAGCCTTTTGGGGTCATTAACGGTTGCCTGTAGTTTTAGCCCGATAACATCTTCCGGCCTCAAAACCTTTATTCTAAAATCCCCGTTAAATATCTCTTTCTCGATAGCACGATCCAGCATCTTAAGTGATATCGTCCTAAAGGCATGCAGAAAATCTATTCCGCCGTAAATATTAAGCGCTGAAACATATTGCGAAACATTCTCGCTTTTGTAGGCACAGTTGTAGCCGTTGTCCTTCATTATGCAATCGATTTTATCCATGTCGTCACGGTTAACCAGAAAATCCAAATCAACCGTCGAGCGCGGCACGCCCAAGGCGCCCAAGGCAAACCCGCCGATAAGACCGTAGCGGATATTTCCTTTGGTAAAATTCTTTAATATCGATTCGAGGACGATTTTAAAATCCATATTCTTTGCTGGTTATTTAGCATCTTGATTGTTATTCCTAAATTGGAAGCCGTACATATTATTTATGGTGAATATATTCTTTAGTCATTATTCGCAGTTTTCTTCGCAGTGACTTTTTGTTTTTAACCGAAATATATGGATCAATAATTCGTTTCATGACTTCGATACTAAGAAGAGGGTGAAATTTCTTTAATTCCTCGTCTGTTATTCCTTTTTCCATTTCATTTTCTGGCAATAGGCTTATACCATGTTTGAGTTTATAACTAATTAGCTGACCAACAATTGTGTGAGCTTCTTTAAAAGTTACTCCGTTTTTAACGAGAAAATCTGATATATCTGTTGCATATAAACATTCATCGCTCAATTGTTTTTTGATGGCTGTCTCATTAAATTTTATTTTTAATAAAAGATGCGAAAGAACCTTAAGCTCTTGCTGAATGATTGTAAAAGAATTGAACAAAGGTTCTTTATCCAGCTGCATGTCTCGATTGTAGGTTAGCGGAAGCCCTTTCATTGTAACCAAAACGCTGATTAAGTTTCCATATAATTTGCCTGCGTAGCCACGTATCAACTCAAGCACATCAGGATTTCTTTTCTGTGGCATGAGAGAGCTTCCAGTGCAAAACGATTCATCGATTTCAATAAAATCGAATTCTTTTGTTGACCATATAATTAAATCTTCCGAGAGCCGGGATAAATGCAATCCTAGTATTGATATTGCGCTTAAGATTTCAATAACAAAATCTCGGTCGCTAACGGTATCAATGGCACTAGTTGTTGGCTTCACAGGAATCTTATCTTTAGATAGCAGAAGTAATTTAACTGCACTATTATATTCCTTTGACTTAATGAATGTTCCTGCGAGCGCACCTGCGCCAAGAGTTAGGTTGATAGTTTTATAAATATTAGATAATCGTTTTAAGTCTCGATTTAGCATCTCATGATATGCATAGAAATACTCGAATAAATTAATTGGCATAGCGTGCTGTAAATGAGTATAGCCCGGAATATTGACGCCCGCGTTGTCAACTGCTAATTTCAGGAGACTCTTGTCTACTTCCATAATAAATTTCTGGACTACCTTAATGTGATCGAGGCTGTAGAGTTTTGTGCAAAAAACAACTTGGTCGTTTCGTGATCGACATGTATGAAGTTTCAGGGCGATACCAGGTACTTTCTTTTCGATGAGATTTTGAATATAACTATGAATATCTTCAAAATCATTTAATGACGGATCTTTTTCAAACTCGTCACTTTCAATGTATTTCAAGATTGCATTAAGACCTTTTTCCAGTTTTTCATGTTCTTCTGGAGTTAGAAGTTTAGCTTTTTTTAAAACATTGATATGCAAAATTGACCCCCAACAATCATATTGGGCGAGAGTTTTATCGATTTGAATAGATTTTGTGAATTCTTCTACCAACGGATCCGTTTTTTTGCTGAATCGTCCGCCCCATAATTTTTTTGCCATGGTATTCCTCTTTCGATTAATACGGCATTCCCCAGATTTTAATAAATCCTTCCGCTAATTTCTGATCAAAGACATCTTTTTTACCGTAGGTCGCGAGTTCTTCTCTATATAACGAAAAAGGAGACTTCCGTCCTACAGGAATGCAATTTCCTTTATAAAGCTTAAGCCGTATCGTTCCCGTAACCCGTTCCTGGGTTTTGGCGATATGGCAGTCCAATTGCTTTTTAAGCGGTGTTTCCCACAGCCCGTAATAAACCATCTCCGCGTACTTTTGGGCGATGGATTGTTTGTAATGTAATGTCTCCCGGTCTAAAACCAAGGCTTCCAATTCCTGATGGGCGATATGTAAAATTGTCCCCGCCGGGGCTTCATAGATTTCGCGTGATTTGATGCCAACCAGCCGGTTTTCAATAACATCGGCCCGGCCCACCCCGTTTTTCCCTCCGACTTCATTGAGTTTTGCCAACAGCGCCAGCGGAGAAAAGAATTTTCCGTTGATTTTCTTAGGAGCCCCTTTTTCAAATTCGATTTCAATATAAGTCGGTTTATCCGGCGCCTTCATCGGGCTATGGGTCATCTGGTAAATCTCTTCCGGCGGTTCGACCCAGGGGTCTTCCAAAATACCGCATTCGATGCTCATCCCATAAATATTTTTATCGATGGAATACGGACTCTTTTTAGTAACATCGATCGGGATGTGTTTCTTTTTCGCGTAATCGATTTCCTCATCCCGTGTCTTAAATTCCCAAACCCGGACAGGAGCGATGATCTTTAAGCTCGGATCAAGCAATCGTGCTGTAACCTCAAACCGGACCTGATCATTGCCCTTGCCGGTGCAGCCGTGAGCGATCGCGGTGGCATTTTCTTTGTGAGCAATTTGCACTTGGTACTTGGCGATAATCGGCCGCGATAAAGCAGTTGCCAGTAAATATTTCCCTTCATAAATGGCTCCGGCTTTTAAAGTCGGGCAAATATAGTTCTCGACGAACTCTCTTTTTAAATCCTCGACATAAACTTTCGAGGCGCCGGTTTTAAGAGCCCGGGTTTTGATTTTAGAAAAATCATCGCCCTGGCCGACATCGGCAATATACGCGATAACGTCGTGGCCTTTATCTTTAAGCCATTTGATAGCGCAGGACGTATCCAGTCCTCCTGAATATGCTAAAACAACTTTTTTCATTTCATATCTCCTAATAAAAATACCAAAATCGCCTTTTGTATATGCATCCGGTTTTCTGCCTGGTCAAAAATAATCGAATGCGGCCCGTCAATAATATCCGCCGTTACCTCCTGCTCGCGATGCGCCGGCAGGCAGTGCATAAAAAAATAATTTTTCTTCGCCCGGCTGGCGAGCTTTGAGTCTATCTGAAAACCTTTGAAATCCTTAAACCGTTTCTTGGACTCGGCCTCTTGCCCCATACTGACCCAGGTATCGGCGTAGATAACATCCGCGTTTTCAACCGCTTCTTGCGGTTTATTGGTAACTGTAATGGCCGCTCCGCTCATATCCGAAAACCGTTGGGCACTTTTGATGAAGGCAGTATTCGGCTCGTAACCTTTGGGTGTGGCAATTTTAATGTTAACCCCCGAAATGGCACAGCCAAAAATCAAGGAATTGCAGACATTGTTTCCGTCGCCGACATAGGCCAGGGTTACGCCTTTGGCTTCATTCAGCTTCTCGTTAATCGTGAATAAATCCGCCAATGCCTGGCAGGGATGCGACAGGTCCGAAAGGCCGTTAATCACCGGCACCGATGCCTCTTTGGCTAAATCAATCACATCCTGATGCGTAAATGTCCGCGCCACGATTGCATCGACGTAACGGGAGAGCGTCTTTGCGACATCCGCGGCGGATTCCCGCTTTCCTAAATTGATCTCTTCCGGCCCCAGGTAAATACAATTTCCGCCCAGCTGCCAGATTCCCACTTCGAACGAAACCCGAGTGCGATTGGACGGCTTTTGGAAAATAAGCGCCACTGATTTTCCCTTAAGAACCTGGGCATATTGATCCCGGTTTTTCTTGAGCTTAACGGTCAGATCAAAAAGATACTGAATCTCTTCTTTGGTTAAATTCTGGACGTTGATAAAATCCCGTTTTGTTTTTTGTGTCATCGCTGTTTTGTCTCTTTCTATTTGGAAAATTTTGCCAATGCCTTGCCGATCATGTCGAATGCTTTATCGGTCTGTTTTTTGGTAACATTCAATGCCGGCATTAAACGTAAAACCGTATCATGCGTGCAATTAATAATAAGTCCGTTTTGAAAACACTCCTCGACAATTGCCTTGCCGGGCATGGTAAGTTCAATCCCGATCATGAGCCCGAGCCCGCGCACTTCCCGGACACAACTAAATTTGTTTTTTAAGTCATTTGCCTTTATAAAAACATATTCGCTCATGGCTTTCGCGTTTTTAAGCATTTTGTCGCTTGTGATCGCTTTAAAAACACCCAGGGCGGCTTTACAAACCAGCGGGCTGCCGCCAAAAGTCGAGGCGTGCATCCCCGGCTTAAAAACCTCCGCCAGCTCCTTTTTGACGACCATGACGCCGATGGGTAGCCCTCCGCCTAGCGATTTTGCCAAGATCATAATATCGGGCACGACGCCGTAATTTTTAAAGCAGAACATTTCTCCGGTGCGGCCCATTCCGGTCTGAACTTCGTCAAAAACAAGCAAAATCTTTTTTTCATCGCAGATTTTCCGGATTTCCTTAATGTATTCTTTCTCCGCAACGTTAACTCCGCCTTCGCCCTGAACTAACTCGAGCATAATGCCGACGGTTTTATCAGTTACGGCGGATTTTAAGGCGTTAATATCATTAAACGGAACGGTCTTAAATCCTTCAACCAACGGAGCAAAGCCTTGCTGGTATTTCTTCTGGCCCGTGGCTGATAGGGCCCCCAAGGTTCGGCCATGAAAAGAGTTTTCCATGGTGATAATTTCATGCCGGTTACCGCCTCCGTAAGCCCGGCAAAACTTAATTGCTCCTTCGCAGGCCTCGGCGCCGCTATTGCCGAAAAATACCTTTGACGGAAAAGACCACCGGACAATTTCCTTTGCCAGCTTGACCTGATGAGGATGAAATAAGTTATTCGGTATATGAATCAGTTTATCGACCTGATCGCGCACCGCCGACATAATCTTGGGATGGCAATGGCCGACATTGGAAACGCCCCATCCGGGAAAGAAATCCAAGTATTTCTTTCCGGAAATATCGGTTAAATTCATTCCCTTGCCTTTAACAAAAATCCCCGGCATCCGGGTGTAGGTCGAAAGGATATATTCGTCGTAACCTTTTAAGATTTCGTCTTTAGTCATTGCGTAGCCTGTTATTATTCTTTTAAAATCTGTGTTCCGACACCGCGGTCGGTAAAGATCTCGAGTAACAGCGCGTGCTGCAAGCGAGCGTCGACAATGTGCGCTTTTTTAACGCCGCCTAAAACCGCTTCCAGGCAAGAGCTCACCTTGGGGATCATTCCCCCTTGGATAATTTTACTGGCAATCAGTTGATTGACCTGGTCAATCGTCATGCTTGAAATCAGCGTATCCGAATTGCCGGGTTCCCGCAAAACTCCTTGCACGTCGGTTAAAGCAACTAATTTTTCGGCCTTCATCGAAGTCGCGATAGCGCTGGCGACTTCGTCGGCATTGACATTATGCGGTTGTTTTTCAACGCTTACACCCATCGGCGAAACAACAACAATGCGGCCTTTCTTCAGGTGTGTAGCGATGGCTTCTTGGTCAACCGAGGTAATGGTGCCGACAAAACCCAGATCCCGCGATGCCTTCTTTTTTTGGACATGGATAATGTTTTCTTCGCCTTTAAGCCCGGTGGCATCGCCTTTAAATTTCTTAATTTCTGCAACGATTCGCTTGTTAAGCTTATCAAGTTCTTCACTGACAACCTTGAGGGTCTCCTCGTCGGTGACGCGGATACCTTCATGAAATTCGGATTTCTTTCCGGCCTCGGCCAAACGGGCGCTGATATGGGGTCCTCCTCCGTGCACCAGAATAATACGGATGCCGACGAAACTTAAGAAAACGATGTCTTCTAAAACATATTTGCGCACGGTTTCGTTTTCAAGAATACTGCCACCGTACTTAACCACAAATAATTTCTGGCGAAAGGCGTGAATATACGGAATCGCCTCAACCAGGACACCCGCTTTTTTAATAACCGCTTGCATTAGTTGTAACTCCCGTTTATGCGCACATAATCCAGTGATAAATCTGATGTGTATACGGTTGCCTTGTGATTGCCGAGGCTTAATTCAACCGAAATATTGATATCTTTCTTCGCGAATGAACTAAAGTCAATTTTTAACTGCTTTTCCTGAATGTTGAGGCCCAGTGAGCCCACGGCCGCCGCTACTCGTCCCCAATTGGGGTTGCTTCCGAAAGCGGCGGTTTTAACTAAAACAGAATTGGCGATTGCCAAGCCGATTGTTTTCGCTTGTTGCGGTGTCTTGGCGCCACTGACGCTGATTTCGATAAATTTTGTTGCTCCTTCACCGTCTAAAACAATTTTTTTAGCTAAATCCAGGCAAATAAATTCCAGCGCTTTGACGAAGGTATTAAAATCTTTTCCAATATGTGTAATCGGTTTGTTGCCGGCCAAACTGCTAGCTAAAACAACCGCCATGTCGTTGGTGCTCATACAACCGTCGACGGTAATGCAATTAAATGATTTATCAGTCGCCATTTTTAGCGCTGTTTTAAGCATCGTACTGCTAATGGCAGCATCAGTTGTGATAAACGCCAGCATCGTGGCCATGTCGGGCGCGATCATCCCCGACCCCTTCGCCATGGCGCCCAAAGTAACCTTTTTACCGCCTAAATTGATTTGGACGCAAATCTCTTTTGTGTGCTTGTCCGTTGTTAGGATTGCCCGGGCGGCTTTAGCGCCTCCGTTTCGGCTTAAAGATGCTACTAACGCCGGGCTCGCATTTCGGATTTTATTAAAAGGTAACGGCTTTCCGATAATGCCGGTTGAGGCGACTAATACATCGTTCGCGTGTATCTTTAGAAGTTTTGCGATTGTTTCCGCTGATTCGCAGGCATATAGGACGCCGAAATCGCCGGTAAAACAGTTTGCGTTGCCGCTATTGGCAAGAATAGCCTGGGCTCTGTTCCCGCGTAATTTTCCTTGAGTTACGATTAACGGCGCTGCTTTTACCGAATTCTTTGTGAAAACTCCCGCCGCTACCGCAGGGACAGCGCAATAAATCAACGCCAGATCGGGTTTACCCGAGCGTTTTATCCCGGCTGATAGCCCGCTTGCCGTAAAACCCTGGGCTGTGGCGACAGTTCCTTTTATGATTTTCATAGCAATCCTGCCGTTTCGTCGAATCCGCACATGATGTTTAAATTTTGCACCGCCTGGCCTGAGGCACCTTTCATTAAATTGTCGATGGCGCTGGTGATAACGGCCAGTTTTTTATTTTCACTTACCGAGATAGCAATGTCGCAAAAATTTGTCCCTAGGACATTTTTTGTTTCCGGCTGCTGGCCGAGCTTAAGGAGACGGATAAATTTTTCTTTCTTATAAAATTTTGTATATAAATCGTGCAAGGTCTTTGCCTCCACGGCACCGGCAAATTGCACGTAGGCAGTTTCCAAGATGCCCCGATTGATCGGAATAAGATGCGTAATAAATGTCAGTTCAATATTCTTTCCTGCCAGCTTTGACAAATAAGTGGTAATTTCTGGCGTGTGTTGATGCGCAAAGACCTTGTAGGCCTTGAAATTTTCATTGACCTCAGAAAACATTAATGCCAAAGCTGCTTTTTTGCCCGCACCGGAAACGCCTGACTTAGCATCGATGATAATCGATTTTATTCCCTCTGTTTTAGCGGCTACCAGCGGTGCCAGCGATAAAATTGCCGATGTCGGATAGCAGCCTGGATTAGCAACCAGCGTCGCTTTTTTAATATCGCTTCGGTAAAGTTCGGGCAGTCCGTAGGCGGCTTTCTTTAAGTTCGTCGTATCTGTATGCGCGGTACCGTACCATTTTTTAAAAACATTAGGGTCTTTAAGCCGATAGTCGGCACTTAAATCAATAACCTTCTTTTTTGCCTTTAACAGCCCGGGTGTGATTTGTTGCGCAATCGTATGCGGAACCGCCAAAATAAGTACATCGCACAGCGCTATGGCCTGTTGCGCGTTATACTTTTCGCAAGTAAGGTTTGTCCGGCCGTTTAGACTGGGCAGGATATCATCTATCTTTCCTGTCGTATTATTGGCGCTAACATAGGTTATACGTACCTGGGGGTGATTCAAAAGCAGCTTGAGCGCTGTTTCTCCCGAGTAACCGCTGATTCCTACGATGCCTACTCTAACCATTGGATGCTCCTTGAAATGGGAAATTCCATTAATCTCTTAACTTATTGCCGTTAAATAGTTTTCTAATAATTTCAGCTCCCAAAAACATCATTTGTCGACGCGCATCAAGAATAGACAATGTTCTTTATAATAAATTAAAAAACCTATCTCGTCAACGTTTTTATCGAGGGAGATAGGTTTTTTAAGCTGCTTTTGTTTCTAAATGTCTTAAGTGGTTAACGTTTTACCCACTGGAATTTCTTGCGAGCCCCTTTCTGCCCCGGCTTTTTCCTTTCCTTCATCCTGGGATCACGCCTTAAGCACTGCCCTTTCTTCAAAGCACCGCGCATCCCTTCGTCTGATAAAGCAAGGGCCCGGGCAATGCCGAGTTTCATGGCTCCGGCTTGTCCGGTAATGCCGCCGCCGGAAATGGTCGCGGTGACGTCGAATTTATTCAAATTATTCGTAATCCGAAGCGGCTCAAGAACGATGATCCGGTCTGTCTCCCGAGGAAAATATTCGGCAAACGGGCGCTTATTGACGGAAATGCTCCCTGCTCCCGGACTGACCACGATACGCGCGATGGCGCTTTTTCGACGACCTGTTGCTAAATATTTGACCATCTCAACCATTCTGATTAAACCTCCAAAACAATCGGTTTTTGTGCCTGATGGGGGTGTTGATCGCCCGCATAGACTTTAAGTTTTGTTTTTATGTGATAGCCTAAAGGTCCTTTAGGGATCATACGTGTCACGGCTAAACGTAAAACTTCCGTCGGTTTCTTGCGCAGCATATCTTCCAAAACAACTGTTTTTAAACCCGATGGATAGCCTGTGAAACGGTGGTATTCTTTTTGCTTTAATTTACGGCCCGTTACCCGGACTTTTTCAGCATTGATAATGACAACCATATCGCCGGTATCGACATGCGGCGTATAGATCGGTTTATGCTTGCCGCGTAAAATAGCTGCTGCGCGCGTGGCAATACGGCCTAAAATTTTATCTTTCGCGTCGATAATATAGCACGCGGTTTTGATGTCTTGCGGTTTTGCAACGTATGTCTTCATGAGATTTCTCGTCTTATTTTTACGTTTTTAAGGTACTTGAATAACAGTGCAAAAGTATAACATTTCTCGAAAAAATGTCAATACTTAATATTTCATCTTGTGACTATCTTAAAATGGATGGTCAGCAGCAATTGATGGCTGCCTTCTTCAGGGCCGTAGGCTTGTTGCCACTTTTCTTTTCCTGGGTTATAAGATAGCTAAATAAGGCAGAAAAGGTGAGTGTGAATAGAATAAAAATAACGAAAGCAACTTTATGGTGAGGCCTGGGCTCTTCGTACGGCTTTGTATTGGCAATAAGGTAAAGAAAAATTGGCAGATAGGTGATGGTCAAAGAAATTAAGATAGCGCCGAATACCGCAAAAATAATATCACTCATCACAAAACTCCCCATTTCATTCTTTTAATAACGCACTTCTTTTAGACGCAAACCTTTGGCGACGGCAGTTTTGCCGGCCGCAAGCCGGTTCTTCCTTGCCAGTATCTTTCGCATGCTTCCCTTGGGCAGTTTTCCGCTGCCGATTTCTAAAAGCGTGCCTACGATGTTGCGGACCATTTTATACAAAAATCCATTGGCTTCAATGTCAATAGTAATAAAACCGCCGTCTTCGTTTATAACAATTTTCTTGATTGTGCGGACGGTGCTTTGTTTTTGCCTCTGCGGATCGGAGGCCTGAAATGATCGAAAATCATGTTGGCCGACCAAGGCCCTCGCCTCTGTTTTCATGAGCTTCAAATTGAGCGGATACGGGTAGAAATAACAGAAGTTTCGATGTATTGCGGGGCGGGATTTTCGATTTAAAATTGTGTAGCTGTAAATTTTACTTTTGACGTCAAACTGGGCGTGAAAGTTTTTACGAACTACTTTTGCGTCGATGATGGAAATGTCATGGGGGAGATTGGCGTTAAGGGCGCTGACGATTTTCTCGGCGGAAAGCGAAGAATCTGTTTTAAAATGGGCGACTTGTCCCTGTGCATGCACACCGCTATCGGTGCGTCCGGAACCTACAAGACAAGGTTTTTTGCCGAATATCTTTTGAAAGGCTTTGTAGATTTCACCCTGGACGGTGCGCTTGGATTTTTCCTGGATCTGCCAGCCGTGAAAATCGGTTCCGTCGTATTCGAGGGTTAATTTGATGGTGCGCATAAAATTTCGATTGTTATAATGGGAAGGGGCGGCGACCCAGAGGGTCGCCGCCCCTTCGATTTCCATCCATGGTTATTTAATCAGTTCTTCCGCGATCTGGACGGCGTTGGTAGCGGCGCCTTTGCGCAGATTATCGGCGACAACCCACAGCCAGAGACCGTTTTTGACAAAAGGATCTTTTCGAATGCGTCCGACAAAGACCTCGTCTTTGCCTTCGACATCCTTAGGCATCGGATAAAGGGAATTCTTAGGATCATCGATCAAAATGATCCCCGGCGCCTTGGCAAGAAGGGCTTTCACCTTTTCAGGAGCGATAGGCCTTGCCGTTTCAATGTAAATCGACTCGCTGTGGCCGGTTCGAACCGGTACCCGAACGGTCGTGGCCGAGATCTTTATCTTGTCGTCGTGCATAATCTTATGAGTTTCCTTGACGAGTTTCCATTCCTCGTTAGTGTAATCGTCTTCGACAAAACTGCCGATATGCGGAAAAACGTTAAAGCCCAGCTGTTGGGGCATGGATTTCTTTTCGGCCTGGACGTGGATGTTCTGGCATTGGGCAGAAGATATTTTATCGGTCTCTTCCTTGAGTTGTTCAACGGCACCCCGGCCGGCACCCGATGAGGCTTGCAGAGTGGTAACGATAACCCTTTTTAGGCCTGCTTTCTTCTGAATAGGCGCTAAGGCAACTACCATTTGTATAGTTGAACAGTTTGGATTGGCAATAATGCCCTTATGTTTTTTGATATCTTTTGCATTCACTTCAGGGACCACCAGCGGAACATCTGTTCTCATGCGGAAATCCGCGCCGTTGTCAATGACGACGGCACCGGCTTTAATGGCATCAGGCGCGTAAGTGACCGCTGCCCCTTTCTCCCCTTCTGTGCCCGCAAAAAGCGCTATATCAATCCCTTTAAACGAATTCGCATCCAGACTTAAAACATTATATTTCTCGCCGTCTACTGTAATCTCGCGGTTTGACCGTGCAAACACACGCAATTCCCCGACAGGGAACCGGCGCTGTTTTAGGACTCTTAACATCTCTTCTCCAACGGCACCTACGCCAACGACGGCAACATTTGCTTTTTTCATTTTTTCCTCTTTGCTGAATTTATTTTAAAGATTTAACGACCAAATCGCCTACCTCGGTCGTTGAATAACCCATTTTACCCGCGGCCAAATCTTTCAGTTTGGTACGGACCACGGTTTTAACCGATTCTTCGATTTGTCTTGCGGCCTTGCCTTCGCCGAGTTGTTCTAAAAGCATTCCTGCGGCACAAATGGCCGCTAGGGGATTAATCACATTTTTACCCGTGTATTTGGGAGCTGACCCGCCGATAGGCTCGAACATCGAAACTCCTTGGGGATTAATATTTCCCCCGGCAGCGATACCCATACCGCCCTGGATCATGGCACCCAGATCGGTGATGATGTCGCCGAACATGTTATCAGTGACAATAACATCAAACCACTCTGGATTTTTGACGAACCACATGGTCGTGGCGTCAACGTGAGCATAATCTGTTTTTACGTCCGGATATTCCTTAGCGAGTTTATCAAAAGTCCTCTGCCACAGATCCCAGGCAAAGGTCAGGACATTGGTTTTGCCGCACAGGGTCAGTTTCTTTTGCTTTCCGTTTTTGCGAGTATATTCAAAGGCATAGCGAAGGCAGCGCTCAACACCTTTGTAAGTATTATGGGAAATTTGAATGGCAACTTCGTTCGGTGTACCCTTATCCTTAAACTCCCCCATTCCCTTATATAAGCCTTCAGAGTTCTCGCGGACAACCGTGAAATTCACATCTTCCGGCTTTTTGTTCTTAACGGGGCAAAACCGGTCGTCGTAGAGCTTAACCGGGCGCAAATTGATGTATTGGTCCAAGGCAAAGCGTAGTTTTAACAGGATCCCTTGTTCCAAAATACCCGGCTTTACATCCGGATGGCCGATAGCGCCTAGAAAAATCGTATCAAACTTACGAAGCTCGGCTATCGCCGTGTCAGGCAGGGTTTCTCCGGTTTTAAGATAGCGCGCACCACCGAAATCATAAGAAACGGTTTCATATTTGAATCCATTCTTTTGCGCGGCTGCCGCCAAAACTTTCAAGCCTTCGTTGACTACTTCAGGGCCGGTTCCGTCTCCGGGTATTACGGCAATTTTATAATTCTTCATGATTTTATTTCTCCAAAGTTACGTATGCTAATAAAAGCGCAATTATTCTTTAAATTTCTTGGCAACAATGGTCGCATTGTGTCCGCCAAAACCTAAAGAGTTTGACATTGCCGATTCCACGACCATTTTTCGGGCAACGTTGGGAACATAGTCCAAGTCGCAATCAGGGTCGGGCGTTTCATAATTGATAGTCGGGGGAACGATATTGTTCTGTATCGCAAGGACACTGGCGATAAATTCGATACCGCCGGCAGCGCCTAAAAGATGCCCGGTCATGGATTTCGTAGAGCTGATAGCGACTTTTTTAGCGTACTCCTTAAATACTTTCTTAATTGCCAGACTTTCAACTTTATCATTAAGTAAGGTTGATGTGCCGTGGGCATTAATATAGCTGATATCTTTTGGTTCTAAGTTTGCATCTTTTATGGCAAGTGCCATCGCCTTGGCGGCACCTTCCCCTGTTGGCTCTGGTGCGGTAATGTGATACGCATCGCCGTTTCGGCCGTAACCGACCATTTCAGCTAAAATTTTGGCATGGCGCATCTTCGCATGCTCCAATGACTCTAAAATCACAAGCCCGGCACCTTCTGCCATGACGAAACCGTCACGGTTCGCGTCAAACGGCCGGCTGGCTTTTTCAGGAGGGTCATTGCGCAGCGATAGCGCTCGGATAGCCGCAAATCCGCTTACTCCTAAGATTGTGGTAGCACTTTCTGTCCCTCCGGCGATGACGACATCCGCATCGCCGTACTGAATAAAACGAAAGGCATCTCCGATAGCGTTTGTCCCGGTAGCACATGCCGTTGTCACACAGGTGTTCAAGCCTCTCGCGCCGCAGTAGATAGAGACTTGTCCCGCCGCTTCATTAACGATAAGTTTCGGTATAAAAAAAGGCGATATTCTGCTTGGCCCTTTTGCGATTAGTGTTTCATAACCTTCTTCTATGGTGCGCAGGCTGCCGATACCCGAGCCGATGACTGTGCCTACCCGGTCAAGGTTGACATTTTTCATATCGAGCTTCGCATAGGCAATGGCCTCTTTCGCGGCTACGATGGCATATTGGACAAATCGGGATGTCTGGCGTGCGTCTTTTGCAGAAAAATGGTCAAGCGGGTTACAATCGATGATGTCGCCGCATATACGGCATTCGAGTTTCGAGGCATCAAAATGTGTGATCGGCCGGATACCGCTTTGACCGGCTAAAAGGGCCTTCCAGAATTTCTCAACACCCGTGCCCACAGGCGAAACAACACCTAATCCTGTAATTACAACGCGTCTTTTTTCCATGTTTTTCGTAGTTTCTCCTTTAATCAGGCTGTGATGGGATTTCTATGAGGCTGCAAGCCCCCTGCTCTATAAATACATTTGCCCCGAGTCAATCGGGGCAAATGTTAGCAGTTTTATTTAAAGGGCGCACTTGCGTGGCTATTTGTTGGCAGCTTTGCTTTCGATATACCGGACAGCATCGCCGACGGTTGCCATCTTTTCGGCATCTTCATCCGGGATCTCAATATTGAACTCTTCTTCGAGGGCCATGATAAGTTCGACAGTATCCAGAGAATCGGCACCAAGGTCATCGATGAAAGACGCCTGCATGGTAACTTCTTCAGGCTTGACGCCTAATTGCTCCGCAATAATCGACCTGATTTTTTCTTCAACAGCAGCCATGTAACAGCCTCCTTTTTATGCCTCGTTTCACCTTAAATCGCCATACCACCATCGACAACAATTGTTTGTCCCGTGATATAGTTAGCGTCATCCGATGCTAAAAACAAACATACCCCTGCAACATCCCGGGGTGTTCCTAATTTCTGAAGGGGAATATTCTTTAAGATCTCCTCGCGGGTTTTTTCGCTGAGCTTATCCGTCATTTCGGTCTGGATATAACCCGGGGCAACGGCATTTGCCGTTATCCCTCGCGAGGCCAGTTCTCGAGCCACCGATTTGGTAAAACCGATAATGCCGGCTTTACTAGCGGCGTAGTTGGCCTGTCCCGCATTCCCCATGATGCCAATGACCGAGGCGATGCTAATGATTTTCCCTTTTCTTGCCTTTAGCATTGCCTTTGCGACAACCTTGGTGCAATTAAACGTGCCCTTAAGGTTGACTTTAAGCACGGCATCCCATTCGTCATCCTTCATTCGAAGGAGCAGATTGTCTTTGGTGATGCCTGCGTTGTTAAGTAATATATCAATGCGATTAAATTTGTCAAGAATTTTATTAACCATTTGTTCTACGCTTTCAACGTTTGTCACGTCGCAAGCGAAATGTTCAGCCCTGTAGCCTTGCTTTTTGAATTCTTCGGCCGTGGCCGCAGCCATTTCGGCATTAATATCCGAGATAATAACCGTGGCCCCCTGCTCGGCGAATACTTGAGCGATCTCTTTGCCGATGCCGCGCGCAGAACCGGTAATAAGGGCAACCTGATCTTTTAATTCCATGAACTTCTTTCCTTTGATTTGTCGTCCTGATCATTCACGAAAAGCGAAAATATGAACCTATAATAACAACATCTTTTATTTTTGCAAGCAAAAATTATAAAAAGTGGGGAAAGGCTGGACACCTTTCCCCTTGTGCGGCATCACTGGTGTTGGAAACGTATAAATCCGTATAGCGGGCCACACTTTAGCATTACGACTCGTTGAAAGCAATCTTTATTTTCAAAAAACATATTCCGACCAATAGTTTGTAGCGGGTTCAATAAATGATTTTAGAATTTGATATTCGGTAAAAGTTCGAGTACGGTTGTCTTAACAAAATTTCTTTTAAAGAAGTCTTCATGGGTAACCTTGTTATTCCATGCCAGGATATCGAGGTCAATTGTTCGTGGGCCGAATTTATCCGCACATTTCTTTCGCCCCAATTTTTCTTCTACTTTTTTCAAGTACGCTTTGAAATCCTCGTAGTCCAACGCTGTTTCGAGCAGATAAGCGCCGTTAAGAAAGTCATCCTGAGGGACCGAGCCGATGGGCTTGGTCTTGATAAATTGGGATTCGGCCAGAATCGTGTGTGTGCGCGACAGGATTTCTTTTGCCTTTTGGATATTTTCCTGCGGGCGGATGTTGGAGCCTAAACCGATGACAGCGGTATTCATTTATCGATGAGCGCTTAATTCGACCGAAACGGATTTGGCAAACCGTAGCGCCTTTGGCTTGTCGGCGCGGACGGTTGCCCTCTTGATTTTCCTGTCTTCCATAATAATCTTAAGGATAAAATCTGCCAGTGATTCCAAGAGGAAGAAATGCGATGCGCTCGCTTCCTTAATAATCTTTTTGGTTAACGCTTTGTAATCAACGGCATTCTTTATGTCGTCATTACGGATAGCTTTTAATGCGTTGTATTCAAAGGTAACATTGATAACAACTTTTTGCTTCCTGGTTCTCTCCCAGGCATTGGTTCCGACGACTATATATAAGGAAAGGTCGGTTATGCGTATGGCGGCCATTTTATGCCTTTTCTGCGTTTAGAAGATGTGCCCCGCCGTCCACAAAGATTATTTGGCCGGTTAAATATTGATTTTCTGCTAAAAATTTTACGGTTGAGGTGATCTGGGCGGTGCTGCCGCGGGTTTTAAGCGGAATATTTTTTGCCAGCCGGTTAAGATAGGCGTTCGTTTTGCCTTCCGGCGGAAGGATTAATCCCGGGGCAATCGCATTGACCCGAATGTACGGGGCAAATTCCACTGCCGCCACTCGGGTAAAATCAGCCAATGCCTTCTTTGAAAGTAAATATTCCGGATAGCCGGTCTTGTTTTTTGTGATATTGGCATCTAAAAGGTTTATAATCGAGCCTTTCTTGCAAAGGCGGTAAAATTCACAGGACAAGATATACGGCGCTTTGAAATTAACCGCAAAATGGCGACTAAGCGAGTGAATAGTATTGGGAGAGGCGAGTTTAGACGATTCGAAGATCGAGGCGCTATTAATTAACAGATTTAAATTGGAAAAACGTTTTTTGACGTTGGTAACTAGAAGGCGGGTTTCGTTTTCGTTGGAAAGGTCACATTGAAAGATTTCGCAAGACCGCCCCTTTGCCTTGATTTGGGTAGCGGTCTTTTTTGCATCTTCTTTGGACTGATTATAGTGAAGGGCGATC
Source organism: Candidatus Omnitrophota bacterium (assembly GCA_022703585.1). Taxonomy (GTDB): domain Bacteria; phylum Omnitrophota; class Gorgyraeia; order Zapsychrales; family JAKLDJ01; genus JAKLDJ01. The sequence continues at coordinate 26,097 of JAKLDJ010000004.1, read as the reverse complement.
GCGTAGCCCATGGAAGCAAGGGCAAGCGCGATTTCTTTTCCGATTCGTTTTGAACCGCCGGTTACCAGTGCTGCCGCTGGCATAAAAACTCCTTTAGGGGTGGCGCAGGCTTAATAAAGGTTATTTAATGAGACTTAGGAATTCTGCCCGCGTGAAAGCCTCTTTTCTAAACGCCCCCAGCATGCAGGAGGTCTTCATGGCCGAATTCTGTTTTTCGACCCCTCGCATCATCATGCACAAATGCTGGGCCTCAATAACAACCGCGACCCCGACAGCGTCGGTATGTTTCATGATGGTCTGCGCAATCTGGCGCGTCAAGTTTTCCTGAACCTGTAAGCGGCGCGCGAAAACGTCGACGATTCTGGCTATTTTGGACAATCCGATAATTTTTCCCTTGGGAAGGTATCCGACATGGCATTTACCGAAAAACGGTAAAAGGTGGTGCTCGCACAGCGAATACAGCTCGATATCCTTAACGATGATCATGTCATCGCTCTCGGAAGGAAAGACGGCGCCATTGACCACTTCTTCGATGTTGATGCGATAACCTTCGGTTAAATACTCAAAAGCCTTGGCAGCGCGCTCGGGGGTTTCCTTAAGGCCCGGCCTTTCGGTATCTTCGCCGATCTTTCTAATTAATTCTTTATATAAATTCTTCATAATGGATCCTTTAAGATTTAAGTTAATGCATGGTTCGACGCAGTAGTAGGGCATAATACCACAGCGTTTTTACCCTGTCAAACGTGCGTTTTTTCGAGCGTAAACTAAACATATTTATTATTCTTTTCCTATGCTATAATATCGCCTCAATGAGTTAGATTTTTAAACTGCGTACCCGGTCGAGGCAAAAGATGCGCCCTTTTTCTGACTATCACATGCACACCCCTCTCTGCGGCCATGCCGTAGGCGAGCCCGAGGAATATGTCCGACAGGCTATAAAGGTCGGTTTAAAAGAAATTGGTTTCTCCGATCATGCCCCTCTCCTTTCCTACGATGATCCGTCGATTACCATGAGTCGAACGCAATTGCCGCAATACCATAAGATGATTGAGGATGTGCGTAAAAAATATCCTCAAATCCGCATCCTGACCGGCATTGAGGCCGACTTTCTTCCCGGCTACGAGAAAGAAACTAAAGAATTGCTGGCCGGCTACCCGTATGACTATGTAATTGGCTCAGTACATTTTATTAAAAGCTGGGCGTTTGATAATCCGGATCACAGGGAAGAATGGATGAAAAAGGACGTCAACCGTGTTTATCGCGACTATTATGAAGTCTTGCGCCAAAGTGCCGCCTCGGGGCTTTTTACGGTGTTGGCGCATGTGGATTTGGTCAAGAAATTCGGGAATATGCCCACCGAGGATTTTTCTGCGGAAGTAGCCAAAACTGCAAAAGTTTTTAAAAGCGCCGGTGTTCTGATTGAAATTAATACGTCGGGTTTACGCAAACCGGTTAAGGAAATTTTTCCCTCTCTCGCCAACTTAAAAGTTTATCAAAAAGCCGGTGTGCCGATTACCTTTGGTTCGGATGCGCACGACCCCCAAGATGTCGGCCGCGATTTTGATAAAGGGGCTGCGTGGGCGAAGGAAGCGGGCTACAAAGAATACGTTCTTCTGCGCAACCGCAAAATCGACCGCAGTGTAAAACTCTAAAGCATTCCCGGATTTTTCCTACCGGCCTGATAATCCCGATTCTCGCAGTGACTGGCGTTCTTTAAGGATGGTTTCTTCGATGCCGCGGATAACGTCATCGGGGACATTGTGCGCCATGAGAATGACTTTGAATTCGTCAAGCGCGCGGATGTGCGACATGGCGCTCTGGTAAAATAGCTTTCTCGATGATTCAACATTGTTGTTCAAAAGGGCTTCATTGGCAAGCTTGCGGAAGGTGTACACATCGATAATTTTCATATGATAGGACACTAATTCCTCAGGAACGTCGAAATTCTTTAACTCCTCCATGACGGCATCAAAAATTTCTTCGTTGCGTTTGTTAAGCATCTCGCGCAACTGATTATTGTTACTTTTTTGGGCAACGATTATTCCCTGGCTGATTTCAGCAAAAGCCTGGTCGGCGACTTTCTGAAGATAGGTATTTTTTTGTACGTAGTTGATCAGCGCGACGGTTTTCTGCGTTTCAATCAGTGCCTGTTCCTGGGTTGTCTGGGAATAGGCAAGTTTGACGGGGGCAAGAATTAAGAGAAGTGCGAGAATAGAACAAAAACGGATGGAAAGAAATATCATTTTACGCCGATGGTTATTTTGTCCATGGAATTTTGACGGGAGGCGAATTTTAGGAAAATAAACTAAATGCCGAGCACGCCGCGTATTTTCTTAAGTAAAACCTCTTGGTCCTGCAGTTTATTATAATAATCCGCGGCCCGGGGAATCCGCAGTTTTTGGTCATTCAAAGGATGCACGCTGGTCACAATGATAGGCAACTCCGGCGCGTATTCATCGACAATGTCAAATATCCCCCGTCCGTCCACTTCCGGGATATTGATATCCAGCAAAATCAGGTCGATATTGCTTTTTTCGCGCATGAGGACATTGGCGACTTCGATCGCCTTGGGGGCCTCAATGACTTTGAACCCCTCTTTCTTAAGGATTTTCTTATATTTGCTGCGCATAGCTTTTTCATCATCAACAAGAAGAATTGTTCTCATGGCACATCCTTTTATTTAAAACTTGTTATAAAATTTCTCTAATTCGGCAACAGTTTAACACGATTCCAAAATTTTGGGAACAAAAATTATGTACCCCTTTGCTTTTGTGCCGCTGGGCAAACACCGTTTTTTTCGCTTGACCCAAAAGCCGCATCAAATTATCCAACAGTCGTCCTTATTTTACATCTGTACTGTGACCCGAGCGGCTTTTAAGCCCGAAAATGAATCGCTGTAATACTCGACTTTGACTTTATCATCTTGGTGAATATCGGTAAAGCTGATGGTATCGACGCCTTTGGTGATCAGGGCATCGTCAGGGACAATAACCGTGAGCTCATCGTACGCATCCTGAAGGTCATCGTACCATTTGACAACAATCTTTGATCCCACCCAGTCCGAATCGACAACCGCGCCGGTAACAATCTTTGTTTTAGGCCGCTCGGGGATTTGGGCATTTACCGGACAGGGTGCCGCAAGACCCGTGATAAGCATTAGGCTAACAACAGCAAAAGCAGTTTTGGTCATTTTCCTTCCTTTCCATGTTGTGCGTAGGTTACCGTGAGAATTTCGCTCCATATTTATTTTTTATATTTCCGCCGGATGTAATCTTCTAAAATCTTAACAAATTCCTCTTTAATCTTTTCTCCTTTAAGAATTGCGTATTGTTTGCCGTCAACGTAAACGGGTGCTACGGGTTTCTCTGTCGCGCCGGGCAAACTGATGCCGATATCGGCATGGCGGCTTTCTCCGGGGCCGTTAACGACACATCCCATGACCGCAATCTTTAATTGCTCGATATCTTTATGCTTTCTTTTCCAGGCCGGCATTTGCCCGGCAACGTAGGTGTTAATATCTTTAGCCAGTTGCTGAAAATAATCGCTGTTGGTTCTACCGCATCCCGGACAGGTGGTTACGCTCGGTGCGAAGTATCGTAAGCCCATGCTCTGTAAAAGCGCTTTGCATGTTTCGACTTCCAGTGTGCGTCCGGTATTGGGCTCAGGAGTAAGCGAAATTCGAATGGTGTCGCCGATTCCCTGCTGCAAAAGGATTGCCAAACTCGCTGTACTGGCAGTAATGCCCTGCGTGCCCGACCCGGATTCAGTCAAGCCCAGATGTAGAACATAATCACATGCCCTGGCAAGCCCCTCATAGGCGGCCACCATGTCTTGCAGGCCGGACAGCTTAACGCTTAAAACCAATTTTTCTTTCTTTAATCCTAATTTTATAGCCGCTGACGCACTATCGAGAGCGCTTTTAATCATTGCATCGCAAACAATTTCTTTGCCGCTTTTGGGTTTTCTGGCCCTGGCATTTTTAACCATAAGCTCGGTCAAAAGTTCCTGGTCTAAAGATCCCCAATTAACTCCAATGCGCACAGCCTTATTGTTATCAGCCGCAATCTTTATAATAGTCGAGAAATTATCATCTTTTCCCTTGCCCTTACCGACATTGCCTGGATTGATGCGGTATTTATCCAGCCATTTGGCGGTTTGAGGGTGTTTGCTTAATAAGATGTGTCCGTTAAAATGAAAATCACCGATGATGGGGGCCGTGTAGCCTTCGGCGCGTAATTGGCTGATTATTTCTACGGTTGCCTTTGCCGCTGCCTCATTGTCGACGGTGATACGCACCAACTCCGAGCCGGCATCAATGAGTTCTTTAACTTGACGGACGGTCCCCGGAATATCGGCGGTGGGCGTGTTGGTCATGGATTGAATGGCAATGGGGTGCCTACTGCCGATGACGAGATTCCCGATCGGCACGGATGGTGTTTTTCTGCGTTTAATCTCTGACATGGTTATAACGGACACGTGGTTTTAAGAATTGGCTTTGATGCACTATTCCAAAATGTTATAATGTACCAATTATAATTAAGAACGCACGGTAAATCAAATGGAAATCTATCTCGCCCGAATCCAAGGTTTTTGTGCCGGTGTTGCCAGCGCTATCGAAACAGTCGAAAGGGCATTGGCAAAATACGGTACACCCCTCTACGTCTTTCATGAAATCGTCCACAATACCTCTGTCGTGGAAAGATTCCGAGCCCGGGGGGTTATCTTCGTTGATGACATCGAAAAGATTCCTCATGGCTCACGCGTTATTTTTAGCGCGCACGGCGTGGCCCCTTCGGTTGTCGAGCATGCCAAAACAAGGAAACTTAAATATATTGATGCCACCTGCCCCTTAGTGACCAAAGTTCACCGGGAAGCAGCCAATCTTTCTAAAAAAGGTATTGTGACAATACTCATCGGCCATCGTAATCATGAGGAGCTCGTCGGAACCGCCGGCTACGTAGACCCCAAATTACTTTGGTTCGTAAATACACAGGAGGATATAAAGAATCTGAATATTGACTCGGATAAACCGGTTGGCTACATTACCCAGACAACCCTTTCTTCTGTTGATACGGCCGCATTGATTGCACAACTCAAAGAAAAATTTCCCAAGCTCATTTCTCCCCCTAAGGACGATATTTGTTGCGCGACTCAAAACCGGCAGGATGCCGTCAGGGAGCTGGCAAAGATGTGCGATATGATTATTATTTGCGGTTCTAAAAATAGTTCCAACAGCAACCGCCTTAAGGAAACAGCCGAAAAAGAAGGCGTCCGGGTGATAATGATTGATACGGCTGATGATTTTAATCCAGATCTTCTCGAGGGGCATTGTCGTGTCGGGATTAGTTCCGGGGCTTCTGTTCCCAGAATGATTGTCGATGCCTTGATCAAAAAAATTCAGACGAAATATCCGGATGTGAAGATCCATACGGCTGCGCAGGCCAGCAAAGAAATCACATTTACAGTTCCCGAGGTATAAATGGCCCGATTAATAGTAGGAAACGAAACGCATGAAATTACCGACGGTATACCGATTGCGGAAACATGCGCAAAGGCAGGCGTCCCCTTCAATTGCAATACGGGCGTCTGCGGCAGCTGCCTGATTAAGATTGTTAAAGGCGCCGAGAATTTAAGCGATCTAACCCCGGAAGAAAAGACGCTCGGATTAGACCGTTATAATCGATTGGCCTGTCAATGTGCCATTATAAAAGGCGTGGTAGAAGTAACGTATTAAAATTCACAAGGCACCTCTTCTTTTTCCCGGCTCCTATTGACCTAAAATGCCCACGAATAAAACCAAAAAAGTACACGTTTTCTATTACGCGGTCTTACGCGAGCAAAGCGGACTGACTCACGAGCGGATTACAACCAAAGCAAAGACGGCCGGTGAATTGTATGCTTATGTGCAAGATCGCCATGGATTCACGCTGGGCCCTGATATTTTAAAAATTGCGGTAAATGATTCTTTTAAATCGTGGAAAACTATCTTAGAAAACGGGGACTCTGTTACTTTTATTCCCCCTTTGGCCGGCGGTTAGCCGGGATAATTGAACGATGTTCATCCTTTCAAAAAGGCCTATCAAAAACCTGAGATTCGACAACAGCAATGCCGATTCCGAAAGCGGAGCTCTGGTCGAGTTTAAAGGTATTGTGCGAAGCAAAACCCAGGGAAAGAAAGTCGTTGCGCTTAAATACGAGGCATTTGAAAAACTCGCCCAAAAAGAAGCAGAAAAAATAATTCGTGAGGTAAAAACAAAATTTGACGCCACCGACGTTTGCTGCATTCATCGTATCGGCAGATTAAGCCCGGGTGAACTTGCCGTTTGGATTGCGGTGAAAGCAGGACGCCGGAAAGACGCCTTTGCCGCCTGCCGGTATGTGATTGATGAGCTCAAAATCCGCTTGCCGATTTGGAAAAAAGAATATTATGCTGACGGCACATCTCTTTGGGTTAGCGGTCATCCTTCTCCTCTGACACTATCGAAAGAAAAATCGAACGAAAAAGATTTCTATTCGCACCAGATCCCGTTGCCTCAAATCGGTAAAGACGGACAAAGAAAGCTTAAAAAAGCGCGTGTCTTAGTCGTCGGCGCCGGCGGCCTGGGAAGTTCGGCTCTAACCTATCTGGCTGCGGCCGGTATCGGCACCATCGGAATTTGTGACGACGATGTTGTTGCGATTGACAACTTGCATCGCCAGCCCTTGTATTCGATTAAGGATATCGGCCAATCCAAAGCTGTTTTGGCCGCGCAACGACTGAGATCGTTAAATCCTTTTATCGCCATTCAAGTTCACCAAGAAAGATTAACACCTGCTAATGCCGTACGGATCAGCCGGACATACGATCTCATGGTGGATTGTACGGATAATTTCAAAGCAAAATTTCTATTGAATGACTTAGCTGTCTTAAGGAAAATTCCGCTTATCCAGGCTAGTATTTATCATCTCGAAGGACAGATACATTTCTTAAATCCGACGGGAAAGAACGCCTGCCTGCGTTGTTTGTGGCCGCAGATCCCACACGAAAACTGTATCGAGACCTGCGCTCAAGGCGGAACCTTGGGTGTCGTACCGGGGATTTTTGGAATTTTCCAAGCGACAGAGGCAATTAAATTTATTCTTGGTCTGCCCGGCCTATTATCCGGCGAAGTTTTAATTCTTGATCTTATGTCGTATACGCTTAAGAAAATCACGGAAACACGTAATCGCGCTTGTCCGCTTTGCGGTGAACGTGCTACAATTAAACAAATCGCAAACAAAAACTATCAGGATTTAAACGCCATGATTCTCGATATCAACGCTCTCTCGGTAAAGGAATTCCGGCAATACAAGCTGATCGATGTCCGCGAGCCGAAGGAAATCGAACGATATCCGGTAAAATCCCTAACCTGTGAAAATATTCCCTTTGGAAAATTTAATCTCAAAACTCCGGCAATCGGAAGAGACGAAAAATATTTATTTTTCTGTGCTAGGGGAATGCGCAGCCAGGTGCTGGCGGCCCGTTTACGAAAAGAAGGATTTGAAAATGTTTTTTCGCTAAAAGGCGGCATCGATATCCTCAATGCCTACATCACGGAGAATTTAAAAGATGGATAAAAAAAGCATTACCACAAAACAGGGTGATAAAGGCCAGACCAGGATTTTCTCCGGAGAATGGGTTTCAAAGAATTCCCCCCGGCCTAAGATTTGCGGCCAGATTGATGAATTGACATGCATCTTGGGGATAGCCAGATTCCATGTTCGAAAAAACGGGATTAGGAAAGAAATTATTTTCATCCAGCATGCCCTTGTTACGGCGGCTGCCGAATTGGCTACAAGCCAAAAATCCCTCGGGAAACTTTCGAAGCGTATTGATGCGGCAACACTTAAGATTATCGACGATAAATGCCGGGAGCTTGAGTGTAAAGTTAAAACTCCCGCAGGGATGATTATCCCCGCCGGCTCTCTCGCTGCGAGCTACATCGATTATGCCCGTGCAGTTACCCGCCGGTGCGAAATAAAAATCGTCAAACTTTTTGAGAACAAAATCATGGATAATAAAATTCTTATCGCCTGGTTTAACCGGCTGTCAGACTACCTGTATTTGCTGGCACGCCATGAAGAAGGCAAGCCGATTTTAGCCAAGAAAAGCTGATGGATTCTCTGTTTACAAAAATCAATATCCCTTCCATTCTGGACGCACAGGCCAAATTAATAATAGGCGCCCCGCTCTGTGATTATACGACGTTTCAACTCGGTGGTTTTTGCCCCTGCCTGATCGAATGCCAGACCCCGATACAGCTTAAAAGCGTCATCAGCGCATTAGCGAAAGAAAAAATGGATTTCCTCTTGATCGGCGGCGGATCAAATTTGCTTGTTTCTGACCAGGGAATCGATCAAATTGTCATCCGGTACCTGAGCGACATTCCGGCAATTGAGCACACCGGCGATGAGCTGGCTGTTACCGGCAGCACTCTTTTGGACCACCTGGCTATTTTTGCGGCTGAAAACGGTTTAGAAGGATTAGGTTTCGCCTCGGGGATTTACGGAACGGTGGGCGGCGCCATTGTCGGTAACGCCGGGGCTTTCGGCAAACAAATCGGCGATTCTCTAAAATCCGTTGTTTTGATGGATCGATTAGGAAATACGCGCGAGGTTAAAGCCGACCAGATGGGTTTTAGTTATCGTCATTCGAATTTAAAGGAAACCGGCGAGGTGGTTGTCTCGGCCCGGTTTAAACTTAAAGTCTTTGCCCCTGAAGGGTTGCTTAAAGAGCGCCAAGAAATTCTTGAGACCCGCCGACAAAAACATCCTGATGTCAAAACATATCCCAGCGCCGGAAGCTTTTTTAGAAATATTGAGCCTACCTCGTCTGCCGGCAGGCGTCAAGCTGCCGGGTGGTTTTTGGAGCAGGCTGGGGCAAAGGAAATGCGCGCGAATGGTGCCGCAGTATTTGAAAAACATGCCAACATCATTATTAAAGCCGGCACCTGCACCTCTCAGGATGTTTTTGACCTCGCTGTTCGCATGAAGCAGGCAGTAAAAGAAAAATTTGGCTTTGATTTAATCCGGGAAGTCCGATTGGTAGGAACGTTTAACGGGATGCCGGCTAGCGTCCGCGAAGTAATCTGGTAGTTATCCACCGATTTGATACATTTCAACCTTTTTTAAAATCCCCTTTGCTCCCCCTCCGGTAGAACGCTCTTGCGAATATCGATCCGTACGATTCTTCCAGAGATTTTCCGTGACCAGATAAATCGCTTCGTCGGTTGCGCCATTTCTTAAAAGCGTGCGCAAATCTTTCCCTTCTCCCGCAAATAAGCAGGTATACAGTTTTCCGTCCGGCGAAAGCCTTAATCGCGTGCAGTCCTGGCAAAACGGCTGGCTGACAGAAGAGATAAACCCGATTTCTCCTTTGTGATTTGTCAGCTGATACCGGTCTGCGACTTCTCCGTAGTAGTTAGGCTCGATATTACGGACAGAAAAATGTTCCCGGATGCGGCTCAAGATTTGAGCAGACGGCACGACCAGGTCTTTTTGCCAGTCATTGCGGTTTCCCGCATCCATATATTCGATGAAGCGCACAATATGACGGGTGCCTTTAAAGTAATTCACCAGATCCAGCAGACAATGGTCGTTGATTCCCTTTTTAACCACGACATTGATTTTGATTGAAATAAATCCTGCCGCTTCGGCAGCACGGATTCCGTCGATGATTTGAGCGACACCGGCACGACCTCCGTTAAGCGCGCGAAAAATCTTGTCATCCAGTGTATCCAAGCTTACCGTAAGGCGCTTCAAGCCTGCATTCTTAAGCATCCGGGCAAAACGAGGCAGCAGAATACCGTTGGTGGTAAGGGCCAAGTCCCGGACCCCCTTTACCGCGCTTATTTTCTCAATAAGCTCGGTAATATTTTCCCGCAAAAGAGGCTCCCCTCCGGTTATGCGGACTTTAGCGACACCTTGACGAACAAAAATATTCACCAAACGTACGATTTCATCGAAATGAAGCCTCTCTTCTTTTCTTAAGAATGAGTATTGTTCATGGCAATGGTCAACCGGCATGCAATAAGCGCAGCGCAGATTGCATTGATCGATGACCGAAATGCGCAAATCCTGCAGCGGTCTCTGGAGGGTGTCTTTCAAATTATTTTTTTTGTCAGAGCAGGCGGATGGTTCAGTTAAGACAAGCGGCGCCATAATCAGTTTTCAGTTGATACGTTTTGAACTTTATTGATGGCACCGTTCATCGCATGCCAGGATAGGATAGCGCATTTAACCCGCGCAGGGTATTGCCAGATACCGGAGAAAATAGATAATTTTCCTAAGGTATGAGCATCTTTTTCCGGATGAAGTTTTCCAATAACCAACTTATGAAACTGTTCGAATAATTTTCTTGCCTCGTCGAGCGTTTTTCCCTTAAGGCTGACCGTCATCATTGACGCCGAGGCCTTTGAGATAGCGCAGCCCGAGCCTTCGAAAGAAATCTCTTGTATGATGCCTTTGTCATCGACGCTTAAGTAGACCATTAAATGATCCCCGCAGAGCGGATTATAACCTTCGGCAAAGTGCGTGGGGTTATCAATCTTCTTAAAGTTCCTCGGTTTTTTATTGTGCTCGAGGATCACCTGCTGGTAGAGTTCATGCTTGCTCGTCGATTCGCTCATGTGAATACCTTTTTGGCTTTATAGATGGCCGCGACCAGGGAATCGATTTCCTTTTTCGTGTTGTAAAACGCCAGTGATGCCCGTGCAGTTGCCGGGACATTAAATCGCGCCATTAAGGGCATGGTGCAATGATGCCCGGTGCGGATGGCAACGCCCTGTTCGTCAACCAGCGTTCCTAAATCATGAGGATGGATTTTGTCCAAAACAAATGACAGGATAGAGGCCTTGTGCTGCGCCGTCCCGATAAGCCGAAGCCCGGGGATGGCTTTAAGCGCTCGAGTTCCGTATTCCAGCAATTCTTTTTCGTGTGTTCCGATATTTTCAAAACCGATCGACCGGACATAATCAACCGCGGCCCCCAAACCGATGACTCCGGCAATGGGCGGCGTGCCGGCTTCAAACTTGTAGGGTAAAACGTTGTAGGTTGTCTTTTCAAAAGTAACAGTTGCGATCATATCCCCTCCGCCCTGGGCGGGCGGCATGGCATTTAAAAGATCCTCTTTACCGTAGAGCACACCGACACCGGTCGGGCCAAATAATTTATGCCCCGAGAAGGCGAGAAAATCGCAATCAAGGCCCCTGACATCAATCGCTCGGTGTCCGACTGCCTGGGCGGCATCAACTAGGACCGGAATTTTGTGCGCATGGGCAAAATCGATAATTTCTTTAATCGGATTGATGGTGCCCAAGGAGTTGGAGACATAAACGATCGAAATAAATCTCGTTTTGGGATTAACCAGCTTCTTAAATTCATCGAGTATTAATTCGCCCGCGTCATTGACGGGGGCAACCTTTAGTACGCACCCTTTTTCCTCGCACAGTATTTGCCAGGGGACAATATTTGAATGGTGTTCCATATGGGAGATAAGAATTTCATCCCCTGCTTTTAGAAATGTCCGGCCGTAACTTTGAGCGACGATATTGATGGCGTCCGTGGTGCCCCGGGTAAAAATAATTTCTGACGATAACCGGGCATTAATAAAATGGCTTATTTTCTCCCGCGCCCTCTCGTATTCGGCGGTTGCCTTTTCGCTTAGATAATGCACACCGCGGTGGACATTCGAGCACTCGTCCTTGTAGTACCGATTGAGTGCGCGAATAACTGATTTGGGCTTTAGGGTCGTGGCGGCATTATCCAGGTAAACCAAGGGCTTGCCCCGCACCGAAACCGAAAGTGTGGGAAAATCTTTTCGAATAGCATTAAGGTCAAACGGTCTCGTCTTCATATTTTGCATTTTAAAGCCGGAAATATTTTAGTTAAAAGTTCATCGATCTTTGTCCTGGCCGACACGTTTGGGATTTTACCGGTAACATCGTCAATAAAACCGCATAAAAGCATACGCGTGGCAAAGTCCTTACGGATGCCTCGTGTCTGGAGATAAAAAATCTCATCATCATTGAGTTGGCCGATGGTGGCCCCGTGGGTGCAGCGAACATCATCGGCAAAGATCTCAAGCTGGGGTTTTGTGTGAATTTGGCAGCTCGGGCTTAAAAGGATATTTTTGTTCAGTTGATACGAATTTGTCTGCTGGGCTTCTCTTCGGACAAGGATCTTTCCGTTAAAAACTGCCCTGGAATTTCCGTCGAGTATTCCCTTGTAAAGTTGCGTGCTCAATGAACGCGGCGGTTTGTGGTCAATGGCGGTATGGTTATCCACGAGTTGATTGCCGCTGACGGCATACAACCCGTTTAAGACGGCCTTGGCCCCTTCACCGTCAAGGGTAACGGAGAGATCATTCCGGGAAATCTGCGCTCCTGCTGAAAACGTGAATGTATTCACTTCGCTATTTGCCTCTTGGGCAATGCGCATACCAGCAAGGTGGAACGCGTTGAGGCTTTCTCCTTGCGCCTTATAATAATGTAGTTTTGCACCTTCGTTTACAAATACGTCGCTTACGGCATTCGTAAAATAGCGTATCTTTGAGAATGAGACGTAGCTTTCGAGTATTTCGGCTTGGGCAGAACGGCCCAGGATGATAAGATTTCGGGGAAAAATAACCGTATCATCGTTTTGTTGGCTTACGATATGAATAATGTGAATAAGGCGGTTGCAAACGGCATTATCGCTAATCTGTATGAAAGCACCGTCTTTGAAGAATGCGCTGTTGAGCGCCGAAAAACTGTTCTCTTGCTTCAAATCGTGACGGAAAAGAAGCGATTGAATGATTTTGGGCTGATCCTTGACTGCCTGGGCAAGGTTCGTTATGGTCAAGCCCTGCTCCAAGCCGTTTAGGCTCGAATACCGGGCGGAAAAGAATCCGTTTATAAAGACAATCGTCGGTTCATTGCGGTCAACGTATTCGTTAAAACTCCGCAATTCGGCGATTGTTTTTTCATCCGGAAAATGAAATGATTTCTCTGTTATCGGCGCAATATCGGTAAATTTCCATTCCTCGTTTTTAGGGTCCGGAAAACCGATATCGCTAAACCGCTTGACTCCTTCCTCGTGTAAATTAGTAAGCCACGGCGGCAAATCGTCTTTACTGTGAGGACGTTTTATCCGTAGCTGTTCTATAAATTTCTGTGGTTTTAGGCCAGTTGAAATCATTTTATCCGCTCTTTCTTTTAAATTAACCAGTCGTATCCTTGTGTCTCAACCTTTATGGCCAGCTCTTTTCCTCCGGATTTGATGATCTTTCCGTCACTTAAGACATGAACAAAATCCGGGACGATATAATTTAAAAGACGTTGATAGTGGGTAATCAAAACGATCGCGTTGTTTTTGCTTTTTAGTTTATTGACGCCGTTGGCGACAATTTTCATCGAATCCACGTCCAGCCCGGAATCGGTTTCATCCAATAGGGCCAAGCGAGGCGCCAGAATCGCCATCTGCAAAATTTCATTACGTTTCTTTTCTCCTCCGGAAAAATCCACATTAACAGGTCGATCGATAAATTTCTCGTCCATTTCCAGCAGCTTCATTTTCTGCCGCAGGTATTGGTCAAACTCAATCGGGTCCATTTCCTCCGCCCCTTGATGCCGGCATATTTCGTTAAAAGCCGCCCGTAAGAAAACGGAATTATTTACGCCCGGTATCTCGACCGGATACTGAAATGCCAGAAAAATCCCTTCCCGGGCCCGTATTTCCGGCTCCATGGCGGCTAGATCCAGTTTCTTTAAATTGACCTCGTACTCCATGGTCCCTTGTTCGACCTTGTAATCCGGGTGGCCGGCGATGACCTTTGCCAGAGTGCTTTTGCCCGAACCGTTAGGGCCCATAATGGCGTGGACCTCTCCCGGGTTAACCGTTAGATCAACCCCTTTTAAAATGGATACGCCATTAATGCCGGCGTAGAGATTTTTAATTTCTAGCATGTTTGCTACCTTTCATTTTATCTTAACCAACGCTTCCCTCAAGCTTCAACTCCAATAATCTGACCGCCTCCACCGAGAATTCCAGAGGAAGTTCCTTAAAGACTTCTTTACAAAAACCATTGATGATCAGGGAAACCGACCCCTCGCTGTCCAGCCCCCTAGATTTCAGGTAAAAGATCTGGTCGGCGCTGATCTTTGACGTCGACGCTTCATGCTCGAGAATGGCGGTATTATTGCGCACATCGATATTCGGGAATGTGTTGGCGCTGCAGTTGTTTCCCACCAGCATGGAATCGCACTGGGAAAAATTGCGCGCGCCGTTCGCCGAAGGCAGAATCATGACCATTCCACGGTAACTATTATTTGAGTAATCGGTTGAAATCCCTTTTGAAATAATCGTGCTCTTTGTATTTTTTCCGATATGGATCATTTTTGTCCCGGTATCGGCCTGCATACGGTTATTGGTCAACGCCACCGAATAAAATCTTCCCGTCGAATTGTCACCCTGCAGAATGACGCTGGGATATTTCCAGGTGATGGCGGCGCCCGCTTCTACCTGGGTCCAGGATATCTTAGAATTATTACCTGAACATTTGCCGCGCTTGGTAACGAAATTATAAATTCCTCCCTTGCCATCCTTGTCGCCGGCGTACCAGTTTTGGACGGTGGAATACTTGATTTCCGCGTTATCAAGCGCCACCAGCTCAACCACGGCAGCGTGCAATTGGTTGCTGTCGCGAATGGGTGCGGTACATCCTTCCAGGTAATTAACAAAGCTGTCTTCCTCGGCGACAATAAGCGTTCGCTCAAATTGTCCGGTTTCGGAAGCATTAATTCGAAAGTACGTCGATAGTTCAATGGGGCATTTGACGCCCTTAGGGATAAAACAGAACGAACCGTCGCTGAAAACGGCAGAATTAAGCGACGCGAAAAAGTTATCCGTGTAAGACACAACGGATCCTAAATATTTCTTTATAAGATCGGGATGGTTTTGGATTGCCTCGGACATCGAGCAGAAAATAATTCCTTCCTTGGCCAGTATCTCCTTATGCGTTGTTCCCACCGAAACACTGTCAAAAACGGCATCCACCGCGACCCCGGTTAGGCGCTTTTGTTCGGTTAAAGGAATGCCGAGCCTGTCAAATGTTTCCAAAAGTTCCTTGTCAATCTCGTCGATGTTTTTAGGGCTATCCATTTTTCGCTTGGGGGCAGAATAATAACTGATGGCCTGATAATCGATCGGCGCGTAATAAAAATTCCCCCAATGCGGTTCTTTCATGGTGAGCCAGTGCCGGTAAGCCTTAAGCCTCCATTCGCGCATAAAAGCAGGCTCATGTTTTTTCTCGGATATCATGCCGACGACATCTTCATTTAATCCTTTGGGAATCACATCGGTGTCGATATCCGTGATAAAGCCGTATTTGTAATCTGTCTTTATGTCGTTATGGTTGGCTGTGTTTTTCATCTTTAAATGCCTTAGGCAATTTTTTCTTTAATCGTTTTCGCTGCGTGATGTTTTGAGTCAATTAAATCCCTGACGGTGATCGTTTTAAAGAGTTCAACCATCTTCGAGTTTAAAATCAGCATGGGGGCAATCACGTTGCAGCCCGACGCCAGGTCGCAGGGGCTGCGACCGTCATGAATGCAATTGGCAATTTCGACCGGCCCTAAGATCATTTCGGTGAGTTCCAAAAATGTTATCCGGGAGAGATCCTTTTGGATTTGGTACCCTCCATAAGCGCCAAGTTCAGCTTTTAGTATTCCCCGTTGTGCCATAATTTGCAAAACACGCGAGGTAGTATCAAACGGTGTTTTATAGGTATCGCAAATATCTTTTGCCGATATAAGTTTTCCCGGATAGGCGCTGCTCATATGCTTAAGAGCGATCAGGGCGTATTCGACCTTTTTGTTGACCTTGAACATAGACGACCTTTCTTTTTTTACGAGCCCGCCACCGGCTTGTCGATTTTTAATTCAACCGGAAGCTCGTTAATCTTAGCCGCCAGGATAAAATCGTTTTGGGACAACCCGTTAATGGCATGCGTGCTAAGCACAACCTTGAGTTTTCGATATCCGGTTAGATGGATATCGGGATGGTGATTTTCGCTCTCAGCTATTTCAGCAATACAGCCGATAAACTTGACCGCAGCCATAAAGTCCTTCATGGTGTACTCTCGGTAGATCTCTTGCGCATTTTCTGCGAGGCTCCAGCCCGGAACTTGCCCAAGATGCTCTTGGATCTTTGAACTGCCTAACGGCCTTTCCGTGCCTTCGCATGGACGGCATCGATAATCAGTTAATCTATTCTTTTCCATGACATCACCCGTAAAGCCCCCTTAAAGAGCCTGAACCACAATATTGGGATCGTATTCCTCTTTTAATATCGCCTCAATGGCCTTGAGCGTTCCCATAGTAGCGCTCGGGCATGAGCCACAGGCACCCTGATAATGGACTGTAAGAACATTATTTTCAAAACTGACGACTTGGACGTCTCCTCCGTCTCCTTGAAGTGCCGGACGGATGGTTTGATCGAGAATTGACTCGACCTGGCTGAGTTTCTCTGTCGCGGGCGGAATTTTTTCTTCCTGCTTCCCGATGTCAAAATTAGCATCGTGTTCGGCTATTTTTTCCAAAATTGCCTTTTTAATCTTTTCTTCTAGGATTTCCCAGTCTTCATGGCCGTCCTGGGTTACCGTAATAAAGTTTCCAAAGAAATATAATTCCGTTACATGGGGCACCGTAAATAAATGCCGCGCCAATGGGCAATGATGGCAATCTTCAGCACTCTTAAAGATCGCCTTTCCCTGGTTCTTGACAGGGACATCTAAGATAAATTTAAGCGCATTTGGGTTTGGTGTTGCCTGTATCTGAATCCGGTTTTCCATACGGTTCTCCTTAAAAGCACGTTTTATCGAGGAGTGTTACCTAACTAAATTGTAATACAATACCGGATAATGTCAATAAATACTTTAAAAAATGCCGTATTTAACCTATTTCGTCTTGGGGGGTGAAATTTCCGTGCGGATTTAGCGGTGAAGATGTAGAGTCCTTAAGGTGCCAGATCTGTACTTTAGATACGGCCCTCCGATTAGATCGATGCAATCAGGCACAGCCGGTAGAACAGCCGTAAGACATTGTTTAATGGCTTTTGGATTTCCGGGCAAGTTGATGATGAGAGTCTGATTGCGGATTCCTGCAGTTTGTCGCGAAAGGATCGCGGTAGGAACAGATTTTAACGAAACAATGCGCATGGCCTCGCCGAAACCGGGCAGTATCTTGCTGCAGACTTGAGCCGTTACCTCCGGGGTGATGTCACGCAGTGCCGGCCCCGTCCCTCCGGTTGTAATAATAAGGCAGCATTTTTCTTTATCTGCCATTCTTTTTAGGGTGCTTTTAATTTGGCCGAGATTGTCAGGGATAATTTTGTAAACCGGCAGCCAGTCAACCGCCAGGTATTTCTTCAAAAGGCTGATGATCTCTTTCCCGGAAATATCTTGGTAACTACCTTTGCTTGCCCGGTCAGAGACAGTTAAGATGCCGATTTGTATGCGATTGGCTTGTGGCATGGTTGATACTTGGCAGGAATCAAGTTTCTAAAAAGGGATTAGCCGAAGAATTTCTCGCCCACGGCCCAGTTTTCACCCGGAATTTCATCAATCACAAGATAGGTGTATTCTTTGGGCTTACTGGCAACTTTAAGCAGGGTGTCTGAGAACTGTTTGGCAATCTCTTTCTTCTGCTCCTTGGTGAGCTTGCCGACGACTTTTAAGTTAATGTAGGGCATCAAAATTCTCCTTTGTATAATTAATTTCTACTCAACAAGAATATGCCGAGGTTCGCAAATAAATTCGGTAGAATACCCACCACTCCGCGGTCGTCAATGCCGACTTCTTTCTCAATGGTGATGTTTTTAACTTTGCAGAAATTTGCAAAATCCTTAATACTTAAAAAACGCAGGTTGGGCGTGTCATACCACTGGTACGGCAATTCTTTTGTAACCGGCACCCGTCCCTGGAAGAAAAGCTGAAACCGTGCGCCTATTTGGCAGAAATTCGGTATGCCGACAATAACCTTTTTGCCGACCCGAAGGGATTCTAAAATAACTTTTTCGGGATGCAAGACCTGCTGCAAACTTTCGTTTAAAATAACATAGTCGAAACGCTTGTCGGAATAATCCATTAACCCCGAATCGATATCGCCGTGGGCGACACTTAAGCCCTTTTCGATACACTTATAGATGGCATTCTCGTCGATCTCAATGCCGGTTCCGCGCACCGATTTTTGCCGGGAGAGAAGATGTAACAGTTCCCCGTCGCCGCAGCCTAGGTCAAGGACCTTGGATTGTGATTCGATTAAACCTAAAATGACTGCGTGATCAACGCGGTTTGTTATTTTTTGGGAGTTGTCCATTGATACACCTAGGCTTTTATTTCTTTTTGTACGCGTGCTAAAAAGTGTTTGATTAAACGAGACTGCCCTTCGACTTCTACCAAAAACGCATCGTGGCCGTAATCCGAGCTTACCTCGCAAAAAGAAACATCAATATCGTTCGCCTTAAGAGCCTTAACGATCTCTTTGGATTGATACGTCGGGTACAGCCAATCCGAGGTAAAGGCAATGATCAGGAATTTTGCCTTGGCCTTGCGCAAGGCGTCGGTTAATTTTCCGTCTTCGGCCAGGTCAAAATAGTCCAGGGCCTTGGTAATATACAAATAGGAATTGGCATCAAACCGTTGCACAAAGCTGTCACCGCGGTATTTGAGATAATTCTCAACTTCAAAATCCTGAGAAAAATCAAAACCGCCCTTTTCTTTGGAAATCAATTTGCGGCCGAACTTTTCCGCCATGGATTTATCGCTCATGTAGGTAATGTGTCCAATCATCCGCGCCAAGGCGAGCCCGCGCGCGGGAATAGTTTTTCCGTAATAATCGCCTCCCTGCCAATCGGGATCGGCCATGATTGCCTGGCGGCCGACTTCATTAAGGGCAATCTGCTGGGCGGTATGCCGGGTCGTGGTGGCAATGGGAATGGCGGAACGCACCATTTCCGGATAATCAATGGCCCATTTGAGTACCTGCTGGCCTCCCATCGAACCGCCGGCAACCGCAAGAATTTTCTTTATTCCCATCTGATCGAGAAGAAGTTTTTGCGCCTGGACCATGTCCCTGATTGTGATCAGCGGAAAACTTAGGCCGTAGGGCTTGCCGGTTTTGGGATTAATAGATGCTGGACCGGTACTTCCCTTGCATCCACCGATGACATTGGAGCAAATAATAAAATATTTTTCGGTATCAAAGGCTTTACCCGGACCGATCATATTGTCCCACCAGCCGGGGTGCTTGTCGCCGTCATGCCAGCCGGCCGCATGAGCGTCTCCGGATAAGGCATGAACAATTAAAACCACATTGCTCTTATCTTTATTGAGTTCGCCGTAGGTCTCATAGGCCAATGTAATCGGGCCCAGCTTGGCTCCGCTTTCTAAAACCATCTCATGGGGTGGTTCGGCGAAAGTAGCATATTTCGTCTCAACTGTTCCCAGGCCTTCTTTTTGAATAATATCTTTTTTCATTTTGAGGTCTTTCTTAAAGTACCTGCTAGCTAATAATTCAACGAATAGGTAAAATCATATCACAGCCGACGGGGGATGTCAAATTAGGGGCCTTTGGATTGCGCCCGGGCGTCAGATTTAACCGGTCTTAATCGTATGGAAATACCCCAGATACGGCGCCAGCCATTTTTCCACAACCTCGACACGCATTTTTTTACGCTTGGCGTAATCAATCACCTGGTCTTTACCGATCTTGCCCACGCCAAAATAGCGGCTCATCGGATGCGCGAAATAAAGTCCGCTGACTGATGCCGCCGGATGCATAGCAAAATTCTCGGTTAGCGTAATAGAAGTTGTTTTCTCAGCTTTCAAAAGGTCAAAGAGAATGCGTTTTTCGGTATGGTCTGGGCAAGCTGGGTAGCCGGCTGCGGGACGGATGCCTTGATATTTTTCGTGAATTAAAGATTCTATCCTAAAATCTTCATTCTTTGCGTATCCCCAGAATTCCTTGCGAACCAGTTCGTGCATGCGTTCAGCCAGGGCCTCGGCCAGGCGGTCAGCCAGGGCCTTCAGCAGGATCGCGCTGTAATCATCATTCGCCTTTGTAAATTTCTTTAAGGCTTTTTCGATGTCTAACCCTGCGGTAACCGCAAATCCGCCTACGTAATCTTTAATGCTGGTTTCTTTAGGAGCCACAAAATCCGCCAGGGCCAAATTACTGATGGGGCCGGATTTATCAAACTGCTGGCGCAGGGTGTGCAATACGGTTAAAACTTTTTTTCGTTTATCATCCGCGTACAGTTCGATATCATCGCCGACGGCGTTGGCGGGGTACAGGCCGATAACGGCGCGGGCGGTTAGGAGCTTTTCCTGAATGATTCTACTAAGGAGATTCTGGGCATCGGAAAAAAGTTTTTTCGCTTCCTCTCCTACCTTGGGGTCATCAAAGATCTGCGGATAATGTCCTTTGAGTTCCCAAGCAATGAAAAAAGGCGTCCAGTCGATGTAGCGGCTGATTTCATCGAGAGCAACATCTTTAAGAATCCTGGTTCCCAAAAATGACGGCTTTGTAGGTGCATAATTTGCCCAATCGATTTTTGGTTTGCGGTTACGGGCCTCTAAAATCGTCAGCAGGGAAGATTCTTGAGTTTTTTCGTGCTCTTGACGCAGCTTGGTGTATTCACTTTTGATGTTAGCGGAAAACTTCTCTTTTAGAGACGGATTGGCAAGGTTTCCGGCGATGCTAACACATTTTGAAGCGTCGGGAACATGGATAACCGGTTGGCTGTATTCGGGCGCGATCTTAACCGCGGTGTGAATGCGCGACGTAGTGGCGCCTCCGACCAAAAGCGGCTGGCTAAAGCCGTTTCGTTCCAGCTCTCGCGCCACGTAAACCATCTCTTCCAACGACGGGGTAATTAATCCGCTTAAACCGATCATGTCGACTTTTTCTTTTTTTGCCGTTTCCAGAATTTTAGCGCAGGGGGTCATAACCCCAAGATCAATAATCTCGTAGTTATTGCAGGCTAGGACCACACCGACGATGCTTTTTCCGATATCGTGCACGTCACCCTTGACCGTTGCCAAAAGGATTTTTCCCGCGGTCTTGTGAACGCCACCGGCGCCTTTCTGGGCTTCAATAAAAGGTTTTAAGTACGCCACGGCTTTTTTCATCACTCGGGCGGCTTTGACCACTTGAGGCAAAAACATTTTTCCGCTGCCGAATAGATCACCCACAGTATTCATTCCCTTCATCAACGGCCCTTCGATGACTTGAAGCGGTTGGGTAAATTTTTTCCGGGTCTCCTCGACGTCGACGTCAATATAATCGGTAATGCCGTTAACCAAAGCGTAAGAAAGGCGTTCCTCGACCGGCATTTGACGCCACTGTTTTTCTTTTGCCGCCGTAATGGTATCCTTGCCTTTTGTTTTCTCGGCAAAATCAATTAAGCGTTGTGTAGCTTCGGGGTTCCGGTTTAAGACCACATCTTCGACTAACTGCAATAAATCTTTGGGGATTTGTTCGTAGACAATTAATTTACCGGCATTCACAATGCCCATATCCAAACCCGCCTTGATGGCATGGTACAAAAACGCCGCGTGCATGGCCTCGCGCACGGTATTGTTGCCGCGGAATGAAAACGATAAATTGCTTATTCCGCCGCTTACCAGAGTGCCGGGGAAATTCTTTTTAATGATCTTTGTCGCCTCGATAAAATTGACGGCATAATTATTATGCTCCTCCATTCCGGTGGCGATTGCCAGAATGTTGATATCAAAAATAATATCCTGCGGCGCAAATCCGACGTCGTTTGTCAAAATATTGTAGGCGCGGGTAGCGATCTCTACTTTTCTCTGGACCGTATCCGCCTGGCCTTTTTCGTCAAAGGCCATGACAATGGCCGCGGCGCCAAAACGTTTAACCTTGCGGGCGCGTTCTTTAAAAGCTTCTTCGCCGTCTTTGAGGCTTATGGAATTGACGATTCCCTTCCCCTGAATGCACTTGAGGCCTGCTTCAATCACTGACCATTTGGAGGAATCGATCATGATTGGCACCCGGGCGATATCCGGTTCGGCGGCAATCAGATGTAAAAATGTCGTCATCGCCTTTTCGGAATCGAGCATAGCCTCATCCATGTTGATGTCGATCATCTGTGCCCCATCTTCGACCTGCTGGCGCGCGACTTTTAATGCCCCTTCATAATCGTTATTTAAAATCAATTTGGCAAATTGGGATGATCCGGTAACGTTGGTGCGCTCGCCGATATTCACAAAATTTGTTTCCGGTCGGATGACAAACGGTTCCAGGCCGCTAAACTGCGGATACGACGCAGCGTCAGGAATTGTGCGCGGCGGCATTCCCTCCATCGCCTCCACGATCTTCTTTAAATGCTCCGGCGTGGTGCCGCAGCAGCCGCCCACAATATTTAAAAATCCTTCTTTGGCAAAATCTTTTAAAACCGATGCCATGAATTCGGGGGTGTGGTCGTACTGGCCGAAGGCATTGGGCAATCCCGCATTAGGGTAACAACTGATGTGACAAGGCACGCTGCGCGAAAGCATTTCGATGTAGGGTTTCATTTGTGGCGCGCCCAAGGCACAATTGAGCCCCACGCTTAAAGGATTGGCGTGGGCAATTGAAATCCAGAAGGCCTCCGGCGTTTGCCCGGAGAGCGTGCGCCCGCTTTGATCAGTGATTGTCCCGGAAATCATCAGAGGCAGAACCTTGCCGGTTTTTTCAAAACAATCCTGGACGGCACAAATTGCGGCCTTGCAGTTTAAGGTATCAAAAACCGTTTCGATTAAAAGAATATCCGCCCCTCCGTCAACTAAACCGCGCACCTGTTCGGCGTAGGCCTCGACCAGCTGATCAAATGTGATAGCCCTAAACGATGGATTATTCACATCCGGCGACATCGAGGCGGTGCGGTTAGTGGGGCCAATAGCTCCGGCGACAAAACGCGGTTTTTGGGGTGTTTTCTTGGTGAATTCATCGGCTATCTGGCGGGCGATTTTTGCCGAGGCAAGATTGAGGGCAAAAATCGCCCCTTCCATCTTGTAATCCGCCATCGAAATCGCGTTTGAATTAAAGGTATTGGTTTCGATAATATCGACGCCGGCGTCCAGGAATTTGCGGTGGATTTCTTCGATGATTTGAGGTTGGGTTAAAGACAAAAGGTCGTTATTGCCTTTTAAATCGCAAGGATGGCTGGCAAATTTTTTCCCGCGAAAATCCGCTTCGCTAAGATTGTATCCCTGGATCATGGTGCCCATAGCCCCGTCAAGGACAAGGATCCGCTGGGCCAGGAGTTCTTTAAGCAGCTTGAGTGTGTTATCCGATGTCATTTTAATTGTTTTCTTTAGCCTGAAATACGTTTTGAGCCGTAACGCAATTAGGCACAACCGTTTTTCTCGAACGGTACAATGCCGAATCTTTAGGGATAATCGTGCTATCTATAATTTTAGAGGATTTTTCAAAGAAGTCAACCCTTCGACTTTTTTCATCATGCGATTTGGAATTTCGCTCAGGGTTGATGCTGAGCGGTCCCGCTAAGGCGGGGCCGTCGAACGCATCAAAGCCAACTCCGGATTTTGGCAGAAACTCCTCCCAGTCGGTTAAAGGTGTCCCGGCGTGATTGTACGGGCAGACTTCCTGGCATATGTCGCAGCCGAATACCCATCCTCTCGCCTTCTTTATTTCACTTACGCTTAACGGGGTTTTGCGCTCTATTGTCTGGTAACTGATACAGCGTTTAGCGTATAGCGTATAGTCATTACGGATGGCGCTTGTCGGACAAGCATCGATGCATCGACGGCAGGTACCGCAATTTTTTTTAAGCGGTAAATCAGGCTTAAGTTTAAGGGTTGTTAAAATTACACCAATGAAACAATACGAACCTAAACCGGGTTTTATGACCATCGAATTTTTACCTAAAAAACCAATACCCGCTTCCAAGGCCAAGCTGCGCTCAGCGATAGGCCGGCTGTCAACGCCGATGAAACATTGAGCACTTGACTCCCGGCTTTTGATGAATTGCTCGAGTGCGCGTAATTTTTCTTCAATAACAAGATGATAGTCTTTTCCGACAGCGTAACGAGCGATTTTAAAGCGATTAGTAAGATATTTGGCGGTTGTGTTTTTATAATTCTTAATAACGACGATCGCCGTGCGCACGTCTTTTAAAAGCAGTTCGGGGTTTTCTTTCTTCGGCAAATGAGCGGCCAAGTATTCCATTGTGCCATGTTGATTTTTCTTGATCCATTGCCGGTAAACGGACAATTTATCGCTCAAGAAAGGATTTGCAAACCGGCAATCGTCGAAGCCGAGCGTTTGGGTGGCGTAGGTTTTTATTTGAGTTCTGAGGGACATGAAAATTAAATTAGAAGCAAAGAAAATTCAAAGCGTTAGCTAATCAAGATACAAAAACCAAGAAACAATAACCAGGGAATTTACAATAACCAAGCTTCAATATTCAAACCATGTTTTGCCAAGAATAGCTCTCGTGTTTGACTATTTGGATATTGAATTTTGTTTGTATCTTGTTTCTTGTCCCGTGTATCTTTTTCCCGCTTCTTTTATAAAACTTTTCCTTTCAATATATACGCGCTAGCGTCAGTAATTTCGACTTTAACAAAATCCCCTTGCCGGTACTCTCCTTTTGGTAAGATAACCAGCTTATTGCCGTCGGTGCGGCCCTGAAAGTCGTTTTTTGAGCGTGCGGTCCCCTCCTGCTCGACCAGGACTTCAAAGGTTTGGCCGATGGCTGATTTATTTCTCTTTAAAGAAATCGTTTTTTGCAAAGCGCTTATTTTGTCGAGGCGCTCTGCTTTCTTGGCAGGCGAAACATCGTCTGCTAACTTTTTAGCGGCAATGGTCCCGGGCCGCGGCGAATACTTAAAAGTGTAGGCCGAATCAAATTCAACGGTACGCATAATTTTAACCGTGTCGGCGAATTCTTTATCGGTTTCACCGGGAAAGCCGACAATAATATCGGTGGTTAACGTCGCTGCGGGGCAAATCTCGCGGATTTTATCAACAAGTTTCAGGTAGTCCGCCTGGCTATAGCCACGATTCATCATCTTTAAAATGCGGTCATTGCCGGCCTGCAGCGGCAAATGGATGTGTTTGCAGACTTTTGACTCCTGCGCGATCACTTCCAGTAAATCCTGCGGAAAATCTTTAGGGTGCGGCGACATAAAACGGATGCGCTTGATGCCGTCTATCGTTGCGACTTTTGCCAGCAGGCTGGCAAAAGTCGCCCCTTCATATTTATACGAATTAACATTCTGCCCTAAAAGCGTTACCTGACAAAACCCCTCCTCCGCAGCGCGCCTAGCTTCTTCAAGGATGCTTTCAGGCGAACGGCTGCGCTCTCGCCCTCTTGCGTAAGGCACCACGCAAAACGTGCAAAAATTATCACATCCGCGCATCACCGCGATCCAGGCATTGACCCTTCGACTTCGTCCCTCGCGTTGCTCGGGACTTCGCTCAGGGCAAGCGTCTCCTTCACGCAGAGGATAAATGTCGGAATAGGTTTCGAATTTGGAAAGGGTAACGTCAGAAATCTTTTGCTGACAGCTTTCTAAGCATCCTTTAATTATTTCCGGTAATCGCTTATACGAATCCGGCCCAGCAATAAAATCAATTTTTAAATTCTTATTTTTATCCTCAAACAACGCTTCCCGGAAATTCGTCGCCATGCAGCCCAGGATACCAATCAGGGGTTGATTGGGTTCTTTGGGTCTATTGGGCTTATTGGGTTTTTTGGGTTTGTTGAGTTTGCGACGGCGGTCGTTGTAGAGATCATGGATATACCCACGCACCTTGCGCACCGCGCTATCCCGCACGGAACAGGTGTTTAGGAGAACAATGTCAGCACTTAATTCATCGTCAGTGAACGAAAATCCCGCCTTACTAAGAATACTACGCACCAGCTCGGTGTCATACTCATTCATTTGGCAGCCAAAGGTACGGATCAATATCCGCATATTATCTTTTTTCATAGCAATAAGAAAGAGTAATCAATGATGCTATTTTTCCGCGACAACAAGCATCTCAAAGTCTTCGGTGGTCAGCTTGTCGTTTC
>JAKLDJ010000003.1 GCA_022703585.1 Candidatus Omnitrophota bacterium | reverse complement strand
GGGATCATTTTATTTTTATTGCCTTACACCCTTCTCTTTTCTATAATAATTCTATGATTCGATTATACCTGCTTATCGCGGTTGCCTTTCTGGGGATTCTGGGATTAGGAATATTTTTCGGCTTTTTAGCAGGCATCGACCGGGCCAAATTCTCCGACCCAACCCGCGAGGAACAAAAAAATATGGCCACGGCAACCTGGAAAGAACAAAAAAAGCTTATGGATGATTTTCAATATCAAAACCAGAAATATAAACAACGCCTGCCTAAATATCCCACCACCAAATTCTGACGCAGTTACGATATCCGCACTGTTCTTTTGATTACAGCCGCGGCGTAAAAAATCGGCTTTATTTCTTAAGGGATTTTATCGAAGAGTAGACCATTGCCTTGGGAACCTTAACCGGCTGGATGAGCGTGGTGCGGCTACCGGCAAAGGGGTTTGAGGAAAGCGTAGGCTTTTTCATGCTCAGTAAGAATGTATCCGGGGTCTCCTTGATAATCCATCCTTCCAATAGCTTCCCGTCCTTAAGCTTAAAGACCCCGTAGTTACGATTTGCCTTTCGGGAGTATAGGCAAAAATCAACATAATTGCCGATATTCTGAAAATAATCAAACACACCCTTTAAGGAATTCGTGTCCCGGAAACTAGTCAAAATCACCACCGCAAAAACGGCGGCAATAAACCATTGAAAAGCTTTTATCAAATTGTCTTTTACCGAGTACCTCCTGATCCGTTGGCAACGGACAATTTTATTGCGGCCGTGTTTCTTGGCGTAATATAACGCCTGATCGGCCATCTCAATCAAGCCCCGCGGCGTCTTTTCGTCGTCGGGATAAGTGGCAATGCCGAAAGAGGAATTGATCTTGACCCATCCGGTGACGGTATGAAATCTCTCCCGGGCAAGTAGCGAACGAACCTTATTGGCGATGTCCCAGCTTTCCCGCCCGTCGACGCTGTCCTGCATCGCGATGATAAACTCGTCGCCGCCGTAACGGGCCACAAAAAACCGCCCCTTTAAAACCTTGTTAATGATCCCCGAGAAATACCTTAAGGCATCGTCTCCGGCTAAATGGCCGTATTTATCGTTAATCCCCTTAAAATTGTCCAGATCCAGGATAATAATCGAGAACTTACTGACGCGCTCGTAGACCGAGGTTAATTTCGAAGAAAGATATTCGTTGAGGCCCTCTTTGGTATGAAAGCCGGTTAAGCCATCTTTACGGTTTAATAATTCGGCATTGGCCATAGGTTTTTAAGTATGTTCCCGCGATTTTAAAATACGGTCCGTCATTTCCTCTTCGTAGAGAGCCTCAATGGTTTTTAGCTCAGAGCCCCCAAGAAAACAGGAAATCGCCTGCTTGATAGCGGCAAAACGATTTGCCAGAAAGACATATTGCGGCGTCGCGGGCTTGTCATCGCTCTTTAAAAATTTTGAACTTGCCGCATCTTCCTCTTTCTTCTGAATATAAGCCTTAAATTCCTCAATATGCTGCAAGTAATCCTGGCGCAAGTCAACCGGTAAACCGTTTACCTTCCCAAGGTGATAATCCAAAATAATAGCATCAACCCTAAGCTGCGTAAATTTGCGGTCAATGCGATCCAGTTCCTCCTTGGTGGTTTTATAGCACCAGACCAAGTAGCGGCGCACCAGCCTCTTTTCGTTTAGCGTAAGGCGATTATTCTTAAGCGGACGGCTATGTTTC
This sequence comes from Candidatus Omnitrophota bacterium, assembly GCA_022703585.1. Classification (GTDB taxonomy): domain Bacteria; phylum Omnitrophota; class Gorgyraeia; order Zapsychrales; family JAKLDJ01; genus JAKLDJ01. The sequence continues at coordinate 346,472 of JAKLDJ010000003.1, read as the reverse complement.
TTTCTTGTCGTCATTATCAGCGGGGAAAAGTCGTGTTTTGAAGTATTATACCGATCGAATCAACGGAGCCGTTCAGCGTCCCCTCGACTGTTCTTTTGAAGGGCCCGGCGGGGCTTAAGAAAACCAGAAGCAGAACAATCACCGCGGCCAGCAAAATGATATATTCAAAAGTACTCTGTCCTTTTACGTTTTTGTGCATCAATTCATTCCTCGGCTAACAGTGCCCGTCCGAAACGGTTCCCGGAGGGGCAATAAAAGTATAGCACGATTATTGACCGGTTTTTTTATTAACCCTTCGACTCATCCCCGGCCTAAAGGCCGGGGTATTCGCTTAAGGGTAATACCGAGCGGCCAAACTCCATTCGCGCCATCAATGGGGCGGTTTTGTGGCCGCGAGCGTATACACCTTATCCCCGGCACGGGTGCGCCGAATCACCTTTAGGCCTACCAGGTCGCCCTTTGAGGCCGCCTGAACATCCAGGTGTTCAATCTGAAGCGAGAGAACCGGCTGGGTAAAACTGCTGGTATGCCCCCTCACGTTAATGACATCGCCCACACACAGACGCCCGGAAGTCACCTTAACCACGCAAACACTGATTTTAGGAAAATAATGAGTAATCTCGCCTATCAGGGAACCCGGAGATTCCTTTTTAGGCTTAGGTTTGGCACGGGAAATAATCTTGGATTTTCGAAGCGGTTTTCTTTTAACCGCACTTTTTTTATTTTTAGGACGTGCGACTTTACGAATTTTCTTAGACAGGGGTTTTTTAGGGCTTGGCCTGGATTTCTTGCGGGGATTCTTCTTAACAGCCTTCTTTTTTCTTCGGGAAGAAGGCCGATTTTTGATAAAACGTTTTTTTATCGCTTTAAGGAATTTTTGGATAAATACCATAGGATCCTTAAGAATGAGTCCTATAAGGTGATCTTGTCGGCAATCTCGGCAATAACGGGCAATTTGATATAACGGCCCCGTAAGACCTCAATAATGCCCCACAGCGAAATAACGCCGAAAAGAAACAGCCCCAGGCGTAAAACCCAAGTGCCCAGGACGATATGCGCGATAAAAACACTTACCTCGCCGACAAAAATCACCAGCCCCTGTTTTCCGTGTGAAAGGACAAAGGGATTGTCTTTCTTGAAAAGAAGCGGAATGATGCACAGAATTGACAGGTACGACAAGATGGCGATAACCTTGCCTTCAAGGATTTGCTTGTCGTTAGGGGCATGAGAAATTGTCATTTGACCTCAAGTAAAGAATTAATCTCCCCAAAGGGATTCTTTTCTTTAATCGGATTAGCAGGGTCCTCCTGCCATTTTCCGTCTATAACAAAACGGTAGCTGTAAGTCCCGGGGCGAAGCGGCATGTCGATAGCCCAGAGCCCGTTTTCTTTCTTGAGCTTGTAGGCATCCTCGAGAGACCAATTATTGAAACTCCCCGCCACATAGACGTTTTGCGCGTTGGGGGCGTCCAGATGAATCGTGGTTGTCGCCATTTTGCGGGAGCCGGCCTTGACCAGGTCGCGCATCCTCCCGGAAAGCGGGGTAAACTCGGCCGCGGTCTTTTGTTCGGTGTGAATAATTTCTTTGGCAAGGCTAAAATAATCCTTAAAGCCGCGCGAATACCGGTCGTAGCCGGTAACCGTCTGCCCCTCGACAACCGATTCTTTAAGCTTCACGTTAACGTGGATAATCGTGCTGAAGAGTTTTCCGGTAAACTGTTCTTTCATTTTGGCCAGCATCGAAAAAGAATGCCGCAAGCGGGAATCAAACATGGTGACCAAGACCTTACAGCTGATCTCGTGGTTAAGCCGGTCACGGATAAGATTAACAATGTCCATCAATCGCTCAACGCCCTGAAGAGAAAACCGGCTGGTTTCGGCCGGGATAATAACCTCACTGCTGGCGCGCATAGCATTGACGGTCAAAATCCCCAAACTCGGGGGGCAATCAATCAAAATATAATCGTAGCGGTCTTTGATTTTAGAAAAGATTTCGTTGAGCTTTAGCTCCCGGCCAATCTCATCAGCCAATTCCTGCTCTAGGGTTCCTACCAGAATATTGGAAGGGACAATATCAAAACTGTTTTCAACCCTGATGATAATATCGTCAATGTTCATCTTGCGGGGCGATAAATTGGAGATGACATTGTAGATACTGTTTTGCGAATCGACATTCAGAGCCAGCGTGGCATGGGCTTGGGGATCCAGGTCAATCAAAAGCACCCTCCGTCCGTTTAAGGCTAGAGTAGAAGCTAAATTGATTGCCGTTGTCGTTTTGCCGCAACCGCCCTTTTGATTCGCTATCGATATAACTCGCATCCTCGACCCTCCTTATTTTTAACTAGCAAAACAAACGTCATCAATGAGAACCGCGCCCCTTTTATCTTCTGCATTCCATGCCTCAAAGACAAACGAGACATCGGTTAAATTATACCAATCGGTAATTTTACTGAATTCCGATAGTGGGATACTGAATTTTTGCCATTTTTCCCCGACACCCTTAATAAAATAAAAAGACACTTCATTCTTTTTATTTTTAAGCACCACCTTCATCATCCCCGGGGTGCCCTCGTCCAGCCCCCGGATAGAAAAAGTCAATCGGCTGTACTTTGAGGCATTGATTTTAGGGATAGGAATAGAAAAACTGCTGACTTGAGGGAAAGGCTCGCGCAAATCATATTTAATACGGATGGGGCTATTGCTTAAGGCAAACAGGACACTGCTTCGGGCATAGCCGTTTTTCTTGGAAAGAAACGCGGTAAAGCCGTAAAAGACGCTTGACAGGACCACAACCGCAATCAATACCTTTAAAAGGAGTTCAGCGTCGGGGTGAAACTTGTTTTTTCTTCTTCGCTTGTCTTTTGCGTTCTGCTTCTTGCCTAAGTAAACTTGGGCTAGATGCTCATAAATCTCATCTTTGGTCATTTAAGCAACTCTCGATTACTACTATATTAATATTTCTCTTAAGTTTTCTTGTTTAGTATAACTTTAAAGGAGTTCCGGGTTTACTAGCCGGTAAATATGCGTACTAAATTATGATAACAAAGAAAATTTTATTTGGAAATGTTATTTTATATATTTTGTACCTTAAGGCGGGGGAAATTTGCAGGCTATCCCAAATTTTGCATCGAAACTTAGATTATACAAAAATCTAATACAAAAAAGTTCAGGCAAAATTTGGGATTACCCCGCAAGGCGGTCAAATCTCTATCGAGATTTGACCATGCGGCCCTTCGGGCGGATTTTGCTTTGCAAAATCCGGGTTAATAACTAAAGCGCCCCGCCGAATTTCGGCGGGGCGCTTTATATTCGTTACCGTACGTCTTTGTGATTAGAACTTCACATCAACGCTGGTAATAAACTGCTTCGCAGTTCGGTCATTCGCTGAATCAAAGAAGTTGCCAGGGAAGAACCAGCCGAGGCTGACTCCCAATGCAACGTCTTCGGTATAATCATACCTGAAGTCGGCATCGAATTCATAACCGACATCTTTGTTTGACGTCACGCGAGGTGTAATGTTTGTTCCGTCCGGTTGGCGCATGGTGAAGAACTGATTACCCGTGCCGATACCGCCGGCAGCAGCGCCAAAATCAACTTCTTTTTGAAGCCATATCCAAGTTGAGCTGAATTTCGCGGTAACATCCTGGATAGGTGAAGCCTGGATGGAACTGGTTAAGATATGCGCGTTGGTAAGATCAAACAACGTGTTGTAGATGGTTCCACCGGCTTGATCTTCAAACATCGGATCCCAGCCATTCCATTCATTTCTGCTGGCCGACCAGCCATACTGCACATCATTCGGTGTGCTTTCGCCGGAAAGGAAGGTATAAACGGTTTGGGTAACCGGTTTATACTTCTCTGTCTTCGCGAAAGGCAGTTGGTAATTGCTGACAAATTGCCCAGCGATGGCATTTCTGCTCATGTTGGCTACCGTGGCAGCTGAGGATGCAGTCGCTTTGGTACCACCCTGCCATGCCCCTTCAGCTTGCAGATTCAAACCCTTGATGGGGTTGATGCTCGCTCTTAAACCAGGGGTAAGAACCTTGTCGGTATCAACGGCATTGAGTGCCACACCGGCTGTGTTCTTGTCCACCTTCGCAAAGAAATAAGCTTCGAAAACGCTGTTCCATTTGTCACCGAGTTGATAATTGGCGTTAATACCGAAGAGATCAACATCATTCTTGTGGTCACCCTGCTCAACAACAGTACCCTGGGTAATCCTTGCGGCAAACACGTCAATAACCAACGGATGATAATCCAATACCATTTTCACGGCATCGAATGCTTTTTCTTTGGTAAGATCTCTGGCAACACCCGCGAGGCCTGTACCGCCGCCGAGATCATTGGTATCACGGTCACCGATAATGAACCCGTTACCGTAACGAAGGTTTTGACGACCAACCGTAACTGATAAAGGAGCATAAAGCATTTCCTTTAAAGTCACATAGGCCAAGTCAACTCTTACGCCCTCGTTTGCGTTGGATCCCCATGATCTTTCATTGATGAGTTGAACCGTTGTTCCGACATTGTCGGTAAGGTCCGCATCGATCCTAACCAGCGCCTGGGTGATAAAAAGGTTCTGGTAAGCATCATTACCTTGGGTGGCATCGTTGGTGACGCTGGTGCCAAGGTTAAAACGATCGCGAACGAGCCACATGGAGTCAATCTCGCCGCTTACTTTTACGTTTTGCACGCTTGCAAACGCAGGCACGGCTACTAAAGCAACCAATGCCAATGCAATAATTAAACGTTTCATTATGTATCCTCCTTTAGGATATAAAGAATTCTATATATAAATCTAGGTTTAACGCAAAGCCTAGCACTACTATCTATTGTTTGGTCCAGATATTTGACGATTCCTGACTGCTTTGTTTGCATCCCCCCTCTCTTCGTCAGATTGAAATCATCCCTGGTTTAAGGAATCAGGGGTATTTTTCCACAGATACACACAAGTGTCAAGATTTTTTAAAGTTTTTTTTGGGAGATAGGGGTTTGGGGCGGGTTTGAGACTTAGACGGAGGAATTCCTTAGAAATAAGAAAGTCCCTGCACCTGGCCTCCTCTGAGTTAAAAGACTTGACCCAGAAAAGCCAGGTGCTGCCCTCGACTTCCTCAAAACTTAAAGGACCCCGTCTCGAAAAGTCGAGGACTGCACCGGCTCCCCTAGAATAGGATTTTAAGGACGGCCGGGCTGCACCTGCTTCTTCTGTAAAAAATCATTGGCATATTTTTAGAGGTAAGCAGGGCTGCCCCCGCCAAATTGCTTCGCAATTCAAGCGGCGGGGACTGGGACGCTTTTTTCTGAGTATGCACTTTTAACCCAAATTTTTCGATAGCAAAATTTGCCCCGAAGGGGTCGTGCGGCAAATCCGATAAGGATTTGCCGAAGGCACGAGGTAATCCCGGATTTTTCGTCTGCCCTTTTTTGGGCAGCCTCAAAATTTGGGTTACCCCACAAGTCCGAACTCTCCCCGAGTTTGGACTTGTGTCCTCTCGCTATCGCTCGCGGCGGATTTTTCTATCGAAAAATCCGGGATAAAGGAAAAGCGTCCCTGACCCGATTCGAACGGGTGGCCTGCTGCTTAGGAGGCAGCCGCTCTATCCAGTCTGAGCTACAGGGACACTATGAAAACGGTGAAATCAAAGAAACTCAAAGAGCTTAACTACCCTTCCATAACTTGCCACAACTTTTTCTTGCTGTCAATCTATTCTAATGGCCTGCTATCGCCGTCAAATACTCCTGCGGAATCTCAATCCCTGCCGCTTTCGCTTTGTCGGCATATTCCCCTGCCAATTTGAAGTCGCCGCCCTGCAAAGAAAGAACAATCAGATTAACAAAGGCATCACTTTGGGCAGAATCAATTTCAATCGCCTTTTTGTAAGAATCAATCGCCTCTTTATTATTTTTTAAAACAGCATAAAGATTACCAAGATTGTAGTAACTCGGCGCATGATTAGGATCGGCACTAATGGCTTTTTTGTAAGCATCCATCGCCTGGGCCGTCTCTCCCATTGCCTCATAAGTAAACCCTAAATTAAAATAGGCATTGGCAAAATCAGGTTTAATTTCAACAGCTTTCTTATAAGCGGCAACCGCCTGGATATAATCCCTGAGGCTGTTATAGCTTACACCCAGCCCAAGATAGACGTCTGCATATTTGGGGTTAAGCGTAAGAACTTTTTTGTAAAGTGTAACCGCCTCTTGCAACCGGCCGGTTTCCGCGTAGGCATTAGCTAAATTATAAAGCGTATTTACATGTTCGGGGTTAATCGCTAATGCTTCTTTGTAATAAACAATCGCTTTCGTGTAATCGCCCATGTCCGCATAAAGAGACCCCAAATTAAAATAAGACAGAGCCAGGGGCGGTTTTCGGGCAATTAACTGCCCATACAGGCCTAAGGCCTCGTCTCTTGCCTTTGCGTAGCCCTCGACACTTGACGATGATTCGCCCTTCTTAACGGCTTGGGTATAGGCCTTAATAACGCTAAGATACACATCCTCGTTATCCGGCTCGGAGTAAATCGTCTTTTTAAATGCCTCAATCGCCTGGACTGGGCTTCCGATATCGCAATAAATCGTGGCCAGACAAAAGAGAGAATCCTTGAATTTCGGATCAATCTCGAGCGTTTTGCGATACAAGACCGCAGCTTCGTAATTTCTTCCCAAGCCCTGATAAACCTTGCCTAAATTATAAATCGGATCGTTAAATCCGAAAGAGACCTCAATCGCCTTTTTGTATAAAAGGATGACGCGTTTTATTTCGTCGATATCATCCGTGATCTTCTTAAAATCGCGCTGGACATCTTCATGGCTTAAGGCCTCCCCTTTAATAGCCTTGTATTTTGCCAACGCCTTCTTGTAGGAGTCGGTGTTCACATAGGCGGTTGCCAGATTATTTAACGCCCGGGCGGTATTGGGATAATAGCGCAGTTGATTATTCCAAAAGGTAATACTGTCTTTCCAGACCCGGCACTGAGAAAAGGTTTTAAGAAAAAGGGTCGAAAAAATCAGGGCAAGAAATAATACCAGAAAGCCTTTGGCGACAATTCGCCCTCCCCAGCGCTTAAAAGCATATTCAATAAAAACCCCGAACGCCATGCAGAATCCCAGGCATGACAAATACAAAAAACGGTCCTCGACGAAAGCAACGGTCGTACTCAAGTCCGGGCGGAACATAAAAAATACCGAGACAAAATAAAAAGCAAACGCAAATACCAATAGCCGGTTTTTGCGAAAATAAAACACTCCCGCAATAATCAGCGCCAAGATCACAATCGGTGCCGCATAATAAAGTTTTGTGATCACGACCGGCTCCGGCGGTTCATACATCGGCGTTAGAACAGCGGGAAAAATAAATTTTTTAATACGAAAAACAATCGCCCAGGCCCAAATCAAAAAAGGCCTTACCGGATTATCTCCGCTCGAGTAGGCGCGGTGGATCGAGTAAATCATCCAGGCCGACGGTATCATCACCAGCAGGTGCGGAATTTTTTCTATAAAAATTCTGTAACTAAACCGGCGGCGAAACAGCCAGTCGCAACATAAAAATACCAGAGGAAGGCTGAAGGCCATAGGCTTGGCCAGCATGCTTAAAAAGCCCAAAAGGATCGTCAGGACGTAAGAAATCTTATTTTTGCCGGTCAAATAACAGCAATAGGCATTAAGGGCAAGGACATAAAAAAGCGCAAACAGGACATCCTTGCGCTCGGTGACCCAGGCGACTGATTCAACCCTTGTGGGATGAATGCCAAAAAGCAAGGCCGCCAGAGAAGCGGCCCAGGGAGATAGCCCGCATTGCCGGAAAAAGATCCAGACAAAAGCCACAACCATCAAATGCAAAAGGAGATTGTCCAGATGATAGACAAAAGGATTGTAGCCAGAAAAACGGTATTCGACGGCGAAGGAAAGCGTGGTCAAAGGAATGTAGAGATTGTTGACCTTCTGTTTAAAGATGGCCCGGACATTGTCAAAAGACAGCGACCGCACCTGCAGATTATTGGTCAGATGGACATCATCATCCCAGTTGACAAATCCGTTTTTAAGGCAGGGCAAAAAGGCTAAGGCGGTAATAACCAGAATAACGCCTAGCAATAAAAATCGAAGATTCTTTGATTGGAATGGAGCCATGAAAAACAACTCTCTCTATCGGAAGAGAAGAAAACTACAGGCCTTTGCACAACCAAAATCAAGAAGACAAAGGCCAGTATTGACGACCTTGGTTCCTTTTGGTTCTACAAAAGTCAATAAACGAGACCTCGGTTTAGTATTTGATTACAGAATAAACAGGAAAGTCTTTTAATTTTTCTTTGCCTTTTAAAAATTTAAGCTCGATTAAAAACACGATACCGACGATTTGGGCCTGTTGGCGTTTTAAAAGGTCGGTAACCGCCTTGACCGTCCCTCCGGTCGCCAGGACATCATCGACCACCAAAACCCGGCTGCCGGGCTTTACCGCATCTTCGTGCATCTCGAGGGTGTCCGTGCCGTATTCGAGCTGATATTCAACCCGAGCGGTCTTGTAGGGAAGCTTGCCCTTTTTACGCACCGGCACAAAACCGGTTTTCATCTTATAAGCCAGAGCGCCCCCCAAGATAAACCCCCTGGCCTCGACCGCCACAATATGGTCGATTTGCTCTTTTTTGAATTTCTTTGCCAAAAGGTCGATGGCCTTTTTAAAAGCCTCTTTGTCATCCAGAAGAGGCGTAATATCTTTAAAAATAATACCGGGCTTGGGAAAGTCCGGTATGTCACGAATCTGCTTTTGAAGTTCGGTCTTTTTCATGGCATCCTCGCTTTTAAAAGAATTTTGAGGCTACGATTTTGCTGGCACTGTGATAGATTTTGTCGAATCGCGCTCGATAAATTTAGTGTCCAGAACGATTTTTATCGGCCCTCGGGAAGAGCCGCTCACGATTTGATTAAGATGTTCGACTCCCAAACGGCCCATTTCAGCCAGGGGCTGCGCCACCGTCGATAATTTCACGGGGCTGTAAACGCTTAACGGGTTATCGTCAAACCCGACAACCGATACGTCATCCGGGACTTTCAGCTTCTGAACCTTGGCCTCATCGATCAGCTCAAGCGCCATAACATCCGACGCGGCAAAGATTGCCGTCGGGCGGTTTCTAAGCTGAAGCAATTTCTGGGCGGAACGCCGTGCCGGGGTGCGCAAAAAGTCTCCGGTTGCCAAATATTCCTCGGTCAATTTAAGCTCATGCTTTAAAAGCGCATCCTTGTAGCCTTCCAGACGCATCTTGCCGGCCTGGGTTGAAAGGTCTCCGGCGATGGTCGCGATTTGCCGGTGGCCCATTTTGATCAAATGCTCAACCACGTTAAAAGCGGCTTTACGGTTATCAATGGAAATACAGTTAATCGACTCGCTAAAAGAATTATTCAAAACGATGTAAGGAATGCCTTTGGCAATCACTTTCTTGAGCATGTTGATGTCGTTGTTGATATCGGCAAATATAATCCCGTCGATATATTCGGTATCAAGCATCGATGAATCCATCCAGTCGCGGTGGTCAAACCGGTCGGTGATGTGCATCAGGATATCCGTCTTGATGCGGCTGGCCGCCAACCCCACCCCTTTAATAATTTCACCGGCATAAAAAGAATGGAATATGTCTTCAAAGCGGGGAATCACCAAGGCGAATGTCTGTTTTCTTTTTCTGGCTAGCATATTTTTTACCTTTTGTTGGCTGTTTGTCAAAAATCGGCAGGCTGCCGAATTTATTTTGAATTTGTAAAGCGATTCTATTCCTCGATGTGCCTCTCCCGCCCTTGCTGTTTAAGGACACGGCGTAATTTTTTTAAAGTGGCTTCTTCCACCTGGCGAATCCGTTCGCGGGAGACGCCCATTTTTCGGGCAATCTGGGCTAGGGTATGCGCGTTTCCGTCGGTAATCCCAAAACGCATATCCAGGATTTGACGCTCGCGCTCCGTCATCATCTTTAAGAGGTCCGCGGTCCGCTCCTTATTAAAAAATCCTTCCAGTTCTTCGTCGGGACTGGAAAGGCTTTCATCTTCGATCAAGTCTTTGATCTGCCCTTCACCGTCCTCGCCAATAGGCGCCTCGAGAGAAGACATCTTGGTCACCCACTTATTGGTTTCCCGGACCCTGTCGACACTGATCTGCATTTTCTTGGCAATCTCGCCGACACTGGGTTTTCGTTTCAATTTATGGGTTAATTCCTCGGTCGTCTTTTTGCACTTAAAGATTTCCTCGTTCATGTAAACGGGAATACGGATCATCTTCCCCTGGTCGATAATGGCGCGGGAGATGCTTTGCTTGATCCACCATGCCGCGTAGGTCGAAAACCGAAAGCCCCTTTTGTGGTCGAATTTATCCACCGCGCGCATCAAACCGATATTGCCCTCTTCGATTAAATCGCTAAGGGAAATTCCCAAATTCGCATACCGCTTGGCAATGCTGATAACCAGGCGCAAGTTGGCGCGGATCATTTCATTACGCGCCTTCTTGTCGCCCTTTTTGATCAGCTTTGACAATTCGACTTCGCGTTTGGCCGTCAAAAGCGGTATGTGGCGTATGTCTTTAAGGTAGGCTTTTATCGGATCCATAATTTCTCAAAATTTAGGTTTTAGGTTTTAAGTGTCAAGTGTTAGGTTCCAAGCGCGCCTTGCCGGGCCTTAGCCCTTAGGCATCACTCTTTACCTTAGCACTTGACACTTAAAACTTAAAACGATTATTTACTTTTTTTTGCCTTCTTGCCTTTATCCTTCAAAGCGGCCTGGGCTGCGGCCAGACGCGCAATCGGAACCCGGTAGGGCGAACAGCTGACATAATTCATCCCCACCTTGTGGCAAAACTCTATCGAGGCAGGGTCTCCGCCATGTTCACCGCAGATACCGACTTTAAGATTCGCCCTGACCGAGCGCCCCTTTTGGATACCCATCTCGATCAATTGGCCCACTCCGCGCACATCAATGCTCTGGAACGGATCGACGGGCAGAATACCTTTATTGAGATAATCCGGCAAAAATCCGCCGATATCATCGCGCGAAAAACCGAATCCCATTTGGGTTAAATCATTGGTCCCGTAAGAAAAGAATTCGGCCGTGCCCGCCAACTCATCTGCGGTCAAAGCTGCCCTGGGAACTTCGATCATCGTCCCGAAGAGATAGTCTATTTTCTTGAGGCCGAATTTCGCCAGAACCTCGGCATAAACTTTCTTGACCAATTCTTCCTGGTTTTTTAACTCCGCGACATTACAGACAACCGGGATCATAATCTCGGGAAGAATTTTTTTGCCTTCTTTAAGGAGCTCGGCCGTCGATTCAAGAATAGCCCGCACCTGCATCTCGGTTACTTCGGGATAGGTAACACCCAAGCGCACGCCGCGATGCCCCATCATGGGGTTGCTTTCGCGTAGCGATAAGGCGCGTTTTTCCAGATCCTCGAGAGAAATTCCCAAACTGCTGGCCAGATGTTCCTGTTGCTCTTTCGCGTGAGGGACAAACTCGTGCAAAGGCGGATCCAGCAAGCGGATCGTGACCGGAAAACCGTCCATGGCTTCCAGCGTGCCCTTAATATCCTTTTTCACATACGGAAAGAGTTCTTCCAGGGCTTTTTTGCGCTCTTCAACGTTCTTAGAAACAATCATCTTTCTTAAGCGGAAAAGAGGTTCTTCCGAATTCTTTCCGTAAAACATGTGCTCGGTTCTAAACAACCCGATACCCTCGGCGCCAAAAGCGCGCGCCTTGGCTGCGTCCGAAGGAGTATCAGCGTTAGTTCTAATCTTAAGCGTTCTTACCGAGTCACAGACCTTTAAAAAGTCATTGAATAACTTGTTTTCCTCGGCAGCGCTAAGCATCGGCAGTTGCCCTTGGTAAAAGGTGCCTTTGGTGCCGTTTAGGGTTATCCACTCGCCTTCTTTTAAGGCTGCGCCGCCCTTAATATGCATAGTTTTCTGGTGAAGATCGACTTCAATGTCTCCGCAACCAACAATACAACACTTTCCCCAACCCCTGGCTACGAGTGCGGCATGCGAAGTCATTCCACCGCGCGCTGTCAAAATAGCCTCAGCAGCCCTCATACCCTCCACATCCTCAGGATTTGTCTCTTCCCTGACCAAAATGACCTTTTTACCCTGTTTTCGCCATTCAACTGCGTCATTAGCAGTAAAAACAATCTGGCCTGCAGCACCACCCGGACCGGCCGGAAGCCCCTTAGCCAAAACTTTAGCTGTTTTTTCTGTCTTTGGATCGATAATAGGATGCAAAAGCTCATCCAGCTGAGAAGGCGTAACCCGAACAACGACGTCTTCCTTGGTGGCAAGCTTTTCTTTGAGCATATCCATGGCCATGCGCACAGCGGCCGGGCCGTTTCTCTTTCCGATACGGCATTGCAGCATATAAAGCACGCCATTTTCAATGGTAAACTCGATATCCTGCATATCTTTGTAATGCAACTCCAGACGTTTACGAATATTATCTAATTTCTTGTAAATATCTGGCATTAATTCACTTAGGATAGCAAGATGTTTGTTGTGATCGCTCTGGGAATACTTATTGATAGGCGCTGGTGTACGAATACCAGCCACGACATCTTCACCTTGGGCGTTAACCAAATATTCGCCGTAAAACTGATTTTCGCCGTTACCGGGATTACGGGTAAAGGCAACACCTGTGGCTGAATTGTCACCCATATTACCGAAAACCATAGTCTGAACGTTCACGGCTGTTCCCCATTCTTCGGGAATGCCTTCGATGCGCCGGTAAGAGATAGCGCGCTTGCCGTTCCACGAAGCAAACACCGCCCCAATACCGCCCCACAGCTGGGCCTTCGCGTCATCCGGGAACTCTTTCTTCAAGACTTCTTTGATTTTTGCTTTGTAGGCAGCACAAATTTTCTTTAAATCAGCCACGCCTAAATCGGAATCGCTTTTGACATTTCTTTCCTTCTTAACTTTATCCAAAATGGCTTCCAGCTGCTTGCGGATGCCCTGGCCTTCTTCGGGTTCGATGCCGGCGGCCTTTTCCATAACCACGTCCGCGTACATCGTGATCAAACGACGGTACGAATCATAAACAAACCGTTCGTTGCCGGTCTTTTTAACCAGACCGACAATGGTCTTTTCGGTTAAGCCGACGTTTAAAACCGTCTCCATCATGCCCGGCATGGACTTGCGCGCCCCGGAACGAACCGAAACTAAAAGCGGGTCGTTAGGGTCGCCGAATTTCTTTTTCATGATCTGTTCGACCTTTTTTAAGGCCAGATTTACCTGGGCGTCTAAGACAGGCGGATATTTTCTTTTATTGGCATAATAATAGGTACAGACTTCAGTGGTAATGGTGAAACCCGGAGGAACCGGCAATCTTAAATCTTTATGCCCGGCCATCTCGGCCAAGTTGGCGCCTTTGCCGCCCAAGAGATTTTTCATTTCTGCTTTTCCGTCGGCTTTGCCGGCGCCAAAAAAATACACGTATTTCTTTGCCATCGAAACTTAACTCCCTTCTTGTTTTTAGAGATTCACCGAGAATTTCTCGGTTAAATATTTCCGGATATTGTCCACCGGAACTCTTTCCTGTTTCATCGTGTCACGATCGCGCACAGTCACCTGTTTGTCCTCCAGAGACTGGACATCAACGGTTACGCAATAAAACGTTCCCACTTCATCCTGGCGGCGGTACAATTTTCCTATCGCCGCCGAATCATCATACACGGCCACAAATTCTTTTTGAAGCTCTTGTTTGATTTTTTTAGCCAAGGCAACAATTTCGGGACGGTTCTTTAAAAGCGGCAATACCGCCACCTTGGTAGGCGCCAGTGCTTTGCTCAAACGCAACACCACCCTCGAGGCATCCTCCTTGGCCGACCCTTCTACTTTTTCCTCATGGTAAGCATCGGCCAAAAACGCCAAGGCGGCGCGGTCCACTCCGCCCGACGGCTCGATAATGAACGGAAAGAATTTCTCGTTAGTTACCTTATCATGATACTGCAAATCTTTTCCCGAAAACTGCGCGTGCTGTTTTAAATCAAAATCGGTGCGGTTGGCAATGCCTTCCAATTCCGACCAGCCGAAAGGAAAATTATATTCAATATCGGTGCAGGCCTTGGCATAGTGCGCCAACTCATCTTTGCCGTGCGGACGCAATCGCAAGTTTTCTTTTTTGATCCCCAAGTCAAGGTACCATTGGAATCTTTTTTGTACCCAGTCCTCATGACACTTGTCGGCATCATCGGGTTTGGTGAAATATTCGATTTCCATCTGTTCAAATTCGCGGGTACGGAAGGTATAATTTCCGGGAGTAATTTCATTGCGGAACGCCTTGCCGATCTGGGCAACACCAAAGGGAAGTTTGCGGTGAGTGGTGTCCAGTATATTCGAGAAATTCACAAAAATACCCTGGGCAGTTTCGGGACGCATATAGGTAACACTGCCTTGGTCCTCAACGGCACCGAGCGAAGTCTTCATCATCAAATTAAACGCACGGCCTTCGGTAAAATCATTAGCGCCGCATTCCGGGCACTTGCCCTTAAGATGGTCTTTGCGGAAACGTTTTTTGCACTTCTTGCAATCGACGAGAATATCGATAAAATTTTCCGCGTGGCCCGAGGCCTTCCAGGTGTCAGGGTGCATCAAAATCGCCGCATCCAAACCCACCATATCGTCACGCTCATGGACCACCGAGCGCCACCAGGCATTCTTAAGATTGCGCTTGAGTTCCGCCCCAAAAGGGCCGTAATCCCAGGCGCTGGCAAGCCCTCCGTAAATCTCGGAAGACTGAAAGATAAAGCCCCGTCGCTTACACAGGGAAACAACCTTTTCCATCCCGGTCGGCTGGCCGGCCGTTGAATTATTATTCGACATAGGCGTTTATTCTATAGGAAACCATTTTAAAAAGCAAGAATTTTATCCCGAACTTTCCAAAAAATATCAATTTTTTAAAGAAATCCCATGCGCATGCAGCTAAAAAGAGCCTTCCCCCAGCATACTGATCAGCTTATTCGTCAATATCGGAGCCAGAGCAAACAGGGCAACGGTGCCCAGAATAAAAATCACCGACCACACCCATTTAGCAATACGGCTAATACCGGGATTGGCCCACAACAAAGGAAGAATCAGCGGCCCCACAATCAAAAATCCGATAACGATAAACTCCTTGCGGAAATACCATTTTGTTTTGTTCCCTTCCACCGCTCTCCCTCCAGGAAATCCGTATAGAATCCGACCGATCCGTAGAACAAAATATCAGAGACCGCGCCTTACCCTAATTTATTCCGGTAATATCTCCCAAAAACCCCCAGCACCCGTGCCTGAACAAAGGCAATGTACACCATCAATAAAGATTTTAACCCTAATCCCAAGTCCCTATAGCCGGCAAAAAATTCCAGATTGCAATAATAAAATACGCCCACCAGGCCGCCTAAAAAAATACAACTGGCGAAATAGGGGAAAAATGTTTTTGCAATCGCCCGTAAGACCGCCCAAGGATTGATATCGGAAAGTTTCTCCGATAAGATAATTTTAATTAAAAACATCGGAAAAAGAAATAATCCCGTCCCCAAGAGAAACACGAAAATAAAATCAAGTTTTTGCCGGAGGAGAAAATAGATGTTGCCCGGGGCAAAACAAATAAAAAACGTTAATCCCACCAGGATAGACGGCTTGGCCATCCAGAGCCAGTATTTCAAATCCGGCAGTCCGGGTAAGCGGTTTTTTCCGTCCAGGCTCTGTTCAACCACCCTAAAGAGATAAATCGAGAAAAACGTCATCACCGCCACCCAGGCCAAGAGCCCCAAAGAATTATCGGCGGGAAGAAATTTATCCAGGCCCCAAAAAAATCCGGGGGCTAAAAGTGTTATAAAAAATCCCCTTCCTTTTAAGGGGAAGAAAATGGAGCCGCAAAGGCTAAGGAAAAAATTCGGTTCAAAAGCTCTTTTTGTTTTCATGGGCCGCCGGGATTCATCCTTTTTTTCAAAGGCCTTTCTTTCGGCAATGGTTTTATCCCGCGCCGCTTTTGCCTTCCTTTCATCCGCAATCACATTGAGCGGCTCGCACTTGCCGCCGCAATCTTTGCAGACATAGGCGGTAAAATCACCGGTAATCCTGCGAACGGAAACACAGGGTTCGCAATAAACATTTTTGCAATTTAAGCATTCATACGCGCTGGGCTGGTCTTGATGGTTTTTGCAGTTGCTCACTTTAGCCTCTCCAATTCTTCTTTTTTAATAGTAAAACTGTGCGCTTCATCGGGAAATGCGCCATTGACAACCTCATCACGGTAACGGATAATCGCCTCGAGGGCCAGTTTATTAAGATTAATATACTCCTTGGCAAATTTTGGACGAAACCGGTCAAACAGCCCCAAGATATCGTGCGCCACCAAAACCTGTCCGTCGCAAAAAAGTCCGGCGCCGATACCAATAGTGGGAATTTTTAACTGCTTGGTGACCATCTGCGCCACCAAATCGGGGACACACTCAAGGACAATACCAAAACACCCCGCCTTTTCTAATTCCTTTGCATGCGCAATCAACCCTTTCGCCGACTCCGCGTCCTTGCCCTGAACCTTAAAACCTTTCTTATCTTCGACCGCTTGCGGCGTCAGGCCAATGTGCCCCATCACCGCCACGCCTGCCTTAATAATAGCCTCGGTAACTTCCAGGCAACCGTCAAACCATTCGAGTTTAACCGCATTGCAACCTGCCTCATCGACAAAACGCCGGGCATTGGCAACCGCCGTTTTGGTATCCTTTTGGTAAGAACCAAAAGGCATGTCGCCTACCAAAAGCGCTTTTTTAACCGCGCGGTTAACGGCTTTGGTATGATGAAGCATTTCTGCCATCCCAACCTCACGGGTTGACTCTAAGCCCAAAACCACATTGGCCAGCGAATCACCGACTAAGATCATGTCAATGCCTGCTTTGTCGATAAGCGTTGCCAAAGAATAATCATAGGCGGTCAGCATGGTGATTTTTTCACCCTTGCGTTTTTTTTCTAAGATTTCTTTTATAGTTATGCGGCTTTGATTTTCCATTACTTAAACTTTTCCTTTGAGATGCTGATCAATCTGCCCAGCGATCTTTTTTGCCTGGGCCATATTTTCAACCAGCGCATGCGGCCCTTCAATAACACGTCCGGCGAAAACTCCGGGAATAGAAGTCATAAACGTATGCCGGTCGGATAGGATTGCCCCTGTTTCATGGGTCTTTAATTCCGGCGTCATTTTGGCAATAAAAGAATTTGGCTTCAAATTCCCCGCCACAATGACCGTATCCGCATCCGTGAGAAATTCCGAGCCGTCAACGGGAATAAGCGCCCATTGGCCAGGCACATAGGATTCGGCAAAATCCATACGAATGCATTTTAGGCCCTTAACACTATTACCGGTACCAGCAATTATCTCCACCGGCCGGCTGAATAATTCAAACTTGACCCCTTCTTCCTTGGCTAATTGCACTTCCCGTTTTTGCGCAGTCATGGTGTCTTCGGTGCCTTCATAAACCACGGCCGCTTGTTTGCCCAAGCGGATTAAAATACGCGCGCAATCAACCGCGGTATCACTGCAGCCTGATACAGCAATCTTATTTCCCAGGTCAAGCAAGCTTGCCTGCCGCGGATTCTTAGCGCCCTGCAATAAATTAAGCCGCATCAAAAATTCATGCGCCGTATAAACCCTTTTTAGATTTTCCCCCGGAATTTCCAAAGACTCTGGTACTTGACCGGCCGCCAGATAAATCGCCGCGAAACCAAAATCAAAAATCTCCTTAATAGAATACGTCTGGCCGATGAAACAATCTGTTTTTATGTCGACACCCATCGCACGTACGGCGTCAATTTCTTGATTTAAAATGTTTTGCGGCAACCGGAATTCGGGGGCGCCATATCTTAAAAAACCACCGGTAAAATGCAGGCTCTCAAAGATCGTGACTCCGTAGCCCAATTTCGCTAGCTCTGCGGCCGCGGTTAAACCCGTCAAGCCGCAGCCAATGATAGCGACTTTCTTTGCGGCTGCTTGCGCGCTATCCTTTTTAAAAGAACGTTTTGGGCCATGGTCAACCGCGTAACGCTCCAGCGCTCTTATATCGATGGAAATATTCTCCTTGCTTAAAATACCCGCGCTTTCACAAGGCGCCGAACAGATCCTTCCGCAAATGCTCGGGAAGGAATTGTGTTCCCTTATTTTCTGGCAGGCACCGTTAACATCCCCCTCGCGGATGCGGCGGACAAAACCAAAGACATCGATTCCCAGCGGACACCCTTGCGGACCGGCCAGGTTCGCCGGCTGCGGACAGCGCATGGCCTCATCGATGGCTTGTTTTTTCGAAAGCCCCAGCGAAACTTCGGAAAAGTTTTTAATTCTTTTATTTGGGGGTTGTGCCGTAATCATTTCTTTAAATTAGCTATTTCATCCTCACCATCAAATCCTCAAAATCCACCTGGTGCCCGTCAAAGACCGGACCGTCCACGCAGGCCAGGCGCTTTTTGCCGTCCACTATAACCCGGCACGAACCGCATAGGCCGGTGCCGTCCACCATGATCGGATTTAAACCCACCAGCGTCTTGACACTGGCCTGCCGGGTAAACCCGCAAACAGCCTTTAGCATCACAGCTGAACCGACCGCGTAGGCTAACTTTATATTTTCCTCTTTGAGGACTTTGGGTAATACGTCTTCAATTAAACCTTTTTGGCCATAAGAACCATCTTCAGTCATTACATAAAGCTTGTAGGAAGCGATCCTCATCTGACTTTCCAGAATCAGACTGCGCTTTGTTTTTGCGCCGATAAGACCGATCACTTTGTTACCGGCTTCCTTTAGCGCCCGGCAAATAGGCAAGATTTGCGCAATGCCGACGCCGTACCCAAGACAAGCAACGGTCCCGATTTTTTCTATTTCTACCGGCATGCCTAAAGGCCCGAGAAGAGAGAAAAGAGAATTTCCGATTTGCAAGGCACCCAGCTTTTTCGTCGCGGCACCATTTTCCTGAAATACCAGCGTAATCAGATTCCGCCGAGAGTCGGTATCCGCGACCGCCAGCGGGATTTTTCCGCTTTTCTCATCCGGCATCACCATGACAAATTGCCCCGGCTTTATTTTCCGGGCAATGGCTTCAGCCGAAACCTCAATGCGCTTGATATCGTTGGCAATAACTTGTTTGTTGACGATTTTGTGCATCAGATTTGTGACTCCGATTAAAACTCTCTAACCAAACGCGACATTTAAAATATCGTGCCGGCCGATAACGCCGACCAATTTATCACCGTCATAAACAGGGATCGTGTGAATATGTCTTTTATGAATGATCGCAATCAGCTTTGAGACCTTAACGCCTTTCTGAACTTTAAGAATATCCTTGCGGGCAATACGGTTCACCGGAAAACCGGCTACTTCCCTTAGTTTGTCTATTCTGTGTTTATGTGCAAACAGAGTTGAATCCAAAATCCGAAGCAAATCGGTTGTGGTCACAATACCGACTAATTTCCTGGGGTTATTTTTCTTAACCACCAAAATGCCGTTGACCCGAAAACGCAAAAGAAGATGAGCGGCCTGGCCGATGGTCGCATTTTCCTTAATAGTCACGATATCTTCGGACATAATATCTTCTACCGAAACTTTAAGCATAATCCTCTCCTTTTAATCCTAATACTGCCCCGCTAAATCCAGAAACCTTCAGGCAACAAAAACAGAAAAAACCGCAAAACTATTTTATTTCCACCTCTAATTTATCGATAAGGCTGCTCACCTCTTTTAACAAAGCTGGAGAAAGCATTTTAGTTGACGACATTTCTTCTTTCATGGACTTTAAAAGGCTAAGCAGTCTTTTGATATTCGATTCCTTGCGCTTAGCCCAGGCCTCCTCGGGGGCAAGCTCCTCGCGCTGCCGGATAAGGGCGGTCAAATCCTTTTTGACCTCGCGGGCGTCTTTGCCTTTAGAAAAAACGTTTTTCTTTAAATTGTTGTAATCGCTCGGATCCAAGTCCTTTTTATTTTTAGCGAGCCTTAGGACATCAATCGCCTCATAACTGGGGACCGTGGCCGCATCCGTGCTCTCGACATAATCCTGCTTTAAATAATCCGGCTCTTCCTTTTCTAAGAAATAATACGAGCGCAGCAACTTTAACGCCGTCTGTTTTCGTATCCCCACCTCTTTGGCGGTGTAAGCGTCAAACTGCTGGTAACCCCATTCTTTGTACTGTTTGTCCTTCCAGACCGAATAAAGCGCCCGGCCTAATTCGACCCAGGACGTCTTAAAACTTTTGGCGCTCTCCAGGATATGATAACGCAAAGACCCTTTATCGATATCTCCCATCTTTTGCTCAAGATTTTGAAGCGATTTTGACTGCCAGGCACTCATGGAATTTCCTTTCTCATTTATTTAAAAAAATTAATACGTATTAAAAACATGCCACGAAAAACTGCCTCCGCCTAAAACACCAGCCAGCTGCGCGCGGCAACAAGAACCAGGACGCTTAAGAATATCCCCAGATAAGACAGATTCAACTGCTGGTTAAAATTGTCGTCATTGCTTAAAATTGCCAGAGCCGCGACACCGATCAAAAATGATACTCCGGCGCTGACCGTCATAACCCAGGAAAGAATCGGGTTGACTAAATTCATTAATAATCTAAAAAGGAAGGTATTCGGGTAATACAGGGACAAATAGTAACTGACTAAAATCAGCAACGCTGTCACGAAGCAAGGAATAGCACTCGCCTCAAAGCTGAACCACGCCAATCTTAATCCCCGCCGCTGTAGCGAAGCGGGAATATGCAAAAACCCTCGTTTGTTTTGCCGAATCCCATGGGCCCACAACAGGCCGAGCAGAAGGATTATAGACACCAGTAGATAAATTAGTTTTTTAATGGAGGGCATGGAAAATCGCGATCCGTCCCGCGAAGGAAAAGTAAACAACCCCTCCTTTTCGCCCGCCACCCACAAGGTCAATTGTTCCTTGCCGGCAACCGAGATCATCCAGTTATTGGAAAATGATTTTTGGTGGTCAGTGGGGCTTACCAGGCGGTTTAAAAAAGAATGCCAGGTTTTTCCCCCGGTATTAAAGGCGGCCTCTTTTTCTTCGATAAAGGTACATTCCAAATCCCAGTTCCTGCCGCCGTCGGTTGTTCGAAACAGCCGCCCCTCGCCGCCGATGGCCCAGCCGTTGTTAAAATCGGAAAAATACAAATCATAAAAATAAAAATTCGGCTGCTTGGTCTCGAACTGCGTCTGCCAATTCCGGCCGCCGTCCTCGGTATAAAAAATACTACCGCCGTCTCCGGTCACCCAGCCTTTTTCTTTGGCAATGAAAAAAACTCTCTTTAAATTTAAAACCTCGCCGCAGGATTGCGCGCTCCAGCTGATCCCGCCGTCCTGCGTCATCTGGATAAGCCCTTCCTGCGCGCACACCCAGCCTGTCTGGGAATTGATAAAAAATACCGACTCAAAATTGACCTGGGAAGACTTGTGCGTCAGATTCATATTCTTTGCTTTGATCTCCCAGGTTTTTCCCCCGTCGTCGCTTTTTAAGAGAACACCCGGAAAACCCACGACCCAGCCGTGCAAGCTATCGGTAAAAAATACATCATTGACGGCAACATCCTTCATGTCCGCGCCTTGTAAAATATGCGAATCCCATGTTCTTCCGCTATCCACGGTACGTAAAATCAGAGGGTAACTGGCGAAGATTCCCTTCTTTTCTTCGACCAGCGCCTTGCCCAGCGCCCAGCCGGTTTCGGGGTTAAGAAAATACACCCGCTTAACCGTCAGGTACGGCGGCCGGCTTCTTTCGCGCCACTGCCATTGCCATCTTTTTCCGCCGCTGTGCGTATGTAGGATTCCGGCCTTATCGACAACCATCCAGCCGGTTTTGTCATCCTGAAAATGAATATCCAAAATAAGCCCTTTGGGTTTAGGCTTGACATACGTCCAGTCCTTGATTTTAAAATCGGGTATCTTAAAAAATAGGCTCACCAGAAAAAGGCTAACGGCCAGGAAGGTAACAAAATATTTCAAGACAGGCCGCTTGGTGATGCGATTAGCCGCCTTATAAAACATTCTAAAGATAAATTGTAGTCCGCTCATACAGCCCCTTACAAGACTTTGCCGAAAGTTGACAGTTTAACATCCTCATGTACGATATGCCGAAACTGAGAGGTCCTGCCCTCCCACAATAAAACAAACCCCATTTTAGCAAAAAAATTCCTGCCCAGGTCAGAAAACGTGCTTAAGTGGATACCGGGCACATCGTTCTTTCGTAAGTAATCAAAATAGGCATTCATCAGCTTCTCCCCTGCCCCCGACCTCCTAAAACCTTCTTCGATGTTGATGTGAAGATGCGCGGGATATATCTTGGGAATTTTAGGTTGAAATAATTGCCCCTTAAACAAACTTTTAAAACTGCCCCAGAGAAATTTCAAATTCTTTTTATTGAACATGAGGCCGCTTTTGATAAATTTCCAAAGGGTTTTGGGAAATATCTTTTTGCTGAAGACGGCGAATTTTTTCGCGGTATCTTTGCAACCCGTCAGATAACCAACAACCTTTCCTTGCGCCTCGGCCACAAACAACGACTCCGGCTCATAATCGGTATAGTAAAGGGTCATTAAATCCGCCAGAATTTCCCGTCCTTCAAGAAATACCTCAACCGGCCGGCCCATAAAGGCGGTTTCGCAGTACAATGTGCGTACCGCTTCGCGGTCTTCGGGGTTATAAGTTCGAACGATGATTTCGCTCACAGCGTCACAGGCTAATCGAAAATAACTGTTTTGTTGTTATAGACAAGGATCTTCCGCTCCAAATGCCACCGGACCGCGCGACTTAAAACGACTTTTTCTAAGTCTTCACCTTTCAGTTTTAAATCTTCCAGCGATGCGCGATGGCTCACCCGTACCGTATCCTGCTCAATGATGGGCCCCGCGTCCAATTTCGAGACAACATAATGACTGGTCGCGCCGATAATTTTGACTCCTTTTCGATACGCCTGGTCGTAGGGGCTACTCCCGGCAAAGGCGGGTAAAAAGGAGTGATGAATATTGATGATCCGGCTTGGAAACGCATCGACAAACTGTTTCGTAAAAATCTGCCCGTAGCGCGCCAGGATTACCATTTCGATGCTTTCTTTCCTTAGAAGAGCGATCTGCTTTCTTTCCTGGGCAAGTTTATTTTGTTGGGTGATAGGAAATTCGAGGAACTTTATCCCGAAATCCCTGGCAATGGTTTTTGCATCCTTGTGATTGCTGATAATAAGCGGAATAGCACACTTCAACTGCCCTGCCTTGTGCCGCAGAAGAAGATCGTACAGGCAATGGGGATAGCTTGAGACAAAAATCGCCACCCGCGGGGTTTCATCCGTAAAATAAAGATTCCAGTCCATGGCGAATTGCCCGGCAATCGGTTTAAAGGCGGCGGCAATTTTGTTTTTGGCGATCTTGAAATTCTTCAATGACCATTCGATGCGCATAAAAAAGATGTTGCTCTGCGCGTCAATATGCTGGTCGGCATGCTCGATATTGCCGTTATTCTTAAAAACAAAATCGGTAACGGTGGCCGTGATTCCCTTTTTGTCCCGGCAGGATATCAGCAAAATGGCGTTTGGCATAAATTTTCCAATCCTTTCCTAGTGTTTCCCTATTCTTCCACCCGCGAAAAGAAGCGCGTTTCGGCAACGCCGTCATTAAAGATCGTTTTGACCGCCGTCGCGCGGTTAATTTTAAGCCCGTCTAAAATCGGATACACGGCCTCTTCGAGGTAGAGCCTAACCAATTCGGGCCTGACCATTCTCTTCTGAGATTCTAGAAGTGTTTCTCTTAGCTCCTGCTGTTTTTCTTTGGATACGCCTATCTCATCTTGCGCTTTCTTGACGGACTCTTCGGCCGCGGCAAGTTCAACTTTTTTAGCAGTAACATCGATCCCCTGGCCTAGACCGTCAGCAATTTCCTGATTAAGCGCTTCTATTCTCGCCCTGGTAGTAACTATTTCTCCTTCATAGCCGTCAATCTCTTTGAGCATATCGTCAATCTTCTTTTCAATTCCCGACTGGTAGGCCTGGATACCGGCTGCCCTGAAAGACAACATACCGACTCCCCAGCTGCACAGCTCGCGGACCTCATCTAAGAATTTATCCGTCTGGGCAAAGAATACGCTGTTGCCTTTATCGGTAAAAGCGGGATCGATAGTTTTTAAATCCTCGTTGGCCGCCAGCGACAGGGATTTATCGTTTTGCGCATCAATCGATTTTTTCAAGACTTCGCGGCTGCTGGAAATCAAAAGATAGTCGCCTAAGAAACAAAATCCGGGTTGCAATGTAGCCCCCAGAGGCAAAGACACATATTTAATTCGTACCGACCGGTATTCTTCCGTTTGTGCCAGGGCGGCTGCGTCCGCGGTCAAGGCGTCCATTATTTTTTCGGCCGCCGCCCGATCTTTGACTTTGATAAAAAACACTAATTTGGGCACGGGAAAAAGCATGCCGGCGTCGACAGCATAGAGAAAACCGCCTGTTTCATTATCCAGTAGCGGCACAACATCACTTTCAATGTTAACCCCAAGCCTCTTTTCAACATCATTGAGCCGGTCCCGCGCCGAAAGGCCATCGGGGCTCTTTTTTTCTTCTTTATCCATGGCTCTGGTAAAACTGCCCCAGTATTGCTTGGCATTAAAACAATTGCTCCAGTGATAGAGGAGTGCTTCCTTGGGCACAAAATTAATTGTATTATTCGCCTGGGGTTTGCGGGAATAGGCCTGCAGCAATTCCGCATTCATCCGTTCTTTATCTAAAATCAGGACACTCTTTCCCTGCGCAATCTTGCCCGGCAGCGATGAAAACCCTAATGTCTTTAGCCCGGCCAGGTTATAGAGAACGGCCTGGATCTGGTTCTTTTCTTTCTCAGCCATCTTACCGTCAGCCAAGATTTCAAACCATCGGCGCAAATCGGTAAGGACCGCTTCTAAGTTTCCATAAACAACAAGATGCGCCGCTTTAAGAAGCCTGGATTGAGCCGCATGATAACTCGCATCCTGCAACAGAGGGGCCCTGCTTTTAGCCGCAACATCGACGCAGGCATAGGCGGCTTTTTTGCCAAATCCGATGACCAGGAAATCTTTGATTTTGACATACGCGATGTCGATGCCTTTATCCGCCTCCACTGTCGTGACGGTATAACCCTTGTATTGCTCAGTCTGGGTATTGACCTGTTGATTAAATTTGTTGTACAGCGTCGTCATGAATTCGACAAACTGAGCTTCAGGCTTAACTCGAGTAATAACAACAATATTCGACAGGGCGTCAAGAAGGGCCTGCGAGCCTCCCGAACCGATTTCGCTTCGATAAATCGCTAAGCCAACCTCCCGGCTAAAGAATTTATCCAGCAAAAGTCCGGTCATGGCCGTAGAAGCTTGAGCCTTAATACGGATGTAGGTTTCGATATCGGCTTGGCTTGCGCCGCTTTCTTTCATCAGCGTTTCAACGTCGATACCCTGAATATTACTCCAGAGTTTTGTGGACTGAAAATTCTTCAGGTCTTTGCCGATATCACTGGCGTGGACATATACAGCCGCCCCTGCAGGCAGAATGCTGTCCATAGAAACCCGGGAAATCTTAAGATAATAAAATCCCGCAGCCATGCCGAGAACAACCACTGCCGCTACAATGACCCCTATCCATTTTTTCATACCAATCTCCCGTAATCGATTCTTTTATTGCCTTTGGCCTAAAAACTGTCTTCTCGCTGCTGCGTCTGCTTCTCAATCCCCTTAAGGGTTGCCCGGGTGCTGTCGAGAATAGTCTTAGGGCTCGACGTGCTGATGCCCTGTTCGGATAAAGTCTTTTGGGTTTGCTGATCAACCGAAGGCTTAGCCAAATAAACCTTAAAAACCATGTAGGCGACAAAAACAACAATCACAATCGACAGTAAAAGTCCGATGAATGATGCGAAAGCTTTCCTATTATTGAGAGCGCGAAACATATTTTACCTTTCTCGCCGGCAGATCACGAAATGTCAAAAAACTTTCTTGAATTCTCGCAAAAAATTCCGGCTGCTTTTTCTTCGCTAATATTCTTAAGCTGCCCGTAGAACTTTAAGGTCTTAAAAACATCCTTTGGGGTTGAGCGAAATCCGCCCTCCCCCTCGCGGTAAAAAACCGGACAGTCGGTTTCGATAAGTAGATCCTCTATTCGAGCATGCCCGATCGCCTCCCGGTGCTGAGGGCTAAGGCCAAGCGCCGGTGTCGCCGATATCAAATAACCGCAGGTTAGGATTTCATCCAAGACATCCAACGGGCCGCTGTACCAGTGAAAAACCGCCCGCTTGACTCCGGCATCCTTCGCCAGGTCTAAACACTCGCGCCAGGCGCCGCGGCTATGAATGACAACCGGTTTCCCGGATTCCTTCGCCAGATTTAATTGCGCCTGGAACACATCCTTTTGTAGTTTCTTTTTCTCATCGCTCTTTTTTGCCCAGCTGTACCAGAAATCCAATCCGATCTCGCCGACGGCCACGGCATTATTTAAATTTTCTTTTATGAAGTTGAGCGGCTCTTTAACGTCTTGCAACCCGGCATCCTTAAGGCTTTCGGGATGAATGCCTAAAGCGACAAAGATCTTCGGCTGCTGCTCTGACTGTTGCGCCTTCTTTTTTATCTGAAGGTTTTTAACGTTTGAATTGTGGTCGATCCCGACAGCCACGATCGCCTCAACACCCGCCGCCTGCGCTTGGCTTAGTGCCTGCTCGATATTTTCGACTTGATCTAAGTGCGCGTGGGTATCGATCAGCTTAATCATTTTTACTATCAAGAATAAACGTCACCGGTCCGTCATTGACCAGAGAAACGTCCATCATCGCTTTAAACCTACCGGTTTCCACTTTAAAATTTTGCGCGCGCAGTTTTTGGACAAAATATTCGTACAATTCCTCGGCTTTCGCCGGATCGGCCGCGGCGTCAAACGAGGGGCGCCTGCCTTTCAGGCAGGCGCCCAGAAGCGTAAACTGCGAAACCACCAGAAATTCCGCCCCCACCTCGGAGGCGCAGAGATTCATTTTGCCTAAAGCGTCTTCAAAAATTCTTAATTGCCCGATCTTATCCGCGAGATAATCGGCATCCTTCGCTAAATCGTCCTTACCGACTCCAATTAAGACCACCATGCCCTTCGCTATCTTACCGATAATCTCTCCGTTAACGGAAACGCTGGCCTCTTTAACCCGCTGGATGACTAACTTCATATCGATTGATACCTTTTTTACGCCAGTTAAAACCTGTCAGCGATGAAATATTTGCTAAAATTATAGTTGGTTTAAATACAGCGGTCAACAGAAATCCGCCCTTCTGACTGCCGGCACCAAAGACAAAATACCTTAGCGTCCTTTATATAGATATAAAGATATATATTAGTTTTAAATTCCCGAAGATTTGACAATAGAGTTCTTTTATGTTAGAACAAGCGATACTATGAACATTGCCGCGACCCTCGAAAAACATCATTTTTCCGCCGAAGTTATAAAGGCGATTGCCGATTCCGGCGTCAAAGAATTTTTCCCTCCCCAGGAAGAGGCGATCAAAAAAGGCGTCCTCGAAGACAAAAGCCTGCTGTTAAGCATGCCCACCGCTTCAGGAAAAACTTTTATTGCCGAATTGTGCATGCTCAAATCCATCCTTAAAGACAACGGCCGCTGCCTGTATATCGCCCCTTTAAAAGCCCTGGCCAGCGAGAAATACGAGGAATTTAAAGAGAAATATTCATCCCTGGGAATAAAAGTCGGCATCGCCACCGGGGATTTTGACAGCCCCAGCAAATTTCTAAACCGCTACCAGATCCTGATTGCCACCGCCGAAAAGGTTGATTCCCTTTTACGTTTCCGGGCGCGCTGGCTTTTAAACGCTTTAACCGTTGTCATTATCGACGAGATCCATTTTATCAATGACGGCTCCCGCGGGCCCACATTGGAAATACTGATTGCCCGGATCAAACAGCTGAACCCCAAAATCCAGTTTTTAGGCTTAAGCGCCACGGTAAAAAATGCCCAAGAAATGGCCGGCTGGTTAAAGGCTGAATTGGTTTTAAGCGAATGGCGGCCTGTGCCGCTAAGGGAAGGCGTTTATTATAACGAACAAATTGAATTTAACTCCGGCGGCACCCGGCTCATTCGGGAAGAAACTGACGACGATTTATGCAAATTAACCCTCGATACCTTGCGCGGCAAGGGCCAGGTCTTGGTCTTCGTTAACAGCCGCCGTTCGGCACAGGCCGCCAGCCGCCTCCTGTGTCCTGACGTCGCCAAAACCCTAAAAGAAGACGAGAAAAAATCCCTTTCTCTTTTGGCCAAAGAAATCTTAGGCTCGCCCAGTGAAACCACCAAGATATGCCGCAAACTGGCCGAAACAGTTGTCTGCGGCGCCGCTTTTCACCACGCCGGATTAAAACCAAACCAGCGGAAACTAATCGAAGACAATTTTAAACAAAACTTAATCAAGGTCATCTGTTCCACCCCCACACTCGCGGCGGGCGTTAATCTCCCTGCCCGCCGGGCGATCATCCGCGATTGCAAACGCTACGAGGCGGGCCTCGGCGCCGCTTATATCCCTACCTTCGAATACAAACAATGCGCCGGGCGTGCCGGAAGGCCGAAATACGATGAGTTTGGCGAGGCGATCATTATGGCAAAATCATTTTCGGAATCATCGGCGCTTTTTGACCGTTACATAAACGCCGAGCCCGAGCCGATTATTTCCAAGCTAGGAAACGAATCCGTCTTGCGCATGCACGTCTTAGCCTCGATTGCCGGCGGCTACATCCACGATATCAACGGCATGTTTGAATTTATCAATCATACCTTTTTAGCCCATCAAAAAAGGACCGGCAATCTATTGGAATTAATCAGTGCCATTTTTGAATTCCTGCAGAAAGAAGAATTGGTCGAGAAAAACGGTTTTCGTTATTTTGCCACGCCTTTTGGCCAATGCGTTAGCCAGCTATATATCGACCCCATCACCGGGATTATTCTACGCGATGGATTAAAAAAGATTGACAGCGGAAAATCTTTCTCCTCTATCGGACTTTTGCATCTGGCCTGCTGCTGCCCCGACGGGGAATTGCTGAATATCGGTAAGAATGATTATGAAAAATTAGAATCCTTCGCCTCCAGCTGCCACGATGAACTCATTGTCAACCAGGAAGACATCCCCTCCATGGAAGATCTGTATTTCTATCTGGCCACATTAAAAACGACCCTGATGCTTTCGCGCTGGATCGAAGAAGAAAAAGAAGAACCGCTGTGCGATGAATTTAATATCGGCCCCGGCGATATCCACCGGCATGTCGAAACCGCCGAGTGGCTGCTGTATTCGGGCGGTGTCATTGCCGAGCTGTTTAAATTTCGAAGGCTTTCCTTTATTTTAGAAGACCTGCGTACCCGGGTTAATTACGGTATCAAAGAAGAGCTTCTGGAGTTGGTTACCTTAAAAGGCATCGGCCGCGTGCGCGCCCGCAACCTCTTCGAAAAAGGATTTAAAAAGCTGATTGATTTAAAATATGCCTCGGCGGATGATCTGGCCCAAATCAACCAAATCGGCAAGGCCCTCGCCCAGGATATCCTTTCTCAAATCGGCAGTCATACCCGCAAAAAAACCCGCTAGAAAGATTTTAGCGGGCAAACCCCTTGCAACAAAAACTTCCTATCACTTCTCTGCATTCAAGTATTTCGTTGTTTTTAGCGGCCTTTCCAAATGGAAAATAAGAAAGTTATTGAGGATATAGCGTAATTCTTTTTTTATAGCTGCCGATAAACCCAACCGCAGGCTGCGCTGCCAGTCATTATTTTCGATATGCAGTATGGAGGCCACCGCCCCCTTGGAAATCGCATGGGCGGCCGGGTCATTGAGCTTGCAGTCCTGGCAAACCAGGCCTCCCAATTGCAGGCTGAACCGCGCCCGGTCACGCACCGGTTTTTCGCAAATAAGGCAGGAATCAATATGCGGACGGAACCCGGAAAGTAATAATATTTTTACCTGGAAGATATGCACCAACTTATCGATATCCGTTGCCGTCTCCAGGCTCGCGAGATAATCCATCATCATCTGATAAACTTCTTTGTTGGGTTCTTCCGCCGGCATGATGGCATCCACCAATTCCAAAACATAATTGGCTGCTAAGGTTTTCTTGATGTCGCTACGGATAGGGAAGAAAAATGCCTTTAAATCGCACTGGCCGATTAAATGCAGATCCGAATTACGGTATTGATAATAGACGATATCGTTAAGGGAAAACTTATCGACGTTACTGCCGAACTTGCGGTGGTCTTTACGGATGCCCTTTAGGACCCCCTTGACCTTGCCGTACTCCTTGGTAAAAAATACGGCGATCTTGCTGGTTTCACGGAAATCAAAATTCTTTAAGACAATGCCTTCGGTTTTAAGGATCATATCTTTAAGAAACTTAAAAGTTCCCGCTCCTTGCGGCGCATGCGTTTGATATCATGCGCACCGTGATCGTCGTAACCCGAAAGATGCAGGATGCCGTGCAGGATATATAAAATCAATTCTTGGGCTGGGGTAGTTTGGTAGGTTTTAGAATTTTTTATAACGGCATCGGTCGAGATAATAATCTCTCCGTTAAGAATCTTTGATTTCTGCGGACGGATCCTAGTTTTGTGCGGCAGGCAGGTGCCATTTCTTAGGTCAAAAGCAAGGACGTCCGTAGAGCGATTTTTCTTTAGATATTTCTTATTGAGTGATGTGATCTGGCGGTTTCCGAGAAAGACAACCGAAAGGGACGAGCCTGTCAGGTGCTCACGACTCAGGATCTTCCTGATGATCCTGGTTAGCCGGATAGGCTGAATGGGAATTTTCTTCTGAAGATTTACGATGGTTATTTGTGTTTTCATTTGTCCTCTCCGGGTATTTAACACGGGTGTGGTACATGGCCGTCAAGACCCGGGTAAACGTCATGCTAATGGTCTCAAGGTCTTTAAGAGTCAGGTCACAGCTATCCAATTGCCCGTCGATAAATTTATTATTGACGACCCGGCGCACGACCTCATCAATTCGGCCCGGGGTCGGCTCTTCCACCGAACGCACCGCCCCCTCAACCGAATCGGCCAAAAGCACAATGGCGACCTCTCTGGTTTGCGGTTTAGGGCCTTCATAGCGGAAATTTTGCTGGTCCACCATTTCATCCCCCATCGCCCCCTCTAGGGCCTTGCGATAAAAATAATAGATGAGGCTATCGCCGTGATGCTGTTGGATAAAATCAACGATACGCCCGTTGAGGTGGTATTTTTGAGCCAAATCCACACCCTCTTTGACATGATTGAGAATAACCAGCCGGCTCATGTGCGGCTCGAGGCTCTGGTGCTTATCACCTTCGAGCATCTGATTCTCGGTAAAATACTCCGGCTTGACCAGCTTTCCGATATCGTGATAGTAAGCGCCGACCCTGACTAAAAGCGAATGCGCGCCAACCGCATCGGCCGCCGCCTCGGCTAAGTTGCTGGTGACCAAGCTATGATGATACGTTCCGGGAGCTTCTAAAATCATTCTTTTTAAAAGAGGCTGGTTAAAATCGGACAATTCCGATAAGCTAAAATTTGTCAAAACCCCGAATAGGAATTCAAAAACCTTTAGAGACGCAATCACGACAAAAGTAGAAATCAAACCGCTCATAAAAAGAGGTTTTGCATAAACCGAAAAGAAATCCGGTGCCAGGAAGAAATCTTTCCAGGGATTCAGCATAACAATGCAGGCCACCTGGACTATTCCAACCATGATCCCGGTGCCGATGAGCTTGCCGCGCGTCCTTGCCCCTTTGGCCGGATAAATCGCCGCTAAACTTCCCACCAAGAACGTCAAGACTATCTGCAGATCACCGCCGATAATCAACCCTACAAAAACACTGGCCATGAGCGACATCAGAAACGCGATCTGTAAATCGTTATACAAAAGAACCACCAACATGGCAACGCTGGCTACCGGAATGTAGAGCGCCGAAAATGTCTGATATTCTATCACCGCATGAGCGGTAAAGATCGTTAGCGCCAAAAGAAATCCCAGCTGCAAGAAAAGCTTGGCACTTGCTTTTCTAAAATAGTGCAGGTGGATGCCCAAAAACGCCAGAAAGACGAGAATAATCAGCGGCAAGTCGGAAACGTAAAAAATCACGACCAGAAAAGCAATCGCGATTATCCCCGCAATGATGCGGCTGATTCCTATTTCATTTTTTATCGGAATTTTCATACGCCTCGATGATCTTTTGGACAAGCTCGTGACGGACAACATCCTCGCCGGTAAGCCGGATGAATCTTATTTCGGGGATATCCTTAAGGATCTCCTGGGCATTCATCAGGCCAATAGGCTTGCCGTCCGGCAGGTCGCTTTGGGTAATGTCGCCGGTGATAACGGATTTTGAGTCAAACCCAAGCCTGGTTAAAAACATCTTCATCTGATCGGCAGTGCAATTCTGCGCCTCATCCAGGATAATAAACGCATCATTCAGCGTCCTGCCGCGCATATAGGCCAAGGGCGCCACCTCAATGATTCCCTTTTGGGTAAAAGCCTCAACTTTTTCTGCCTCCATCATGTCATAGAGCGCGTCATACAGCGGCCGAAGATAGGGTAAAACTTTTTCGACCATATCGCCGGGCAAGAAACCTAAGTTTTCCCCGGCCTCGATAGCGGGCCGCGTCAGAATAATGCGGCGCACCAGCCCCTTTTGAAGGGCATTGACCGCCATCGCCATCGCCAGATACGTCTTACCCGTTCCGGCAGGGCCGATACAAAAGACAAGATCAAAATGCTTGATCGCATCGATATATTCTATCTGCCCTTTCGTCTTGGGGGTCACCACCGCACCCTTGGCCGAGACCTCGATTTTCTCTTTGGTAAGGATTTTGAAATCAAAACCCTTTTCCGCGCTGGATAACCTTAAGGCATAAACGATATCGCTCTTTTTAACTTCTTTCCCGCTATCGGCAATACCTAAAAGATAATCGATAAGCTCTCCGGCCTTGTCCACCTGAGTGCCGGATCCGGTCAATTTGATGCCGTCTTCCCTGCGGATAACCTTGACGTCAAGCTCCTCTTCAATGAGCTTTAAGTTAACGTCATATTTACCGAAAAGTTTCTGCAAATTCCTATTGTTATCGAGCTTGAATATTTTTTCCATATTTTAAACTTACGCTCCGTTATTCCGGAATGGTTATGGTAATGCCGGGTTTAATGCGATTAGGATCGCTGATTTTGTCTTTGTTGGCCTGATAAATCTTATTCCAGCGGCCATAAGTATCGTAAAATTTCTTGGAGATCTTTTGCAGGGTATCCCCTTTTTCAACCTTGTATTCGACCGGACCTGTCAACTGCTTTGCGGCCGGTGTAGCAGCAGGCGCTACCGGCGCAGATTGCAAAGAACGGCTGATCTCCTCGGCTAAAGACGGAGCCGGTGCCGGACGCGATACTTCTGAACTTACGGCCTTCGCCGGAGCGGCTTGCTGAGTTACGGGTTGTTCTTTGGGCCCTTTGGTTTGCATCTCGACAACATAAATCTTACGCGTCTTGCGGATAGCGCTCCTATCCTTGGCCTCCGGAGGCGGTGTGCCCTGCAGATAACCGGCGTTACCGGGCATGTCTTGATCGACTTTGTCTTTTACCTGCGTGTACGTTGTCACGGTGCAACCTGACAGAAATAAAACCGCTAATCCGACCATCAAAGTCTTTGATGAAGTCCTAACCATTTTTTCCTCCTTTTTTAACCGTCATAATCCCTAATTCTTTTAATTGTTTTTCATCAACCGTCGATGGAGCGCCTGACATCAAGCAACTGGCCGTTTGCGTCTTAGGAAATGCGATTGTATCCCGGATGGAATCCAGCCCTAAAAGAATCGCCACTAAACGGTCAATCCCGTAAGCCACGCCGCCGTGAGGCGGGGCGCCGAATTCAAATGCCTTTAATAAGAATCCAAACCTCTTCTCTGCCTCCTCCTGGCCGATACCGATGGCCTTAAAAATTTTTTCCTGTAAATCGCGTTTATGAATACGCACCGACCCGCTGCCGATCTCAAAACCGTTTAAAACCAAGTCATACGAACGCGACCTTATTTTACCAAATTCGTTCGTCTCAAGATAGTGAATATCATCCTCGTGGACAGCGGTAAAAGGGTGATGCTCGCTCTCCCAGCGCTTTTCTTCGGTATTATATTTAAACAAGGGAAAATCGACAATCCAGACAAAGGCAAACTCTTCCTTGTTGTTTTTATCCGTTCGGGTATCCGGCTTGTCACTTTTGTATTTTGCCATGGCCTCCTGATGGGTCATACGTTTAAAAGGAATTTCAATATCAATACCCTTTAGCTCTTTGAGAACTTCTTTAAAAAGATTCTCGGTTAAGGCAAAGATATCTTCTTCCTTTATAAAGGACATCTCAATATCAAGCTGGGTAAATTCCGGCTGGCGTTCGGCACGCAGGTCTTCATCGCGGAAGCATTTGACGATCTGAAAATATTTATCCAGACCCGACACCATCAGGATCTGTTTAAATAATTGCGGTGATTGCGGCAGCGCAAAAAACTCGCCCACGTTAAGCCTCGACGGCACCAGAAAATCTCTCGCTCCTTCGGGTGTCGATTTTGTCAAAACCGGGGTTTCAATTTCCAGAAAACCATTTTTATTGAAATAGTTTCTGATGAGCAGGCACAATTTATGGCGCAGAATCAAGCTATTTAAGAGTTTTGACCGGCGCAAATCCAGATAGCGGTAGGTCAATTTTAATTCCTCTGAAACCACAACATCATCATCAATTTCAAAAACCGGAAGTGCGGACGGATTCAAGATTTCGAGCTCCGTCGCCGCAATTTCCACCTGACCGGTAATAAGTTTGGGGTTTTCCATTCCCTTGGGACGCAGGCCCACCTTGCCGGTTAAACGCACCACAAATTCTGCCCCCAGCCCTTGTGCTTTGGCATGCGCCTCCGGGGCCATTTTAGGCAGGAAAACCACTTGGGTTAAACCGTAGCGGTCACGGATATCGATAAAAATAAGTTTTCCGTGGTCCCGTCGACGATGGACCCAGCCGCAGAGGGTAACGGTTTTATCAACATCGTTTGAATTGAGCTCCCCACAGGTATGCGTTCTTAACATAATCGTTTTTTGATTTCCTTTATAAGTTCGGTTAATTTTATTTCCTCTTGGCTACGCGCCTGCATATCCTTAAGAAGCGCAATATCCTTGCTCAATTCGTCTTCGCCTAAAATAACCGCGAATTTAGCATTCACGTTGCTAGCGGCACGCAGCAACTTATCGAGTTTTGCAAGGTGGTAGTTTATCGTTGCGTAAATCCCGGCCTGGCGCAGCTGATCAAGCAGCTGAAAAGCTTTTTTGTCAACTGCGCGCGGGCCCAATGTCACAATAAAAACATCCGGCCCGAGCTGCTCGATTTTTTTGTCTTCTCCGATAGCCAAAAGAACGCGCTCCATCCCCAAAGAAAAACCGACCGCGCCCATATCAAGCCGTTTTTCGCCGCCTAAATCGCCGATCAAGTTATTATACCGGCCGCCGGCCCCCAGGGCATCCTGGCTCCCTAACCCCGGATGGGAAATCTCAAAAACCGTGTGCGCATAATAATCCAGGCCGCGGACAAGCTTGGGAGATTCTTCAAAATCAACGCCGGCGCTTGCTAAGCATTCCTTGACGTCCGCGTAAAAATCCCGGCTGTCCTTGCTTAAATAAGAATTATCAAAATGCAGCTTGTCGATCACTGTTTTACATTCCAGATTTTTGCAATCCAGGATACGAAAGACATTGCGGTCAAAACGGTTTTGGCAATCAGCGCACAACAGCTTGCGGTTATCGTTTAAATTCTTCCGTAAGAATTCGCCAAAGGCATTTTTGTCTTGCGCAGAGCCGAGGCTGTT
Organism: Candidatus Omnitrophota bacterium; assembly: GCA_022703585.1. Taxonomy (GTDB): domain Bacteria; phylum Omnitrophota; class Gorgyraeia; order Zapsychrales; family JAKLDJ01; genus JAKLDJ01. Next base: position 310,617 of record JAKLDJ010000003.1, on the reverse strand, counting down.
TATCTTGACTTTAAAATTGGCCAAACCGAATATTTTAAGCAAATGCACGGCTAGGATAATCACTTCGGCATCCAAAAACGGCTGCTGAAACGCCCCCGGGCCTATCGCTTCCACCCCAACCTGATGGAACTGGCGCAGCCTCCCTTTTTGCGGCCGTTCACCGCGGAACATCGGGCCGATATAGTAAAACTTTGATACCAGCTCTTTTTTGTCTAGGTTATTTTCAATATACGAACGCACAATCGGCGCGGTCCCTTCCGGGCGCAACGAAAGGCCTTCTTTTTCCAGATTCAGCATTTGTTTCTGGACAACATCACTCGTTTCCCCAAGGGAGCGGACAAAAAGCGCCGTTTCCTCAAAAATAGGCGTGCGAATTTCGTGATAGTCGTAAACTTCCAGAACTTTACGGGCCTTGTTTTCGATGTCATGCCAGAGAGAAATTTCGGCAGGCAAAATATCACTGGTACCGCGCGGGGCTATTATTTTCTCAACCATATGATTATATTAGTCTTAAGGGCGGAGATGAAAGATTTTATCTCCGCCCTTTTTTTATAATTTCAGTCAACCGCTCAGGCTGCATGACCAGGCTGACTATTTAATCTTTTTCTTCATTTCCAAGCCGGGCTTAAAGACAACAACCTTACGAGGGGGCACCGGAACACTCTCGCCGGTGCGCGGGTTTCGCCCAAATCGAGCCCGTCGTTCTTTGATCTTAAAAACGCCGAAATTGCGCAACTCGACCTTCTCTTGGCGAACCAGGCTGTCGATAATAACATCAAAAGTCTTCTGAACTACTTTTTTGACGTCAACTTGTTTGATCCCAGTCGTATCTGTTATCTTTAAGACAATATCTTTTTTGGTCATGAAGCCACCTCCAGTCTTAAGTATAGTATCAACAGTATGTTACAGTGTCAAGAATAACTTTAATGCTACCCAGAAATTAAGAAAGCCTCTTTTAAAGAGGCTTGAAGCTTTTAGTGCCTGGGAATTAAAGCTTTAAGGAAAATCGTCCGGTTCCGACTAAATCCTTAAGATCGCTGATCAAAGTTTCGCTGGGAGTAACAAAAAGGTCTTCGCCGACTAAGATCTGGACGCTCTTATAAGAATTGGTATCCAGGCTCAAATAAATTGGTACTTTTCCGGGTGAAAGCGCTAATTTCTCACGCAGGACTTTTAAATCTTTTTCATTAACCCCCGATAAATCAATACTTATGGACTCGATAGCCTTATAGGCTTCATCAATCTGCTGAATTTCATTGGCAATTATTTTTGGCGTCTCGTCACGCATGCTCACACGCCCTTTTAGCACAACAACAGATCCTTCTTTAAGAAAAGCGGCTACAGCCGGATAATTCGACGGGAAAACAACCACCTCCACCTCCCCGCTTAAATCTTCCATTTTAAGGATCGCCATGCGTTCATTCGTGCGCTTGGTTGTGGTCAATTTAACCGTACCAATCAAGCCAAAGAATTTAACCAACTGCCCTTCGGTTGCCTTAAAAAGTTCTTTGGTCGAATAATCGGTAAATTGTTTCATCTCAATCTCATAGCGGGCCAGTGGATGGCCGGAAATATAAAGCCCGAGCAATTCTTTTTCAAATGCCAATATCTGTGCCTGCGGCCATTCATTAATCTTAGGAATATCCTTGTCGCCCTTCTTAAAAGCCCCGTTATGCCCGCCCGAATCAAAAAAAGAAATTTGCCCCGTCGCCCTTTCTTTCTGCGTCTTTGAGCCGAATTCCAAGGCCTTATCCAGCATCACCATCAGCTGCGAGCGGTAGAGATTAAAAGAATCAAAGGCGCCGCATTTAATCAGGCTTTCCATGACTTTGCGGTTAGCCAGCCGTAGGTCGACCCGTTCGCAGAAATCGAAAAGCGAGGCGTACTTTCCTTTCTTCCGCCCTTTAACAATCGACTCAATGGCGAGAGAGCCCACATTTTTGACCGCAACCAACCCAAAGCGGATGGTATGCTCATCGACAACGTTAAATTCGGCGATACTTTCATTAATATCCGGGGGCAGGATTTTAATACCCATCGCTTCGGATTCTTTAACATATTCGACAACCTTGTCGGTATTATCTTTTTCACTGGTCAGAAGCGCGCACATAAACTCGACGGGGAAATTCGCTTTTAGATACGCGGTGCGGTAAGAAATGAGCGCATACGCGGCTGAATGGCTACGGTTAAAACCGTAACCGGAAAAATAGTCGATCAAATCAAAGATCTTGTTTGCCAGGCCTTCGCTGATCTGGCTCGCCTGACGGCAGCCGGTCACAAAGTCTTTGCGCATCTGCTCCATGACCTGCGGCTCTTTTTTGCTCATGGCCCGGCGCAAATGATCGGCCTGGGTTAAGCTAAATCCCGCCAAGGCACTGGGGATTTGCATGACCTGTTCCTGGTAAACAATAATTCCGTACGTCTCTTTTAAAATTGGCTCAAGCTTGGGATGGTCATAGCGGACATGGATCTCCCCTCTTTTACGTTTGATAAAATCCTCAAGCATTCCGCTGCCAATGGGCCCGGGCCGGTAAAGCGCCAGAATAGAAATCAAATCCTCAAAATGGGTTGGCTTAATCTTTTTTAACAACTCGCGCATCCCCGAACTTTCAAGCTGAAACACACCAAAACTGTTGGCAGCGCCTAAGAGCTCAAAAGTCTTTTTGTCTTCTAGGGAGATTTTATCAATATCGATCTCTAAACCGTGCACCCTTTCGATTAATTTGACCGCCTCGCTGATAACCGTCAGTGTCCTTAGGCCCAGAAAATCCATTTTCAAAAGACCGATTTTCGCGATCCCGTCCATCGAATAACCGGTCGTGATCTGATCATCACTGGTCTTAAACAGCGGCACATACTCGGTTAACGGCTTATCGGAGATAACCACCCCCGCCGCGTGAACCGAGGCATGACGGCTTAAGCCCTCTAAAACGGTAGCCGTTTCGATAATCGCCGCGGCCTTTTCATCATTTTTACAAAGCTGGCTTAATTGAGGCTCAATTTTTAGCGCGTCTTGAATCGTGATATTGGGATCGCCGGGAATTAATTTCGCAATCTTGTCAACGTCGCTATAAGGAACGGCCATAACCCGGCCGACATCCCTGATGGCCGCACGCGCCATCATCGTTCCAAAGGTGATAATCTGGGCAACGTTATCCTTGCCGTATTTATTCGTGACATACTGAATAACCTCCGGCCGGCGTTCGTAACAAAAATCAATGTCAATATCCGGCATCCCTAAACGCTCCGGGTTAAGAAAGCGCTCGAACAACAGGCCGTATTTAAGCGGATCTAAATCCGTAATCCCCAGAAGATAACTGACCAGGCTTCCCGCAGCCGAACCTCGTCCGGGGCCAACGGGAATACCGTTTTGTTTGGCATAATGAATAAAATCCCAGACAATCAGAAAGTAGCTGACAAACCTCATTTTTTTAATAGTAGCTAATTCATGTTCGAGCCGGGCTTCAATCTCTTTTGTCGAGGCCGGAAAGCGGTTTTTGATTCCGGTTAAGCACAATTCGAGTAAAAACTCTTCGCGGCTTTTTCCCCCGGGAGGGTCATAGCGGGGCAGATGGATTTTGCTAAAATCTAATTCAAGATTACATTTTTCCGCAACCTCGAGGGTATTGCTAACGGCCTCAGGGGCATACTCAAAAGCGCGGCGCATGGTATCGGCATCCTTAAAATAAAACCCGTCGCTGCGTAAGCGCATGCGGTTAGGGTCATCCAGCGTCGTCTGGGTCTGGATACACAAAAGCGCGTCATGGGCCTTGGCCTGCGGCTGTTCGAGATAGTGGACGTCATTAGTCGCCAGCAGCGGCAGGTCCAAATCCTTGGCAATCTTTATCAGGCCTTCATTAACAGGTTTCTGTTCGGGAAGCTGATTTTCCATAAGCTCCAGATAAAGATTTCCTTTGCCGAAAATTTGTCTTAGATCGTCGGCAGCTTTTAAGGCCCCATTATAATTTCCCTCCCGGATATACCAGGCAACTTCTCCGCGCAAACAAGCCGTACTGGCTAAAAGTCCTTTCGAATGCTTTGCCAAAACCTCTTTGTCCATCCGAGGACGGTAATAAAATCCCTCTAGATAACCGAGGGAAACTAACTTCAAAAGATTGCGGTAGCCCTCCTCATCTTTGACCAGCAAAATAAGGTGGTTGGAGCCGCCCCGGGGCTGGTTAGGGGTGCGGTCAAAACGATTTGTAGTTGCGATATATGCCTCGCAACCAATAATGGGTTTAACACCTGCCTTGACCGCCGCCTGATAAAAATCAATGGCCCCGAACACGTTACCGTGGTCAGTCATGGCCAGCGCAGGCATTTTCTGTGAGGCAGCCTTTTGGACTAACTCTTTAATGCGACAGGCGCCGTCAAGAAGGCTGTACTGGGTGTGAACATGCAGATGGACAAAATCAGAATGATACATTTAAGAATTAATCCGCCTTATAGAAATTTTAGTAATACCGGTTTTTTGAAAGAATTTTATGTGCCTTGAACTTAAGACGATGCCCTCAATCATCAACGAAAAACAACAGAATCCCCAATTCTCAGCTCAATCGGCAACCATCCAAGTTCTCTTGGTAATGTTGAGCCCCTCATGTCCCTACCTAACCTTACTCTCGACCAATATTGATAAATATCACCCCTTATCTCCCGGCCGCTGGGCAAGGCCGTGTCATCACCGGTGTCAAAACGGCTTATCGTACTTTCAAAATAATTACGGATGCGGGAAAAATCCGAATAGACATGGTGTTTCTTGTAGATAAAACTCGTCGCCAATAAGCAATTATTTATATTGGCTAAGATAAGAAGCATGCACGCAGTCAAGACGTACTTTGAAATATGAGAATGGTGAATCAGCCAGGCCAAATAAATAGCAAAGAACACAGAGAAAAATCCCCCGTAATAAAAAGGCCCCCAGACACCGATTGTCATTGTTATCAAGAAATTATGAACCACAATCAAAAACAATAAAAACAATAGAAGAGAATAATATTTTTTGGCGGACCGAAGGGCATAGAAAAACAATACCCCCCACGCCCCTGCCGATAGAGCAAACAGGACCTGCACCCCCAATGACGCCCCGGGCAATATGCGCATCATCCCCATGCTGTCGAGAATCAGGATTCTCGTATTAGGAATAAAGTTCGCAAAGAAGGCATCGCTAAGCGGCTTTGAGGAATTCATCGTCTCGGCCAACCCTTTAAATCCGCGGCAATAGTCACAAAACCAAGGGTATTCATATCCGGCCCAAACTGTAAGCTGCGGAATAATTTTATAGGCAATAAATGCCACCAGCACGGGTATCAGCCCAAAAATTACTAGTTTCGACCTGCCTTTTAAAAGCTTGGGAAACAGAATAAAGACAGCCGGGTAGACCAGTAGCACAACTTCATCCCAAAAAAAAGAAAACAACATAAGTGCCAACAGGCAAAGAAGATGCCTTCTGGGAATAAAAGATTCAGTTGAAAATCTTTTGTCCAATTCGGATGCGAAATACAAACAAAGGATAATAGAAAAATACGCCATCGGTTTAGCCGGTCGCGACAGCATCACAACACAACTTAGAATAGGCGGGGAAACTAAATAAAAACAAACTGCCGCGATAGCCGCATTATTTCCGATCTTGATATTCTTTAAGAACAGGTAAAGCAACAACGGAGAAAAGAATAACGAGAATAACCACGTCAAGGACAAGCTCGGGTGAGGTAAGCGATATTGCCATAACCAACTACGAAATTTTGTATCCAGAAGATCAAAATAGGACGACAACGGCCTTGTAGTGCGCGGGGCAAATTCGAATACCCTCCAGTTCAATCCAAACCTCAGATCCTTCAGGCCCAGCTGCGGGCCATCTTTAAGAACCTCATTTTTGATAGAGAACTCTTCGGGAAACATCCAGGCATGATCATACGATAAACTTCGCGGAAGGATAATCAGATAAACGAACAACAGCAGAATCAGGGCAGGAGTATTCCGAATAAGTTTCAAGAAATTGAAGGCGGGATTTTGCACGTTACATCGACCTTTTTGAAGGGGCAATTCCAGGCCATGGATATCCTCGGCTGGATTGCTGCTGAAAAATTTTTAAAAAAGGGGATTATTCCCACTCAATGGTTGACGGTGGCTTGGAGCTGATGTCGTAAACGACACGATTGACGCCCGCCACTTCGTTAATAATACGATTGGATATCTTTGTTAATATTTCATAGGGTAATTTGACCCAATCGGCCGTCATCCCGTCGGAGCTGGTCACACAGCGTAAGGCCACCGCGTTTTCATACGTCCTTTTATCGCCCATCACGCCAACGGTTTTAATGGGAAGTAGAATCGCAAATGACTGCCAGATGTCGTTGTATAGGCCCGCCTTTTTGATTTCCTCCAAAACTCTTTCGTCGGCTTCGCGAAGGATATTAAGGCGTTCCTCGTTGACCTCGCCGATAATCCGGATCGCCAAACCCGGGCCGGGAAAAGGCTGTCGCTTTAAAACCGTATCCGGCAATCCCAAATGTTTGCCGATAGCCCGCACCTCGTCTTTGAATAAATCACGCAAGGGTTCAATGAGCTTGAGTTTCAGATTCTTTGGTAAGCCACCGACATTGTGATGCGTCTTAATAGTTGCCGACGGGCCCCCGAGAGGAGAAATCGATTCAATCACATCCGGATAAAGCGTCCCCTGCCCTAAGAAAGCCGCGCCCTTTATCTTCTTGGATGCCTCTTCAAAGACTTTGGCAAATTCATCGCCGATAATCCTGCGTTTTTGCTCCGGATCGGTGATGTTTTTCAGGCGTTGCAAAAACCGGTTTTGGGCCTGGGCACAAATGAGATTTAATTTAAAATGGCCTTTAAAAGTGCGCTCAACCGCCAACGCCTCATTTTTGCGCAACAGACCGTTATCGACAAAAATACAATACAGCCTTTTGCCGATCGCCTGATGAATCATCATCGCAGCCACCGATGAGTCCACTCCTCCGCTTAATCCGCAAACAACCGTCTTATCACCAACAGTTTCTCTGATCTCTTTGACGGATTCATTCAAGAATTTATCCATGGTCCAGCGCGGCAGGCAGCCGCAAACCTGGAATAAAAAGTTGGTCAAGATCTGTGCCCCGCGCTGGGTATGAACGACTTCGGGATGAAACTGAACACCGTAAATCTTTTTCGGGCGGTTAGCGATAGCGGCAACGGGATTATTCAAGGTGTGAGCAATCGAGGTAAACCCTACGGGGAGCTTCTTAACCTCATCGCCGTGGCTCATCCAGCAGGTTAAGTTCCCCGGCAGGCTTTCGAAAATACCTTTATTATTATCGATAAAAAGTTCCGCGCGGCCGTATTCCCTATCGGTCGTCTCTTTGACCTTGCCGCCAAACATGTGAGTCAGGATCTGCATTCCGTAGCAGACGCCAAGAATAGGCTTGTTTAATTTAAAAATTTCTTTGCGGGGCAACGGCGCATCTTCATCATAAACGCTCGCCGGACCACCAGAGAGAATGATCCCTTTGGGATTTATTTTAACAATTTCTTCGGCGGAAATATTGTAAGGAACGATTTTACTAAAGACCTTGCTTTCCCTGACACGCCTGGCAATAAGCTGGGTGTATTGGGAGCCAAAATCCAGAATGAGAATAATATCTTTGTTTTTCATTTTTCCACCCGTTTGATCGTTTGCTGTTTAAAAGTTTAATTAATCTTTAAAATTTGATTTAAAAATCGGTTATTTGCCCATCCCTACTCTTTGGCCGACCTGGAATATTTTTCCCTCGGTCTGTATCGACGGAGCAATAATCATTTCCACGTCGTGCATTTCTTTGATATTGGATGCGCCCAAAGAACCCATTGATGTCTTTAAGGCCCCCATGAGATTCTGTGAACCGTCATCAACTTTGGCAGGGCCAAATAGGATCTCTTTAAGCATGCCGGTCGTCCCGACCTGGATCCTGGTTCCCCGCGGCAGATTGGCGTGCGATGTCGCCATACCCCAGTGGTAACCTTTGCCCGGGGCTTCTTTGGCCCGCGCAAACGCCGAACCGACCATGACCGCATCGGCACCGGACGCAAAGGCCTTACAGATTTCACCGCCTATCCTCATGCCGCCGTCACAGATAATCGAAATGTATTTTCCGGTACGTTTAAAGAAATAATCTCTGGCCGAAGCCACGTCAACGGTCGCCGTAACCTGCGGGACACCGATTCCTAAAACACCCCTAGTCGTGCAGGCCGCGCCCGGGCCGACACCAACCAGCAGGCCATCAATGCCCGTTTCCATAAGTTCAAGCGCCACTTCATAAGTCACGCAATTGCCTAAAATAACCGGAATTTTAATATCGCGGCAGAATTTAGACAGATCTAGCACTTTGTATTCTTTGGCAATATGTTTCGGTGCAGCGACAGTGGACTGAACCACAAAGATATCGCAACCCGCATCCTGGGCTATTTTGGCAAATTTACTGGCATTCTGGGGAATACAGCTGACAACGGCAGGAACTTTCTTCGATTTAATTTCCTTGACTCTCTTGGCAATAAGACTTTCTTTAACCGGCTTAAGATAAACGCTTTGGACAAGTTTTGTCGCTTCGTGAGGAGAGGCATTGGCAATTTGAGTTAAAACCTCTTCGGGATTATCATAACGCGTCTGGACACCGTCCAAATTCAAGACGGCGATACCGCCAAGTTTTCCCATCGCAACCGCAAATTCAACGCCGACAACACCATCCATCGCTGCCGCAAGAATAGGAACGCCAAATTTCATTCCGGCGATAGTCCAGCTGGTGTCAACTTCATTGGGGTTAACGGTAGCCATGCCCGGCACCAAAGCAACTTCGTCAAATCCGTAGCAACGCCTTGCCCTACGGCCTATTCCTATCCAGTCTGCCATTATTGAGCCTCCTTAAGGGGGAATTTTTTAGAGTAAAAAACGAATTATAGGCTACTACTATAAAGAGTTTAAAAAGAAATGTCAATAGTAAAATACATCCAAAGACATGTTTTCTTTATAATTTTTAGAGAGTTAATTAAAAGGGGCTTCCCCCGCCTTCGGCGGGGGAAGCCCCTTTTTCTTACCAATGCTTACCCACCCAACAAATTAAGGATTAATACATCCCTCCGCCCATACCGCCACCCGGCATAGGGGGCATCATCGGCGCCTTATCCTTCTCGGGTAAATCCGTTATGAGAGCTTCCGTTGTTAAAAGCAACGCGGCAATACTGGCAGCGTTCTGTAAAGCACTCCTGGTAACCTTGGTCGGATCGATAACGCCGGATTCAAACATGTCCACGTAATCGTCCTTGTTAATATCGTAGCCGACATTAACATCCTTCTCGTGTTTTAATTTCTCAACAATAACCGAGCCTTCAAGGCCGGCATTGAACGCCAGCTGCCTAATAGGCTCTTCGATCGAGCGCTTGATAATGTCCACACCTGTCGCCTCATCGCCTTTAAGCTTAATTGCGTTTAAAGCCGGAATAGTCCTTAAGAAAGCTGCCCCGCCACCGGGGACAATACCTTCTTCCACGGCTGCGCGGGTCGCATGCAAGGCATCCTCGACACGGGCCTTCTTTTCTTTCATTTCCGATTCCGTGGCTGCGCCGACATTGATAATCGCCACCCCGCCGGATAACTTGGCAAGCCTTTCCTGCAGCTTCTCTTTATCATAAGAAGAATCGGTTGTTTCGATCTGCCGTTTGATCTGGGCAATCCTTCCTTTGATATCGACAGTCTTACCGGCCCCTTCGACGATGGTCGTATTGTCTTTATCAATCTTCACCTTCTTGGCACGGCCAAGATCGGCAGGTGTAAGGTTTTCCAGCTTTAGTCCGAGGTCTTCGGTGATGGCCCTGCCGCCGGTTAAAACCGCAATATCATCCAGCATGGCCTTCCTGCGATCGCCATAACCGGGCGCCTTAACCGCCGCACAAGCCAAGGTCTTTCGGATGTTGTTGACAACCAGTGTCGCCAACGCCTCTCCTTCAACCTCTTCGCAAATAACCAAAATCGGTTTGCCGCTTTTGGCAACTTTTTCTAAGAGCGGAAGCATATCCTTAATATTGGAAATCTTTTTTTCATAAATCAGGATATATGGTTCTTCCAAGATGCATTCCATCTTCTCCGTGTCAGTAACAAAATACGGAGAAAGATACCCCTGGTCAAACTGCATACCCTCGACAATCTTTAATTCCGTTGCCATTGATTTAGCTTCCTCGACGGTAATAACCCCGTCTTTGCCGACTTTATCGATTGCCTCGGCAATGATCTTACCGATAGCCGAATCGTTGTTGGCCGCAATCGAAGCCACCTGCTCAACTTCTTTGGTATTTTTGTTATCGATTTTCTTCGACAATTTCTTAAGTTCGCTGACAACAGTTTCAACCGCTGTTTCAATACCGCGTTTTAAAGCCATAGGATTGGCACCGGCCGTAACGTTTTTAAGACCTTCACGGTAAATGGCCTCCGCTAAAACCGTTGCGGTTGTGGTACCGTCACCGGCGATATCGGATGTTTTTTCGGCGACTTCCTTGACCATCTGAGCGCCCATATTTTCATAGGGATCTTCCAGATCAATTTCCTTGGCCACAGTAACGCCGTCTTTGGTAATTGTAGGAGAACCGAATTTCTTGTCTAAAACTACATTGCGGCCCTTCGGGCCCAACGTCACTTTAACGGCATGCGCGAGCTGTTCGACTCCCTTAAGGACAGCGCGTCTTGCCTCATCGCTAAACATCAATTGCTTTGCCATCGTTGAATCCTCCTCGTTTTAATAATGCCTCTAACTTCCCATAAAACCCTTAATTCGCCTACTTGCTAATAATCGCTAAGATATCCTCTTCGCGCATAATCAACAGATCTTCCCCGTCCCGGGTAGTAATCTCCGAACCGCTATATTTGCCGTAAAGAATCTTATCGCCAACTTTCACCTCTGGCGCCTGAACCGTGCCATTATCTAAGACCTTACCTTTTCCTACGGCAACAACCTTGCCCTCCTGAGGCTTTTCCTTGGCCGTATCCGGTAAAACGATACCGCCTTTTGTCTTCTCTTCCGCCTCTAAAGGCTTTACGATAATCCTGTCACCTAACGGACGTAATTCCACTGCGCACCTCCTTTGAATATTGCGGTTAAACTTTCCTAACCTTATCTTGACCCGAATATTGCCTACTAATGTGCTTACGCCTAATTAGCACTTTCCTGGCTGGAGTGCTAATATACAGTTTATCATTTTTTTTGTCAAGATTTTTTTTAGCACTCGGTGGGAACAGTTGCTAAAGTTAAAAGGTATTTTCTAATCAAAAGTTTTATATCCGAAAATGCGAGGTAATTATCCCAACGCAAAAATTTAAGATAATCGGGGGTCATTTAAATACGACGAGAAAATAGCTGATAATCAATCAGTAGTTTCTTACAAATAATACCGGAAGAGAATTGAGGTTAAAAAAGCCCAGATATTCATTGTGACCAGCAAGGTCACAAGCCCAATAAGTATCTCTCGCTTACGCCTGGCATTTTTAAAAAGTGCTAACCATCCCATCGTAATGCCAATAGCAAAAGGGGCAATGGCAGGAAAAAGATACCTCCCCTGCGGTGTAAAGGCAACGACACTGGAAAATACCGCCGAGACCATTAATAAGACCGGAAATGATACCAGCAAGAGATTAAGAATTTTATTCTGATGAGATTTATCCGTATAAACTTTAGGAAATATTTTTATCAATCCCCCTGCCCCTGCCAAGACAATGCCCTTGGCGATCAGATAGAACGACTCCGGCATGGGGACGTCCAGCCATCCAAACATGCCCCAAAAACTCCGAAAGTTTAAGTCAAGAAAACCTTTCATTGCAAATTCCACAGGGACCGGCCCCTTGGGCAATAATCCGAAAACGACAGAATGATTACGAATAAAGGGCGGCGCCTCCATCATGGCCTCGCGATAGTACAGATTTCCGTAAGTTTGCATCCAGTGGGTTGGCCAGAAACTTCCGTAGACACGATAATTTCCTATAAAAAACCAACCGCAGACCGCCAAAGCAGACAATGCGATCACGGCGATCATGCGGATATTTTTCCGCCAGCCCTCCCTCAAAAAAGAAAGCACAAACAACACGGTTAAGAGAGCGATAAAAAAGACACTTGGTTTCGATAGGACTCCCAGCCCAAGCATAACTCCCAACAGCAATGCATTTTTCCCGCTCCAAGACTCTGCACATCGAACCCAAGAAAAAAATATCAAGGTCGCAATTAATGCCGCAACAGCCTCCTGGTTAATATAGGAGCTAACAAAGGTGAACTGAGGTAAGCTTCCCACAAAAATAGCCGCTAACGGCGCCAGATAATCGTCCTCCGGCAAAAGCCTTTGCGCGATTTTGTAGGTGAAAAAAACGGTTAAGGCGCCGCACAGGGCCGATAAAACCCTAGCTCCAAAAACAAGAACGTGAAGAATCCCGGAAAAAATACTAATCACCTTAATCACAAGACCCGTCAGGAGATACGTCAGGCAGGAATCCAGAATCCAGGGAAAAATACGTATCTCATAGAAAACCCCCGATAAATATTTCTGCGGCATCCGGCTAAAATACTCAATCTCCCCTCGGGTTACCGGTGATTTCGTCGCGCGATTCATCCAATAAATCTGCAGATCCGTACCTAAAACAGGGAGACGCCCGTAGTCACCCACAAATTTGGAAATCGTATAGTGGTCACTTTCGTCAGGAGCTTTATTAAAGGGGAGAAAACTGGCCCAAAGAATATTATTGCAGAAAACGATAAATGCCAACAGATACGGAACTAAATATTGCTGCGAGGCATTGTTCCTGATTCGGCTCATAGGCGAGAACGTGAATAAACTTTGCAATAGATCAAATCCATCCCTTTAAAAATAAGATTTTTATCAAGGGTGTGCGGCGTTTTGATAAATTTTGTAAGCCGTGAAGCATACCCTCCGGTAATGACCACAACCGGCTTTTGCTTTATTTTCTTGGCTATCCGGCTAATCATCCCGTCACAAAGTGCCCCGTAACCGTAAAATATTCCGCTGCGGATACTATTTTCGGTATCTTTGCCGATAATATCCTTTGGAGGATCCAGTCGGACTCTCGGTAGGAGCGCCGTTTTCTCGAATAAAGATTCCGCGGCAAGCCTTAAGCCCGGGATAATCGCCCCTCCTAAGTACTCGCCTCTCGCCGAAACAACATCAAACGTTACCGCTGTTCCGAAATCCACGACAATGGCCGGCCTGCCGTAAAGTCTCGCCGCCGCGTACGCGCAGACCAATCTGTCCTGGCCGACCTGCCTTGGCCTGCGATACAGATTTTTCATAGGGGTCTTAATGTCACGGCCTACAATAAACAGCCGGGTACCCGTCCCTTTGATCAAAATAGATTTTATCACGCTCAAAGCCTCAGGCACGACACTACAGACAATAACAGCATCAATTTTCCTGGAATATCTTTTAATCGACGCCAATGTATTTCGTAGCAATTTCTTATAATCGTCGTGAACCGCAGCAACCGGCACCATAAAGGCCTTTTTAATCTTACCGCCTTTCATAACAGCCAATGATATCGTAGTATTGCCCACATCAACCGCTAATAGCATAGGATCAAAAACCCTCCTTTTGTAATACATCAAGATATTGGTGTGCTAAATCATAACTGGGATTAATCTTTAAAACCCGTCCAAGAATTTCCCGGGCCTCTCTCTTTTTATTTTGCTTCATATAATTCAGCCCTAGAGCAAAGGCCACATCGGCAGAATCCGGATCGAGACCAGCCGCGCGCTTCAAATGTTCCTCAGCCTGCGTATAATCTCCCTGACGGTAATATAATACCCCTAAATTATAACGTGCCATAACATAATCTTCTTCGCCGAACAGCGCTCTTTTAAAACTCTCCTGCGCCTTATCACTTTGGCCAAGTTGGGCATAAACAATACCCAACTCGTTATATAAAAAATCAGCCTTAACGCCGATTTTCTGCGCAAGAGTAATTGCCTCTTGAATTTGCGTTAGGGCGTCATTGTACCTCCCCTGCTCGGTTAAAAGAAGCCCTCGGTTCATTTTACCCATATAAATAACCTCATCCTCCACTCTTCTTACCCTGGCTGAGGAAACAGCCCTGGAGAATTCTTTTTCCGCGTCCCCGTATCTTCCGGCATTTTTATAGGCAACACCCAGATTAAAATGCGCCGAAGAACTCCGTGGCGAAACTCTTGAGACATACTGCCACAAGGTCAAATCGGTTCGCCAGGCATAATTAAGCGTAATTGTCCAGACAAGATACAGGAATGCAACAACAAACGGCAGCACCCTAACCACAACTTTAACAACAGAACCAAGCGGATACTTATCTGTTTTATCCAGAAGGCGAACAAGAAATAAAGCAAAGATGAAACAAAAGCTGATAGACGGAAAATATAAGAAACGGTCATGCGCCACATATTCAAAGCTGATAGGAATAATGTTTGACGTCGGAAGGATACTGATAAAAAAAAGGCTGACGAAGAAAATGAGAATCTTAAAAAATGAGTGCCTGCGAGAAACAAAAACAATTCCCGCCGTTAAAGCTAAGATAAGGATACTTGCCAAAACATCAAGATGCCCTATGTCTGCTACGGGATCAATAACATACTCAAGGCTTAAGTTTAACGGCAGCACCAGCCGTACCATGTTTTCCGCCAATACTTTTATAACCGTCAGGATATGAAGAAAAAAGTCTTTTGCCAGGATATATTTAGCGGGGTCGTCAAAGTTAAAGAACGGAAACGGCAGCTGATGGACAACGCTGAATTTACGGATAGCTAAATAGACGACACCAACGATAAAACAGGATCCATAAAAGACAGCTTTGTCCCTTTTAAGCAAATTCCTTATATTTAGATTTGATAAAAACAGATAATCGTAGCAGATCAAAACAAGAGGCAAAACAACCGTATCCTCCTTTGATAACAATCCCGCAAAGAACAAAATCGGGACAATAAATAAATGTTTTCTTTTCTTTTCCCCCGTATATTTGATAAAAAGAAACAGCGCCAACAGGACAAAGAAAGCTCCCTGTATACCCATCCGGTTAAGGACAGGCGTGACCGCCTCCACGTGGATAGGGTGAAGAGCAAAAAAAACGGCCGACAGAATACTCACCCGCCTATCCTGGCATAGCTTGCCGATAATTAAGAAAACAAGCATGGAATTAATAAGATGCAGCAAGACATTGGTCAGATGATATCCGAAAGGATTTAAATGCCAAATTTTATAATCCAGCATGAACGAAAACATAGACAGCGGACGATAATACGCAGTCGTATAGGCCCGCTCAAGAGTTGAATAGCTTAAATCGTTAGTAAACAATCTGGGAAGAAATTTAAAATTTTTAATGTAAGGATTTTCATCGACGAGCCAGTGATCATCCCAAACAAATTTATTAAACAAAGCATTGCCGTACGCCGCACCGATGAGAACCGTTAGCAATAAAAATACGGCAATATTATTCTTAGCGATTTTCGATATTTCCATATTGTTCCTGTTCGTATAATTTCTCACGGGAGATTTTAAAGTTAGGATTCAGTTTAATCGCCTTTTGGAAGAAAGTGTCCGCCCGAGCCTTGTTACCCTCCCTAAAATTAACCAGCCCCAGGCCGTAATAGGCATAGGCAAAATTCGGATCGATTGCCAAGGCCTCCTTAAATTCCTCAGCGGCACTTTGGTACTCACCCTTGTTGGCATAGGCCAACCCAAGATCAAAATAGCATTCCAGGCATCCTTTGTTTAATAATTTCGCTGTTCTTAAATATTTTATCGCCAAATCATATTCTTTCATAAGGTTATATGTCCTGCCAACATTAATATAAGCAAAGGTATCCTGAGGATCGATGCGCAGCGCTTTAAGCATAAGCGCAAGGCCTTCCTGCATCCTCCCTTTTCGTACATAGTACGACCCCAGCGAATTCAAGGCAACCGAATTGTTAGGCGATAGCGAAAGGGCCTTGATATATTCGCGTTCGGCATCCTCTTCTCTCCCCATCTCAGCGTAGGCCTTGGCCATCTGGGTATGAGAACCGGTATAAAAGGGATTTTGGCTGATCGAAGACTTCCAAAGGCTAAATTCAGTACGCCAGTCATAATTTCTCAAAACGGTTTGATAAAGATAAAAAGCACTCACCAGTATAATCACCAGAACAAGGCCGCGCCCGCCAAGCCCGCCCACATCTTTCGCCAGGGCCCGGTTGTAAAGAGACATCAGAACATAACCTAAAAGACAGCAAAATCCGACGGATGGCAGATAGACGTAGCGTTCCGCAACGATGTTACCAAAGGGAATAATCTGGGACACAGGGAATATCATAATAAAAAACCACAGAATCCAGAAAGAGATTTCTTTCCTTTTATTTCTAAAAGCAAAGGCATAATAGAAACCTGCGGCCACCAAAAAGACCGCCGCAATCACCCCTCCGCCACCGTAACGGCCAGGAGAATACTGGTGGATAACGTTAAGATTAACCGGCAGAAATAATTTTTGTATATAAACAAATAAGGCATGAAAAACTGCATAGAAACTTAATAGCACCGGATGTATTCCTTCAAACGTTTCACCCACCAGTTTATCAAGGTATCCGGCAGCAAAAGATCCCAGAGCTAAAAAACGAAACGACATGTAAAAGAACAGCACTGCCCCTATCCCCAGATAACAGAGCCATCTTTCGCGAATGATCCTGCCGATATTCCGCTCGACAAATAAAAAGTCGTATAAAAAGAGTGCTACCGGCAACATAATGGCAAATTCTTTCGAGAACAAGGCCAGAGAAAAAAGCAGGAGCGAGTATAAATAAAATTTAAATCCCTTCTCTCGCGCCTTTAAAAACCGAGAAAAACACAAGAATGACCCCAAAGAAAAGCATGAAACCAGGATATCCATACGGTTATAAACAGGCGTTACCGCATCCGTATGGACAGGGTGCAACCCAAAAAACAAAGCCGCCAGGAATGCAAAAATATCATCATCAATAAATCGTCTCGCGAAATAAAAAACCAGGATAGTGCAAATAATATGCAAAAGAACATTATACAAATGGAAAAAGAAAGGTTTTAAACCCCAGAGATGGTAATCGAGGGTAAAAGAGGTTAGAAAAAAGGGCCGGTAATACGTGTCAAACCCTCTCCCCCACGACGACATAACCCCGGGAGGGTTTTGAAAAAAATCCGGAATATATTTAAGGCTGCGGATAAACGGATTGCTGACAATAAAAACCTGGTCGTCCCAAACAAAAGAATTAAACAAAGAATTTCCGTAGGCCAGAAAAGTTAACAGGACCAGGATGCCGATCAGTAAAGCCCTATGTTTTTTTGGGTTCATCAAAGACTCCGTATTTCTTAAATTCCGCTATCCGATCCCGAATAAGGGCCGCTTTTTCAAACTGCAGGTTTCGCGCCGCCAACTCCATCTCCTGTTCCAGATCCGAAATGAGCATGGAAAATTCGTATTCCTCTCTTCTCTGCCCGGTAATATCCGCCGCCAATTCCTCAGCCTGGGCCCATTCCTCTATGCCTCGGCGTATAGACTTTTTGATCGTCTGGGGTGTAATGTGGTATTTCTTGTTAAATTCAATTTGGATTTTTCGTCGGCGTTCGCACTCTGAAATCGTTTCGCGCATCGCCTTGGTTATTTTATCGGCGTACATGATAACTTCACCGTTAATATTTCGCGCCGCGCGCCCGGCCACCTGGATAAGCGAAGTCTGCGAACGCAAGAAACCCTCTTTGTCCGCGTCAAAAATCGCCACCAGGGAAACCTCGGGTAAATCCAGGCCTTCGCGCAACAGATTAATACCGACCAGACAATCAAATTTCTTCTGCCTTAATTCTTTTAAGATTTTTGTCCGGTCAAACGTTTCTATATCCGAGTGCAGATACCGGACCTTAAGCCCCTGCCCTTCCAGATAACTGGACAGATCTTCGGCCATCCTTTTGGTAAGAGTCGTTACCAAGACTCGTTCGTTATTCTTGGCGCGTTTTTTGACTTGATCAACCAGGTCTTCCACCTGTCCTTGTGTCGGCTTAACGGTAATGGGCGGGTCGATAATTCCCGTCGGCCTTATAATCTGTTCGGCAATTTTACCCTTGCTGTCTTTCCTTTCGAAATCAGCGGGTGTGGCCGAGACATAAACTTTCTGGCCCAGCAAATCCATAAATTCTTTAAATTTCAAAGGGCGATTATCCAGACAAGACGGCAGCCGAAACCCGTGCTCGACCAAGACCTGCTTGCGGGATTTATCCCCCTCGTACATACCGTTTAGCTGCGGGATAGTCACATGAGATTCGTCGATAAACGTAATAAAATCTTTTGGAAAATAATCCAGAAGGCAGTACGGCCGGCTGCCAGCCGGGCGGCCCGAAAGCGGCCGGGAATAATTCTCAACGCCGTGACAATACCCCATCTCTTTAAGCATTTCCATGTCGTAACGGGTCCGGGAGTTTAAGCGCTGCGCCTCCAGTAGCTTTCCCTGCTTATTTAACACCGCCACCCTCTCGGACAATTCTTGCTCGATCTCGCGCAGGGCATCATTCATTCTGTCCTGCGAGACCACAAAATGCTTTGCCGGATAAATCGCAATCCTGTCCAGCAATGCTATGGTGTTTCCGGTCACAGGATCAATCTGTGATATCTTTTCTATTTTCTCTCCCAGAAACTCAACCCTTACACCCTCCTGGCGATAGGCGGGAAAGATCTCCACCACATCGCCGCGGACCCTGATTTTGCCCCGGGCAAAATCATAGTCATTACGCTCATACTGGATATTCACTAAGGCAGCGATAACCTCATCACGGTCAATAGGCTGATCTTTTTGAAGATGGACAAGGGATTCTTTATAATCAACAGGAGAACCGAGGTTGTAAATACAGGAAACGCTGGCCACAATAATAACATCGCGACGATACATGAGCGAGCTGGTCGCCGAAAGCCTCAGGCGATCCAGCTGGTCATTAATCGACGCATCTTTCTCAATGTAGATATCCGTTTGCGGGATATAGGCCTCAGGCTGATAGTAGTCATAGTAGCTGACAAAATATTCGACGGCATTGGAAGGGAAGAATTCTTTCAGTTCGCTATATAGCTGAGCGGCGAGCGTTTTATTATGCGAGACAACTAGGGCGGGACGATTAAGCTGCTCAATAACATTGGCGAGGGTAAATGTTTTGCCGCTTCCGGTTACCCCGAGCAAAATCTGCGCCTTTTCCTCTTTTTTGATCCCTTCAACAAGATTGTTTATCGCCTTAATCTGTTCAGGGACAGGCTTGAATTTGCTTTGAAGGATAAATTTATCCATCGGGTTTCAACAGGAAGCACGGCATGCACGGCTCTCATCCGATTGCAAATAAAAGAACTACGGCTTTAATAACTCCGATATGCGGTCAAACACTTTATCGACGACAGGGTCATTTTTGTAATTCTTAACACTCTTAAACAGAATCGGCATGACTGAAATATAGCGAATTTCCACATCGGTGCTATCCCCGGCCGCACGCACATAAACATTAAGGCTCATATACCGCGAAGAAAGAATCAGCGGCGTCTGACGGACTTCGGTAAAGATCAAAACTTCCTGTGCGGGAGTATCCTTCGTCTCGGCCTGACGCTCAAAAGCAGTAGGATTGGCAACCTCCGAGACCGTCCACCCTAAATCTTTAAGAGCCTGCTGAGTCGCCGTTAGGGTTTCTTCGTATCTGGCATAGAATTTCTTTTTATAAGGAAAATTTTCCTGAAGGTACTTTGGGATTTTAACCGTTACACAACCCGATAAGAAAACCACTAATAAAATAAGCCCCATCTTTTTCATGTTCTCATCTCCCCTTATTCTCTCGCTGTTTACAAACCATTACAAAGTACGGTTATTATATAACTTTGCCGAAAACCGGTCAATCTGCTTCTCGTGTATTTCCGCCTGAAGAAGTAAATAAAATCGCTATTTCAACTCAGGCTCATCGATGGCCTTATTCGCCTCTTCTTCAATATAACGCTGAATATTCGTGCCGACCTTGTCTTTTAATTTATCCCGAAAATCACTTTCGACAAGTTCGGTACGCAGCGAATCCGCGAACCCTTTAACACGTACTACAAAATCCAGCGAATCATGGCGCTCGCGCGCAATCGAAAGCAGCTTTTTGAATATTTTAGACTCCTCGAGAGTTTTACGAGGCATGCTCAAGGCAATTTGTCCGTCCAGCCAGTTCTTTTCGTTGATATCAAAATTGGAACGGATCCTGATCCCCTGGCCGTCCAAGTCAAAACGCTTGATACTGCTGTGCTGGGGCAGAAAATCAAACTCAGCGGCAATTTCCGCCTCACCGACATCCTTAATCGAATTGATGCCGATAAAGTCCGCTACTTTATCGAGCGGAGCCAACTTCGATACACGAAATTGATCGGCAACGATAATACCCTGGACACGGTTGCCGGCTTTGGCCTCCAAATCAAGATATCCGCTAAAGACACCGGAAATTTCACAATAAACCGGATAAGATATTTTTCTGTCTTTGAAATCAATTTTGTCAAAATCAATAGTCAGGCTATAAACAGGGAGACCTTTTTTAAAACAGCCCTTCCCCCGCAACCACACCTTCCCACCATAACCCTCCATGCTTGACTTTTCGATAAGGAATCGTTTGCCCGTCATTTGAATCTTTGATGTGAGGTTGCTGAAATCAAATTCTTGTAATATCCGAACGCCTCGGCCTCCTTTGCGTTCAGCAAGTTCGATTCCGCCGATTTGAAGAACAACGCCTGTCTGGTATTTTTCCGGATCCTCCGGCGCCTGCCAGGAAAGGTTAAGATTCTTTAGCAATACCCCATAGTCCCTTTCCTGGGCAACAGGATATCGCACATACGCATCCCCCAGAAGGGACCCGTGGTTCCAGCGGCCTTTTAAATCAATTTTGAGACTGCCTAAACCCTGCTGCTGCCCAGGATTCGCCATCGATGTTAAACGACATCGCAGGTTAATCAAAGGCGAAGACAGGCCAGCCACTTTTCCGTCGATAAAGAATTTAAGATTCCCGTCAACTATTCCGCTCAATTCTCTTAGGGTTAAAACCCTATCTCTGTACCCGTAGAAAAACTTGCACAAAAGACGGCTTATCTCCAAGCCTTCATTGTCTAACAAAAACTCGGTTAGAGGCATAACAATCTCGCCCTGAAGAGCAGGATTATCCACGGCCCCGGTTAAGGTTCCGATAATGCCGACGTCACCGCCGTTAGGATGCCAGGATTCAAGAAAAGAAATTTTTCCTAACGAGATGGGGTCTGAATAGAAACGAACATCGAGATAGGGATTTTTTGCATATTGGCGTATCGACCCGGAACCATTGAACACATAAGGGCTGTGTGAAATCTTGATTTGGTTGAGGAGAATATCATTGTCAAGGACGACAACATCCGCAAAAAAATCAATATATCTTGATAAATCATTCCCAAGGCGATTTAGATCAAAAAGCGTCGTTTTGGCAAGATCTGTCCTGCCGAATACCTTGACCTGGTCTCCCTTTAAAGAAATGCAGGTATCCAGGAATAAAAAGTCATTGATTTTAATCTGACGAAAACAATAAGCGGCTTCATTAAAGACAACGGCGAAACCGCCCGCTTTCTGGGGGATAAAATCCCTAATTGACCCTAAAAATGAATCTGCGCCAAAAATCTCGAGCCCCTGCGGCCACCCCGTAGTTTCCAATCGGCCGACAAAAACGCTTTTAACAAGGAGCTTCTTCTTAAACAATCCCGAAGGCGCGAATCGTAACGTCGTATTCTCAAGAGAAAAGACGCGCGTGCCGGCCGGCAAAGATATCCTGGCGATACAGATTTCTCCAAAAGGAGAAAAATCTATTTTTTCAGCGACCTTTCCTGCCAGGATTGATTGTCCGGCAACCGCCAAATAACTTTGAATAAGCAGTGAGATAGAAACGAAAACAAGGAGGCAGACAGCAAAAGGCAAAGCGAAGAAAATAAAATTCCTAAGGACTGACTTGTTCAAAGATATCTCCGTTTAGAAATACCTCGATTTTATCGACAAAATGGCGAATCTCATATTTATTGCCCAACAGGGAAACATACTGCTTGGTTTTATACTGGTCAAAAAGAAGGATGAATTGATCCCTAAAGATTTCTTTCTTCAAGTCCGCCATCCGGGTTTCATCCTTTTTTGACTGGGCGATTTTATATAAATATATCCGCGCCAAAAGATCGGTTATGCCGCCGGAATCCTGCAGGGCATATGCTTCGAATTCGCGTTTGGCATCAACAAAAGAATTGGCCTTGAAATAATATTCTGCAATCGCAAAATTGATCTCTTTTCTCTTCGACTCCTTAACCGTATTAGCCAGTTTCTGGCGCAGGCTCATAAACTTTTTCAGGTCTTGATCCGTGTCGATTCCATCTGATTCGCAGGAGCACTTTGCCCAGGCACCCTTTCCATTCCCTAAGACCAGCGCACAAAGAAATACAATAATTACAAGGTTTTTACTATTCATCTTTCGAGCCCTCCCTCTTTTCGCACACAAAAAAACACCCCAGCTACACTAGCATATTTTCCCGTGGCGATAGGGGCGGTTTTTGTTCCTTTCCGACTTCTTGGCGATTTCTTTTTCAATATCAATATTGAGCCCGCCG
Source organism: Candidatus Omnitrophota bacterium (assembly GCA_022703585.1). Classification (GTDB taxonomy): domain Bacteria; phylum Omnitrophota; class Gorgyraeia; order Zapsychrales; family JAKLDJ01; genus JAKLDJ01. The sequence continues at coordinate 287,981 of JAKLDJ010000003.1, read as the reverse complement.
CACAAGTCGAACAAACGGATAAAGGTATCCGCAATTTCTTCTTTAAAGTTCTCGTCGTTTTGTACCCGGTAAGCCTCCATGGCTTCGGCAAGTTCGGTAACAATAAGCATCAGGGCCTCGCCGATATTGCGTTCGGTATCCCAAAATCCTTTTTCGACGGCAATCCGGTGGCACTCTTTCGCCATGGCGTTAAGCGTCAGCGAATTTACGGCCTTAGAGGGACTCTTCTTTAAAATAGGCGACTTCGGATTATTCATTTTTCATCCTATAGTTTGATAAGATTTAGTTTTTATGCAGGGCGATAAATGCCGCCATATCGTCCGGTAACGGCGAAACAATTTTAACTGTTTTGCCATAAACAGGGTGCCGCCACTTCAGCGTGCCCGCATGCAGCGCCGTGCGGCGAAACTTTAAGGGAAAATCTTTAGCAAAGGCATATTTTCTTTCACCCAAAAGCGGGTGGCCTATTTCGCTGAAATGAATACGGATTTGATTCGTGCGTCCGGTTAAGGGATAAACCGCAACAATGCCAAAAAACTTTCTTTGCTCAATAAGCCGATAGCGTGTAATCGCTAACTTCGCCGGCGAATGGCCCTGAAACTTCTTTTGCTCAAAATCCCGAATCGCGCTTTTGATCTCCCCCTGGCGGTTGGAAAGCCGGCCCCTCACGAAGGCAATATATTCTTTTTCCACCTTCTTGTTTCTAAACTCTTCCATCATGCGCTCTTGGTTTTCTCTGCCCTTGGCGAAAATAATCGCCCCGGAGGTGTCGCGGTCGAGCCGATGGCAGGGGTAAAGACGCTCCTGCCGGCCGGCGGCAAGACATGCCTCGTTGACAACGTTTTCAAGGGTATTCTTTTCTTTTTTAGGAGTAGGAACAACTAGGAGCCCGGAAGGTTTATCAAATACAATAAAATAATTATCTTCGTAAAGTATTTTAATAGACTTGAGTTTAAGGCCGTCGGGCGACTGCATCGAGAGATACCTTCAAGATCCCTTTTTAAGAATCTTGATCTGCGCTGTCACGCCCCTCCAACAGCTCAGAGAGGTGATTAAGCTTTCGAATCACGATAACGGGAAAGACAACAACAAGCCAGATTTGAATCGCAAGCGAGATGTACAGCTGAATCGGCGTGAGGCTTACATTAATAGCATTTTCCATTTCTTGAGACCCTTTTCTCTTTCGGGGATTGGATTTCTTATTCTGCTTTCTTCTGCGCGGACCCTGAATTCACGTATTCTGCGATCGTCTTAGCGTCTCTGGCGCGTATTTCGTTAAAGTAGATGGCCACGTTAAAGCTCTCGACGCCCGACTGGTGCTCGATGCGGACAACAACTCCTTGGCAGGTTACTTTCTTGGTGACAACCTTTTTCGCCTTTCTAAACGGAAGAAGAAGATGAATCTTTAACTTACTCATCGGCTCAAGATACCGATTGACCTGACAATAGGCCCCGGCACAACTCAGGTTCCTGGTCTCGGTAACGATATCAAATTCTTCGCCGCTTATTTTAACGGGAATATTCTTTTCTATACGAGGGTGTTTACGTCTCTCGTGAATCATGTGATCCAAGGAAGATTACTCCTTTTTAGGAGCCGCTTCAGCCTCACCGGCCTTTTTATAACAGCGCTTGTTGCAATAATATTTGCCGTTACAGTAATACCGTTTGGCCTTTTTTAAAGGCTTATTGCAACCGGCACAGTTCTTGATCGGTTCCGCCACAGGGGCACTTTTTTGTTCAACCATGGGGATATTATACTCCTTTCATTGTATAAATACCATTATAATTAGGTTGTTTTTAATTAGAATCGATGTGATTTAACGTAATTGCGGATTCCTTCTTTGGCAAGGGGATTTGTCTCGACGAACTGAAAGCCTACATGATAGCGGTCTGAGTAGGGGACCTGCTGCAACCACACAACTCTCCCCTTAACATCCGTCGTCATAGGGGAGTCATGAAATTTCATCTGTAGGATCATCTCGCTATTTAAGGGAACAAAGTCATCAAGGTCTAACCGGATCCCGCCTTCGCTTATGTCACGCGCAACACAACCTCCGAACTTGCCGGAATCTCTAAAGTGGTACCGAACCGGCTCGTTATACCGGGCGCGAAGGAAGTGCCTTTTCTCGACTGCCTGATCGTTTGCGTGCACACCTAACATTTTTTCTCCGCTTTGTAGGAGATTTCTTCTTTCCTATTTTAAGTATAACACATCCTTCCAGCATTTTACAGCAACTTCATCCCTTTTATTCGCTTTACCAAAGACACTTGTGATGTTATAATTTGAAAAATGTATAAGCAGTTTTATTCCCTAAAAGAGAACCCTTTTAACGTTACTTCGGATCCTGCCTTCTTTTTCTCCAGCACTCATCACCGAGAGGCCTTTTCCCACCTGGTCTACGGGGTTGAGCAACGGAAAGGAATTCTCATTATAACCGGCGAAATCGGAACCGGAAAAACCACCCTTTGCCGGGCCCTGTTAAATACGCTCGACAGCAAGACGAAAACAGCATTTATCCTCTATCCTAATTTCTCCGAAGTCCAATTATTACAGCTTATTGTGAAAGATTTAGGCATTGTCACAAAACAGAAAAATAAAGCTGCCTTGATCGGCGTCCTCAATGATTTTCTCATGGAGGAAACAAAACGGGGAAACAATATCGTCCTCATCGTCGATGAGGCCCAGAATCTTAAAGAGAGCCAACTGGAACAAGTACGGCTTCTTTCCAACCTGGAAACCGAAAAAGAGAAACTGCTCCAAATCATCCTCGTGGGTCAGCCCGAACTGATGGACAAATTAAAACTCCCCTCTTTGCGCCAGCTCAACCAAAGGGTTTGTGTCCGGTATCACATTCTCCCTTTGGAAAAGAAAGAGCTGGAAGATTATATATATCATAGGCTTAAGATCGCCGGGGCAACCGACAAGCTTACCTTTACTCAGGAAGCTATTGGAGAAATCTTTCTTTATTCAGGGGGCACCCCCCGGCTTATCAATATTATTTGCGACCGGGCCCTTTTAGCAGGCTATGTTTCTGAGACTTTTACGATTGATTACAACGTTATAAAAAAATGTATTGAGGAAATCCGATAACAGGTGACCCTATGAGCATAATTAACGAAGCTTTAAAGAAAACACAGACCGGCATTCAGAAGAACGAAACCCTCCCGCAGCCCTTAAAGAAGAACCCTACCCTCTGGGTTGCTACTGTCTTAATTTTCTTGGGTTTCCTTGGCTGCGGAACGATATTTGCCTTTATCATGTTTTCCAGAAATCAAGCTGCCCCGACCGCATCCACCGGCAATAACGATTCCGACAACAAAGAAACTGCAAAAAAAGGATCCATAACACTGTTTCCCTCTGCGGCCCCCAATTCGGCACAGGCTCAAAACTCCGCCGACGCCCTGGTTCTTAACGGCATCATTACCATGGGAACAGACCGGCTTGCCCTGATCAACAACCAAATCCTAAAAGAGGGCGATTATATCGGCGAGAAAAGAGTGCTTAGTATCGAAATTGACAAAGTGGAAATTTTTGACAAGGGGCAGGTTGTCGTCTTAAAAACACAATAGGCCCTTTCCAAGCTTATCCGATTAAAAAACGCATATCCGCTTAGAGGATAGATTCACCAGCGCCAAAATCACTTCTTTAAAGAAGTGATTTTGGCGCTGGCTTTTTACATCCTGCTTTAGCGTTCCAGAAAATAATCAGATTTACAGGTAGGTCTTGATAACTTGCGTGATAATCCCGATGGGCACCCCTTCAACGATACGGACTTGCCCGATTTTGGTAGGCAACACAAAACGATTTTTCCGGTCTCTGAATTTCTTATCATGCGAAACGGCTTCGGTTATATCCGACGCCCTCACGCCTTTGATTGCTGACGGCAATCCTATGCTGGACAACAATTGCCCCAACCGAAGGCTATCCCCTTCTTTCATTACCCCCAAACGGCAGGATATATCCGCCGCAATACGCATCCCCAGGGCAATGGCCTCACCGTGATGATAACGCCTGTAGCCCCCGGCTGTTTCAATCGCATGCCCGAGTGTATGGCCAAAATTGAGAATAGTGCGGATTCCTTTTCTTTCTTTCTCGTCCGCGGAAACAACCCCCGCCTTAATTTTACTGCAACACCGGACAACTTCCGCCAGTGCCTTTAAATCACAGGACAAAAGTTTCTTATAATTATTTGAAATATAATTAAATAGCCGCCTATCGCGGATAACGCCATATTTCACCGCCTCGGCTAAGCCGTTTCGAATTTGTCTTTTATCCAGAGTCGCTAGTAGAGCCGTATCGCTTAAGACGAGCCGGGGCTGATAAAATGCCCCCACCAGATTCTTGCCAACGGATAAATCAATTGCTACTTTTCCGCCGATCGCAGAATCAATTTGGGCCAAAAGGGTCGTCGGCACCTGGATATAGGGAATCCCTCGTTTATACATTGATGCCACAAAACCGGCCGCGTCACCTACGACACCCCCGCCAAATGCAATAATAAAGATATTCTTTTTGACATCATACGCGGCAATCTTTTTAATAAGATCAAAGACAACATCGGCCGATTTGCTTTCTTCGCTGTCAGGAACGAGAAAAACCTTGGCGGAAAAACCACTCTTCTTTAAGATCGATACCACCGCTTTGCCGTATAGTTTATTGATATAACCATTGGTGATAATAACCGCGTCCTGACCTATCGATAACGCGCGCAACAATTTTCCCAATTGCGGCAAGACCCGGCAACCGATACAGATTTTATAGCTATTATGTTTTAGGCTAACGTTGACCGTCTGCATTAAGTCCCCAATCCCAAATAATAACCCGCGATATTAACCAAGGGCCAGACAACACGGTCCAAAAGCCCCAAATACAACAATGCCAAAACAATCAGAATTCCGTAATTCTCCATTCGGCCGTAAAGATACGCATACTTTGAAGGCAACAAGCTAAAAACCAGGCGAGAGCCATCCAGCGGCGGAATAGGGATAAGATTAAATATCGCCAATATCAGATTAATCGTAACCGCAAGCTTAATAATTTGGATATACGGCAGCGCCAGATCAAGCCTTAAAAATTGGCTAAACAAAACTGCCAGAAGGATATTGGTCAACGGGCCGGAAATGCCCACCCACATGATATCGCGCTTAGGATGGCGCAAATTCATAAAGTTAATCGGAACCGGCTTAGCCCATCCGAAAATAATCGATGAATTTATAAAAAGCAATACCGCCGGTAAAATTATCGTTCCTAGGGGATCAACGTGCTTAAGAGGATTCAGGGTCAAACGCCCCGCGAGTTTGGCAGTAGGATCTCCCAGCCGGTAGGCAACGAAACCGTGGGCAATTTCATGAAGGATAACGGAATAAAAGAAAACGAGAATGATAGCCGCAAATCCGATAATACTCATGCTCATGGCGCAGATCCGATTTTTGTAACCGAGATAACCGCGTATTTATAGATACCGGCCGGGTCTTTCTTGATTGTGCCCTCAACTTTAACCGGATAATGTACCCAGCGATTCAATAGCTGATGATCACCCTGGAGGTAATAAACCGTCTTGCCGTCAACAATCAATTTATGCCGGATATCTTTAGAACGGTAAAACCTGCCCGCATCCTCAAGCATGCCGATGGCGGAGAAACTTTCAAACTCTTTTTTAACCGGTTGCGGCGGCGGTTGCGGCGGCGCGGCCTGTTCGGCAGCAACCGGCGTTTCGGCTTTCTTTACGTAAATATTCCTGGAAGGCTCAACCACAACTCGGGCAGGCGGAATTTGATCGGATTTGTAAACAACAAACTTCTCCAGCACCCAGGCGTAACTGCGCTCGACAGGCTCTATGATATGCCACCCTTGAGACTGGCCTTTTATTCTAACCCGCTCTCCTTTGTCAAGCCGGCCGATAACACTGAAATTTTCACCTGCCCCGGCGCGGATATTGACGCGGTTGGCGTTAATGGCACCGATATTCTCAAATCGAGGCGTAACAAATTTTGGGCTGATATAGCACTTCGCCGTGTCAGGAAGCCTTATTTTGCACCAACCGTAACTTTTTTCCAAGACAAGGACTTCTTGGCCTTTATTCATTTGGCAAACTTGCTCGAAATTTAAATTAGGGCCGGCGCGGACATTGACTTTGTCGGCGGTGATTTCGCCTAGAAAAGGAAATTTCTCTTCTGTCCGGGCGGAAACGCAAAAAAGAAAGAAGATACCTAGGAAAACAGTGGCTTTCTTGATCATTCTTTGGACTTCGGGGCCTTGGCGGCGGGTGCAGCGGCTGCGGGTGTCTTGGCCGGGGCTGCACCGGGTGCGGCAGCGGCGGCGCCCTCAGGAGTTTCAGCAGCAGCGGCAGCTGCCTTCGGTGCCTTTTTCGCTTTGATCTTCATGATCCTTATCTTCGGCAGGCCTGTGGGGCTTTTATCATCCGACCAAAGACCTTTTTTCATAAGATCTTTGATGCGTTCGATACGCGAAAGAACCGAACGTTGTTGCGCTGTAGCAGAATCGACTCTTAACGAAGAATGAAGCGACATCTTATAATCTCCTTATCATGCAATCTTTATATTTTTTCTTAAGTTGCGTTAGAACAACTTGAGCCTGATCTTTACCCGAGAATTTACCCACACAAACAATCAGGTGGTTTTTCTTCGGGATAATCAAGCTATTATAGCCGTTTTTTTTCAAAGCGCCAGCTTCTTTTTGGGCATAGTCCTTGCTCTTAAAAGAGGCAACCTGGATGGTATAAGCCCCGCTGGCTATTTCCACGGGCTGAGTCAGCTCCTCTTTGGTGTTTTCATTTCTTTTAGGTTCGGTGATAGCCACCGGGACGCTGCTGCGGATGGACGATGCGACCGGGGCTGCAGCAGCCTGAGCGGGGTTGAGCGCGACATTGCCCTCCCGCGCGACAGAAATCTGCCTGGGTTGAGAAACAGGCAGGGCAATCGCACCTATCCCCTTACCTTTTTCAACCCCCAGAGAGAAAGCAATAACAATCGCCATCAAAATAAAAATGCCCGATATGACGATATTCTCAAAGGAAAACGTCAGGCTCGAAAAGAAATGCCTGGGACGGATGTCTTTTTCGGCGCCTTCTATTGCGTCAGGAAATAATTCGAATTGAGATTGCTTATAATTGATACGCATGAATTCTATTATAAGTTTAGCGTTTCATTAAACTCAAGTACTTTCTAATCTTTTTTTGCTTTGAGAGCCCGCAAAATATATTAACGATTCTAGGATCAAACTGCGTTCCGCTGTTGCTTTTAAGTTCCGACAACGCTGCGTCGGTGGAAAGCCTTTTTCTGTAGGGACGCCCGCGCGTCATCGCCTCAAAGGCATCCATAATCGCCATCACCCGCGCCCCCAAGGGAATCTGTTCTTTTTTAAGCCCCGACGGATATCCTGTCCCGTCATATTTCTCATGATGGTACAAAATAATCGGCAAGATCGGTTTTAAGAATTCGACCGGTTTAATGAGCTCAACCGTCCTGGCGGGGTGACTGCGGATGGCCTTAAATTCCTCGGCGGTCAACCGGCTCGACTTTAACAGCTTTTCATAAGGAACATCCAGAGAGCCGGCATCGTGAAGAACGCTGGCATAGCGCAGGCAATCGATTTCAGACTGGGTCATACCCAGTTTCTCCGCCAGGCACTGGACAATTTTAAAATAAACAGGCGCATGGCTGGAAACGACATTGCCTTGCTGCTCAAGCATCCTGCCGATGGTCTTGATGCTCCCTAAGATAATTTCCTGCTGCTGGTCATAGAGCTGCAGATTCTTAATCGCGATCACCGATTGCTCGGCGATAACGGATAATATTTCGCGGTCGAATGCGTCAAAGGCAGGCTCACCCTTTTTGCGGGCAATAAAAATGGCGCCGACATTGTCATCGGCAACCAGGGGCAAACCAACCAGGTGTTTCTGGATAAAGGTCGATCCTTCGGTAACCGCTTTTTCCTGGACGGGAATTTCGGAAAGCTCCTCCTTCTTTTCTTTAAGGATATTGATCTTACCGTTAAAGACCGCGATAAAGATAATCTTTTTGCTCTCCGGGTCTAACAAATACACCCAGGCTGAACTGGCGTGAAGGATTTGGCAGACCAAGCGGGTGAGCCGCAGAAGAAGCTCCTTGGCGTTAAAAGTGGAATTCACCAGCCGGTACACCATGTGTACGGCGGAGAGAACCAGTCTATACTTTTTCGTATGGGTTGAAGAGTTTTTTATGCTCATCTAAGGCAAACCTGTCGGTCATTCCCGCGATATAATTGCAAATAATTTCGTACTGCGTTTTATCGTCGTACTTCTTGTTTCTCTGATAAACCGAATACGGCAGCTGATTCGGATTCTCTTTGTAGACCTTAAAAATATCTTTAATAATCCTTTGCGCCTTGGAAATCATGCGCTCGACACGATAATGACAATAAAACTTCTCATGCACCAGCCTTTGCAGCTCATCTCGTTCGGCAGCCATTTGACTACTAAACCCGATGACGACTTTCTTGCTCTTTTTCACCTCTTGGGCAGACTGAAAATTTGCCTCTCCTATCATCTGATCGGAATTAAATAACAGGTCTTTGGCCTGCATATCGATCAGCTCTTTAACGATTTGATACTTCAACATTTCCTTATCGGTCGTAGCTGAGGCAGTCTTAAGCCTGTCCAAGGCCCTGCGCCACAAAGCGCTATCCATCAAATCATTTTCAACAATGCAGCCTGAGGTCAACCCGTCGTCAATATCGTGATTCAGGTACGCCAGCGAATCGGCGACATCGACTACCTGGGCCTCTAAGGTCGGACCCTCTTGGATAGTCTTATTCGTCACCTCCGGCACGTCATAGATAGTTTTATGTTTTAAAATACCCACCAAAACTTCCAGGGTAAGATTCAGGCCGTCAAAATGAGGGTAGCGCTTTTCGAATTTAGTTACGATTTCAAAACTGCGCTGATTGTGGTTAAACGCCTTTAGCCCCGCCTCTTTCATGATATCGTTTAAGGTTCGTTCGCCCGCATGCCCGAAAGGCGGATGGCCCAAATCATGCGCCAGGGCAATCGCCTCGATGAGGTCTTCGTTTAGCCGCAAATTGCGCCCAATCGTCCTGGCGATTTGCGCGACTTCCAGCGTATGCGTCAGCCGGGTCCGATAATAATCGCCTTCATAGATGATAAAGACCTGGGTTTTGTATTCGAGCTTACGAAACGCCTCGCTATGGACAATGCGGTCCCGGTCTCTTTGATAGCATGTCCTGGTCTCGTGGTCAGGCTCCGCGTAGACGCGGCCGGAAGAATCCTTGCTCTTCATCGCATAAGGAGCCAGGATTTTATCTTCTAAGGCTTCGATTTCTTTTCTTACTTGCATTTTTTAAGTCTCTTAAGAAGAGCCTGGAGGGATTGGGAGATGACTTTGGTATTGCCGGTCACGGGCATAAAATTGACATCGCCATTCCAACGGGGAACAATATGAATATGGATATGATTGGGAAAACCCGCACCGGCCATTTTGCCGATATTCATTCCCACGTTATAGCCGCATGGTTTTAAGGCTTTATCAAGCAGCTTTTTTGTCGTTTCCAAAAGCCCCCAAAGGTCTTCTTTTTCTTCTTTGTTCAAATTAACAAAATCACCGACGTGCCGGTAAGGAACGACCAAAATATGGCCGTTATTATACGGATAAATATTCAAGACCGAAAATGAATGCTTGGAACGAGAGATAACATAATTTTGGCTGTCCTTCTTATCGCGGGAGATTTTGCAGAAAATGCACCCCTTTTGTTTCTTGCTTAAGCCGGTAATGTATTTCACCCGCCAGGGAGCCCAGAGCTTATCCATCCTATTTCACCTTTATAATTTTTCCTTTAATCGTATCGTCCAGCTCAAGAATGCCGTATGAGCAAAACGGCGCAAACGACTTATCGTTCGGGCTGCCGGGATTAAAAAATAGAATCCCGTCAATCACTTCATTCATGGGATGATGCGAGTGGCCAAAGACAATCGCATCCACTTTTTTATCTTTAAATTCAGCCTTAACCCTTTCCATCAGTGTCGCCGGCGCCCCTTCACCGTGAAACAATCCGATCGAGAACTTGCCGCATTGGATTACCTGGCTCCGGGGGAGAATCTGGCGCATATCCGCCCCATCCATGTTGCCATAGACCGCCTTCACTTCCGCAACCGATTTAAGCTGTTCAAAATCCTGGGCAGAGCAAATATCCCCGGCGTGAAGAATCAGATCCACTCCTTTAAAATCTTCCAGCATCTGCGCCGGAAGAGATTTCGCGTGTGTATCGGAAACAACGCCTATTTTCATAAGAAGAATATCTGCTATTTTAAAATATACGGCTTATCGTAGAGATTCAAGAGCGTGTTAAGCTCCTCCTCATTCCAAATCCACATCTTCTCCTGAAGGGCCTTAAGCCGGGTATTGACATCAAGGTCATTGAGTGAAATGATCACCCGCCGCTGCGGCTTTTGCCTGAGTTTTTTCGATTGGTCCATAAAGGCATTCACGTCAGCCTCAGAGAGGATCCCTTCTTTTAAGGCAATAAACCAAACTCCCTGGGTGGACGATGCCTTTAAGAGGTCAAGATCGCGGCCGCCCCGGTCAGAGAGCCCCAAAGAAACGACTTCTTGGAAAGAAGACAATTTATATTTCTTGCCGTTGATACTGAATAACTCATCATCAAAACAATTTAAAAGCTCGACGATGCGGCTGGAAAGGTCCTTGCGGGAAATACCGTAAAAATCATTGACCAGGCCGCTGAACTCCTGCTGGAATTCGCTTTTCCTCTGCTGCGGCCGGCTGTCGATAGACTTAAAACTTTTTTGGAAGACATACTTTACCCAGTATTTGAAAAGCTTGTCCGGCATATAATACAGATTACCGTTTTTAGCGACAATCCCCGCCTCGATAAGACGGTTGATCTTCTGGGTTGTAATATTTTTTACCAAGCCCGCCTCGCGCGCAATCTCATCTATTTTATGTTTACCATTGGCCAGGGCAATCATCAGCAGGGGCATCAGGCGCCCGCCTTTATTCTGGCAAATAGAATTTAATATCAGCTCAAAATGCCGGCTCAAGCTTCCCCATTTATCAAAGATTGTCCGCTCAACCGCCTGGGTCAAAAGCGGCAAGAATGCCTCGCCCTGTTTGTGGATCGCGCTTAAATCGGACAACTCCTGGCAGATGATATTAAGATAAAACGGATGCCCTCCGGTAAAATCAATCAAGAAATTTCTCAAGCTATCGCCGATGCGAACATCCTTCAGGTTATAGGCAATAAATTCCTGGCTGGTCTTAAGATCAAAGGGGCCCACGGAGACAATTTCAAAGTTACCGAACAAAAGCGAAAGCTTTTCCGAAAGAATTGTTTTGGCCACCGTCCCGTACGAGCTGGTCACAATATAAAGGCACCGCCGCTGGGTCATGATTTTTTTACCCAGCTCCTGAAAGGCATTGGGTATGCGCAAATCTCCCAGCCGATGAAATTCGTCGAGAATAATAATACAGAATTTTCCCGATTCCAAGGTAAACGTTTCCGGCAAGGCCATGAGCTCCCGGTAGGCCTCCGTCAATTTGGCACGGCTGAGAAGATTCTGGATTTTCTTAATATGTTCGGCTGTTTTGGGTATCAGTTTCTTGGATTCTTCGATTAACAGAGCGGTGTCCGTATGAAGAGGAAGTTTTTGGGCCCTGCAAAAACCGTTTAAAAGGCTTCCGGTAAATTTGGCAAAAAGATAATCATAATTCTTGTAATCAAGGTCCAGATAAATCGTCACCACTCCGTCATCATCCAGGTCAGACATGAATTTAGACAGGATTGAACTCTTCCCGATAAACCGGTCCCCTAAAAGGGCAACATTTTGCCGGTACCCTTCTTTCAGGTCCAGGACACGCCTTCGCAACAGGTCCAGGACGGCTTTCCGGTCAAAGAAATTATTTTCAAAGTCAGTCATCATTTAGGGCAAATAATATAACGGATTTACCGCTTGAGAGCCTTTTCTAACTTCAAAATGCAACGAAGCCTTGGGAGCGCGTTCGCCGACACGAGCAATCAATGCCCCCTGGGCAACCGAATCTCCCAGCTTTACCGTAAGATTTGCGTTCTGCGCGTAGACTGTAAAATAACCATCCGCGTGATCTAAGATAATCGTTTGGCCATAGCCGCCTAAGTAATCGGCAAAAACAACCTTGCCGTCCCTTGAGGCCCGCACCGGCTCTCCGGCGCTAGTGCGGATATCCACGCCGTTATTCATCGAACCGTCCCGCTGCTCGCCGAAATACAAAGCAACATCCCCTTTAACCGGCCAGTCAAAATCATTACCCCGGGCAGCACCTACGGTTGTTGCCGGCTCCGCCCCCCTTGATTGTTTCGCCCCGGGAATAAAAATCAGCTGATCCTTCTCAATGCGAGCGGCATTAGGAATATTATTGTAGCGAATAAGGTCTTCTATATCGACGTTATACATCTTGGCGATTCGCCAGAGGGTTTCTTTAGGCTGGACTTTGTGGTAGATACCCTGCGGAGGCTCGACGGCCTCGGGGAGAGTCTTGTATTCGACAGCAGCGCAACCATACAGCTGAACCATCGCTGCAGCCAAAAATAACGAAAGAATATTTCTCTTAAAAGAACCCATAATAATTTTTAAAAGCGAGGGACGGGAATTGAACCCGCGACGTTCAGCTTGGGAAGCTGACATTCTACCCCTGAATTACCCTCGCATCAAAAGCATCCTTATCTTATAGTTTCCGAATAATCTTTTTTTCCAAGGCATAAATCGCGTAACGCAATTTCTTGAAATCACACGCCGTCTTCTCGTTAATGAGCTTCGCAAACTCCTCTAAGACCCGCACGGATTCTTTAATGCGCTGCGAGTTGGCATAAAAGATATCCTGAACACTCTTACGGCGCATTTCGGACGCTGTTGTTTTCTTTCCGACGTCCTCTTCGATATTGCGCACGCGAACGATAGAAGCGTACGACCCGCACAGGCTGACGACAGCGCTGGAAAGTTTATGCCGGATAACCTTGTATTGCCGCGTTGCCGCTGTATCGTTTAAGATGAAACGGCTGATATCCTCGCAAACGCGTAAGCCTTCTTTTAAACGATTGGCATTCGCGTCAACAACGCGAAAGATATCTTTTGTATCTATCCGGCGCAATTTTTCACAATCCGATCAATGATACGGCTCGTCGAAAAACCATTAATATATTTTATAAGTTCTATCTTGCCGCCGTGAGATTCAACAATATCCTGCCCCACGATTTCTTTCCCTTGCCAATCGGCGCCTTTAATCAAGATATCGGGTTTTAAAGCCTTAATCACCCGATAGGGCGTGTCTTCATTAAAAATAACAACATAATCGACACAAGCCAACGCGGCCAAAACCCCGGCCCGGGCGCGCTGCGGGGTGATCGGCCTGGTTTTCCCTTTTATCCGGCGTACCGACGAATCACTGTTGACCCCGACAACAAGAATACGGTTGTTCTTTTTGGCAGCCGTCAGATAACTGACATGGCCAAAATGCACCAGGTCAAAACAGCCGTTGGTAAAAGCGATTTTTCTGTTTTTCCGCCGAAGAAGCGAAACAATTTTCTTTAGCCGCTCAAGCGAAACAATTTTTGTTTTCGCGTTCATTTCTTAGGAAAACTCTTTTCAACAAGCTCACAAATAACATGGGCCGCACAAATATGCGACTCCTGTATCCTCGCCGTCCGGCGGGACGGAACAATTAAACTGATGTCACTTAGACACGCAAGCTTACCACCGCCGCAACCGGTCAAAGAAAGAACTTTAATGCCCATTTTGCGGGCTTGCCGGACCGCTTCGAGAACATTTTTCGAATTGCCGCTTGTCGAAATGGCTACGGCCACATCTCCCCGCCGGCCTAAACCCTGTAGTTGGCGCGCAAATACCGCGTCGAAACCATAGTCGTTACCCAGCGCCGTAAGAGACGAAGTATCCGTGGTCAGGGCAATGGCCGCCAGAGACCTTCTCTCCTTCTCAAACCGCCCGATCAACTCCGCCGCCAGGTGCTGACTGTCCGCCGCGGAACCGCCGTTACCGAAAAATATAATTTTATTGCCATTCCTTAAGGCCTTGGTGATCTCGCGCACCATACGGACAATAATCTCGAGATTAGCCTTAAGGGTCTTCTCGTTAACCTCAATCGATTCCAAAAAACTTCTTTTTATTAATTCTTTCATCTGCCTATTCCTATTCCGCAAAAAATACCTTGGCGATATCGTACAGGGCTAAATCAACGGTCTTGCGCTTACTAACCGCCTCTTCAATATCGACATAACGAATCTTGTTGGAATGCAAGCTGACCATTTTCCCGAATTTACCCTCCTTGACAAGGTCAACGGCCTTAACCCCGAATCGTGTCCCTAAGACCCGGTCAAATGCGCTCGGGCTTCCCCCGCGCTGAATATGGCCCAAGACACTGACCCTGGTTTCGTATCCGGTATCTTTTTCAATCGTTTTAGCAAGCAACTCGCCGATACCGCCGTAACGGCGATGCCCGAAATCGTCAATATTATTTTCATCCTCATTCCAGGTGCTGCTGCAACGGCCATTTAATTGCGCGCCTTCGGCAACGACAATAATGCTGAATGTCTTGCCCCGTTTATGGCGATTGCGCAGCGCATCACAGACTTCCTGAATGTTGATCGGCATCTCAGGGATCAGGACAAAATCCGCGCCGCCGGCAATACCGGCCTCCACCGCCACCCATCCCGTATAGCGGCCCATAACTTCGACAACCATAATCCGGTGATGGCTTTCGGCGGTTGTATGCAGACGATCAATACATTCCGCGGCGATATTCACCGCCGTATCAAAACCAAAAGTGTAATCCGTCCCCGAAAGAACATTGTCAATCGACTTCGGTACCCCAACGATTTTTAGGCCCTCCTGGTGCATCTTAAAAGCAACCGTCAGCGTATCTTCGCCGCCGACGGCAATCAACGCATCAATACCGCTGCGCTTATAATTCTCCTTCATCACCTTAACCGTCTGGGGATCTTTAAGGGGGTTCATCCGGCTTGTTCCAAGAATAGTACCGCCGCGGTCCAGGATGCCGGAAATAGCCTTCAAGTCCAGGATGCGCATATCATTATCAATAAGACCGGTCCAGCCGTTTTTGATGCCGGTCACCACATAACCCTCTTGCATGCCTTTTCGGACTACCGCCCGGATAACCGAGTTTAAGCCGGGGCAATCCGCGCCTCCCGTCAAAATACCTATTTTTTTCATAGGGTTTTGCCTTTCTTAAATTCTGAAATTCTAAATCCTATACCCGTGGAAAGGGACAGCCGCATCAGAATTCTTTTCTTCGGATTCAGCCTTGCTGCGCTTCGACTTAATATCCTCCGTCACAATCTTGGCAACATGAATACGTACAATCACCGTCTCCTCAACACCCAAAGTTTCCTGGATTCTGCTGCGTACTAAATCTTGAAGTTTCGACGTCATGTCGGGAATGTTAACATCGGTCTTGAGGATAAGTCGGATGTCGACTTCAATTCCTTTTTTGGTCGCGATAATATGCGATTTGACTTCTTTGATCTCGGGGATTTTATAAATCACGCGCCTGACTAAATCTTCGACCGCCCCTAAAGAGACGCTGACCCTCCCGGCGGGATTATCAAACGCGATCGTCCTCTCCTTCTGCCGCCCTCCGGAAATAATCCTGGCAAAGATAAAACTTAAGAATATCAACGCCGCGGCAACCCCGCCCACAATAGCCCGAATATGGTTATCGGAATACGCAACCGCCAGATACTTATCGATCTCTTCTAAAGGAAAAGTATGCGTTACCAGTAAAATGGCGGCCGTGCTGAGAATCGTAATCGTCGCCACATAAAACAGCAGTCCTATCCCGGTAAAAAATCTCATTGGTTCCCCCTCTCTATGCCTTGAATATTGACATGAATATCTTTTAAATTAATATCCGCTATTCTTTCGACGGCAGTCCGGACAGCCTCCTGGATTCTGCGGCCGATTTCGGGAATATTGACGCCGTACCGGATCAAGACCTTGGCCTCGATACTCACCTGATTATCTTTATCAATCGTCACATGGATACCGGTATAATTTTTACACCCGAACAAGGAAAGCATTGTACTTTTAAAATTGCTCGGCGCCAGCATGACACCGTCTAAGTCGTCGATAGCCGAAACAGCGATATCCGCTAAAGCCTTTTTATGGATCTGTATAGAACCGAAATCGAGATTGTTTTCGTGTGTCTCGCGCATCATGGCTTATGCTCCGTTTCATTCTTCTTGATCTTTTCTAAGAAATGAGTCGATACCGTTCCTTTAAGGAATAACGGATGGCTCAAAATTTCTTTATGAAGGCCAATCGTCGTTTTTATCGGCCCAACCTCAAATTCATCCAGGGCGCGCGCCATGGTTTTGATAGCCTCTTCGCGGCTTTTGCCGTGGACAATCAGTTTTGCCACCATGGAATCATAAAACGGCCCAATCGTATATCCGGGATAAATATGGGTATCCACCCGCACGCCGAATCCACCGGGAAGATTGAGGGTTTCGATTTTTCCCGGGCTCGGCATAAAATTATTCGTGGGGTCTTCGGCGTTAATACGGCATTCGATCGCCGCCCCCTTAATAACAACATCTTCCTGCTTAATCTTAAGCTTCTCTCCCATCGCCATGCGGATTTGCTCTTTAACCAGGTCTATTCCCGTAACCATCTCGGTAACAGGGTGTTCGACCTGAATACGCGTATTCATTTCCATAAAATAAAAAGCCTCATCCCCGTCAAGCAAAAACTCTATCGTCCCCACACCCCGATAATTAACCGCCCGCGCGCCGCGCACTGCCAGCTCGCCGATTTTCTTTCTTAATTTACTGCTTAACGCCGGCGAAGGGGATTCCTCCAGGAGCTTTTGATGGCGGCGCTGGATACTGCAATCCCGTTCTCCCAGGTGAATGATATGGCCGTAATTATCGGCAATGATTTGAAATTCGATATGGCGCGGATCAGAAATATATTTTTCGATATACACATCCGGATTGCCAAAAGCGGTTTCGGCTTCGTTTTGCGCCATAGTAAAAGAGCTCACCAAGCTGACATCGTTATGGCAGACGCGCATGCCCTTACCGCCCCCGCCGGCAGAGGCTTTAATGATAACTGGATATTTAATCTTTTTGGCAAGTTTTAACGCCTCTTCTTTTGTTTTGACCACACTGTTTCCGCCGGGCGTGACCGGCACTCCGATCTTGCGCATAGTTTCCCGGGCCGCGACCTTGTCCCCCATGGACCGAATTGTCTGCGGGGTTGGCCCGATAAAAACGATATTGCAGGACTCGCAAATCTCGGCAAAGTGGGCATTCTCGGCTAAAAATCCGTAACCGGGATGAATGGCTTCCACGTCGGTAATTTCTGCCGCCGAAATAATAGCGGGGATATTCAGGTAGCTTTCTTTGCTGGGGGGTTCGCCGATGCAGACAGCCTCATCGGCAAAACGGACATGGAGAGAATCTCGATCGGCTTGGGAATAGACGGCAACAGTACGGATATTGAGTTCTTTACAGGCACGGATAATACGTAGGGCAATCTCTCCGCGGTTGGCAATCAGAACTTTTGAGAACATTATTTTTGATCCTGTAAGATCCGGCTCTCGCCGGAATTATTATCAAAGGAAATCTGCTCTTTTAAAATCTTCAGATGCCGAAACCACAATTTACATCATCGGCTCAATCACAAACAACGTCTGCCCAAATTCAACCGGCTCGGCGTTTTGTACGGCCACCTCCGCCACACGGCCCCGGACTTCGGATTTGATCTCATTCATCAATTTCATCGCTTCCACGATACAAACCACCTGGCCGACTTCGACCACCTGGCCGACTTCGACAAACGGCGCGGCCTCAGGCGACGGTGCCCGGTAGAATGTCCCCACCATGGGCGATTTGATCTCTTTGTTGTTTTTGGCCGTCTCTTTTCCGGGAGAAACGGCTTCAACGGCCTTTGCGGCAGGAACAGACTCGATGCGATATTCAACCGGCTGGGTACGGACCATCTCGGAAAACTCCGGAGATGACCGTTTCAGCTTAATCCGCATCCCTTCTTTCTCGACTTCCAGCTCAACTAAGTTGTTCTCGTTCATCAGGCTGATCATTTCTTTGATTTCTTTTAAATTCATTTTTGTACCCTTTCAATGTATTCGTCAGAACGGGTATCGATCTTGACAAAATCGCCCGTGTTGATAAATAAAGGTACCGGGACAGTCGCGCCCGTATCGATTTTTGCCGGTTTGTTTCCGGCCTTGGACGAGTCCCCCTTAAAACCCGGATCGGTCTCGATAATCTGGGCAACGATAAAATTGGGAAGGGTAATTCTCTGAAGTTTGTGTTCGCAGAATGTTGCGGTAACGATGATATTATCCTGCAGGTATTTAACCGCCTTGTCACCTAACTCTTCGGCGGAGACCACCATCTCTTCATACGTTTCCTGGTCCATAAAGTGGTAGGAATCGCCGGCCTTATACTGATACTGATAAGTCCTGTCCTCAAGGAACAAGACCTCGATTTTATCCGAGTTACGAAACGTACGCTCTAAGATAAGGTCCGTCTTCATATGCCTGAGCCTGACCCTGACAAAGGCCGCGCCCTTGCCGGGCTTCACATGGCTGTAATCCACCACAATATAATTGCCGTCATCGACACGAAGCGCCATGCCGGATGTAATATCACTAATTGAAGCTCCCATTGCTCTCCTTGAATTTTTTAATTGGATTATTGTTAATTGATGTTTTGCGCGGGAGAATTTCCGCTTAAGACCTCGCAGCCGTTAGTGGTCACTAAAACCATATCTTCAATACGGATACCGAACTTTCCCGGCAGGTAAACAGCCGGCTCTACGGTAAAAATCATTCCCTCTTTTAAGACAGATGAACTTTTTGAAGATACGGTAGGGCTCTCATGAATTTCCAGCCCCACGCCGTGGCCCAAAGAATGGCCGAAAAATTTACCTAAGCCATTCTTCGTTAAATAGTTACGTGCCTCTTGGTCAACTTCACAAGCCGTGGCTTTGGCTTTGATTTTCTTGATGGCCCTCTGCTGGGCCGTTTGAACGTGGATATAAACTTGTTTTACAAGACGCGGTATTTTACCCAAAAAATATACACGTGTCAAGTCAGATTTGTAGCCGTCCACATCCACTCCGGCGTCTACCATGACGATATCATCGCTTTTGATTTTTCGTTCAGAAATGCGGGCATGAGGAAAGCAGGAATTCGGCCCCGAAGCAATGATCGGCGCGAACGAAAACGTCGCCCCCTTGCCTTTAACAAACGACTCAAGGGCATCTAAAATACTTCTCTCGCTTAAGCCGGGTCTGATAACGCCTTTGAGGAATTCAAACGCCTCCAGATTAACCTTAATGGCCTTACGAATCCGGCTGATCTCCTCCGGCGTTTTAACCTCCCGCAAGCTCTCCACAAGGCCGTTAGCACTAACAAGTTTGATCCGGCTGCCGCAACAGCTTTTAAGCTTTTTAAAATATAAAACCGGCAAGAATCGCTCATCAAAGCCTAATCTTTTGACCCGTAACGCCCCCGAAAGCTTGGCAACGGTCTCGGAAAGGGATTTGGTGCAGCGTTCAACCCCTATCCCTTTGAGGCTCTTTTTGGCCTCCAGGATATAGCGAAAATCGGTAATATAATACGTTTTCTTAGGAGAGACCAACAGCCATGAATCAGCGGCAGGAAAATCAGTCAGATAACGGATGTTGACATCCTTGGTAACGAGAAGAGCGTCGATACGTTGCTCTTTAAGGAGAGAGACGAGTTTTTTGAGCCGTTCGTTCAATTTTAGATTTTAGATTAGAGAAATGGCTGCCTGAAGCCCCAGAAGGTAACTATCCACGCCAAACCCGCTGACCTGGCCGAAACTGACCGGCGCGATCAAAGACGTATGCCGGAATTCTTCCCGGGCATAGATATTGGACAAATGAACCTCGACCGTAGGCAAACTGATAGCCGCAATAGCGTCACGGATGGCGACGCTGGTATGGGTATAGGCGGCCGGATTGATCAAAATCGCGTTAAATTTATTCTTTTTGGCCTGGCCGATAATATCGACGAGCTCGCCTTCATGATTCGATTGGACAATTTCGAGAGTGACCTTGTTTTTTTTGGCCAGTTTGGTCAACAGTTCGTTGATCTTCTTAAGCGTTGTCTTTCCGTAAACGTTTGTTTCCCTCTCGCCCAAGAGATCGAGGTTGGGGCCGTGGATAACTAAGATTTTTTTCAATGGAATGCTCCTTTTGATTTTTTTTAAAAGTTACTCATGTTACCAAGGTTTTAAAGGTTATCAAGGTTACGTTTGGAATGTTACATGAGGTTACTTAAGGTTAGACAACCTTTTTGTAACCTCAACTAACCTTTTTTAATGCAACCTCTGTAACATCGTTAACATTTATAACCTTTGTAACCTGTAAAATTATATTCCCCTATTCACCATTCACTATTCACTATTCACTATTTACTATTAACCATTAACCAGCTTTTCTTACTTTTCTGCCTCATCCACTAGCATAATGGGAATACCGTCCTTGATGGGGTACTTGAGCCCGCATTTGGTACAAACGATCTTTTCATCCTTCATCTGGACGTCACCCTTGCAAGCCGGACAAGCAAGAATAGCTAAAAGTTCTTTGTCAATCACCGCTTCCTCCCTCTTTTTCCTGAGAATTCAGAAATATTGCTGGGTTTCCTTTAACCAACACAGATATTCACAGATCTAAACAGATTATCACGGATTTATCTGTGTTCATCTGTGTTTGATCTGTGGGAATCTGTGTTAAATACCAGCATAATTTACTCCACTATTCTTTCCCCGCGATCTCGACATATTTCATCTGCAATTCATAGAGATACGCGGTTAAGGTCTCGGATTCCTGGGGTTTTAAATTATTAACGGTCTTTTCTTTTAATAAAAGCAGCGTATCGATGATCAACTTTGCTTGTTTTACATTTTTCTCAATTTGTTCGGTGCCGGGGTTAGGAATTTCCCCTAAAAAAACCATCGCCTGAAAGGCAAGGCTGGTAATATAGCTTATAAAGTTGATTTCAAACGATTCGTTCTCGGCGCCTGACAAATCATCCGCGGGTAATTCTTCTTTGTGCTGATGCGCCGCCTCTTGCGGCTTATTGCCTTTAGCTTCCGGCACGCTCGTTTTTTCTTTTTCTACCGAATCCTTCCAGGATTCATCGATATATTTATTTTCGTCCATGTCGCATCCTTTTAGTTAATTAGGCTGATATTAAACACAGATGTTCACAGATGGGAACAGATTCTCACAGATAAATCTGCGCTAATCTGTGTTCGATCTGTGTCAATCTGTGTTAATTCAATGCTCTACCCAATAAGATTTCCAAAACGCTCAATACACCCTCATCCCCGCGTAACCTACGACCGAATTTTGGTCACCGGTAACATCTCCACTGGTGCGGTATTGGACCAGGTCAGCTTGTTTTGCCCCTAACTTTTTTGCTATTTCCAGCATGACCGCGACCGGCGCCACCCCGCACATGCTAATGTCGGAATCCTCAACACACTTTAATAACCCCTGCACATCCAGCCGCTCGATTGCGCTAATAACCTGGCGGTCTTTTGCCTGGGCTGATTTCTGTGATTCGTAATGGGTCATGTCCGAGCTTGCGACCAACGTCACTTGATCCGTTAGCCCAAGTTTCATAATCGCCTGATATATATCCCCGGCAATTTCTTTGTAAGCCGATATATCAGCGTGGCTGATAACGATGGGAACCATTTTAATACTTTGATTAAAATACTGCAATAACGGAATCAAAACTTCGATAGAGTGTTCGGAGTGATGAGCCAGGGTATCTTTTTTAAGATAACTTGAGGATTCAAGCATCGCCTGCGCCAAGTCCTCGTTAATTTCAACATCCCCCATCGGCATATGCCAGAGGCCAGCGCTCATCACACTAAAAGCCTCCCCTAAACCGGTGTGATTAGGTCCCAAAATAACAAAAGTATCTTTGAGCTCGGAGTATGACACAGTTTGCGCGGCCACCATGCCGGAATACACATAGCCCGCATGAGGAAGAATGATCCCTTTTACGGCGCGCTTTTGTATGCCGGAAACCGGATAATCCTTTAAGAGCGCGGCAATAGTCCCTTCCAGCTTCTTTTTGTCTTTCGGGTAAAACTGCCCGGCAACGATGGGATTACGTATCGTCATGGCTTGTGCCTTTAGAATTTAGTATTTACTCAACAAACAGCACAGACAATAACCAAACACCAAGAGACAATAACCAAACAAAGCCCAAATAACAAACGCCTCAATAATCAAACAGAAACAGGGTTGGTGTTTGGTAATTGGGCATTGAAATTTGTTTGTATCTTGTTTCTTGGTTATTGTATCTTAACTTACAGCGTGCAATCTGGGCTTGTTTCTTGGTTATTGGTTATTGCTCTTAACCTGCGCAAATAGACTTTATTTTCAACCAACACACAGGTGGTCATAAGTTATATTGTCTCAGTCTACCTGTCACTATTTTGTGATTGGCACGTTTTTCTCATTTCAACGTATCTAAATTATCCATATTCATAGATGACCAAAATGAGCGGTCCTGAAGATGAAAATCGTGCCACTGGTCCACTCCAAGTCTTTTATGTCCTTCTTTTACTGCCTCACGTAGCTGATTAACATCATTAATCCCTGTTATTTGAGCCAGTTTTAAGAAATTCTTATGTCGCGTTGCTCTTATAAAAAAGAGGAATTCCTTGCCATAAGAAGAATAATGCAATGTCTGTGGATACCATCTAACATTGGGAATCAGAAACGCCATTAACAACACAAGCAATTCCGCTTCTATTACAGACTCAAATGGAACATCCAAGCGATCTGCTTGTCTTTTTATAAGTTCAGCAGCAGGACTATAAAGCCTCTTGCCCTCTGGAGCCAATTCCGATTGAAGAGTTTTAGAGTAGCCATAGAAACAATCAAAGGTATCAAATTTCTGTTCTCCGTGTATTAGGCAAAGATAATGTGAAGTAAAAACCTCGTGTAATATTTTATATGCACCAGACTTCAAAAGAGCGGCGATAATATAAAGAAAGGTTTCATAAACAAATAATTCGTGTGCTTCAAACCAAGCATCATTCCATGAGTTAAGTTCTGCTGGCCTGGATTTTAGTTCACGCAATTCTTCTAGAAATGCTAGGAGTGCTTCTGAAAATTCTTCGGTTGGCGATATTCCACTTTCTATCAAAATCCAATCAACAATCTGATTTCTCGCTTGTTTTAGTTTCGTGCAATCCTCAAGAACCTTTTTTCCTAGAGAATCGACATCAGGTCTCTCCCTAGTTCGAAGCGAATCGATATACTCAATACATGCAGATAAGAAATCATTTCTGTACAGTGAAAGACCTATTTTGCCCTGAAGTAGTGCCTGGCGAAAAGTATTAAATTTAATTGTTGCTGGACTTGATGGAACCGCTATATCGCTTGTTATGTAGACGGGCGGCTTTCCAAGTTTTGGCTTCTCATGTAACGGCTTACCAAAGATTAGCCGAACAAGCTTCTCCCAATTGTCGCTTACTGCCTGAGAGGAAGAAAAATCTATCCAAATTCTAGATTTCAGGAAAACTGGCAAATAAGGATTGCCATCCTCTGCAAATTCACAAGCAATTGGTATAAATTTCGATTGATCAACTCTTTCATAAACTTTTTTAGAAATAATTTGTGACTCTGTTCCAACGCCAGCTTTTCTTGCATCAGATTTTTCTGCATACACTTTGTCACAAATTACAAGGACATGGGTTACATCTTTATCTGTGACCATTCTTTCCATAAACGCGAACTTATCATGTCCCTCCTTGAGATCATAAATATCCAGAACAACATCTATCCCATCAGCAATGAGTTGCTCAGCCCATTGCTTTACACGCATTTGATGTCCCGGAGAACTCCAACTATAAGAAATAAATACCTTTGGTTTTGTATTTTTCATTAGTTTGCTTAGGTTAATAGAACATTCTAATTCCTGCGATACATTACTTGATTCGGCCTAAAAGGGCATTGTCCCGTTTTTCCTATAATCACGCTATCCCTTTTTTAGGAACCGTTCTCTTCTTTCTCTATCTTGGTGGTAAGTTTCTTCAAATTTATTTTCAATTTCGCTCGTAAAATGTCATATTTCTTAAGCATCTCCCGTCCGCGTTCTCTTAGATATACCTTGCGGAGCTCACTCAGCTCTTCATCCCCTGAAGTGATAGGATTATTAAAAATCTTAGAATCGGGGTCACCAAGAGCCATAAAGATATAACTAATTAAGCGGCGAACTGCTACAGCCCCAAGTAAGAATATTCCAAATAAAGTAAATATATCATAGCCATTGGGAGGCATTTCAATCAATGCGAATAATGCTAATCCAAATACTATAGTAATTAATATGGTTGGGGACAGTAGTTCTTGTCTCAACTTTATACGAAAGTCCTCAAGGGCTTCTAGCTCATTAAAATAATCGATAAACGCATCTTGCAGATCGTTAGAATCTCCATCTTTCTTCTCTTTAAAACGACGTAATAGATGGGATATAACATCTTTATTCAACCATTTGCCTGGCTCATCGGGATCAGCTACCCGAATGTAGTTCTTAAACGCATTACATGTGTGTTCGATGCGATTTTCAATTCTTTGGAATTGATAAATTGCAAAAATTCCACCTATGGCGAGTAGCGCTGCCATTGACTGGCCGAGTGCTGATAAGAAATATAAGCTGATTTGAAAGCTATCAATATTTATAAATCTACTAATTAGATTAAGAAGAAAACCAATATTAACCATTTAGACCGTTTCTGGATATCCCTTACGACATCAAGCGGTTATACCAGAGCTGTCCCCGTAATTTTAGGACCGCCTGATTTCAAGATTCTATTCCCGACTAACAGAAAAATCGAAGTATGGAAATCTTTGCCCTTCAGCCTCTTCTTTGCCGATTTCAAGCAATTCAATTTTATATGCCGTTTCACCAACAACAATTTTTTGTGCTCTCATGTTATTAAAGTCAAATTTCAGCGTTCGGGTTTCATCGGTTGGAGTCGTTACAATCGTTTGGCGAATCTTCGCCCCCGGATTATCATTCTTCTCCTTGTAGTCTTGAATATTGGGGTTGATTTGTATCGTTACCTCCTTATCAGAATATGGCACATGTAACTTTAATACAAGATCATCATCCACTTCTAAATTCGATGTAAAAGGTGAGCATTTAATTCTAACTCTCTTCATTGTTTCCTCCTCATTTAAACCCTAAAAACAAGTACCCATAAGAATTCTAGGACCGTTTCTAAATATCCTTAAACGAGGCCGCCGAGTTAATCCCGCCGCTAATCCCCGTTGCGCTTCCATGCGACGGGGGTGGCGGGACAACTGACCTGTCCCTTTTAAGAGCGCCTAGCACCTTCTTGCTTTGAAAAGTTTTCTTCTGCTAAAAAGCGTTCCTAAAATACCGCTGCCCAAGAGAAAAAGGGTTGTGGGCTCTGGAATGACAGTGCTGTCGAAATTCATATCTCTAAGAATTTCTTCCCGGCTCAAAGCATTATTATAAATCCGAACTTCGTCCAGAGAATAACCCTCTGCCCCCATGAAAAGCGGGATGCCACCATTTTGATTGATGACTGCATCGGCAACAACAGGAGTTACGGGAATTCCGTTGATATAATACTGTGCGATATTTCCGTCCCAACTCACTGCCGTATGAAACCATTCCCCTAACGGAATATCCTGATATTCGAAAGAGTAATTATCCGAATTTAAATTCAGATAGAATGCCGTCTGAGAATCAATATTCGGCGGATTAAAAAGAAGCCCGTAGCGATATTCCATTTCCGCAATTCTACGCTGAAGGCCATTAAATTCATCAATTCTAGCCCAGGCCGAAATAGTGAGGCTTGAAGAAGGGAGAAGTGACGCATCCGGTTGAACTATAATACTACTGCTATTCGTACCGTAACCATGCTTACCAGCTATCCAGCTTGAATTTAATCCAGTTGCGTCATTTCCAAAACCAGAGCTGTCATTAGCAACATCCCCTAAACCTTCATTAAAATTCCAATAGCCGATTAAGGCCGCATTAGCTTTTGAAGCTATCACGAAATTAACTACAACTAAGAAACCAAGCGCAATAAACATCTTCTTCATGTCTCGATCCTTTCTTTCGATAGCTAATTTCTGGACCCTTGAGCCTAACCAGAATTTCGGGGACACCTTGATTTCCCGGGACACGTCTGTATCAGGGACGCTCTTTCCGTGCTATGGAAGTGTGTCCCTTTTTCCTGGGAAAGGGACAGACTTCTATTGAGCCAAAAGAGCGTCCCTTATTATGGATACTAGCCCTTAGGCTACGCCTCTGGGGGATTTTAGTCAATTAATTTCTGGAAGGTGGCTTGGGGTCACAATTTGTGACCTCAAACCCTCAAATTCCTGACCGGTCAGCAGGAGACGGATGAAACCCGATTGTCCTTTTTGGTTTCTCGGCAGGCACTGCCATCAGTTTACGGATAACTTCAAAGATCCCCTGGATATGGGCGTCGTGACTTTCAACCTTTCGCTCAAGTTCAGCCAGTTTCTGGGCGAGCTCTTTATGCGCCGAGAATATCTCGCGCAGCTTGACAAAAGCGCGCATAATAACAATATTCACGCCAATGGCACGCTCGCTATTTACTGGCCTTTTCCTTAATAATTTTCATAGAGGAAGGCAGTACTACTTTTTCCTTTCGACGAGAATTCTTCCTTAGATACCTTCCAAATTGAATATTCGAAAGGAAAAAGTCAGTAAGACAGTTGAGAGCATGGCGACACCCTGTTCCGTAAAGGCATACGGCCGGTACCGGCTGCCACCGCGGTTTGAGGTCACAAATTGTGACCTCAAACTCTTAAATTCCTGACCCGTCAGTTGGAACATAAAATCCTTAGGAAACCTTCTCTTGTTGCGCTTGACGGCCTGAACAAGAACTTTTGTCCTAACACCGTAAAGTTCGGCCAAATGCCGGTCAATCATGACTTTCTGACCTCGCAGCAAAAATATCTTTTGCTCGACGACTTCCAAGTCGCCCTTTTTCATAAAATTTCCTTTCCTTAAAAATATTAAGTTGGAAAGTGGGCTGAAAGGTTAGGATGTGATTGATTGTTGAAAGGTGGGGGTGGAAATGTCAATTATGGCACGTCATAGGGGCGATATTACATAAATTCGTACAAGATGTCAAATGTTTTGAGCTTTGAGCTTGGAGCTGGGAGCTTTGAGCAGCTGTGAGCTCACAGCACATAGCTCCTGGCTCAGAGCTCAGAGCTAAAAAACCTACGTCTTCCCCTCCCTTATGATCTGTGCCCCTATTCTTAAAATATCAATCTGGGTCACGATACCGCACAGGGTTTGACTTTTATCAACAATAGGAATACAGCCGTATTTTCTATCCACCATAGCCAACAGGGCTTCGGCCACGGTGTTTTCGGGGCTTAAGGTAAAAGGATTTTTTGTCATCACATGCCTTAGAATATTCTTGTCCAGCATCTCTTTATCGTAAAACCAGTTTCCCTCTTCATCCTTGCGGGGCGGCTGGATGCGGTACAAATCCCTTTGGGTAATAATACCCGCCAGCTTGAAATGTTCATCCACGATCGGGATATGACGGATATGCTTCTCCCTCATTAGCTCCTCGACCCGGCTAAAAGGGTCATTGACGTTTAGCGCGATCACATCCTCCACCATAATCTCACTAAGCTTAACCTTACTAAGAAGAGTGCGCACAAAGAAATTCTCGGTATGTTTAAGGGCCATGCTTATTCCTCCAGCTCAAAAGAAATAACAACATTAAATGATAATTCAGGGTAGCTCAAATTCGGCGGAAAAGGCGGAAAGGGCATTGACTCCTGAATACTTTTGAGGCTGATCGTTTTTAGATATTCATTGGCCTTGGTCCGCTCGTCGATGATCTTGACCTGTTTTAAAGTCCCGTCGGAGACAATGACAAACGTCAAATAGACCTCCCCGGAATCCAGCTTGGAATAATTCGCGTAGGCCCGGTCCTTGATCCGGCCGCGGACAATCTGATAATAATCCTGATAAATGGGATTGTTGATTTTCTCGGATTTTAAAGGAGGAACAGAAACCTTGCGCTTGACCTCGAGCTTCACCACCTCCGCCGGCAGTTTTTTAGGAAGTTCAAAGCGGCTCTCGGAGAGTTTGGAGACGTCCTTGGCAAAGGGCACCGGGTTAACTTCCCTGCCCAACGCCACCTGAGTACGGTTTCCCTTGTCTTCCTTGGCTATTGTGTTTTTAGGAACCGGCCGGCTAATCTCTTTTTGCTGCAGCTTCAGGCGCTGATACTTGACCTCGATAGCCTTGGTGACTTTACGGATATGATGGGCGTTAGCAATAGACAAGGGCACAAGGATACATAGATGGATAACACAGGAAACCGCCAGGGCATATTTAAACGCCTCGTCTTCCGCCGCCGTGCCCTGAAATCTTTCGAATCCTTCCATGGGGACTGTCCCGCCTTATCGCATGCTCGCTAAGAATCCGAACCGCGCATCTCTTTAAACAGATAGACAAAGAAACGAATCGTATCTTTAAAGGGGTTAATTTTGCTTACTTCATTTTGATAAATCGTTTTTACCGGAACGGAGTGGATTTTAAAACCTTTTTTACTTGCCTTGATCAAAACCTCGGATTCAATTTCAAAATCCGAACTCGACAGGCGGACTTGCCTTAAGACCGGGACGCTGATCAATCGAAATCCGCACTGGGTATCCGGAATACTCTGCTTACAAATCGAAGAAATGACGGCCGACATCATCCGGTTAACCCAAAGCCGCACCCAAGGCATCCCTTTATAATCCTGCATACGGCTGCCGGTAACAATACCGACTCCCATTTCCTTCGATTTTTCGATAAATTGAGCAATATCCTCAACCGCGTGCTGGCCGTCGCCGTCCAAGGCAATAACCGCATCGTAATTTTCTTTAACCGCATAATCAAAACCGTCGCGCAATGACAGCCCCTTGCCTTTCTTAACCGGATGAACGATAACCACCGCCCCCTTTTTCCGGGCGATTAATCCCGAATCATCCGTAGAGCCATCATCGATAACAACGACATCATATTTCAGGTTTTTAAGCTTCTCAATCAGCTGGCCTATAACCGCTGCTTCATTATGAACCGGAATAACAATGCAGGTTTTCATGCGCACCAGAACCTTCTAAACATCAGCCACTGCGTCGGGTTTTTTCTGATTTGTTCTTCGATAATAACCGTATACGTCTTCATGAGCTTTAATACCCGGTCCGTTTCGCTGCCGTCATGCCCGGGCCATATCGGCGCCTTTAACGACATCGTAAATGCATCATCTTTTCCGCGAATAAGAAAAGCGGGGATAATCGGCGCTCCGGTTTTAACCGAAAAGACAGCCGGGCCCCGGGGGATCATTGCCTTCTTCCCCAGAAAATCCAGGACCTCGCCATTGGCGCCAAAATCCCTATCGGCTAAGAGAGCAACCAGGCCGTTTTTCTTTAAAGTCTCAATGCAACGGCGTATGGCGGTATTCGTCGGAATGATTGTCATCCCGCGCGCCTGGCGTTGCTCGTTAAACAGGTCATTAACCGGCCTCTCCTTATGGGGAAGGGCAATGGCAATAATCGGATAACCCAGCATGTTGATGACCGCACCGCCCAGCTCCCAGTTGCCCATATGGGCGGTTAAGAGAATTCCCCCTTTTTTCTTCTCGAGAGCCTGATCAATAAATTCAATACCGTTAACCTTAATGTTCTTTTCAATATAGGCCTTATCGATGTTTCGGGCCATGCGGAAAAATTCAATCAGGTATTTTCCGAAATTACGAAAGACCTCCCGCGCCATGTTGGAGACATTGTCATCCGTGGAAAGAATGACCCTCAAATTATCCTTAACCGCCCTCTGATCCCGGGGAGAAAGAAAATACTGCAGATCGGACAGAGACATCGCCACTCGATACGCTATCTTTAAGGGGAGAATATTCGCCCAAAACTGTCCAAATTTATAAATGAGATATTTAAACATGATGGAATAATATGAATTTGGCAATATCCAGCGCAGAATAGGGCTTGCCGATTTCCCGGGCTGCCCGGCGCATGCCGGCAAGCCGCTCGGGAGATTCCAAAAGAAATTCCACCTCTTTGCCGATCGTCTCTAAATTATTGATCCGGATCGCGGCGCCTTTCTTTATTAAAAAATTCGTATTGTACATTTCCTGCCCCGGCAAAGGTTTGGCAATGACCAGTGGCAAGCCCTTAGCCAAGGCTTCCGAGGTCGTCATACCGCCGGGCTTGGTGATGATAAGGCTTGATAAATCCATAAGCTCCTCGATGTTGCGAATAAATTCATAGACAATCATTTTTTTGCGGCTCTTGGTATTTATTTTTTTAAGCCACTTGATAAGTTTTTTATTGGTGCCGGCGACAACCAAAAGCTGAAAATCAGTTTCAACCTTCAGCAGAGAAGGAATAATCTTCTTTATCGGGCCCAAACCCTGCCCCCCTCCCATGACCAAAACCGTCGGCATCCAGGGATTTAAGCCCAGCTTGTGGGCGACGGCATTTCGGTTTAGGGGAACGGAAAACTTCGGGTCAACGGGAATGCCGAAGAGCTTAACAGAGTCTTCGGAAATTCCTTTTTCAATAAACCTGTCCCGCGGCTCCTGGGAAGGCACGATATAGTAATCCACGCCCCGGTGCAGCCAGTAAGAGTGCGGCGCGTGATCGGTCAATACCCCCATGACCGTCACATCCAGGCCGTATGTCTCTTTGTAATCAGCAACCAGCCCGCAAGGAAAGGCTTGGGTACAAACAACCGTATCGGGATTAAACTCCCGGAATAATTTCTCCAATTTAGCATGATTGGCTTTATGAATAGCCTCTTTGATCTTTTGAAGGCTGCGGGCGACTTTCGGATTATCGTAAAGATAATCCCACACTTTAGGCGTACGCTTAATAACGCTGAGATACGCTTTGTTGACAACCTTCTCAAGGATAGGATACACGTAGGCAAAACCGTTGATGTTCTTAATCTCGGCGGTAGAATCCATCAGCCTTAACGCTGCTTCTATCGCCAGGGTCGCCTGATGGTGGCCCGAGACCTCGCTGATATACATCAATAAAATTCTTCTTTTTTGCATAGGTTTTAAATTCATTTATTCGATTACCGCTAAGTCTCCGCCAATGGTAATCTCTTCGCCTTCCTGAACAAGAATTTGACGGACAATACCGGTAACCGCAGCGGGGACATTAAAAGAAGCCTTATCCGTAACCAACTCGACAAGATCATCCCCTTCGTTAACCCGGTCTCCAACCTTGACAAGCCAGGAAGCGACAGTGGCCTTCGAGATCCCTTCTCCCAAATCGGGCATTTTAACCGAAACCGTCATCGTTACGCCTTAGTAATTTTTAGATTGAATACATCGCAAAAACAATTTATGGCCTGCCCCTTAACCGCGTCCATGCTCAAAGATTTCCCTAAAATTCTTTCCATGGAGGTCATTTCGACTTCTAGCCCGCAGGGTTTGATGGTCGAAAAATAGCGAAGGTCCGTGTTCACGTTAATCGCCATGCCGTGATAGGAAACCCATTTACGTACCCCGATGCCAATCGAAGCGATTTTCTTAGGCCCGACAAAAACACCTCGCTTGCCCTCGACACTATTAGCCACTATACCAAAATATCTTAATAAATCAATCGCGACTTGCTCTAATTTAGACAGATACGACTTCAAATCACGGCCGAATTTATTCAGGTTCAAGATAGGATAAACAACCAGCTGCCCGGGGCCGTGAAAAGTGACCTCGCCGCCCCTATCAACGCGCGCAATCCCGATTCCTCGCGCCTTAACCATTTCCCCGGATAGCAAGATATTTGACTCCGTCGCCATGGAGCCTAAGGTCAGCACGGGTGCATGCTCGGTTAAAAGCAGGATATCCGTGCCACCGTCAATAACCTCTTGGACGAATTTTTTCTGCAGCTGACAGGCTTGAAAGAAATCCGTTAGTCCGATATCTTTGGTCCTGCAGATTAGAAGATCCTGAGACAGAATCAAGCTTCTCCTCGCGGTTTATGGACAGAAAATGCTGAAAGAAATCTTGAGGATACGATAATTTTGAGTACTATTTTAGCAAGAGAGGTACGATTTTGGAAAAGAATTTTACTGCGGAGAGCCCGGCGGCCTCGAGGCATCAACCGAGCTTACGGCAGATCGCGTCCGCCATTTCACGCGTTCCGACCGCGGAAGGATCATCCCGGTTGACTTTAAGGTCGTAGGTAACAAACTTGCCTTCTTTAATGACTTCTCTGACCGCGGATTCCAGGCGGTCAGCGGCTTTGTTTTCCTTGATATGCCGGAGCATGAGAACCCCGGAAAGAATGGTTGCCGTCGGGTTAACCTTATTTTTACCGGTGTACTTGGGCGCCGAACCGTGAACAGGCTCGAACAAGGCGATTTCGTCGCCGATATTGGCTCCGGGGGCAATGCCTAAGCCTCCGATTAAGCCCGCGCACAGATCCGACACGATATCCCCGTAAAGATTGGGCAAAACCAGCACGTCAAAGAAGCTGGCCCGCTGCACCAGCTGCATGCACATATTATCGACGATGACATCTTCAAAGTTAATTCTGCCCCTATATTCCTCGGCGATTTTTTGGGCTGTTTTTAAGAAAAGGCCGTCGGTAAATTTCATGATATTGGCCTTGTGCACCGCCGTTACTTTCTTGCGGTTATTTTTTAGCGCATATTCAAAGGCGTAACGGATAATGCGCTCTGAGGCAAAAGCCGAAATCGGCTTTATAGTAATCGCCGAATCTTCCCTCACCTGTTTAGGCTGCAAGCGATTGATCATCTTTATCAGTTCCTGCGTTTGAGGAGTGCCCAAATCAAATTCAACCCCCGCATAAAGGTCTTCGGTATTTTCCCGGACAATCACCAGGTCGATATCTTTGACAATGGATTTTGTGCCCTCGTAATACTTGGCCGGGCGAACGCAGGCAAAAAGATCCAACGCCTGGCGTAACTGCACGTTAACCGAGCGGAATCCTTTGCCGATCGGAGTAACAATAGGGCCTTTGATAGCGACTTTATTTTTTCGGATAGATTCAAGAACCCTTTCGGGTAAGGGCGTGCCGTATTGGGCAATGGCGTGTTCGCCGGCAGGTTGTTCATCCCACTGGATTTTAACCCCGGTCTTTTCAATGCATTGCTTCATGGCCTCAGCCACTTCAGGCCCGATACCATCTCCGGGAATAAGCGTAACGCGATACATATCGTATCCTTTAAAAAACTGTTTGATTTTAAACGATTAAAGCTGTTTGAATTCTTCGGGATTCTTGGCCTTACTCAGGGCCACGTCGTAGGTAATAATGCCGGATTGATACAGTTCCTTCAGGGATTTATCCATCGATTTCATCCCGTGCTGGCTTCCGGTCTGGATAACCGTCGGAATCTGTTCAATGGCCTGCTCGCGGATAAGGTTGCGCACGCCCGCCGTTGCCGTCATGACTTCCGTCGCTAAGACTCGTCCTTCGCCGCTGGCCCGGGGAAGCAAAAGCTGCGAGACAACACCCTGAAGGCAGTCAGCAAGCTGCAGGCGCACCTGCTGTTGCTGGTAAGGCGGAAAGACATCGATAATACGCTCAATCGTCTGCGGCGCATCGGGGGTATGCAGGGTTGCCAAAACCAAGTGGCCGGTTTCGGCGGCGGTTAGGGTCGTTGAAATCGTTTCCAGGTCCCTCATCTCGCCGACCACGATAACATCCGGGTCCTGGCGCAGGCACCGCTTTAAGGCTTCGGCAAAAGAATGGGTATCGCTGTAGACCTCGCGTTGCTTGATAATACATTTCTTATTGTAATGGATATACTCAATAGGATCCTCGATACAGATGACCAAAGACGAACGCTCGTTATTAATCAAATCAATCATGGCCGCTAAGGTCGTGGTTTTTCCCATACCGGTGGGGCCGGTAACCAAAACCAAGCCGTTGGGCCGCCGGGCTAAATCAGAGATAACAGCCGGCAAGCCTAATTCGTCCGCCTTGGGGATAAAGAGCGGAATCCTGCGGAAGGCTGCTTCAACCGAACCTCGCTGAACATGGACATTGGCCCGAAAACGGTCCAGCCCGGGAAGAGAAAGCGAGAAATCAAGCTCGAGGTCCTTTTCAAATTTTTCCTTCTGGGAATCCGCCAGAATGGAATAAATCATCTTTTTAAGTTCTTCGCGTGTCAGCGGCGGAGCCTTGACCAACAGAAGCCTTCCATCGATTCTTAAAACCGGAGGCGTATTTTCCGTTAAGTGCAAATCGGATGCCTTTTTTTGAATCGTCAGAAGCAGCAGATCTCTTAATTCCATTTTTGCTCCTTGCTCTCGTTTAAAATCTATAGCAGCATTACTTGGTATTCTTATTAACCCAGGCGCCGATTCGCTGTACCCCCTCCTGGATTCTTTCAACCGAAGTTGCAAAACTTAACCGGATATACCCTTCCGCCCCAAAACCATCACCGGGGATAACCGCCACATTCGCCTCGGTCAAAATCCGTTCGGCAGCAACAGCACATTTCATCTTTAACCGGCTGACATCACAAAAGACGTAGAACGCACCCTGGGGGCGCACATAACTAACTTGAGGAATCTTATCCAGGCACTGCATCATTATATCACGTCTTTTCTTAAATTCACGGCACATTGCGGTAACACTTTCCGGGGGTGCCTTCAGTGCCGCTAAAGCGGCCATCTGGCTGATCGAAGCCGGATTCGATGTGGTGTGGTCCTGAAATTTTTGCACGTATCCGATAATCTCGCTCGGCGCCCCGCAATAACCGATTCTCCAGCCGGTCATCGAATAGGCCTTGGAAACACCGTTAACGGTCGCGGTAAGATTGTATATCTCTTTTCCAAAAGACGCGATCGAAGTATATTCATCCGAATCATAAATAAGCTTTTCATAAATCTCGTCGCTGATAACGTAAATATTATTTTTCACGCAGATTTCGGCGATTCCCTCAAGCTCTTTTTTGGAATAAACCGATCCGGTGGGGTTCGACGGCGAATTAAGAATCAACAGGCGTGTGCGCGCTGAGACAGCTTTATTTAATTGATCGGCAGTTATTTTAAAATTGTTTTGGGCGGAGGTCTCTAGAATTTTGCAGGATGCGCCGGAAAGCTTGACCATCTCCGGATAACTGACCCAAAACGGCGAGGGAAGAATAACCTCATCCCCTTCATCAACCATCACCTGGATAAGGCCATAGAGAGAATGCTTGGCCCCGCAGGAGACAACAATTTGATTGATGGCGTAATCGAGGTGATTGTCTTTCTTGAATTTCTGGGAGACGGCCTCTCTTAATTCGAGGGTGCCGACACTGGGAGTGTATTTGGTAAAGCCTTTATCGATAGCGTCGATAGCCGCTTTTTTGATAAAATCCGGCGTATCAAAATCGGGTTCTCCGGCGCCAAAATTAACCACATCAACGCCCTTGGCCTTCAGCTCTTTGGC
Organism: Candidatus Omnitrophota bacterium; assembly: GCA_022703585.1. Classification (GTDB taxonomy): domain Bacteria; phylum Omnitrophota; class Gorgyraeia; order Zapsychrales; family JAKLDJ01; genus JAKLDJ01. The sequence goes on along the minus strand of JAKLDJ010000003.1, from coordinate 252,420 downwards.
TTTGGCGGTGATAGCGAGAGTCGTTGAACCCAAAAGGCTCTTTATTCTTTGGTTTACTTTCATGAGATCGCCAGAGCCTATCCGGCCGCCTTTAAAGAAAGAAATCTCTATTAAAGAAATTATTCTGCCGGTTTCTTGCGGAATATTTTATTAAAACCTCCCATCGGTTTCTTGGCCGGCTTCGTCATGTCTTTTGACGGTTTGAGCCGTTCCGGGGGGAGATTGGCCGCTTCTGATTTCGGATGTTGTTCTTTTTTTGCTTCCGGATCTTCTTTTTTGGCATCCGGATGGGCTTCTTCCTTTTTGACGGAAGATTTGGTTACAGCAGTCGCGTCAGCCGTTTTTGTTTTTTCCGCTACCGGCTTTTTGACGACAACGACTTCTTGCTCCGTAAGCTCCAATAAGACAAGTTCGGCCCTATCGCCTCTTCTGGTTGTCGAAAGAGGGATAATGCGCGTGTAGCCGCCCATTCTATCCTTAAAACGCACCGCAATCTTTGAAAAGAGATCACTGACCAGATTATGGTCACAAAGAACCGCGAATGCCTTTCGTTTGGCTGCTAGGGTATTCTTTTTTCCTAAGGTAATCATCCTGTCTACGAGTTTGCGCGCCTCTTTTGCCTTGGCCTTGGTGGTCTGAATCCTCTGACAGCTCAAGGTTGCCCGGGCAAGATCCCGCATCGTGGCTTTACGAAGACTGGAATTTCTACCTAATCGATTTCCCGATACCTGATGTCGCATGTTATTCTTTCTTTCTTAATTTCTTTAAGTCGATCTTCATCCCTAAGCTTAAGCCCATGGTCTTTAAGAGCTCGCCGATTTCGGTTAAAGATTTCTTACCAAAATTACGGAAGCTGAGAAGTTCTTCCTCGGTCTTGCGCACAAGATCGCTGATGTTTTTGATGTTCGCCTCTTTAAGGCAGTTGGAACTCCTGACGGAAAGTTCGAGCTCGGAAATAGGCAAACGCAATTTCTCATACAAGGCCTTTTCTTCAACCGTTACTTCCTCTTCTTCCTCTTCCTCTTCGGGAAGCTGGCCGTAACTGACAAAAACATCCAAATGGCGCTGTAGGATATTGGAAGCATACAAAAGCGCCTCTTTTGGATTAACGCCGCCGTTGGTCCAAATTTCCAAAATCAGCTTGTCGTAATCGGTCCTTTGGCCCACGCGGGTATTTTCGACGAAGAAATTAACTTTTGTTATCGGGGTAAAGATGGAATCGATGGCGACTGTCCCCACGGGGGCATCTTCCTTTTTGTTCAATTCCGCCGGAACATAACCGCGCCCGCGGGAAATCTCCATCTCGATATTAAATTTTGTATCCTGGGTCAGTGTGGCAATATGCAGATCCGGATTTAATACCTCGATCGTCTCGTCGCAGATAATATCCTTGGCCGTTACCTCGCCTTTTTTATCGGCCTTAACATAAATCGTCTTGGCGGTCTTGGAGTGCGAACGGATAACAAGTTTTTTGATATTGAGTATAATATCCGTCACTGTCTCCATGACGCCGGGGACGGTCGAAAACTCATGCTGCACACCGTCCACCTTAACCGAGGTAACCGCACTGCCCTCAATCGAGGACAGCAAGATCCTTCTCAGTGAATTTCCCAGGGTAACGCCATAACCCCGCTCAAAAGGTTCAGCAATAAATTTGCCGTAGGTATTGTTATAGCTGGCTTCATCACAATCCAGCCTCTTCGGCATTTGGAAATCTCGCCACTTAACCCCCATGTCATCCTCCTGACTGGTGAAAATTAAGAACTTAACCTGTGCTAAACTTTAACTGCTCCAAAAAATTACCGCGAATAAAGCTCGACGATCAATTGTTCATTAACCGGAAACTGAATATCTTCCCGTTCCGGCAAGCGAAGAATTTTCCCTTTGACATGCCCCGCATCTATTTCCAACCATGCCGGGGATGTACGCTGCTTTGATGCTTCGAGATTTTCCTGGACGTTCTTCATGCCCTTCTTTTTGAATTTCAACTCGATCTCGTCATCTTTCTTGACAAGAAAAGACGGGATGTTGACGCGCCGGTCATTCACATTAACATAACCATGGCTGACGATCTGCCTCGCCTCTTGCCGCGAGGTTGCAAAACCCATTTGGAAAATAACATTATCCAGCCTTCTCTCCAAGAATTGCAGCAATATGGCGCCGGTAACACCTTTAATCTTGGTCGACTTGAAAAAATAATTCCTGAATTGCCCCTCAAGGACACCGTAAATTCTTTTTACTTTCTGTTTTTCGCGAAGCTGCAACCCATAGTTGGAGAGCTTGGTGCGCTTTTCGCCGTGTTGACCGGGGGCATATTCCCTACGGTTGACGGCGCATTTATCTGAAAAACAACGTACACCCTTTAGAAAGAGTTTTTCGCCTTCTCGCCTGCACTTTCGACATTGCGCTGTTCTATCTTTTCCCATTTGATTTGTTCCTTTTTATACTCTGCGTTTCTTACGCGGTCGGCAACCATTATGGGGCATCGGGGTAACATCTTTAATCGATGTGACCGAAAGGCCGGCCGCCTGAAGTGCCCGTATGGCTGATTCGCGGCCCGACCCGGCGCCTTTAACATAAACATCCACCGTTTCTAATCCCAGTTCTTTTGCTTTCTTGGCTGCATCTCCGGCCGCAATTTGGGCCGCAAACGGCGTTGATTTCTTCGAACCGCCGAATCCGACAATGCCGGGAGTCGACCAAACAATCGCATTACCCTGTTTGTCGGTAATGGTAACAATGGTATTGTTAAACGTGGCCTGAATATGAACAATGCCGCTGGTGATCCCGTGCAGTAACTTCTTTTTTGTCTTGCTGTCTTTTGCCATGCTTTTGTTTCCTCTTTAGAATAACTTTTTTAAGCTGCTTTCGCTGGCTTGGCAGCCGGTGCCGCTACTTTGACAATGGCCCCGACCATTCTTCTTTTTCCCTTACGCGTGCGGGCATTTGTTCTGGTGCGCTGTCCGCGTACCGGAAGCCCCCTTTTATGGCGATAACCGCGGTGAGAACCGATATCGATAAGCCTTTTGATATTTTGGGTCACTTCCCGGCGCAAATCACCTTCGGTCCGATACTCTTTTTGAAGAATAGAGGTAATCTTTGAAACCTCCTCTTCGCTTAAATCCTTGGCCCTCTTATTAAAATCGATTCCCGCATCCGTTAATATCTTACGGGCCAAAGCCGGCCCTATTCCGTAAATATACGGCAATGCGGCTTCAATCCTTTTTTCTTTGGGCAAGTCAATACCTAAGACTCTTGGCATTCTTCAATCCTTTTTGTTTAAGAAAGGTTAACCCTGTCTCTGCTTATGTTTCGGATTCGTGCAAATAACCCGGACCACCCGGTTGCGACGCACGATCTTGCATTTGCTGCAAATTCTTTTTACCGATGATTTTACTTTCATTTTATTTGCACCGAAATGTTATTCGCCCCCTGGTTAAATCATAGGGCGATAGTTCTACTTTAACCCGGTCTCCGGGGAGAATCCGGATAAAATGCATGCGTATTTTTCCGGAAATATGCGCTAAAACTTTATGCCCGTTATCGAGCTGAACGCGAAACATGGCGTTCGGCAACGCCTCCTGCACAACACCCTCGACTTCGATTAAGTCTTCTTTTGCCATTTTACTGGGTTAAGATCTCCGGCCCTTCTTTGGTAATGGCCACGGTATGCTCGAAATGGGCGGAAGGCTTTCCATCCTGGGTGACTACCGTCCAGCCATCATCGAGTATCCGCGTTTGCCACTTACCTACGTTAACCATCGGTTCAATGGCCAACACCATTCCCTCTCTAAGAACAGGTCCCGAATGCGGAAGGCCAAAATTCGGCACTTCAGGATCTTCGTGCAGCCGTCGCCCTATCCCGTGGCCGACAAAATCTCTGACCACAGAAAAGTTATTCGACTCAACAAAACTCTGCACCGCAAACGAAATATCCGAAAGGTGATTGCCTATAACCGCCTGTTCGATTCCCTTATAGAGAGACTTTTCCGTAACCTCAATGAGCCGTTTTAAATCGGGGCTTATTTTCCCCATGCCGACCGTAAATGCCATATCGGCATAAAATTTTTCAAAGACAATGCCGATATCAATGCTGGCGATATCGCCTTCTTTTAAGCGCCTCTCGCTGGGGATTCCGTGGACGACCTCATTGTTCAATGAAATGCACGCACACGCCGGAAATCCCCGGTAGCCCTTAAACGCAGGATAGGCATCATGTTCGGCAATCAACTCCTCAACCTTGCCGTCAATCTCTTTCGTTGTCAATCCTAATTTCAAAAAGCCTTTTAGTTCACGTACAATCGAAGCTAAAAGTTTTCCCGAGCGCCTTAAGCACTCAATTTCTTCTTCGGACTTTATCCTGATTAATCTTTCCGTCTGCATGGAATATTTTCATCAGATGCCCCTTTACGTCCAGGGCATCTTTGTCGGCATTCACTTTCTTTAATTTGCCTTGCGCCTGGTAATAATCGATAATCGGCGCCGTGCTCTTTAAGTAAACATCCATGCGGGTCTTGATGGTTTCCTCGTTGTCGTCAGGCCTCTGATACAATGGCCCAGCACAGGTGTCGCACACCCCTTCTTTCTTGGGTGGTTTGTTAGCCGTATGGTACAAGGCGTTGCATTGGCGGCAAACCCGCCGGCCGGTCAAACGCTGGACAATAACCGGCAGGGACGTATCAAAATATATCGCGTAATCCAACGGCTTATTCGCTTTTGTCAAAATCGCGTCCAAGTCTTCCGCTTGTTTCTTGGTGCGGGGGAAGCCGTCGAGCATAAAACCCTGATTCGCTTTGTCACCGGCAACCAGCCTGGTTTCGATAATCTTGGTAACAACCTCATCGGGAACAAGCTTTCCCGACTCCACATATTTCTTAACATCAAGCCCCAGCGCTGTTCCCGCCTTCATTTCTTCCCGCAAGATATCGCCGGTTGAAATATGCGGCACCTTTAAATCTTCTTTCAAAGAACCTGCTTGCGTTCCCTTGCCGGCACCGGGAGGGCCTAAAAGGACTAATCTCATCGCCTACCTTTAAGTTGGCCGGATTTCATGAAGCCGTCGTAGTGGTGCATTAAAAGCTGGGATTCAATTTGTTTCATCGTGTCCAGCATGACGCCAACGATAATCAAGACTCCGGTTCCTCCAAAGAACGACGCGACCAGATACGGCACCTTAAACGCCGCCATGATCGCATCCGGCATAATAGCAACGATACATATAAATAACGACCCGGCCAGCGTAATTCTGGTCATAACAAAATCCAGAAAATCCGCGGTCGGCGTCCCGGGCCTTACGCCGGGGATAAACCCGCCGTACTTCTTCATATTTTCCGCCACATCCACCGGATTAAACACAATCGCCGTATAAAAATAACAAAAGAAAACAATCAGCAGCCCGTAAATCGTATAGTACAAGAAATGCCCGCGGGTGATAAAAGTAGCAAGCATCTGGACCGATTTATGCGGGATAAATGTCGCTATCGTCGCCGGGAAAAGAATAATCGATTGCGCAAAGATAATCGCAATAACACCCGAGGTATCAACTTTAAGCGGAATATAGGTGCTTTGTCCGCCATAAACACGTCTTCCGACAATGCGGCGCGCATACTGCACCGGAATCTTTCTTTGCCCCTGAGTTATCAGGGTAATTGAAAGAACAACCGCTACCAGAAAAAACACCATGATCAAAAGCGTCAACGGCTGGATCTGGCGCATGGTGGCAACCTTCGGCGAAAGAAGCAGGATGAGGTTTTGAAGCGCATCCGGGCCGCGCGAAAGAATACCCGCCGTGATAACCAGAGAAATTCCGTTACCGATTCCGCTTTCCTGAATCTGCTCTCCCAGCCACATCAAAATAAGCGTCCCGCAGGTAAGCGTTAAGACCGTGGTAAAACGAAATCCTAACCCGGGATCATTAACAACGCGTAATCCCTGAAATGCCTGGGGGCTCTCCAGCCACAAGGCAATAAAATAAGATTGGATCAGCGATAAAACCAGCGTCCCGTAACGGGTGTACTGGGTAATCTTTTGATGCCCCGCATGTCCTTCCTTGGCCAGCTTTTCCAATGCCGGGATAATCGCCGTCAAAAGCTGCATAATGATCGAGCTGGAGATATAAGGCATAATCCCCAGGGAGAAAACAGTCATTTTCTCGAGGGCACCGCCGGAAAACATATTCATAATGCCAAAGATCGTACCGCCCCCGGATTGATTCATCCGCTGGAAGAATTCAGCTAAGACAGCGGCGTTAATTCCCGGAGTCGGGATAAAACACCCGATGCGGTAAACCACAATAATACCAAGCGTAAAAAGTATCTTCTTCTTAAGATCGGGTATCCGAAAACAATTTGTAAAGGCCTTGAGCATGCGCTACGCTGCCTTATTTTTATCTTTAGGCTTCTCGGCGGAGACAACTTTAGGCTTCTCAGCGGAGACAACTTTAGGCTTCTCAGCAGAGGCCGTTTTAGATTTCTCGATAGGAGCCTCCTTAGGCTTCTCAACAGGAGCGGGCCTAGACTTTTCATAGGCCGCGTCTCTAAGTTTCCTATCGGAAATATCTTTTTGTTCCTGTTCGTATTCTTTGTCTAGAAATTCAGTCTTGCCGCCTGCCTTTGTAATTTTTTCCTGGGCGCTTTTAGAAAATCTGTTGGCATGAACGATAAAAGGCTTTTTGAGTTCTCCGTCTCCTAAAATTTTATACGGTAAAGTGGCGCTGCGTATCAAACCGTGCGATTTTAAGAACTCAGCGTTAACAATCGTATTTTCTTTAAAGCGCGCCAGACTCTCCAATTTAACAATCTGATAAATAATCGAAGTCTTAGGACGAAAGCCTACTTTGGGCAATCTTTTAATCATGGGTACCTGACCGCCTTCGGAGCTTAGAATGACAGCCCTACCGGAGCGGGAACTTTGCCCTTTTTGACCTTTGCAGGAAGTCTTGCCGTGTCCCGACCCGGGTCCGCGGCCGACAATTTTACGTCTTTTATGCGCTCCTTTAGGAGCTCGGATATCATGTATTTGCATCTTTTTCTTCTTTTTTATCTTCCGGCTGTGGAACTTGGGCTTCTTCTATTCTCTGAACTTTTAAACGGCTTAACCCGTCCATGGTTGCTTTGATAACATTAATGGGATTATTAGACTTGTGGCACTTCGTCAGAATGTTACGGATTCCTACGCAATCACAAATCGCGCGAACCGGGCCGGCTGCGATAACTCCGGTACCGTCGGAGGCAGGTTTAAGCATCACCACCGCCGCTCCGCACCGGCCGAGAATCTCATGCGGAATGGTAGAACCCTTAAGCGAAACTCTTATCATGCTTTTCTTAGCGGCAATGAGGGCCTTCTTTATGGAATTGGCAACCTCATTAGATTTTCCCAGGTTATATCCAACCTGTCCCTTGGCATCTCCCACCACAACCAGGGCACTAAAAGACATCTTTTTACCGCCCTTGGTAACCTTGGTTACCCGATTAATGGAGACGACTTTCTCGATAAAATCCGAAGCAACAACCTCTCTGGGCCGGCGAGGCCTGCGGCCTTGCGGCCTTCTTCCTGAACCTCGTTCTGACCCTCGTTCACTTACAGGGCCGGGCTGTTTTTCTGCTTCCGGATTTTCCGGCTTGACATCTTTAACGTCCGCGTTTTCTGGTTTTATATCCTCTGGTGCCATTAGAATTCCAATCCGCCTTTTCTTGCTGCTTCCGCGAATGCCTTTACCCGTCCATGGTAAAGATAACCGCCGCGGTCAAAGCAGACCTTTTTTATACCTTTTTCTTTCGCCTTTACGGCCAAAGCTTCACCTAAAACAGTTGCCGCGCCGACATTGCCGCCGCTTTTTATCTTTGCGCGCACTTGCTTATCCAGCGTCGATATCCCGAACAGAACCTTCTGGGCAACATCATCGATTATTTGGGCATGCAAATTCTTTATACTGCGATGTACGCAAAGCCTCGGCTGATCAAGCGTGCCGATAATCTTCTTTCGTAACCGTTCGTGCCTTGCAACCCTTTTTACTTCAGTAATTTTTTTCATATCAATAAAGTTTATTTGGTAACCGTTTTACCCTGCTTTTTGCGAACCATTTCGCCTAAATAACGGATGCCCTTGCCCTTGTACGGCTCCGGAGGTTTTAAGCGCCTGATGTTCGCGGCAACCTCTCCAACCACAGAGCTATCAACACCGTCAACTTCGATCTCGGTAGGCTTGGGAGTCTTGACGGTAATGCCTGCGGGGACATCATATTCTAGCGGGCGGCTAAAACCAACATTTAAAGTAAGCTTTTGGCCTTGAGCCTGAGCCCTAAAACCCACTCCTTGGATTTCAAGATTTTTCTTATGGCCTTGGGTTACCCCGATTATAATATTGGCCAAAATAGCCCGTGTCGTGCCGTGATTAGCCTGGGTTTGTTTTGAGTTGTACGTACGATTGATCAGGAGTTTGTCCTCCTTGCTCTCAACCGCAATACCTAAGGGAAGTTTAAAAGTCAGCTTTCCTTTAGGGCCCTCAACCAATACGCCCCCGTCTTTGACGGTGATTTTAACACCCTTAGGAACAACAACCGGAATTTTGCCTATTCTTGACATATGCTCTTTCTTTTACCCCGTTAGAGAAAGTCGCCGGTTTTAATCGGCGGTTATTGCCGTTTAAAGCCAACGGTGATTTAAAGCCACCGTCGGCGCAACCCGCCAGAGAACTAAGTTCTCTAACGGGGTTTACCAGATATAGCAGAGAACCTCGCCGCCGATTTTATTTTTGCGCGCTTCGCGATCCGTCATAATTCCTTTCGAGGTAGAAATAACCGCCGTCCCCAATCCGTTTAAAACCCGGGGAATTTCGTCGCAATGGACATAAACCCTTCGGCTGGACTTTGAAACCCTCTTAAGATCGGTAATAGCCTTGCCTCGATTTTTGTCGTATTTCAGATAAACTTTCAGGATCCCCTGCTTGTTGTCTTTTAAGAGGCGAAAGTTCTCGATATAGCCGTCTTGCTTAAAAATCTCTAAAATCTTCTCGCTTAACTTAGAAGCCGGAATATCAACGGTTTCATGCTGAATACGCGAGGCGTTACGAATATTCGTTAGTAAATTACTGATGGGATCTGACAAAGACATATTTTAATCCTTTTTTACCAGCTTGCTTTTTTAACCCCGGGCACTTCGCCCTTCCAAACCAGTTCGCGAAAACAAATACGGCAAATGCCGAAACGCCTTAAAAACGCTCTCGGACGGCCGCACAAGATGCAACGGTTATGCTGGCGCGTGGAGAACTTTGGCTTCTTACGAGACTTGAGAATTAATGCTTTTCTTGCCATGAACTTTTCCTCAATTATTTGCTAAACGGCATACCAAAAAGACGCAAGACCTCAAAGGTATGCTCTTTCGGGCCGTGATTAAAAACAAATGTGATATCCATGCCCTGGGCATGGTGAATTTTATCCAGCTCAACTTCGGGAAAAATCGTCTGTTCCCTTAAGCCCATGGTAAAATTGCCTTCTTTGTCAAATGCCTTTTTGGGGATACCGTTAAAATCGCGGATACGCGGCAAGGCAGCATTAAAAAGCCTGTCCATAAATTCATACATCTTGGCCTTGCGTAAAGTCACTTTGCAGCCAACCGGCACGCCGATCTTTAGCTTAAAATTTGAGATGGCGATCCTGGCTTTACGCATAATCGGTTTTTGGCCTGTAATCATCGCCAAATCCATGGCCGCCGACTCGACGGCTTTAACATCGTTAACCGCCTCCCCCACGCCCATGTTAACCACGATCTTTTCTAAACACGGCACTGCCATCGCATTTTTGATGCCAAATTTTTCTTGAACAGCCGGTATAATTTCTTTTCGATATTTCTCTAATAGACGAGTATTCATAGTTAAACAGCCGCCCCGCACCTTTTACATTCGCGCAACTTTGATTTATCTTTAAGAACGTTTGTCTTAAAGCGCACACCCTTGTTACACTGCTTGCAGACCAGCATCAGTTTCGACATCTGAATAGGAGACTCGATGCTGACAATGCCTCCCTTTTGATTTTGCTGCGTACGCCGCTGCGCTTTCTTGACAAGATTAATATTCTCAATAAGCGCCTTGTTCTCGGAAGGAAATATGGCCAACACCCTTCCCTTTTTCCCTTTATCTTTTCCGCTGATAACCTCAACGTTATCATTCTTTTTAATTTTCAACATACTAAACAACCTCAGGGGCTAAGGAGATGATCTTCATGTATTCCAGATTGCGCAATTCCCTGGCTACGGGGCCAAAGACACGGGTCCCTTTGGGGTTACCACCCTCATCAATAATCACGATGGCATTTGTATCAAACCGTACATAGGTCCCATCCGTGCGCCTGATCGGAGACTTGGTACGCACCACGATACCGCGCACCACCTCGCCTTTTTTGACCGCGGCCTCCGGTGACGACTCCTTCACGTTGGCCCTGATTAAATCACCGACGTGGGCGTAGTTCCGGTTTTTGCTTTTCAACACTCCGATAAAGGAAGCCTTTCTGGCCCCGGTATTATCGGCAACATCTAAAAGAGTTTTTAAGAAAATCATGTTTTCCTTGACCTGCCGTCTTTATAATCCGTTAAGTTTTTTTGGCAACCTCGACAATAATCCAGCGTTTTTCCTTCGAAAGCGGACGGGTTTCCATAATCGTCACAACGTCTCCGACCTTGGTGGCATTCTTTTCATCGTGGGCCTTGAACTTAACCGCACGTTTCATAGTCTTTTCGTAGTCGGAATGAGTCGACGTCCAGCGGATCTGGACCACGCGGGTCTTGTTCATCTTATCGCTAATGACAACCCCTGAGAGAAATTTTCGCTTATTACTTCTTAGATCCATCTTTTTCTCTTTCTTTTAAAAGCGTCTTAATGCGGGCGATATCCCTTTTAAGAGTTCTAAAGCGGCCCGGCTTTTCAACCTTGCCGTATTTACGTTGGAAATTGAGGTCAAAGAGTTCTTTTTTAAAAGATTTCTCTTTGAGATTCAACTCCTCGTCACCTAACTGTTTTAAATCTTTAATTTTCATAGTTGTTTAGAATCACTCAATATTTAAAATCAATGTTCCCCGGCGCGAGAAATAAAACGTGTCTTGACCGGCAGTTTAAACGCAACCAATCGAAACACCTGCCGGGCAAATTCTTCCGGGATACCGCCTAACTCCATCAAAACCAAACCCCGTTTAGAAATCCCTACCCAGTGGCTCAAATCACCTTTTCCTTTTCCCATACGGGTTTCGGCAGGCTTTTTGGTAACAGGCTTGTGGGGAAATATCCTTATCCAAAACTTACCCGCCCCTCTTAACTTACGGGCAACGGCAACACGGGCGGCTTCCAATTGATTACTCTTAATAAAACCATTTTCGATAGCCTTAAGACCATATTCTCCGAAGGTTAAGCGGTTTCCACGGCTTGCAATTCCACGGGTTTTCCCCACCTGGGATTTGCGGTATTTTACTCTTTTGGGCATCAGGGCCATGATCTATGCTCCCTTGGGGGTTTCCGGAACAAAAACAGGGGCTTGCCGAGGGGCCTCTTTACCGAGGATGATGTCCCCCTTGTAAACCCAGGTTTTAATCCCTAGGATTCCGTAGGTTGTTGTGGCCTCTGCAAATCCATAATCGATATCGGCCCTAAATGTTTGCAAAGGAAGTTTTCCTTGTCTGTACGTTTCCCGGCGGGACATCTCTGCGCCGCCAAGCCTGCCGGCACAGCTGATTTTGATTCCCTGCGCGCCCGACGTCATCGCCTGTTCCAAGGCCCGTTTCATAGCCCGGCGAAAGGCAACTCTTTTTTCAAGCTGAAAGGCAATGGTCTGACAGATCAGCTGCGCGTCAATAGCCGGATTCTTGATTTCCATGATATCAATCGCTACTTCCCTGGCCGTAATTTGCGCTAAATCGCTTTTTAATTTTTCAACGTCAGCGCCGCGGCGGCCGATGATAATGCCGGGCCGGGCTGAACAAATCTTGATCTTTACCTGATTGGCCATGCGCTCGATAACAACCTGAGACACAGCGGCCTGTAAAAACTTTTTCTTTATATAATTTCTGATCTTTACATCTTCAACTAAATTCTTGGGAAAATCACGCTTGTCGGCAAACCAAAGGCCGCTCCAGTTTTTGATATATCCCATTCTTAAAAGTAACGGACTAACCTTTTGACCCACGTTTACCCTCTCATTTCGCTTTTAAATCCAGCTCAATCGTTAAATGTGTTGTTCTTTTTAATATGCGCGAGGCACGTCCAAAACCCGCTGCCCGGTACCGTTTCCATACCGGCCCTTTATCAGCCAGAATTTTGGAAACAACCAGCTGATCCTCTGTAAAGCCTTTTTGTTTGGCATTGCTGATCGCCGAATTAAGGAGCTTCTTGATCATTGCCATCGGCCCTTTGGGAACCTGGGTCAAGATGGTCAACGAGGTCTCCACATCACGGCCGCGGATCAAATCAATCGCCTGGCCCACCTTGACCGGCGACACATGCACAAATCTTAAATGAGCTTTAGATATCATCGTTGAGCCTTAAGTCTTATTTTAGGTCTTGTCGGCTGCCTTTTTAGCCTTGACGCCACCGTGTTTCCTAAAGATCCTTGTCGGGGCAAATTCGCCGAACTTATATCCGACCATGTTTTCGGTAATAAAAACCGGAATATGTTTTCGTCCGTCATGAATCGCAACCGTGTAGCCGACAAATTCCGGCGTAATCGTCGACTGACGCGACCATGTCTTGATGGGCTGTTTCTGCCCGGAACGCTGCATCCTTTGCAATTTCTTAAGAAGATGGTCCGCAATAAACGGGCCTTTCTTGAGTGACCTGGGCATATTATTTCATCCTTCTTTTAACAATAAACCGATCGGAATACTTACGTCTCTTTCGCGTCTTATAACCTTTTGTCGGTTTTCCCCACGGGGTTACGGGGTGCGGATTCCCTTGAGGGGCTTTCCCTTCACCGCCGCCGTGAGGATGGTCGTGCGGGTTCATGGCACCGCCCCTAACGTGGGCTTTACGCCCCAGCCAGTTGGACCTGCCGGCCTTACCGACAACGAGTGAATCATGCTCCACGTTACCCATCTGGCCGATGGTGGCGCGGCAATTTATTTTGATTTTACGTATTTCACTCGAGGGAAGGCGCACATGAGCAAAATCGCCTTCCTTGGCCATAATCTGAGCTGACGTCCCCGCCGAGCGGACAATCTGTCCGCCGTGACCGGCGACAAGTTCAATATTGTGTATCGCCCTTCCTAAGGGAATTCTGCCAATCGGTAAACAATTGCCCGGCTTCATTTCAACATCCCCTTGGTAAGTGCTAATAACTTCGTGCCCCACCTGCAACTCAAGCGGCGCCAAAATATAATTCTTAACGCCATCCGCGTACTGGATCAACGCGATGCGCGCCGAACGGTTAGGGTCATACTCGATCGCCACAACCTTGGCAACCGCATCAATCCTGTCGCGTTTAAAATCAATGACGCGATACATGCGTTTATGCCCGCCGCCCCGGAATCTCATGGTTACCCGGCCGTAGGAATTGCGCCCCCCCGACTTTCTTAAAGGTTCCAAGAGCGCCTTTTCGGGAGTGCTTTTAGTAATCTCCGCAAAATCGGAAATCACCGTATGTCTCAGGCCGTTTGTCGTCGGTTTGAATTTTCTTAAACCCATTTTACATAACCTCTATCTTCTGGCCCTCTCGAAGGGTCACAATAGCTTTTTTCCAGTCCGGGGTGCGGCCCAGCTGCTGGCGCACTCTTTTTTCTTTGCCCGGCATAACCATGGTGCGGACATCCTGAACCTTAACGCTATAAATCTCCTGAACCGCTCTTTTAATGTCGATCTTGGTCGCCGTCTTGGCAACGTGAAATAAATACTGCCGTTGCGGTTCTAAAGTCACGCCTTTTTCGGTACGGATAATCGTCTTGATGACGTCGTAGCTGATCTTCATTTTATTCTCTTCAGTAAATTTTTTAACGCGGCTTTGGTCACTAAAATTTTTTGATTCCTCAAAATATCGTAGGCGTTAACATCCTCGGCGCGCATGAAGCTGAAAAACGGGATGTTGCGCGATACCTTTTTGATGTCAGGATCATTCGTGTCTAAAAGAGCTAAGGTTTTCCCTTCGGTTAGCTTAAGCGCGATCAGCGTTTTAACAAAATCTTTTGTCTTAGGCGAGGTGACTGTTAGCCGGTCGACACACAATAAATCTTTGGAGTGATATTTAGCATTAATGCTTTCGCGTAGCGCCGCCACCTTCATTTTTTGAGGAATGCTATAGCTAAAATCCCTCGGGTGCGGGCCAAATACGACACCGCCGCCGTGCCACAAAGGAGAACGAATAGAACCCGCGCGTGCCCGGCCGGTTCCTTTTTGGCGAAAAGGTTTCTTGCCCCCGCCGGAGACAGCGCCTCTTTCCTTAGTCGAGGCGTTCCCTTGACGGTGGTTAGCGTTATACATGACAACCGCCTGATGAATCACATCTTGATTCACCGGCCCGCCAAAAAGCGTATCGGGCAATTCAACATCCTCTACCTTCTGGCCTTGATTGTTAATGATCGGTAATAACGGCATGTTATTCGCCTTTTCCTTTAGCCTTGGCCTTGCTTTGCTTCATCGGATTTCGCTTCTTCGCCACGGTTTCCCTCTTTTGATCAAGCGGCTGGAAGACTTTCTTAAGGGAGCGGTTAATTTCCACATAACTATTTTTATGGCCCGGAATCGCGCCTTTTATCAGAATCATATTATTTTCAGGGTCGACCTTCATAACGCGTAAATTCTGAGTCGTCACCCTGACCGCGCCCATATGGCCGGGCATGTGATGCCCTTTCCAGACGCGCGACGGAAAGCTGCTCGAACCGATAGAACCGGGGCGACGATGACTCATTGAACCGTGAGACTTCGGGCCGCCTTTCCAGTTCCAGCGTTTCATACCGCCTTGAAAACCTTTTCCTATCGATGTGCCGGTCACGTCAACAAAATCACCCGGCTTAAAAACATCTGCCTTTAATTCCTGGCCGACCTTGTAATCTTTATTGTCGGAAGAAGAAAACTCCCTGACCATGCGAAGCGGTTTTGTGCCGATCTTCTTAAAGAAACCAAGCTGCGGTTTTTTGACCCTTGTTTCTCTGACCTCCTCAAAACCCACCTTCACCTTCAAAGGTGCATCTTGAAGCGCCAGGACATAACAGGGGCCTGCTTCCAATGCCGTCACCGGAACAACGTTTCCGTCGGTATCAAAAATCTGCGTCATCCCGATCTTTTTTCCCAACAAACCGCGTATCATTTAAGACACCTCTAATGCTTATTGCTTAATCTCTACGTCCACACCGGCCGGCAAATTAAGCTTCCTGAGCGCTTCGACCGTTTTGGCCGTAGGATCGACTAAGTCGATCAAGCGCTTATGCGTCGCCAGCCTAAATTGCTCCCTGGATTTCTTATCGATAAAAGGCGACCTGAGTACCGTGTACAATTCTTTTTTCGTTGGCAAAGGGATGGGGCCCGAAACTTTTGCACCGGTACGTACCGCCGTATCGACAATTTCCTGGGTCGACTGGTCAATAAGCCTGTGGTCGTATGCCTTGAGCTTGATTCTTATTTTCTGTACAGCCATTAAAAAGTACCGCCTCGCATTTTTGTTCGTTTCTTGCTTCTTTAATTACTGTGTCAAACGCTTCGTCAGTTACCTTTTACTTAATAACCTCGGCAACAACTCCCGCGCCGACGGTACGACCGCCCTCGCGAATAGCGAAACGTGACTCTTTCTCCATGGCAACCGGCGTAATCAGTTCAACTTCCAGCTGAACCGTGTCGCCGGGCATACACATTTCAACGCCCGCGGGAAGATTAGCCGTCCCGGTAACGTCGGTCGTTCTAAAATAGAATTGCGGCCTGTAGCCTTTAAAAAACGGCGTATGGCGGCCGCCTTCTTCCTTGGTCAAGATGTAGACCTGGGCCTTGAAATTGGTATGAGGAGTGATCGATCCCGGCTTGGCCAAAACCATGCCGCGCTCGATAGAATTCTTATCCATACCTCTTAATAACAGCCCCACGTTATCGCCGGCCTGGCCTTCGTCAAGTTCCTTCCTGAACATTTCAACGCCGGTCACAACTGTCTTTTGAACCTGAGGACGAAGACCGACAACATCGATGTCTTCACCCACTTTAACGATTCCTCGCTCGATCCTGCCGGTTGAAACCGTACCGCGTCCGGAAATCGAAAAGATATCTTCGACAGCCATCATAAACGGCTTATCCAAGTCTCTCGCCGGCTGAGGAATAAAATCATCCACCGCCTTCATCAGATCCAGAATCGGCTGCACCTTGGTTGCATCATCAGGGTGATTCATCGCTTCCAAAGCACTTCCGCGGATAATCGGTGTTTTATCGCCCGGGAATTTGTATTTGGTTAACAAGTCTCTTACTTCCAGCTCGACGAGATCAAGAAGTTCTTTGTCCTCGACCTGGTCACATTTATTCAAGAAAACAACAATCGAAGGAACGTTGACCTGGCGCGCCAAAAGAATATGCTCGCGTGTCTGGGGCATCGGGCCGTCGGCTGCGGAAACAACAAGAATCGCGCCGTCCATCTGGGCCGCGCCGGTAATCATGTTCTTGATATAGTCCGCGTGACCGGGGCAATCAATATGCGCATAATGCCTCTTATCTGTTTCATACTCGATATGCGCAATATTGATGGTAACGCCGCGCTCTCTCTCTTCGGGAGCGTTATCGATGGAATCATAGGTACGCACTTGAGCAAAACCCTTCTTGCTGAGCGCCATCGTAATGGCAGCACTTAAGGTGGTCTTGCCGTGATCGACGTGACCAATGGTACCGATATTCATGTGCGGTTTATTTCTTACAAATTTGTCCTTTGCCATTTTTAACCCCCTTTTTTTACGTTGTTCTCCCTTTTATTTTTTCTCGGCCATTGCTGCTTTTTTGCCTATAATCTTCTCTGCCACGTGCCCCGGGACCTCGGCGTAAAACGCCGGTTCCATCGAGAAAGTGGCGCGGCCCTGTGATAACGAACGCACCGCATTTGCATAGTTAAACATTTCTGCCAGAGGTACTTCGCAGCGTGCCGTTTTAAGCTTTCCCCGTGTTCCCATCGAAACAATTTTTGCCCGACGGGTATTTAAATCTCCAATAACCTGCCCCATAAAGTCATCGGGAACGGTTACCTCAATATCCATAATAGGCTCCAAGAAAACCGGTTTGCCAAGACGCAGAGCATCATGCAGGGCATATTTTGCCGCCAGTTGGAATGCAAGCTCGCTGGAGTCAACATCGTGGTAAGAACCATCGACAAGCGTAACAACAATATCCGTGACAGGATAACTCCCTAAAACGCCGTTTAACGCCGCAGTGCGGATACCTTCTTCGCAAGGTTTAATAAATTCCCTGGGAATAGAACCGCCGCGGATTTTATCGATAAATTCCACTCCTTTGCCTTTTTCTTCGGCAGGAGCCACGTCAATAATGACATGGCCGTATTGACCTTTACCGCCGCTTTGCATAATATATTTTCCGGTAACACCTTCCACTTTACGGGTAATAGTTTCTTTATAGGCAACTTGCGGGCGACCGACATTGGCCTCCAGATTGAATTCACGGCGCATGCGATCAACAATAATATCCAAATGCAGTTCGCCCATGCCGGAAATAATGGTTTCTGCCGTCTCAGTGTTATATTTGAACCTAAACGAAGGATCTTCATCCGCAAATTTCTTTAAGGTCATACCGATCTTATCCTGATCGGCTTTTGTTTTCGGTTCAATTGCCATGGAAACAACCGGCTCGGGCATTCTCATGCTCTCTAAAATAATCGGCGTATCCTGCTCGCAGAGCGTGTCCCCTGTTTTGGAATCCTTTAAACCGACCAGAGCGATAATATCGCCGGCCGTAGCCTGATCAACAATTTCCTGCTTATTGGCATGCATCCAGACAATTTTAGCAATCCGTTCTTTCGTCCTCTTGGTCGCGTTATAGACCGTGCTTCCTGAAATAATCTTTCCGGAATAAATCCTGGTATAAAATAATTTTCCGACATACGGATCCAAGGCGAGTTTAAACACCAAGGCACTTAAAGGTTCGTTTTCATCGGCCAGGCGTTCAATATGCTCGCCGGTCTTAGGCTCCTTGCCCGTAATCGCCGGAACCTCCAAAGGAGACGGCAGATAATCGCAGACGGCATCAATCACCATCTGAACGCCTCGATTGCGCAGCGACGTGCCGCACAGGACAGGGATAAATTCATTCTTGATAACGCCCCGGCGGATGGCGAACATGATATCTTCAACCGAAATTTCCTTGCCGTGAACAAAACTGTCCATCATGGCATCGTCAATTTCAGCAACTTTTTCAATTAAATCGTGGCGGTATTTCTTGACTTTTTCTTTCCAGTCGGCAGGAATTTCTTGGCGGACTATTTCCAGGCCTTCGGCATCGGTATAGGTAATAAGTTTTTCATTAATCAGATCAATGATCCCTTTAAAATCTTCAGCCTGACCATACGGAATCTGAATAGGAGCGGCATGAGCGCCTAAGCGATCGTACATTTGCTCCAGGACATGATCAAAGTCAGCCCCCATCCTGTCCATCTTATTGATAAAAGCGATACGCGGAACCTTGTAGCGGTCTGCCTGCCTCCAGACTGTTTCTGTCTGCGGCTGAACACCGCTCGAGGCGCAAAGAACAACAACGGCACCGTCAAGGACCTTAAGAGACCGCTCGACCTCAACCGTAAAATCAACGTGCCCGGGAGTATCAATAATATTAATCTGGTAGTCACCCCAAAAACAGGTCGTGCTGGCTGAGGTAATAGTGATCCCTCTCTCCTGCTCCTGAGGCATCCAATCCATCGTGGTTGTTCCTTCGTCAATATCCCCGATCTTATGGATAACCCCGGTATAATAGAGGAAGCGTTCGGTCGTCGTTGTCTTGCCCGCATCAATGTGAGCAATAACGCCGATATTCCTGACCATCTCTAAGGGTGCTTTCTTTGCCATTAAATTACCACCTCAAATGGGCAAAGGCCTTGTTGGCCTCCGCCATCTTATGGGTTTCATCACGTTTCTTAACCGCCGGGCCTTCGCCTTTGTAGGCAGCCAAAAGTTCGTCGGCTAATTTATTGGTCATCGGTCTTCCCTTTTTAGTCCGGGAAAAATCTCTTATCCAGCGCATGGCCACCGACGTCCCCCGGTTGATGTCAACCTCGACCGGAATCTGGTAGGTAGCGCCTCCGACGCGTCGCGGTTTTAGTTCGACCCGCGGACGGACATTATCAATCGCTTTATTAAAAATCTTAACGATATCTTCTTCGCCTGCCTTTTGTTTTAAAATATCAAAAGCCCCATAAACGATTTTTTCGGCAGTTGATTTTTTACCCTCAACCATAACGGCGTTAATAAATTTAGCCACCAGGGGGCTGAAGTATTTCGGGTCAGGGATTGCTTCTCTTTTTTCTGGACGACGTCTACGCATTATTTGTCCCTCTTGGCGCCGTACTTTGAGCGCGATTTCTTTCTGTCAGCAACACCGGCCGTATCCAGGGTACCGCGTACAATATGATAACGCACACCCGGTAAATCTTTAACGCGGCCGCCTCTGACTAAAACAATCGAGTGCTCCTGCAGATTATGTCCTTCGCCGGGAATGTAGGAAGTGACCTCAACCCCGTTTGAAAGGCGCACCCTGGCGATTTTGCGCAAGGCCGAGTTAGGCTTCTTAGGCGTCATGGTCTTAACCTGCAAACACACTCCCCGACGCTGCGGGCAGCTGGTTAAAGCCGGTGACTTACTCTTCTTTGCCTTCTGTCTTCTTCGTATTCTGATCAGTTGTGATATTGTCGGCATATTTTACCAATTGGATATCATCGTATTTTAGAAATCCTGTTCCCGCCGGAATCAGGTGACCTACAATAACGTTTTCCTTCAGCCCGCGCAAGTTGTCTGTTTTACCAGAAGCAGCCGCCTCTGTCAAGACTCTTGTTGTTTCTTGGAAGCTGGCAGCCGAAATGAAACTTTCGGTTGTAAGCGAAACTTTCGTAATACCAAGGAGTAACGGCGTTGCCGATGCCGGTTTTCCCTTCTTTTTTAAAGCCTCCTGATTGGCCTTTCGGAACTCAGAACGATCAACCTGCTGGCCGATAAGAAGTTCCGTATCACCGGATTCTTCAATGCGAACTTTCTTTAACATCTGGCAAATAATCAACTCAATATGCTTATCATTAATCCGGACACCCTGAAGACGATAGACCTCCTGGATTTCGTTTAATAAATATTCCTGCAAAACCTTATCCCCGCAAACCCGAAGGATATCCTGAGGAACAACAGGGCCGTCCGTCAATTGCTGCCCGGCAAAAACACGGTCACCTTTGTAAACGTTGGGATGTTTTCCGTGCGGTATCGTATATTCTTTTGCCATGCCCGTCGTGCTTCTGACAATGATCTTGCGTAAACCTTTTTTGTCTTCGCCGAATTCGACAAAACCGTCGATTTCGCTAATGACCGCCGGATCTTTAGGCCGTCTGGCCTCGAACAATTCGGCAACCCGCGGCAAACCACCGGTGATATCCCTGGTCTTACCGGCACTACGGGGAATCTTGGCAACCAATTCTCCGGCGTTAATCGTTGCCCTGTCTTTAACCAAAATATGCGCCCCCACCGGAATAGAGTAAATTCCCAAAACTTCTTTTTTCTCGTCCGTAACAATAATCTGGGGATGAAATTCATGTTTGTGCTCAACCACAACACGTTCGACAATGCCGGTGACCGGATTCTGTTCTTCCCGGACGGTCACGTCTTCTTTTAAGTCCTCAAAATTAACCATACCCTTAACTTCGGTAATAATCGGAATCGTGTACGGATCCCAGCTGACAAAGGTGACCCCTTTGTTAATCTCTGCTCCGTCGGGAATAGTGATCACCGCGCCCTGCGGCAGCTGATGGCGCTCAAATTCCCGGCCCATGTCATCGTTAATACTGATCGATCCGTTACGGTTAAGGACAATGTATTCTTTATTCTTTTCGACAACCCGCAATTTATGATATTTAATAAGGCCTTTATTCTTGGAGCGGATAAAGGATTGTTCAATGGTACGGCTTGCCGTACCGCCGATGTGAAACGTTCTCATGGTCAGCTGTGTACCCGGCTCTCCGATACTCTGGGCCGCAATCGTACCGACGGCCTCACCCACCTCAACCAAGCGCTGGGTGGCCAAATTTCTTCCATAGCAGCGTATACACACCCCCCGCTCTGATTCACAGGTTAAGACGCTTCGGATGCGGACTTTTTCGATCCCCAGCTGCTCAATCAAATCTGCCTTCTCTTCGGTAATCTCCTGTCCGGCCTCCACAATCAATTGGTCCGTAATGACATCAACAATGTTATCAAGGGCAACACGGCCAACGATTCTCTCTCTTAAGCTGACAACAACTTCGTCACCTTCAATAATAGCCGAAACAGTGGTACCGTTTAACGTACCGCAATCCGACTCGGTAATAACAAGTTCCTGGGAGACATCGACTAAGCGGCGGGTTAAATAACCGGCATCAGCCGTCTTTAAAGCGGTATCCGCCAAACCTTTTCTGGCGCCGTGAGTCGAAATAAAATATTCCAAAACCGAAAGCCCTTCGCGGAAGCTGGAGGTAATAGGATTCTCGATAATCTCGCCCGACGGCTTGGCCATCAACCCTCTCATCCCGGAAAGCTGACGGATCTGTAACCGGGAACCACGCGCTCCGGAATCTGCCATAATGAAGACCGGATTAAACGGATCCATATTCTTAAAAACCATGTCCGACAAAGACTCAGTCGCGTGCGTCCAAACGTCGATAATTTTATTGTAACGTTCCCGGCCGGTAATAACACCTTTGCGATATTGGTCCTCAACTCTGGCAACTTCCTGTTTGGCATTCTTCAAAAAGGCTTCCTTATCCTTGGGAACCTTCAAATCGTCGATCCCGATAGAAATCCCGGCCAGTGTCGCTGACTTAAAACCAAGGCCTTTAAGAGCGTCTAAGAGCAATACCGTCTCATGCTGACCGAATCTTTTATAGCAATCGGAAACAACGGCGCCGACTTTTTGCTTGCTTAAAGTTTCGTTCACGAAACCGTAATCTTTAGGTAAAAGCTCGTTGACCATAATCCGTCCGATGGTCGTTTCGACGAGGGGTACGGACTTCTTTTCCTTGATATGCTTATCGCCTTCTTTTAAAATCTGTTCCTGCGAAATAACTAGCGAGGGTTTCTCATCGCCCCAGACCGGGGTTTTGAGATTCAGTTTTATCCTGGCATGCATTCCTATCAAACCGTCGTTAAAGGCAATCATTGCCTCTTCGGCCGTCGCGAATACTCTTCCCTCTCCCAAATCCCCCGGCTTGTCCTTGGTGAGATAATAAAGACCGAGGATAACATCCTGGGTCGGAGATACAATCGGTCTTCCGTCGGCAGGAGAAAAAATATTATTAATCGACAACAGCTCTACCCGGCATTCGATCTGCGCTTCCAGCGACAGGGGAACATGCACCGCCATCTGGTCTCCGTCAAAATCAGCGTTAAAGGCCGAGCAGACTAACGGATGCAGCTTGATGGCCTTTCCTTCTACTAAAATCGGCTGAAATGCCTGGACGCTTAAGCGGTGCAAAGTCGGCGCACGGTTAAGCATGACGGGGTGATCTTTAATGACCTCGTCTAAGATATCCCAGACTTCGATCTTGGCCCGCTCGACCATCCGTTTGGCGCCTTTGATCGTATGCACAAAACCTTTTTCCCTAAGCTTCCTAATAATAAAGGGCTCAAAAAGCTCTAGGGCCATCTTTTTCGGTAAACCGCATTGATGGAGTTTCAGCTCAGGCCCGACAACAATAACCGAGCGGCCCGAATAATCAACGCGTTTACCCAAAAGATTCATACGGAAACGTCCCTGCTTGCCTTTAAGCATGTCGGACAAAGACTTTAAGGGCCTGTTGCCTGAGCCTAAGACGGGTCGCCCGTGGCGTCCGTTATCTAACAGGGCATCGACTGCCTCCTGAAGCATCCGTTTTTCGTTACGGATAATGATCTCAGGAGCGTTTAAGTCCAGCAATTTCTTAAGACGATGGTTACGGTTGATAACCCGACGATATAAATCATTCAAATCCGAGGTCGCAAACCTTCCGCCCTCAAGGGGAACGAGAGGTCTTAAATCCGGAGGAATAACCGGTAAAATTTCCAGGATCATCCATTCAGCAAGATTGCCGGATTTCTTAAAATCTTCCGCCAGTTTTAACGTCTTGGCGATCTTCTTGGCATTCGTGCCCTGAGGATTCGCTTTGTCCAGTTCCTTGCGAAGCTTTTTGCAGAGTTCGTCTAAGTTCAACTCCTTAAGAAGATCCCGAATAGCCTCGGCACCAATCTTTGCCTTAAAGGCGTTGCCGTACTTTAACAGGCTCTCCTGGTACTGGTCTTCGGAAAGAAGGTCTCTTTTCTTCAAAGGAGTCGTGCCTGGATCAATAACCACATATTCTTCGTAATAAATAATCTTCTCCAAATCCCTTAAGGTCAACTGGAGGAGGGCCGAAAGTCTGCTTGGGACGGATTTATAAAACCATATGTGCGAAACGGGACAGGCCAATTCAATATGCCCCATGCGCTCACGGCGGACCGCCGAGCGTGTCACCAAGACTCCGCAGCGGTCGCAGGTAATCCCCTTGAATTTTATTCCTTTATATTTACCGCAGTTGCATTCCCAGTCCCGGACAGGGCCGAAAATCTTCTCGCAGAAAAGTCCGTCCTTTTCGGGCTTAAGGGTACGATAATTTAAGGTCTCAGCCTTCTTGACTACGCCGAATGACCAAGATTTAATGATCTGCGGCGAGGCAATCTTTATGGTTATACAATCGTAGGCTTTAGGTTCGCTCATAGTTTTTTAGGTTTCCTTCTTTACCTCTACGACTGACTTTTCGGTTTTAACATCCAGACACAAACCCTGAAGCTCTTTGATCAAAACGTTGAACGACTCCGGCGTGCCGGGAGTTAATTTTTGCTCACCCTTGACAATGGCTTCATAGATACGGCTGCGGCCCAAGACGTCATCGCTTTTAACCGTCATCATTTCTTGCAATGTATACGCTGCGCCGTACGCCTCCAGCGCCCAGACTTCCATTTCTCCAAAACGCTGTCCTCCAAAATGCGCCTTACCACCGAGGGGTTGCTGGGTAACCAGCGAATAGGGCCCGATGGAACGTGCATGGATTTTCTCGTCGACCAGATGATTCAACTTCAACATATAGATATATCCCACCGTTACTTTCTGATCAAACGGAATTCCGGTATAACCGTCATAAACGGTCGTTTTGCCTTCTTCGGGCAGCCCGGCTTCTTTGAGGAGGCTTCGGATTTCTTCTTCGGTGGCACCGTTAAAAACAGGCGTCTCGGCATGAAGCCCGAGCGCATGTGCAGCCCATCCCAAATGCGTTTCAAGAAGCTGGCCGACATTCATACGAGAGGGAACACCTAAGGGATTCAAAACAATTTGAATCGGTGTCCCGTCGGCTAAAAACGGCATATCCTCCTCAGGCAAGATCCTGGCAAGGACACCCTTGTTACCATGGCGTCCGGCCATTTTATCGCCTTCGGCTAATTTTCTTTTTGTGGCAACATACACAACCACCCGCTTTAAAACTCCGGCGGGCAACTCGTCGCCGCGTTTAACGCGATCGATCTCTTGCTCTTCTTCTTCCGCCAACTCTTTAATCTTATCGTTAAGAAACTCCAGCATCTCGCGGGCTTCGTCATTACTGTTGATATCGCCAGCGTCCATCTTTCTAAATTTCTTTTTATCAACACCCAGGATTTTACAGAGTTTGCGTTCTTTTTCCTGGTCAATAAATTCGATTTCCTGCTTATGATATTCCCGGATTTTGTTGATCGTGGCCATTTCTTTGGCCTTATCTTCTTTGGATTTACGGCCGCGTTCGCTGCGTTGGAATAATTCCACATTGACTACGACACCTTCAATACCGGGCGGAAGTGTCAGCGAAGTATCCCGAATATCGGCAGCCTTCTCGCCAAAAATAGCCCGTAACAACCTTTCCTCGGGGGAGAGTTCTTTTTCGCTTTTCGGGGTTACTTTTCCGACGAGGATATCACCGGCTTTAACCTCGGCACCGATACGGATAATCCCCTCTTCGGTTAAATCCTTAAGGGCCTCTTCTCCGACATTAGGGATATCGCGAGTGATCTCTTCGTTGCCCAGCCTTGTTTCGCGGGCCTCAATTTCAAACTTTTCAACGTGGATAGAGGTAAATTTATCCTCGCGCACGATTTTCTCGCTAATAATAATAGCATCTTCAAAATTATAACCGCGCCACGGCATAAAGGCGACCAGGATGTTGCGGCCCATGGCGATTTTGCCTTCCTTGGTCGCAATTCCATCGGCAATCGTTTGGCCGGCCTCGACATGCTCGCCCAATTCCACAATCGGCCTTTGGATAATACAAGTATTCGCATTCGAACGGACAAATGTTTTTAACGGATACGAGGTCTTGCCAATCACAATCTCTTTGGCGTCAACCTGATTAACCCTTCCCCCCTCTTTCGCCACAACCACGACACCGGAATCTTTGGCAACTTTTGCCTCCATCCCCGTTCCTACATAAGGGACTTCGGTCTCCACCAGGGGAACGGCCTGACGCTGCATGTTTGAACCCATCAGGGCCCGATTGGCATCGTCATGCTCCAGAAAAGGAATAAGTGCCGCCGCCACAGAAACAAGCTGTTTCGGCGAAACATCCATAAGGTCAACTTTAGAAGGCACCATTCTCGGAAAATCCGTTCGGTACCGGCAGGCTACGTCCTTCTCTAAGAAAGTTCCATCTTTATCAATTGGCGCATCAGCCTGGGCTATATATTTGTCCTGATCATTATCAGCAGTTAAATATTCAATCTTTTTAGTTACCTTGCCATCAACGACCTTGCGATAGGGCGTTTCGATAAATCCTAATTCGTTAATCCGGGCGCACGTCGTTAAGGATGCGATCAAACCGATATTGGGACCTTCGGGTGTCTCAATGGGGCAAAGGCGCCCGTAATGAGTATGGTGGACGTCGCGAACCTCAAAACCCGCGCGCTCACGCGACAAACCACCGGGGCCGATAGCACTAATCCTTCTTTTGTGGGTCATTTCGGCTAAGGGGTTGACCTGGTCCATGAATTGGGACAATTGGCTGCGCGCGAAGAAGTCCTGAACCTGATTCGAAAATAACCGTGAATTAATAAGGTGGTGAACCGTTAAATTTTCAAAATTGCTCATAACGACCAGGCGCTCTTTAATTGACCGTTCCAGGCGGGCAAGACCGATACGCACCTGGTTTTGAACTAATTCCCCGACACTCTTAACGCGTCGATTACCCAAATGGTCAATATCGTCTATCTGGCCGCGGCCGTCTCTTAAGCCGATAAGGTACTGCATCACCGCAACCACCGTCGAGAGATCGAGGACACGGTTTTCGATCGCAACATCCGTACCGAGCTTCCGGTTAATAACAAACCGCCCTACCTTGCTTAGGTCATAGCGTTTGGGATCAAAGAATAATCTGTAAAAGAGTGTTTCCGCTACCTCCGCCGTGGCGGGCTCCGTAGGCCTCATCTTACGGTAAAAATCTAAAAGGGCTTCCTCTTTGGTATTAGTATGATCCCTTTCCAAAGTACCCTTTATTTTGTCAAAATTCTCAGGGAACATCTTTTGCATATCCTCAGGTGTCGAAAGCCCTAAGATTCTTAAAATCTGAGTTGCGGGAAAATTGCGGCGTCGATCCACATAAGCAATCAGGACATCGTTAAGGTCATACTTAATTTCAAACCATGCCCCGCGCAAAGGAATAATACGTCCGTAGTAAATACTCTTTCCGGTAGGATGCTCCTCTTCTTCGAAGCAAACACCCGGAGAACGCTGTATTTGGGAAACGACAACCCGCTCATCTCCGTTGATGATAAAAGTTCCGGTATCGGTCATGAGCGGAAAATCGCCGAAATAGACTTCCTGCTCCTTAATATCAACGGGCGTAATAAGCCGTAGCTTAACCTTCAGAGGCGCGGAAAAAGTCATGCCGCGCCTTTGGCATTCATTGCAAGAATATTTTTCTTTCCCCATGCTGTAGCTGATGTATTCGAGCCGGATCTGCCCGTCGTAGCTTTCCAGAGGGAAAACCTCGCGAAATACCTCCTCTAGCCCCTGGTCTTTACGCTGGTCAGAGGCCACATCTTTCTGCAGAAAATTTGCATAAGACTCCACCTGAACATCCAGCAGGCCAGGCAAGACAAAGGTATCCTGAATCTTGCTAAAATCGCGTATTTTTCTTTTTATCATTTTTATCCAGAGTTCTTACGGTAAATTGATTAATCGCAAAAATTAATTCTGCGAATCGCTTTACTTCAACTCTACGGTAGCGCCAGCAGCCACAAGTTTCTTCTTGAGCTCTTCCGCTTCTTCTTTAGGAAGGGCTTCTTTAACAGTCTTAGGTGCCGCCTCAACCAAATCCTTGGCTTCCTTGAGCCCTAAGTTTGTCGCCGCTCTTACTTCCTTAATAACATTGATCTTGTTAGCGCCAGCCGCTTTTAAGACAACATCAAAGGTCGTCTTTTCTTCAGCTGCCGCCGCAGCGCCACCAGCCGGTGCGCCACCCATCATCGGCATCCCCATCATCGGGGCCGCTGCCTTAATACCGAATTTGTCTTCGAGGCTCTTGACCAGATCGGACAGTTCAAGAACTGTCAATCCGCCAATGGTCTTAATGACTTCTTCGATTTTCGGCGATGTGCTTTTTTCTGTTACAGCGTTCTCGGACATTTTACTTACCTCCCTTTTGTTCGCTTAACTGTTTCAGTATGGATAACAGATCCTGCATTTTACCCGTCAGCGCGCCGGCAAAGCGCGTTAGGGGTGCTTGAATAGTGCCTAACAGCATAGCCAGCAATGCTTCTCTCGAGGGCAAATCAGCCAGACGCTTAATATCGGCTTTTTCTAAGACCTTTCCGCTTAATAAACCGCCCTCAAAAAGAAGGCCCTCACAGGTTTTAGCAAAATTAGTGAGGGCCTTAGAAACTTCAACGGAATCCCCGGTACAAAAAACAAATGCGGTTTGGCCGTGTACCCTGTCCGCAAGCACATCCTGCTTGAGGTCCTTAAGGGCCTTGGCGGCAATCGTATTCTTTGAGACATACATCTTCGCGCCGGCCTTCTTTAGGGCTTTACGCAAATCATTCATCTTGCCGCTGGATATCTTGGAATAGCTAATCAGAAAGATACTGCCGTCTTTGTCAATACCGCTTTTAATGCGGTTGACCATATTTTCTCTTAAAACTTTTCCGATGGTTTTCATAAGGCCAACCTCATCCCCGGACCCATAGTTGTCGACAAGGAAATGCTCTTCAGGAGGTTCCCTTTCACCGATGCCGGTTTGGCATGATTGATCGCCTCAATAACATGCGTGGCATTTTCGAACAGCTGGTCTTCGGAGAAAGAACGTTTGCCGATACCGACATGGATACCGGCCTGTTTATCGGATTTAAATTCAATTTTTCCCGCCTTGACTTCTTTAATCGCGCGCTCGACATCCATCGAAACCGTGCCGGCCTTGGGGCTGGGCATGAGCCCGCGAGGCCCCAAAACCTTTCCCAGCTTGCTTAAGTCCCGCATCATATCCGGGGTCGCTATGGCGCAATCAAAATCAAGAAAACCTTTTTCAACTTTTTCTATTAAATCTTCGGCACCGACAAAATCAGCCCCTAAATCTCTCGCCTTATCAGCCTGGGGCCCTTTACAGAAAACCGCAATACGCACCTTTTTACCTGTACCGCTGGGCAGGATAACCGTTCCGCGCACCGATTGGTCGGAATTTTTGATATCGATATTCAGATGAAAATGCAATTCAACCGTTTCGTCGAATTTTGTTTTCGGAAATTTTGAGACATTCGTGATAGCTTCGCGCAGGGGATACGCCTTTTCTTTATCGACGAGCTTGTCGGCTTCCTTCATGCGTTTGCAGATTTTTACCATCGCAAAACTCTCCTAAAGAAATTTTATTCTACGACTTCAATGCCCATGCTGCGGGCGGTCCCTTTAATCGTGCTGACCGCCTGCTGCATATCGGCGGTGTTTAAATCTTCCATTTTCTGCTTGGCGATTTCCTCGACCTGCTTGCGGGTAATGGTGCCGATTTTTTCTTTTCCCGCCTGGCCCGAGGCCTTGGCTAAATTCGCAGCTTTTTTGATCAATACCGAACTCGGCGGCGTTTTGATAATAAAATCGAATGATTTGTCTTTGTAAACCGCGATAACAGCCGGGAGGATTAAACCTTCTCGACCCTTGGTCTTTTCGTTGAACTGCTTACAAAACATCATAATGTTAACGCCATGCTGACCTAAGGCCGGGCCAACAGGCGGTGCAGGATTTGCCTGACCCGCAGGAAGATACAGCTTTATTTGTGCGACGACTTCTTTAGCCATTGTTATACCTTTTCCACTTGCCAATATTCCAGCTCCACCAGCGTGGAGCGGCCAAAAATAGAAACACTGACCTTCAATTTTCCTCGATCGGGATAAACCTCAACAACCGAGCCGTTAAAATTCGCAAACGGCCCCTGGGCAATCCTGATCGGTTCATTCATCTCAAAAACAACCTTAGGGCTCGGCTTGGATTCCGTGTCCTGGGTACGTTTTAAAATATTGGTAACTTCATCATCCGAAAGCGGTGAAGGGTTTTTGCCTGCACCGATAAAGCCGGTGATTCCTGGCGTGGATTTAACCAGGTACCAGCTTTCTTTGCTCATTTCCATTTTTAGGAGTATATATCCCGGAAAGAACTTTCGTGAGGAAATACGTTTCTTGCCGCCTCTGATTTCAGCGACCTGTTCGGTAGGGACAACGATTTCGCCGACATAATTTTTCAAAGCAGTCGTCGCCATACGGCGCTCCAGGCCAGCTTTCGCCTTTTCTTCAGAACCAGTTTGGGTATGGACAACGTACCACTTCATATTTTTACCGTAGTAATAACCCTAATGCTTTTGAAAGAGCAAAATCGAAAACCCCGATGAATGTTCCCAGGATAATCGAACTTAAAATAACAATCCATGTCGCTTCGAAAAGCTCTTGTTTGGTGGACCATGATACTTTCTTTAGTTCGCCGACAACCTCAAAAATAAATTTTCTTACTTTAGCTATCACGGCACGTCTCTATTTTTTATCGTTACAGGCCTGGCAGGACTCGAACCTGCAACGCACGGTTTTGGAGACCGTCGCTCTACCAATTAGAGCTACAGGCCTAAGGACCTTGTTTATTTCTTTTGCTCCTTGTGGACCGTGTGCTTCTGACAAAAAGCGCAGTATTTCTTTAACTCCAAGCGCTCCGGATGCTTCTTCCAATCCTTGGTGCCGTCGTAGTTTATCCGACGGCATTCGGCACATTCAAATCGTGTATGTTCGCGTACCATATAATTTCAACGATATATTGTTAATAATATATTCTAGGTTTATCGTTATCCTCTTCAGAGCCCCCGACCGGTATTGAACCGGTGACCTCGTCCTTACCAAGGACGCGCTCTACCGACTGAGCTACAGGGGCGGGCAACGGAAATGGTTAAGTATACCCGCCAACTAATTTTTTGTCAAGATTTTTTATTTATTTCGCAGGATTATAATTTATTCAGATACCGAAGGTTAGGGAACAAACTAGGATGCAGAAATTAGTTTTAAAAAACGCCTCTTTCCGATCTTTAAGGTACCCTCCTGAAGTACCCAGTGCTCGTCGATTTTAAGAGTGCCGCAAGTTACCGCACCTTGATTAATAAGGCGTCTCGCCTCGTTTTTTGAGCTGGCAATCCGAGCCGCCACTAATATATCCGGCAGCTGTTCACCACGTTTCGGGTCAAAACGGTGAGTAACAATATCCTCCTCGGGAATCTGCCGCTGACTGAAGGTGCGTTCAAAATGCTCACGCGCGGCTTTAGCTTCCGGTTTTTTATAAAATTGGCCGACAATCTCCTCGGCAAGCCTAAGTTTTGCTTCTTTAGGATGCAACTTCTTAATCTCCTCCAAATCAAGATTGGTCAGCAATTCGTAATAGCGGTACATCAGTGCATCGCTAATGGACATCACCTTGCCGAATATCTCCTTGGGATCTTCTTGGATGCCGATATAATTTCCTAAAGATTTACTCATCTTATTAACGCCGTCCGTGCCTTCCAAAAGCGGCGTCATCATAACCACCTGCGGCTCCTGACCAAAGGTCTCCTGCAATTGCCTGCCCATCAAAAGATTAAATTTTTGGTCCGATCCCCCGAGCTCGACATCCGCCTTAAGATGAACCGAATCATAACCTTGTAAAAGCGGATAAATGAATTCCAGCAGGCTGATTTCTTTTTGCTGCTCGAAACGTTTTTTAAAATCTGCCCGCGCCAACATCTGCGCCACTGAACAGCGAGCTGACAGCGATAAAATATCCTGGGCATTTAGCTTGGACAGCCAGGAACTATTAAATACGACTTTTGTTTTCTTGCCGTCGAGGATTTTAAAGACTTGAGTCTGGTAGGTTTTGGCATTAGCGACGATTTGGCGGCGGTCCATTTTAGGGCGCGTTTGATCGCGACCGGTCGGGTCACCTATTTGCGCCGTAAAATCTCCGATTAGAAAAAAGACCGTGTGCCCTAAATCCTGAAACTGCCTGAGTTTCTTTAATAAAACGCAGTGGCCGAGATGGATATCCGGAGCGGTCGGGTCAAACCCTGCTTTAATACACAGGGGTTTTCCCGTTTTGCGGCTTTTTTCCAGCTTCTTCGCGAGGTTTTCGACGCTGATAATCTCGGTAGTTCCCCGAGTAATCTTTTTAATAATATCGTCAACCTGCATAAGCGTTGGGAATAGGAATTACAACTGATTAAGGCGCGCGCTGACCCCGATTTTCATCTGCTCAACATCAACTTTGATGATGCGTACCTTTATTTTATCGCCGGGTTTAAGCGCGGCTGCGATTGGCTTATCGATCTCAGAAGAATAAATTAGAGCTTCTAGGTCATCTTCGATCTTAACAAAGACGCCGAAATTAGAATTCATCAGAACCTCCGACTCCATCTCCAAGCCCACAGGGTACTTCTGGGCAATATCGGCCCAGGGATTAGGCGTTAATTGCTTTAATCCCAATGTGATTTTGCGGTTATCACCATCGACGGCTAAAACCACAACTTCCACACTTTGGCCTTTTTTTAGAATTTCCTGCGGGTGATTGACCCTTCGGGTCCAGGACATGTCGGAAACGTGAATCATCCCTTCTAAATTAGATCCCAATTCGATAAAGGCACCGTAATCAGTAAAACCCCTGACCTTACCTTCGGTTTTTGTACCGACGGGAAATTTCCCCTCGGCCTCGAGCCAAGGATTCGCCTCAAGCTGCTTAAGGCTTAAAGAAATTCTCTTGGCATCTTTATCAATTGAGATAATCTGTACTTCGATAATATCGCCGATGGCAAACATTTCCTGAGGGTTGACCATTTTCTTCTGCCAGGAAATCTCGGAAGAATGCAGTAAACCTTCAATGCCTTTTTCGATTTCGATAAAAACACCATATGGCATAATATTAACGATCTTACCCTTGATCTTTGACCCAACCGGATATTTCGCCTCTACCCCATCCCAAGGATTGGCAATAATTTGTTTTAAACCTAATGATACTTTTGAATTTTCTTTATCAAAATCCAGGATCAAAACTTCGAGTTTATCGCCGATCGCTACTACCTCAGACGGATGGCTGATTCTCGACCAGCTCATATCCGTAATATGCAAAAGTCCGTCAATACCCCCCAAATCGATAAAGGCGCCAAAATCAGTGATGCCTTTTACCGTGCCCATGCGCCGAGTGCCTTTCTCGAGCTGCTCCCAGAGCTTGGCCTTGGCTGTTTCCCTTTCCTTCTGGACCACGTCTCTGCGGGAAAGAATAAGGCTACGGCGTAGCTTATTCATTTTGGCCACTTGGAATCTGTACTTATTGGACATTATTTCATTCGTAGATAATCCTTTAAATGCCGAAAGCGATAACGGTAAAAAGGCTTCCACACCGGAAACATCGACGATATAACCGCCCTTGACCTGTTTAACCACCCTTCCTTCGACAAGATCGCCTTCGTTGACATCGTTAACGATTTTCTGCCAGCCCTTCATGCGCTCGGCCTTGGCATGAGACAGGACAATATAGCCGTTATCATCTTCAATCGACTCAACCAGAACGTCAATTTCCTGATTTAAAACAAGCTTGCTTTTGTCGATAAATTCGTCAACCGGAACAAAACCTTCCGACTTGAAGCCGACATCAACAACAACTTCTTTTTCATTAATGCCGACAATGACTCCCTTGACAACCTCCCCTTCGCGAATTTCTTTAAGGGTCTTGTTGTACATCTCCATCAACAGCGCATTTTTACTTTCGTTCATTACGTAATACCATCTCTTTCTTTGGGATTCTTCAGATTGTTGGAAAATTCCCAAAATCTAAAGTACTCAATTATGCGCAAGAAACCATTATTTGTCAACCAAAATTTTTAGACAGGTTAAAATAAAAATATTGGGATTTTTGGATTAGGCGCAAAGAGAGTTAACGTGAGCCATAATCTGATTGGCAATTTCCTGGTAGGAGTCTTCCTTATTATAGGGGACAGCTCTGCCAAAAGTCACTGTTACCCGCCCTCGCTTCAAGGCCTTTGAACCTGGAGCCAAGACTTTATCAGAACCTTGAATAAATGCCGGAATGACAGGAACACCACTTTTAACAGACAAGAGACCGACTCCGGGTTCGGCTTTTTGTTCAAGCGCTTTAGCTTTTCGTGTTCCTTCGGGAAAGACAACAAGACCGCGGCCACAATCCCCCTTAAGTCGTTTTAACGCTTCTTTGACCGCCCCGATATCCGGCGAATCCCGCTTAACCGGGAAAGCACCGACTTGATTAAGGACCCAGCTAAACACTTTCCCTTTAAACAGGGAATGTTTGGCCATGTAATTAAGCCGATGGCCCGTGGCCATTCCCAAAATCATAGGATCCATATTGCTTAAATGATTGCTGGCAAGAATAAAACCTTTCTTGGGCGGGATATTCTCTAATCCGTGGACATGAATCGGGAAAACCAGCTTGCTTAAGACAACAAAGAGGCCGTGCGCCATCCAGTAGAACATAGAAACGCTCTTTTTACCGCTTCTTGAGCAGTGATTCGCCGAATTTAATCAGTTTCTTGGCCTTGCTTAAAGATTTGGCTTCGGCATAAACCCTAACCAAAGGCTCAGTACCGGACGGCCGAAACATCAGCCAGCTCTCGTCCTCGCAGATCAACTTAACACCGTCAAAATCCTTAACCTCAACCACGCGTTTTCCCAAAATCCGCTTAAGAGCTTTTACTTTATCCAAATCAAAAGAATCTGCACTCCCCTTAAGTTTTAGATCGGACCGCTCGTAATAGTACCGGCCAAATTCATCTTCCATTTCCTTGATGAGCTTTTTGATGCCCTTTTTGCGGTAAACCATCATTTCCAGCAAAAGAATGCCCGCCAGGGTACCGTCCCGTTCGGGGATATAATCCTGAAAACCGATTCCTCCCGCCTCCTCCCCGCCGATCACCACATTTTCCGAGATCATCAATTCCGAAATATATTTAAAACCAACCGGCGTTTCGTAAAGCTTCATGCCGATTTTTTTGGCAATATGGTCCAGCATCGTCGTCCCGCAAATCGTTTTAACTAAGCCTCCCTTGCGCCCGCGGTCACAGACTAGATGAAGCGCCAAAAGCCCC
Organism: Candidatus Omnitrophota bacterium; assembly: GCA_022703585.1. Lineage (GTDB taxonomy): Bacteria > Omnitrophota > Gorgyraeia > Zapsychrales > JAKLDJ01 > JAKLDJ01. The sequence continues at coordinate 217,622 of JAKLDJ010000003.1, read as the reverse complement.
AGAATTTTTTGAGGGCTGATAAATTCACCGTCAGAAGAAACTGCCGCAATCCTATCGGCGTCGCCGTCTAAAACCAGCCCAAGATCAAATTTTTCCTTCTTGACCCGATGACAGAGCACATCTAAATATTCCCTGACCGGCTCCGGCTTACCGCCGTCGAAAGTCGGATTGACATCATCCCGCATCAATGACATCCTGACCTTAGTCCCCTTTAAAACCTGCAGCGAAATCCCGTCACCGCTACCATGCATGACATCGGTCAAAACTTTTAGACGGGAATTCTTGATTGCTTTAAGATCAACGTACCCCCGGATAAAATTAATATATTCTTCCCGGAAATCTTTAACAATAATCTTCTTTTCCAGTTTTAATGCTTCAAGATCCCCAATCTTGACTTCTGTTTTATATAAATAATTCTCCACCGTGCCGGTGACATCGCTTGAGGCCGCGCCTCCGGTAGCATTTTTTATCTTGATACCGTTGAACTTGCCCGGATTATGGCTGGCCGTAATCATAATGCCGGCAACTGCCTCGTTACGGATAACGGCAAAGCTAAGCGTAGGCGTCGGAACAGCCGAATCGGAAAGGCAGACTTCAATACCATTGGCTGCCAAAACCCGGCTCACAATTTGGGCATAGTTAGCCGACAAAAACCGGGTATCGTAACCAACCGCAACTTTCTTGGGCGCACCCGCTTTCTTCCTAAGATCGCGATTGACCCATTCGCTGACTGCCTGGGCAACGATCGAAACGTTTTTAAACGTAAACGTGTCCGAAATAACCGCCCTCCAGCCGTCGGTCCCGAATTTTATTTCGCTTTTCTGGGCATCATCAGTTTTTTGTAATTTCAGGATCTTCTTGCTGCTCTTCTTGCTTTTTTTGATAATTCTTTTGCGCTTCATAATTCCTCCTTAGAGAATGTCAAACACAGGGTGTTTAATTTTTATATAAGCCGTGCTTCTTAATATAATCCAAAACGCTCTCCGGCACAAAATATTTTGTTGTTTTTCCCTGGGCGAGGCATTGCCTCACATAAGACGAAGAAATGTCAATCCCCGGCATCGAGACAGAGAAATATTTTATTCCCGAACTTTTTTTGAATTGACCGGGACGGTTAACAACGATAAACGTTCCGATCTTTAATATATCGTCGATATATTTCCATTTCTTAAGCTGCGGCAGCATATCCCCGCCGATAATAAAAAATAGCTGTGTATCCTTGGAGAAGCTGCGCTTAAAATACCACATCGTATCAATGGTATAAGACCGGCCTTCTTTTTTGATCTCGAAATCAGATACCTCGAAATGCGGATTTTCTTTAACCGCCAAACGGACCATATTAAAACGATCCCGGGCCGGTGCGATACCTTTGGCGTTTTTGTGCGGCGGCCAATTCGAAGGAACAAAGATAACCTTTTCCAGACGCATCGTCTCGCGTGCCGTCTGTGCGATAGCCAGATGGCCGATATGAATCGGATTAAAAGTACCACCCAATATCCCGATACGCCTCATTGTCTGAGTTGTCCTTTGCCGTAAACCAGATATTTGTAGGTGGTTAATTCTTCCAGGCCCATGGGCCCGCGGGCATGTAGTTTATCGGTGCTAATCCCGATCTCCGCGCCCATGCCGAACTGGTAACCGTCGCTAAAACGCGTCGAGGTATTGACAAAAAGACAGGCCGAATCAACCCGTTTTAGAAAAGAATCAGCCTCGCGAACATCTTTAGTCACAATAGCGTCCGAATGGTGCGAGCTATGCGCATTAATGTGCTCAATGGCATCATTTGTATCCCTGACAACTTTGACAGATAAAATAAGATCAAGGTATTCCTCATCCCAATCTTGGGCGTTGGCTGCTTTAATTCCTTTAACAACACGCCTCGTCAAAGGACAACCCCTTATCTCGACACCGGCTTTTTTGAAATCATCGATCATCATCGGCAGGAATCTTTTGGCGGCGTTTTGATGCACCAACATGGTTTCCATAGCATTACAAACACCGGGCCGCTGGACTTTAGCATTAAAACAAATTTTTCTGGCCATCGCCATATCCGCTTTATCGCTAACATAGACATGGCAAATCCCTTTGTAGTGTTTGATAACCGGGATTCGCGACTTCTCAACTACGAGCCGAATCAGCTGTTCTCCTCCCCGAGGAATGACCAGATCAATATATTTTTCCTGGGCGAGCAGAATGTCAACCGCCTTATGGTCCGTAGAAGAGACCAGTTGGATTCCATCCGCAGGAACACCGGCTTTCTGGGCGACACTTTTTAATATTTTCACAATAGCCGTATTGGAACGGATGGCCTCACGCCCGCCTTTTAGAATGACCGCATTACCGGATTTAAGACACAGTCCGATACAATCGCTGGTGACGTTGGGCCGTGCCTCAAAGATAATCCCCACCACCCCAATAGGCGTGCGAACTTTCTTGATAGTAAGACCATTGGGCCGTTTAAGCGATTTAAGGACTTCACCGACCGGATCTTTGAGCGCGGCCGTTTCTAGAAGACACTTCGCCATGTTTTCAATGCGCCCCGCATTAAGCGACAAACGGTCCAAAAGGGCTTTTGAATAACCTTTTTTGGCTGCAGCCGCCGCTAAATCTTTCCTGTTCTCGGAAAGCAAATAACGACTCTCGCCAATTAGCGCTTTAGCCATTAATCGTAAGGCGCGGTTTTTCGCTTCCTGCGAGACGATAGCCATCTTATAGGAAGCCGCCCGCGCAGTTTTTGCCATATTGACAATTTGACTGTCCAATCCCATCGCCCTTACCTCTCGCACAAAACTAAATTATCACAATGGATAACTTCGTTCTTGCCTTTCTTATCCATGGTCTTGCTCAAATCAATCGAAGAATAATTTGTAATGCCCCGGGCGATTTCCTTGCCGTCTTTATCGACAACCGTAACGACATCATCTGCCTTAAAATGGCCTTCCCAACTTACTACCCCGGGCAATAGAAGGCTTATGCCGCCTTTTAAAAGAGCGGCTTTCGCGCCGTCATCGACGGCAAGCGTGCCTTTTGGTTTTGCCCCAAACGAGATCCAGTGTTTCTTTGAAAGCAATTTCTCTTCTTTCTCCACAAAAAATGTCCCGATCGGCTCGCCTTTTATGATTCTTGGTAAAACATCCGCCGTCTGGCCGTGCGCAATAACACAAGGAACATTAGCATGGGTCGCAATCTTAACCGCCTCAAGCTTTGCAATCATCCCGCCGCGAGCCATATGTTTTTTGCCGGTATCCGTCGCCACCCCTCGGATTTCATCGGTCAATTCCTTGACCTCGCTAAAAACTTTTTTATTGCCGTCATAGAGGCCTTCGACATCGGACAAAAGGAGCAGCAAATCCGCACCGAGCAAACCGGCGACCAAGCTCGCGAGCCGGTCATTATCGCCGAATTTAATTTCATCGGTCGCAATCGTATCGTTTTCATTGATAATAGGAATAGCGCCGTACTTAAGAATCGCCTCCAGGGTCGTACGGGCATTGTTATAGCGGGCGCGTTTATCAAAATCATCCCACGTTAACAGCACCTGGGCGCATTCCATTTTGCTTTTCCGGAATAAATCCACGTAACAACGCATCAAAAGACTCTGCCCGATGGCCGCGCAGGCCTGTAAAGAAGCCAAATCCTTGGGACGCGTGGTTAAGCCCAATTGCCCCATCCCCAGAACGATCGCGCCGGAGCTAACCAGGATCACTTCAATGCCCTGCTGGCGCACGGCGCTGATCTGGTCAACCAGGGAATTTAAAACCGCTTCCTGAGGCTTGAGGCCAAAAGTAGCGATCGTACTGGAACCGACCTTAATAACTACGCGTCTGATGGTTTTTTTGAATTTTCTCGACATAAAATAACCCTTATCGCATCAATGAGTTTTTCTATCCCCTCTTTGTTTAGAGCCGAGATCGGATAGATTTTTCCCTTATATTTCTTTTTAAATCTTTTTAAATTCTCTTTAGCCTCGGGCAAATCCATCTTGTTGGCGGCAATGATCCTATTCTTAAACAACAGCGTGTCGCTGTACTGCGCCAACTCGTTATTGATTTTCTCGTAATCATCCAGCGGGTCGCGGCCTTCACTGCCGGACATATCGATCATGTGCAAAAGGATGCGGGTGCGTTCGGTATGTTTTAAAAAACGATCTCCAAGGCCGCGGCCTTTATGCGCCCCCTCGATCAAGCCGGGCAAATCCGCTATCGCAAAATCAAAATCCTCACCCTGAACAATTCCCAGAATCGGCTGCCGGGTAGTAAACGGATAGTTGGCAATCTTGGATTTTACCCGCGAAACATTCGAAATAAACGTCGATTTTCCGACATTCGGAAAACCGACAATCCCTACATCAGCAATCAATTTCAATTCAAGGCGTACGACTCTGGATTCGCCTTCTTCGGCCGGTGCCGGTACCCGGTTATGGTTATTGCCCCGGCCGCCCCTACCACCCCGCACAGCGATAACCTGCTGGCCATGAGACACCAAATCTTTTATCAAAAGGCCGTTGGCATCATCCCGAATCAAGGTGCCCACGGGAACCTTTAACACACAATCCGTCCCTCTTCTCCCCTGGCTGCCCTTACTGCTGCCGATATGGCCTTTCTCGCCTTTGTAATGCTGTTTAAATTTAAAATCTAAAAGCGTCTGAATATTCTTGTCGGCAATAAATACAATATCCCCGCCCTTGCCCCCGTCCCCGCCGTCGGGCCTGGGGTAACGCGTGCGCATATCCGAATAGTGGCTCTCGCAACCCTTGCCACCATCACCGGCCTTTAAATAAATCCTTGCCTCATCAACAAAAATCATCTTGCTGCCTTAAAGATTACGCTGCGATTTTAGTGATGGTTAGAGTCGTCAGCTTTTGGCGGTGCCCTTTTTTCCAGGCAGAATCCTTCTTCGGGCGGTATTTATAGGAAAGTACTTTGGCTGCAAGATTATGACGGACAACCTTGGCCAGCACCTTGACCTCTTTTAAGAAAGGCTGGCCGATTTTAACGGTTGAATTATCACAAAGGAGTATGACCTGATCAAACGTGATATCCGCTCCTTCTTTGCTTTCAAGAAGATGAGTCTCGATGGTATCCCCTTGCGACACTTTGTATTGCGCTGATCCTATCTGAACAATAGCGTACATCCTGCTTCCTCCTGTTGTTGAATCTCTAAATTTATCTATTTAAAGATTAGTCGATTTTTACGCGGCCCCTGCCGTCACAATAAGGACAATCATGAAATGAAATTGATTCGATTGTCTTTCCTGTCCTGGCACGGGTCATTTCCACTAAGCCTAACGCCGAAATCCTGGAAACTTCGGTTTTAGAACGGTCTTTTGACAGGGCAGCCTCTAAGCACTCCAGAACCCGCCTACGGTGAGACTCTTTGCCCATGTCGATAAAATCAATGACAATAATACCACCTAAATCCCGTAAACGCAACTGCCGCGCAATTTCGGGCGCCGCCTCCATATTAACCAAAAATGCCGCTTCTTCAGGCGGGGCATTGGCCTTAAATTTTCCGCTGTTGACATCCACAACAATCAAGCCTTCCGTAGGCTCAATAACAACATAGGCCCCGGACTTTAAGAAAACACGCTTATCGTAAATCTTGCGCATTTCATGAGCGACGTTATGTGAATCAAAAAGCGGGACATTGCCTTTATAAAGCTGGATTTTAGCAACCATTTCCCGGCCGATTAGGGTGTAGACAAAGCGGCAAAGCCGGTGATATTCTTCCTGCGAGTCAATAATCAATTTATCAACGTCTTCAGTCAAGAAATCACGGACAATCCGCCACATCAAATCATATTCTTTATAAATGAGCGCCGGGGCTTGTTTTTCATCGGCCGTTTTTCTTACCCTTTGCCAGATGTTGAACAGAAACTTTGCATCGCGTATTAACTCTTTTTTACCTTTCTGCAAAGAAGCAGTCCGCACAATAAATCCGCCGGTCTGCCCGAATTTTAGCTCCCTTAAGACTTCCCGTAACCGCTGGCGCTCTCCTGACTCATCAATTCTTTTTGAAACCCCCAAATGCTTATCGTAAGGCATAAAAACAACAAACCGGCCGGCCAGGCTCACGTGAGTCGTCAACCTCGCCCCCTTGGTGCCAAAAGGCTCTTTGACGACCTGGACTAAAACTTCATCGCCTTTGGCTAAAGGTTTAGGCTTGGAATCTCTATGCTCTTTGGGCTTTTGTTTGCGACGAAGGATCTTGTCGATCAATTTGCGGGGACCGGCAATTTCTTCCTCCAAGAGAGGATTAATAGCATCCGTCAGATATAAAAATCCGTTTCTCTCTTCTCCGATATTAACAAAAGCCCCGTTAATTGACGGCAGGATCGATTCGACACGCCCTTTGTAAACATTCCCCAGGATCGTATTCTGCCGGTCCACCTCGATATGAAAATCTTCGAGTTTGCCGTTCTCAACCATCGTGACCCGTCGTTCGCCCTGTTTAATACTGACCAGTATTTCTTTAGACACTAAAATCTCCTTTTTATAAATTTTCGTAAAACAGAAACAGACTCATCCCGCAGGTCCATTCCTGCTATCTTCTTGCTCTAGCAAAATGCCGCAGCGTGCCTTACGAACCAGATGGCTTATCGACGGTAATGATGTGAGGAGTCAGAAAGATAAGCAGGTCAGTCTTGGTGACGGATTTTTCTGACTTCTGAAACGCAAGCCCCAAGATGGGGACATCGCCTAACAGGGGTATCTTTTTCCTTGTCGAAGTGTCTTGGCTCTTAATAAGGCCGGCAATTACCAGCGTTTCCCCGTCTTTGATCATGACACGGGTTGATGCCTCTTCGGTGCTTAACCTCGGCAGCTGGGTATTTTCGACGGTAACATAATCAAGAATAGAAGTAACTTTCGGCTTTATGTCAAGCGTAACAAAACCGGCATTGTTTACATGCGGCGTCACATCAAAGATAATACCAATATCCATATAGCTCCATCCGGACACCTGAAGCCTTGCCTGCTCTTCATTATAGGTATACGTCGGAATAGGATACTGTGTGCCCACAACAATGTTTGCCTTCTGGTTATCCAGGGTTACAATGCGCGGGTTTGACAAGATATTGGTGTTTGATCTTGTTTTGAGCAATTCAAGGACGGCCTGCAATTCCGTAAAATTAAGAGTTCCGTACGAGAAGAGATCGGCGGAAGGCGCAGGAAATGTACCGGGTAGAAATTTGCTGTTATCGGTTCTTGCCGTAAAAGGCCACAGCTGCGGCCGTTTAGGCCCGGTGATGCCTGCCTTAACTACCCAGTCAACACCGAGATTCTCGGAATTACTTAACGTCGTCTCAATGATCTTTCCCTCAATCAGCACCTGAGGCGTGGTGGAATCAAGGGTGGGAACAATCTTGCTGATCAGCTCCAAATTGGTCGGAGTATCACGAACAATAAGGGCATTGGTCCTATCGTCAAAATTAACGCTTCCCCGCGACGTCTTCATTTTATCGATTGAAGTAACAATATCCGCTGCCTTGGCGTAGTTGAGAATAAACGTTTTGGTTGCCAACGGCTCCTGCTCTGCCAGAGCCTGATTATCCTCTCTTCGTTTCTTTAGATTCTCGATAGTTGTTACAACAATAATATTGCCTCTCTTGTCATAACCATATCCGTAGGTTTCCAGGATAACCCGAAGGGCCTGCTCCCAATAAACATCCGTTAGTTGTATCGTCACCAAACCCGTCACCTCGGGGCCTGCCACAATATTAATACCGCTTTTATAAGAAAGAATTTTCAAGACATTTCTGATGTCCGCATCACGAAAATCCAAGGAGACATTGCCCGGCTGGGTAGTAACCATAACCTCCGTCTTGGTTTCCGGTTCGGGGGCTGGTAAACCCACGGCCTCTGCGTCATTAACGTCCTCTCCCATTTGAGCAGGAATGGCCTGGTCAGCTGCTTCCTGGCTCGTTCCATTGTCAGGGACACCCGGATCCTGAGCATAAGAATACACGCACGCCGAGAGAATAAGCACCAAAAAAAGTGCCTTTTTCAACATATTACTCCTCCTTTTTTAACTCCAAGATAAATTTTTCTTCACCCTTAAGTAAGGTGACTTTCTTCTCTTCAATTTTAGAAACAACATACAGCCCTATGCGATTATTGACTTTCACCACCGTGCCGTTAATAACCGCCAAACTATTGCCGTTAGGATCATAAATAATGCCCTCCAGCGCCATGTCGGATACCAAAACATCCGTATCATAATTCATGACGGCGCCGCTGGAAGTAACCAACTTCCAGAACGGATCCCTTTTGCCGTGATCGTCATAAATAAAAGGCTCTTCGGCAACGACATTACCGGATAGTAAAACAAAAACTAACGCCCCTAAAATCAGCCGCATCATTTCTTGCCCTTGGTTTCTTTATCGGCCGCCTTTTCGCGGACAAAAGCCTTGACAGTCACTTTCAAGGAATGAAGCAAAGGATCATCGCTATTAGCAACAATGTCAAAATCTGTAATGCTCATAAAAATATCCGCCCCCTCGATACGATTGAAAAAACGTCCGATATTATGATAGTTCGCTCGAGCGGTCACAAGGATAGGAAGCGAATAATATTTTCCATCATCTTTAGACAATACCAGCTGCTGCGACTCTTTAATCGGTATAATCTGGTTAATGCGGACCTTGGACTCGTTCGCAATCCGGGAAATATCCTCTAAGATGGCAGGAATTTCTTCTTTAGGGAGTATCTTGCCGCCCGAGGTCTTTAGCTGATCCCTTAATTGCGCCAGCCGCGCTCGGTGCTCATTGATCAAATGCATGTTCCGTTTGGTCTCAGCGAGATTTCTGGACAACTCTGTTATTTGAGGGCTTAATTTCATCAGGTTTTTTAACTGCGGCTGCATCAGAAGAAAATACCAGAAAATAAAAATAGCCAGCATGATACCGCCTAAGACCGCATAGCGGTTCTTTTCACTTAAGGCGGCTAATCGAGTCGATAATTGTTCGGTAATATTCATTGGGTTTTAACGCACTTTGACCGTAATAAGAAAATCTGCTACTTCCGCTGATTTAATTTGCCGGCGCTGAACGGGCCCCATTTCGATATCCTCAAGATTCATCATGAACGCCTTTCGGTTCTTGAGGCTAGAAACAAAATTGCCCACACTAATCACTTCGTCTCTTATCTTAGAAACCGCGCTGCCCTCAATCAATAAAACCCTTTCATCTAAAGATACCTTAGTCAGCCAAAGGCCCCGGGGAAGGGCATCGCTAATATCATTTAATTTCTGCGCCCAGAAAATCCGCTTGGCGGTCGTTACTTCCTCGATCGCGGTAATTTTGCTTTGTAAGGCTCTTAGCTCATTGAGGACGCGATCGACATTTTCCTTTGCCGGCAAAATCTCCTCCCATTGCCTATTGAGTTTTGCCCGCTGAGAAAACTTAACAAAAATAATCGCCTGCAGGAAGGCAGAAACAATAAACAGCACAACCACCAACCCCCCCACCAGACCCCAGAGAGTTTCTTCGGGAATGGCGCGCATAAACGAAGGCAATACCTCAGCCTTCCTTCTTTTTCTTAAGTTTTCCGGAACAAAATTAATCTTAATCATACGCAAGAAGGGCCAGGCCCAGGGCCACGGCTAAACGGTGATTGTTGCTGTTAAATTCTGCCCCGGCAACGCCGGGCGACAGATCAAGCAAAGAAAAGGGATTCCATTTTTCGACAGCGATATCCAGATTCTTCACAAAGAATGCATCAAGACCGGTTAACAACGAAGAACCGCCGGTTAAGAATAATTTCGTAATAGGCGTATTATTTTCGGTTACAAAATAATCAAAAGACAAACGAATCTCCGAAACTAAGTTGCTAAAAAGTGATTCATAGGTAGAGGTAACGACTTCCGCCTTATCCTGAGGCTGACACTTTATCTTCTCTGCCTCTGAAAACGGCACGCCCAAAACATTACTGATTCTCTTGTTGAGATCCCTTCCCGCCAGAAAAATGTCGCGGGTAAACCAAGGGAGATTATCCTTAAAAATCGTTAATCCCGTCGCAATATCCCCGATATTTAATACTGCGACCGCCTGCGATTTTGGGGCCTCAGCCGCATTCTTATCTGAAGCCGGTGTGTTTTTCTTTTGAGCCATGAGGCTAAAAATATTAGCAAGTGCCAGTGAATCAAGCCCGATATGCTCAGCCTGCAGGTTCAGCTTTGTAAGCAACTCCAGCCGGTGGTCAACCAGCTCTTTCTTTGCGGCGGCAATCAATACGGACATTTTATTGTCTTTATTCTTCGGATTAACGACATGGCAATCGGTATACGCCTGGTCTTTGGGGAAGGGAAAATATTTATCGGTTTCGATATGGAAGGATTTCTTAAGATCAGCCAGAGACATCACCGGCATATCGACTAACCGGACGAGTGTCCCATGGCCGGATAGTGACGTAAACGGGCTTTTGGAATGAATACCGGTTTTGTTAAGAATTCTTTTTAGGGCCTCCTCGACGCCGTCTCCCTTGACCTGCTCCACAGCCCAGTTAACGACAGTAAAGGAATCTTTGGCAGGCGCAATTTCGATAAGCTTGCAGGAATGCGACCCTATATCAAGACCAACCGACAATTCCTGAATTTTTTCCGGAATAATCCTTTTTACGGCAGAAAGGTATTTATCTAATAAGATACTCATAATAAGTATCTCTATTGTAGCAGAATATTTCCTTTTATTGAAGGCTCATAAATAATATTATTATCTTTGACCTCCGGTGGTTTTTGGGCTTTTGGAGAAGCCGGGAGAGCCGTTTTAACAACTGTCTTTTCCTGATTCGATACAATAGGAGCAGCAATACGGGAGTTTTGCGCGTAAGGCTTTTCCGCCGCCTTAACCGGCACCTCGCTCTTTACCGGTTGCGGTTTGGGCTGACCTGCATCGATTGTCTTTTTGATCCATAAATTAACTGCCACAAAAATGGCTGCGAGAAAAATAAGAATTACCACTAAGGATCTTCCGTTTTTCTTGTTCAGCATCATTAAAATCCTCCTTCTTGCCAGGCGATTTTGTCAGCAATGTCATTCGTAAACGCGATGAATGTCCTCATGCTGGGATAATACGGCGGCGCTTTCCCTAACAACATCCTGCCGTCATAAACAAAATTACGCCCGTACCCTGAAGCCGGCAATCCGGTTTGACCATTAAAAGTTCCGAAAGCGCCGTAAAACTGTGTTATCGCCCCGCCTAAAAGAGTCGCTGTTCCGCGAGGGCTTCCTGATTCGTAATTGTCAACCGTAAAAATACCGTTACGCGCCATAACCGAAGCATGAATTTCGACGTCATCAGACGCTCCTGTTCCGACCCGGACATTCCCGCCCCAGCAAACAATCCCCAGCATGTTTTTCTGGTCATCCGCGTTCGGTGGAATATAGCCGGGAGTCCCGGGAGTGCCTACGGCTTCATCGTATTCTTCATACTTTAAATGATCGGTAATAACAATATCATTCTCACTGGAGACTGTTACCTCGGTATCTTTTTGCACCGTCCCCTCTAAGCTGTTAATTGCGCCGTTAACATAGATAATCGTTCCGACATTGCCGACGCCGTCCGGAAGCCCGTTAAAAACCTGAGTCCCGCCCCCAACCGTGTGCACACTCGTCTGATTATTGGCGATATCCGCCGTAATAACTTTTGTCGTCGTGCCTCGGGTAATCGTGTAGGTCGCGTTATGATTAGCATCAACACCCATGTTGATCGTCGCACTGCCCGAGACATATATACCTCCCAGCAATTTTTCTCCGTCATTGGCAACAAAAATGCCGTAACCGGGCGTATTGTCGCCAGCGCGAACCTGATCAATCATATCCTGTTTCTGTACGGCCGATGCCAGAACAATTTCCGCAGCACCCCGGGTATATCCAGCATTAAACGTCGGAACATCGTACGGAGGATTGCTGTCAGCATCCTCTTGCTTGGGATTATTATTATTATAAAACATCGCCTTAGTATTCTGTTGAGTTACGGCACCGTCAAACGTACCGCTTGGATTTAATGCAAATCTGTATTGGTCATTCGTATGTATCGGGCCGGAAAAGTTTGTCTTGTTGGTGAACCATACGGGAGTACCGCTCGGCATTGCGTGATGATCCGTGAAAAGGGCAAATTTGGCAAAATTATCCCGTTGTACCCGCACCGTAAAATCACCGGTTACAACAACTTTGCGGGATATCATTCCTCCGGCAACACCAGTCGCTTCGATTCTATAATAATAAGGAAAGTCCCATTGGTCCGTTCCAATCGCCGAAGGATTACTTTTTTCCGTGAAAAGGATATTAAAAACATAGCTTCCATTAACGAAATTCGTGGACGAACCGTCATAGCGAACCAGGGTATGGCCGGGGTTAATTGTCAGCAAATTGGTACCACCCTGCCTTACATACTGCCACAAGAAACCCAATCCATCCTGATCGTTAACATAGCCTTTCGCATCATTAGCCAATACCTGAGGATTAGTGCCGTTAACAACGGTCATCATATCCGTATTAATCAATGTGTCAATCTGCTCTAAACCGGATTGACTAGCGGCTTCCGCTAAATAAAAAGCCTGGGTCGACACGCGCTCGATATCGGAGCTGCTCTTGTCAGAAATAACTTTAGCAATAAAGATACTCCCCAAAACAGCAATAAAAAAGACCACGGCGAGCGAAATCGCCAAAACCGAACCTTGCCTGTTACTTATGAATTTATTTCTGATATCGGTAAACATGGCCTACCCCCTATTCCTTAAATAAATTTCCGTACTGGTCGAGGCCCCCACAACTCTGTTGACAACAGACTTTTTTTGTGTCGACATTTGAAGAGTTACTGTCTTCTCATCTGTGCTTTTAGCAGCTTGAAAATCAAGAATATCCTGCGCAACAAGATCCTCCCGCACCGTACCGCCGCCATTATTAAGCACCTTCCGAATCAATTCATTCTGCGCGTTCTTGGAATACTCAACGTATTTATAATCAAGGGTCATGCAGTCATTATCCGCATCCATGCAGCTCGAACTCGTACAACCCCACGTCAAAGGTGCTCCCCAATGGGCGACGTCTCCGCTGCTGTTAATAACGCTATCGCCGCTGTGGCAAATGACAGGCATGGAAAATCGCAAGATGTCCGTGCCATTAGGGCCCGCCCCTTGCAGGATTGTTACTTGCGATACCCCGTTATTGTCAATCCCGGATTCCTGCAATTCCCGCGTCACCTTTACCAGGGCCATACGTAAACTTTGCTGTGCTTCAATGCTCGTCCCCGCATTAAAGAACGTCGACTGTCCCGCCAATAATAGAAGAAAAACTCCTGTCACTGCGATAGCGAATATGGAGACAGACACTAATGTTTCAAAAAGCGTAAAACCCCTGCAGTCAGAATCTTTAAAATTATTCATTTTATCCACCCTTATAAATCCGCCAATCAACGATCAAAAATATAACTTGCCAACTCAGCCGGCGAATCGACAATACCATTTCCGTTTTTGTCTTCGCCTATATCAAGCTGCCCATTCAAGTTAACATCTTCTCCGATCAGTAATCCGTTCGGCTGCTGCCAACAGAAGGTAACCGTCACCCTGAGAAGATCTTGGTTGGAATCATCAACATAACTGACTCCGATACCGTGTAATCCCGGCGTCGTAAAAGTCACGTTATTATAAGTCGCTTTAATCTGGTCAAAGGGCGTATTTCTTATTTGCTCAAATCTGGTTTTGGCAGCACGCATAGCGATAGAGGCATTCTTTGATATCTCGCTTAGAGACAAACAAGCCACATAGCTGAATAAGATACTTACCAGCACAAAAATAAGGATAGAAACGGCCACCATTGATTCAACCAGGGTAAATCCTTTTTTAGCCCGTATCATACGAATCCCTGCCCTTTTTAGATAATAAATATTATTGTTTAAAACGTATTCATAATACCACATATAATTTGTAAAAATAATTCTTATTTTCTATTTTCTACTCGTAATAAATAAAAATTAAAAGGGGGCTTTTGAAAGCCCCCTTTTAACAAAAACTTCAGCAATTACCCTACGCTTACGACTCGTCCTTAATTGGGCGGTGTTAAGACACCACCGGTCTGGACAGTGTATACCGTTGTACCTGTCTTATTGAAAGATACCGGAGTAGCCGTAATCGTATACTCAGCCGTACCAAACTCGCAAGTATAATAATACCCTGCATATGGATTAGTCGAAGCTGAGTAATCGCAGTAATTCTTGCTCAAAAACTTCGGATCTGCGCTAGTCAACGACGTTACTTCAGTAGGATAATTACCCTGGTTGACAGTTGCATATGACTCTGCTGCGGTTGACATGGTCCTTAACGTGCTCGTAGCTAAGGCATCGTTCGCTGACAGCCTGGCACGAAGCAAGTTAGGAATGGCAATCGCCGCTAACAGAGCGATAATCGCAACGACGATCATGATTTCTACTAGAGTAAAACCTTTTCTATTCATCTTAAAAACCCCCTTTCCGGATCATGATTAAGCTTTCAGCAGATACTCTCATCCGGAAGGTCAAGAAAACTGTATGACGAATTTATTATAGCGATTCGCTCTTTTCTTAACCCTATCCTTTAAAGAGTTTTTCTACTTGGCTCGGATCCCTTTTATTGCAATTTTATACTATCAACCCCTCCTTTCTGTGTCAAGCGGTTTTAATAAAAAAACCTGTTCTCCCCTCTAGAGAACAGGCTATAATCCAATCAAACCGGATCATTGGCACCTGACTACCCGTTCCGCTGTTCCTTTTGCGGAGTGTGGGCTCTAGAGTTTTGCGCCCCACGCTTTCGCGAGGTTTGCCCTTATCAATGATGCTATCTTCTTAAATTGTCCAAACCATTAACTATCACAAAAAGTATAACACACAGAAACCCGGTTGTCAAATAATAGCCCCGCGGTCGTAAAGCGAGAAAACATTTGGATCGGCAAGGGATTGCTTAAATTGTCGGATATTAAGAGCGTGCGGCGCTGGTTAATTAAAATTTTCCAGTGCCAGCCCTAAAGGAACTGCCAGGGAGGGAAAGACAAAATCCAGCCTTTGTTGAGAAACAATAGGCGAAACAGTAACGTTTTTGATGGAATTTAAGACCGAAATCTCACGATTCAGGTTCTCTTTTAAGAAATTAGCCAACCAGGCCAGTTTTGCCGTACCTCCGCTGACTAAGACCTCATCCACAACCATCCCAAACTCGCTCTCGTAATAATCAAATGAGAGGTAGACCTCGTTAAGAAGATTTCCCAAAACCGGTTCAATAATCTTAAACTTCTCCCGGTCATCGAGAGTCAAATTACACTTTATTTTCTCCGCTTCCTCGGGCGCAATATCAAATTTCTCCTTAAGAAGCTGGGTGATATTATCGCCCCCCAGCTGCACATCCCTCATAAAGTAGGAAGTAGAGCCCCGGACAATATTGATGCTGGATATCTTGGAACCGATATTCAAAAGACCTACTGTTTTCTCTTTCTTGTCGGAATAATTAATCTGGAATATATTCTTTAAAATAATCGAGTCAATCGTAACAACCTCCGGTTCCAGGCCGGCGTCTTTAAGGACCCTCACCCGGGAATCCACAAATTCCTTCTTGGCAGCAACCAGAAGAACTTTCATGTTCCGTGAATCAGAATTTTCTTTAATCACTAAATAATCACTCGCCACGTCTTTGCGATCAAAAGGGACATACCGTTCGATCTCGAATTCCATAGCCTTCCTTAATTCTTCTTCACCCATAGTGGGAAGCATAAGATAGCGGACAATAACTCCCTGGGAGGGCACAGCGACAACCGCCCGGCGCTCGCTGAGCTTGGCCTCCGCGCAGGCACTCTTTAAGGCTTCGAGAACACCGTCTGTTTTAGCCGTATTGATCTTGGAATACCCAAAACCTTCGAGAGTAAATTTGTTGTCCTTAGAGCTTAGTTGGGCAACCTTGACCGAAAAATTGCCAATATCAACCCCAAGGGATATTTCACCTTTTTTTATGTTTTTCTTTGCTCCAAACACGCGCCATCTCCCGCAATAATCTTTCAGCCGAAAATACCGCTATTAAACAGCGCCATTGCGCCAATCGTTTCAAAAAGCACTCAATTATTTATTTGATTGAGAAATCGCAACCGCGGCTCTATTTTCCCTGCAATTTTAAAAACCGGTCGTAATAATACTGGGAGGTTTTAACGTCCGAAATCTTTTTGTAAAGCTGGGATAAATTATAATTTGCTTCCTTGTCGTTCGGATCAATCTTTAAGACCTTCTTATAGTTCTCGATCGCCTGATCATATTGCTCCATCCTGGAATATATAAAACCGAGATTATAATAAATATCCTTTTTCCGGGGGCTGGATTTCAATGCCAGGGCGTACTGCTCTATCGCCTTCTGAAACTCGCCTTTAGCGGCCAATTGATATCCCAACAATTCATAATCGCTTCCCTTGGAAGACTCGGAACCCGCGGCGACCGTTTTTCTGGGCGGTTTAATTTTGGCCTGCCCCTCGAGAAGCGATTCCACCATAGCCTTTTCGCGGTTAAGCTTAACGATTCGCTCCATGAGAGTTGACGCTTCCTTCTTGAGGGAATTATTCTCCTTCTGAAGAGAAGCGATCTCCCTTTTGATTCCTTTTTCTTTGCCGCTCGAGTCAGCAGAAGAAACAACCGTTTCTCTGTTTTCCTTTTCCAATTCTTTATTGCGGCGCTTCAATGCCTCTATCTCTCCGTTTAACTTCTCCAAATCTTTCTTGGCATCTCGCGTGAAATTCCCGCCTTCCTCTTCCACCTTCTGTTTTGCCTTAACGGCATTTTCTAAATCATTTTTAAGCCGATCAATTTCTCGCTGCAGGTTTTTTTGTTCCTGATCTAGCGATTGCCGCTGATCAGCCGGTTTTGAAAGCCGCTGGGCATTCTGGGCAAGGTCTTTTTCGGCTTTTTCCTGCTTGGCCTTCGCTTCGGTCAAAAGCTTATTAAGCCTGTCTTTTTCCGCCTCAAGATTCTTCAGCACCCCACGGTTTTTCTCTTTAGACGATTTAACTTCCTGCTCCAGGCGATCCGCTTGAATCTTGAAATCTTTTACCTGGCTTTCCAGCAGTTTTTGTTTTGCGTTCTTTTGAGCAATCTGATCATTGAGATCATTTTTGTCTTTTGTCAACCGGTCAATCTTCTGCCTTAAATCCCGCAAGTCTCTTTCTAGGTTCGGTACCTTCGCAGTTTTCTCTGCCAACACACCGCTCAACCTCGCAGGCTCTTTTGACAAACTCTCCTGTTCAGTCTTAAGATTTTTAAGCTGGCCCTGCAACTCTACGACTTTCTTTCTTAAGAGGTCATTCTCGGACAAGAGAAGATTATTCTGTTCAAGAAGAGCGCTCATGCTTTTTTTCAGATTCGCAAGGCTCTTCGACCAGGCATCGTCTGTCATTGTCTCTTCAGATGGGACGTTTCCTGATAAATCCGGTTCGGCATAACTAAGCCCAAAAAAGAGCACAATTCCACATGTCAACACAGTGCCCATCAACTTCAAGCGCAACCATTTTTTCGCCGATTGTCTGCTCATAGGTTATCTGATTCTTTTGTTATTTTATTAGTTGTTTAGTGACGGCGGCCTAAGGTAGAAATAATCCGCGGGCTTCCCTTCTTCCCCTTTTTTAGCTTCTGCGTTTTTTGTCTCTTGCTCGGAGGCCGTCGCGGTTCCTCGAGTTATCTTCTTTTTCTTCATCTGGTTAAATTCTGTTTCCCAATCTTTTTCAGTTTCCTCAAATAACTGCAGCCTATCGTTTTCCTTAGGGGTAAACGGCCTCTCTTCCACCACGGTCGGCGTAACAAAAACCAAAAGATCCGTATCGGTTAAACCCCCGACTCTCTGCCGAAAAATGGCACCGAAAAACGGGATATCTCCAAGCAAGGGAAGTTTGCTAACCGCAAAGGAGTCGTTCTTTCTTCTCAAGCCCCCGATCACCGCTGTCTGCCTATTCTTGACCAACAAGTTAGTCTCGGCAGCTCTGCTGTCAATAATCGGTTGAGTACCGCCCGGAACATAACCGGAACGAAAGCTCTGGTTAACGCTAATCGCCATATAAATATAATTATCTTTTGTCGTGATATGCGGCGTCACCTGGAGGTTGATGCCCGCGGACTTAAAAGCAACCGAAGAAATCGCGCTTGATGACTCAGTACTTTGCGTAACCTGCGTATAGGGAATTTCTTCCGTAAGATTGATCTTTGCCGGCAAGTTGTCAAGTGTCAGAATCTGCGGATGAGCCAGGATATTGACCCGCGATTGCCGCTGATACATTGCAATCGTAGCATGCAAATCCTTATCGGTCAGCAGAGTCGTTCCAAAAGTAATAATCCCGCCGGGAGGGCCGAGATCGCCGAGATTTTGAACAAGCGATCGCTTGGGCCCGGAGACATCCGGCCCGTGCATCTCTTGATCTAATTGCCAATTAATGCCCAATTGGTCGTCCTGCGCGATAACCACATCAGCCATCAATGCCTCAATCATAACTTGGGGAGTACGGGTATCCAGGCGATTGGCTATCTCTTCAATATTAGCGATCCGGTCAGGAAGATCGGTAATAATCATACTATTCGTCCTGTCGTTGACTTCAATCTTTCCCCGGCTGCTTAACATACTGCCAAAATTATTCTTAACCTCGCCTGCCCTGGCAAAATTTAATGTGATGATTTTTGTCGATAAAGGAATCTTTTCGTCTTCGGTCTGGAGTTGTTCTAGGGTCATAATTCTGATAAGATCCCCGTCGCGCTTATAGGTGAGATTATAGGTCGTCAGGATAACATCCAGCGCCTTCTTCCAGGGAATATTATTAAGCTGCAGGTTTACGGTGGCGGCAACTTCCGGCCCCACAACCATATTCATTTGGGACTTCTCCGCCAAAATTCGTACGACATCGCGGATATCCACATTCTCGAAATTAACGCTAACGAGGCCATCTTCCGAAACCGCAGATTCAGAAGAAAGTGCTTCTTCGCCGACAGAATTAACCATGGCGGCCGGGGTCTCTTCGGGCTCCAGAAAGTCCTTTTTCTCCGGGGATGCCACACTAGCCTGAAGCGGGGAATCGGATGCCTCTTGCGCCCATAACGGCCCTAAGAGAAATAGAAATACTCCCGAGAAGAAACAGAGAAATAAAAGAAGTATTTTCCTTGAATCTTTACTCATCTTTTAACGGTCTTTCGTAATTGGATCGTAATCGGATTCCCGTTGTCATTTAATAAAACGCTGTTGGGATAAATCTTTTCTACCTTCAATCCCTGCGTTATTTCCATGCCTTCCGAGTAGACCTTAGTATTAATCATGGCTAAAGGCCTCTTTTCATCCCAGATAATCGCTTTAAGAACAATATCCATCAAAGCCGCACTAAGCTTGGGAGCAGGAAATAATTCGCTGTCTCTTTTTATAGTACCATTAGAATTGACTAACGCAACAAATGGATCTCTTTTTTTTCCCTGCAATGAATTTGTGACATTTTCGGCAAGGCCAACTCCGGCAACAGAGAAAAGAAATACGAACCCCAGAGCAAAACATCCGCCTGCCAAATAAAATCTTCTCTTTAGCGTATTAATCATTGGCCTTTTCCCTCGAAAAAGCGCTAATGGAGAGCTCAATGGCATGATCCCATTCCTGGCCTGGGTCATCCTTAATGCTTAAATCCGTAATTTTCATGAGCTGGTCTGCCGTTTCTATCTTTCCCAGGAAATCGATCAAATCATAATAGCCGCAGTTCAGCCTGACCCTGACCGGCAATTCAATAAATAAATCATTTGTCTGTTCCAGGGTGTGCTTCTTTATGGGGAGGGGATCCAGGGAAGAAAACTTCAGTTTGGACCGCTTGGTAATTTCCTGTAATGTATCAAAAATCAGGTTTGTGTTGGTTCTCGTCGGCATCTTCCCTTCCAGCTCCGTCGCTTTCTTAAGAAGATCCCGAATCTGTGCCTTTGTCCTGCTAAAATCTGCGCTATTACGGGTAACACTGGTAACAATATTTTCTTTTTCCTGAATATCGCGGGACAAGGTCAAAAGCGTACGAAAGGACGGCCAAATAAAAAACATCGTCAGGGCAACGAAAAGGACGCCCGGGAGCCAAAGAGGTGAGTATTTCACCGCTAAATTAATAAAGACATCTGTAGGCTCGGAAGCTTTTTGTGGTCGTTTTATCATATCTGGTCTATCGGACTGCCTCGCATAACAAGTCAAATCTCATAACATCCAAACCGCCAAACGTGCTTTTAGCGATATTGCTGGACGTTATCTCGGCAAAATCCTTTGAGAATTCCTTATTGCTCTTTACATTCTCAACAAAATTCTTTACAAGAAGCACCGCGTCCTCGATCCTGCTCGCCACGGCTGTTCCTCTGACGACAAGAAAGACCTTTTCGGTGGTACCGCCTGTCTTGGGGTTCAGCCGTGAAGAACCCGCCTCTTTTTTCGTATAAATATCCGTGAGCCAAATACCGCTGGGAATAAGATCGGCCAGGAGATCAAGTTTCCTGTGCCATAAAAAATCCCTCGAAGACAATTCTGTGATAAGCGCAATTTTCTTCTCAAGGCCCACCTTCTCTTTTTTTATTTTATCCATCTCCTCAGGACTGGTCGATAGGGAGCCAACCTCTTGCGTCAGCTTTTTAAGACGACCCTCTTTTAGGAAAATATTGATGAACAAGGGCAGCCAAATCAGAAAAATAATCCCCAAGCATATAGAACACCGGAAGATAAGCACCGGCTTAACATCGGAAATATCAGCTTTTGAATCCGACGCAAAAGTAGGCTTAACCGCTATTTCTTTCTTCTTTTTTGCAGGCTGTGCCAAAAGATTGATTTGAGGCATATGAGGAATGCGTTAAAATACCCTGTTTTTAAAAAGATAATTAACTACTCTTTTTTATTTTAATATAAAAGAGAACCAAAGGGGGGTTTTTTTTACTTTTTTTTCGAGGCTACCGCTGGAATACAAGTAGGAATTGTGCTTATCTTCTGGCAATTGCCGTTTCAAGAAGGCAGGGGGAACTACTGAAATCAGCTTTCCACTGGAGGGTACCGTTGGTATCTGTGCATTCGCCGATAATTTTCCCGCCTCTGCTGCGCCAACAAACCCATACCCGGACAATTTTCAAATCAGCCGTATCCAGGTCAGCCGTATCAACGGGAGCTACACCAACATAATACAAACCATTAATGCCATCCGTCGAAGGAGAAAGGGTGCCACTCGCATCCAGGATAGAGTCAAAATCAGAATGCTGAATAGCGATATTGTTTTCAATTTTAGCCCGCGCGAGATTCATCGCCGTTGCCAATTCTTGGCTGTACTCGTCAAGCGCGATACCGTTAATAAACAAAATCATGATACCGCCGATAACCAGAATGGCAACAGAAACCGTAATCAAAAGCTCAACCATCGTAAACGCTGATGACTTCATTAGGATTCTTTCGCTATTCCAATTCAGCTAAATTTAAGCGATGAATATTAGTCCACGCCACCTATTTAATCTTGGTTACGATAGTTAAAATCGGCATGAACAAAGATATGACAATGCCGCCGACAACTACACCGAGAAATCCGATAATAACGGGTTCGATAACGCTGGTCAAGCCCGCAACAGCTGCATCAACCTGGTCATCGTAGAAATCGGCTATTTTCGAAAGCATCTTTTCCATTTCGCCCGTTTTCTCTCCGACGGAAATCATCCTGGTTACCATAACCGGAAAGACACCGCTCTTGGCTAAGGTCGGAGCAATACTCTCCCCTTCTCTGACATTATTCTTGACGTTGTTGACGGCAATTTCCAAAACCCTGTTGCCGCACGTCTTACCAACAATGTCTAAAGACGCCAAGATGGGAACGCCGCTCTGGGTTAAAGTTGCAAGGGTCCGGCTGAATCGGCTCACGGCCACTTTGCGTATCAATTCACCGACAACGGGTAATTTTAATTTTATTTTATCGATTCTCACCTCACCCGCATCCGTCTGTTTATAGAGAACAAAACCAAAGCCCAGGGCAACCCCTGCAACGGCGTAGAGAAGAAACCACTTTCTTAACCCTCCGCTCACTGCGAGAAGTATCTGGGTGGGAAGAGGCAAATCGGTACCTAAAGACTCGAAAATCGCCGAAAAAGTAGGAACAACCGTCACCAGGAGAAACAGGGTAATGGCCATGGCCATGAAAATAACAACAATGGGATAAACCATGGCCGCTTTTACTTTACGTTTCAACTTTAAACTTTTTTCTTTATAACTCGCGACTCTGTCGAGGATAGCACTCAACATACCTCCGGCTTCGCCCGCTCTAACCATATTGACAAAAAGGACATCAAAGACATTGGGATGTTTCGCGAGGGCCCCCGAAAGACTGCTGCCGACCTCAATATCGTCTTTGACATTGCCGATGACACTTTTGAAATACGGATGCGTGATTTGCTCTTCTAGCGCGTCCAAACCTTGCAGTAAAGGAACGCCCGAATCAACCAGGGTGGAGAGCTGTCTGGCAAAAATAACAAGGTCATCCTCTTTCACCCTCTTCCCGCCGAAAGACATCCCTTTAAAACTGGACTCTCTAACTTCCGCGACAGAAATAATGATCAATTTTCTTTTTCTTAACTCATCGACAACAGCCGCCTGGCTCTCGGCCACGATTTTGCCATTGAGAGTTTTTGCATTCTGGTCTTTCGCAACATACCGAAATGTCGCCATTATTACTTCTCCTTTACTGGACTTTTATAAAGAAATACAGTTCTGCACAAAAACTTTTCCTCATTCTCCGGCGAATCTCTCTTTCCGCGCCATCCACAAAAATCCCAAATATTTCTCTTCCCCGACCGGAATAAATGTTCCCCAATCCTATTTCTTGGACTTATACCGTATCGCAATCGCTTCATCAATTTCCGCTTTAGTAGCGATAAACGTCGCAATTTTACATTTCGTCAGCTGCTCCAATTCTTCAATCATCGCCAAATCCAAGGGATTCGCCATCACCACGCTTAAAACATCACCAACCCGGTCTAAGGGAATTACGTGATATTTCCGGGCAGTTTCTTCGTCAATCAACTGAATAACCTTAGCATCAATCTCGTATTTATTCACAGCAATGTAAGGAAAACCGCATTGCACGATCAACGCAACCACGATATCTCTCTCCGTAACATAGCCAAGCCTGGTCAAGATCTCACCGACAAATCCATTTTCTTTTTTCTGTATCTCTAAGGCCTCTTTCAATTGATCCGCCGTGATAAGATTACGCTTAATCAATATCTGCCCCATAAGTTGCTTTTTAGAAATAAGATCCCTTCTCGAAAAAGCCATAAAAATCTCCTTTGTTTACTTCTTTAAAATCATCTTTCGACAGCCGCAGAAGGCATACTACCCATCATCAACGCCACCGACACAAAGCCCTTTAACAGCTGGTTAACACTTATCCTTTATTTTACCTAAAACATCGATAATATCAAGCACTACATCGTTCCCGTTATTTTTCCGAATTCCGGAATGAAACAATTTCGCGGCAATGCCGAGAATTTTGAGAAACAAATGCTCTCTACTCCGAAGAAGTTACCCTTAAAACCTCTTCCAGGGTCGTGAGGCCAAGATTGAACTTTCTTAAAGCGTCATCCCAAAGTGTCGCCATATGATTCTGCTCCATGGCATATTTTTTAATCTCATGAGAAGACGCACCGTTAATAAGCATCCCCCGGATAGCATCATCGATAACCAGAAGTTCCACAATGCCCATGCGTCCTTTGTAACCGGTATTTCGACAGGCAGCACACCCTTTTCCGTGGTAAAAAACGGTGTCGGGATCCCCCTTGTATTTCATCTCTTTTAATACCCGCTCGGGAATTTTAACAGGTTCTTTACATTTTGCGCAAATACGACGGCATAACCGCTGGGCACAGACCATAACCAAACTGGAGGCTGCCAAGAAAGGCTCAATCCCCATATCGACCAAACGCGTCAAGGCCCCGGCAGCATCATTGGTATGCAGCGTAGAAAAAACCAGCTGCCCGGTCAAAGAAGCCTTGATGGCAATATCCGCTGTCTCGGAATCACGGATTTCTCCCACCATAACCACGTCGGGGCTTTGTCTTAAGCTGGCCCGCAGACCCGCGGCAAAGGTGAGGCCAATCTCCGCCTTCGACTGTATCTGAGTCAGGCCGTCAATAAGATACTCGACCGGATCCTCAATCGTAATAATATTTCTTTCAACGGTATTGAGCTGATTAATAATGGAATACAGGGTGGTTGATTTACCGCTTCCCGTCGGGCCTGTCACTAAAATCATGCCGAAAGGTTTTGAAATCGATTCTTTAAAGATTTCCATCTGGTCTTGAAAAAACCCCAAGCCGTCTAAGCCGATTGATAAACTTTCCTTATCCAGAATACGCATAACAATCTTTTCGCCATAAGTCGTCGGCAACGAGGAAACACGAAAATCCACTTCCTTATTAGCTAATCTCATTTTGAACCGGCCGTCCTGAGGGACACGCGTCTCGGTAATGTCCAAGTGCGACATGATTTTTATTCTGACAACCACCGCATTCTGATTTGCCTTGGGAACAGTCAATACATCCTGGAGAATGCCGTCGATGCGGTATCGAATGCGCATTTTATCGGTGGTCGGCTCCATGTGAATATCCGAGGATCGCTGTTTCAAGGCCTCCTTGATGATAAGATCGACCATCCGGACAATCGGCGCTTCTTCGCCGTCGTCGGTGGACATATCTGTGATCATCTCCGTTTCCTGGATAACCTCGAGTGCTCCCGTCTCATCATCGGGCATGTTTTTGGCAGCTTCCGCAACACTGGTTTGATTCTTCAGCCCGTAATAATTATCAATGGCGCGCATAATTTCGGAGTCGGTGGTAATCGTCAAGTCGATATCCCTGCCGGTAATACTTTTTAGATCATCAATGGCAAAAATATTTAAAGGATCAGATAAGGCCACCGTGATTGTGTGCCCTAATTCGGAAACAGGCAAGACATGGTATTGCCGCGCGATACGTTCGGGAACAATTTCTTTAAGGTGGGGCTCTACTTTATACTTGGCAAGATTAATAGGCGGGATATTAAGCTCCTTGACCAGGAGAATCAATAATTCTTGCTCGCTAATCAACCCCTTCTCGATGAGGGCCGCGTCCAAGCCGATGCCTTTGGTCTTCTGGAGCTGAAGGGCAACGTCGAGATCTTCCCTTTTTATATGCTTAAGTTCAATAAGGGCATCGATGATTCTCTCTTTTAAAGTCTTAGCCATAGAACAACCTACATAGATTCGTCGGGGGCAGTAACCCTCAAAACTTCTTCCAGGGTAGTTAAGCCTTCTTTGACTTTCATCAGGCCGTCTTCCCTCATTGTAATCATGCCTTCCTTGCGACCTGCCTCTTTAATGCGATACTCCCCTGCCCTGCTCATTACCAAATCTTTGACTGAATTTGCCAAAACCAGAATTTCAGCAATACTTACCCGGCCGCTGTAGCCTTTATTTGAACATATCTTGCAGCCTCTGCCCCGGAATATTTTCGGTTCTTTGCCGGGAAATAGGCGGTCAAATCCGACCTTCTTAACTAAAACCTCGGGCATAGGATAGGCCTCGATACAATTGCTGCAGATTTTACGCAAAAGTCTTTGGGCAACAATCGCGAGAACAGAAGAACAAATCAGAAAAGGTTCCACACCCATATTCATCATGCGGATAACCGAACCAGCGGAGGTCGTCGTGTGCAACGAACTTAGAACCAGATGTCCTGTCAAGGCAGATTTAACCGCGATGTCCAGCGTTTCGAAATCACGGATTTCGCCAATGAGAATAACGTCCGGGTCTTGGCGCAAAATAGAACGCAAACTCGCCGAAAACGTCAAGCCAACCTCGGGGCGTACGTTAACCTGGCTAATGCCTTTCATCTCATACTCGACGGGGTCTTCAACGGTAACAATATTCTTTTCGGGAGAATCGATGAATTTAAGAATCGAATAGAGAGTCGTGGTCTTGCCTGAACCCGTCGGGCCGCAGGTGAGAATCATACCGTGGGGTTTCGTAGAGCACTGTTTCAATATATTCAAGTAATTTTCGCTAAAACCAAGTTTTGCGATATCCAGCATGGCAGAAGTTTTATCCAAAACTCTTAAGACCGCCTTCTCTCCGATAATCGACGGCAGGACATTCACGCGAAAATCAACCTCCTGGCCGTTCTCAAGCCGAATTTTAAATCTACCGTCCTGCGGCAGGCGGTGTTCGGAAATATCAAGATTGGACATAATTTTTATCCTGGAAATGACCGGAGAGTGAAAGAATTTTGAAACCCGGTCCACCTCCTGGATAATGCCATCAACACGGTATCGGATCCGTACAGATTTCTCCAAAGGTTCGATAAAGATGTCACTCGCCTTAGCCGCAATCGCCTGTTTGATAACCGCATCGGTCAGTTTTATAACCGGGGCTTCCTGGGTAAGATTCTCAAGGTCTTCTCTGCCTAAATCCGTTCCCCCGTCCTTAATTAGTTCGAGATCCTCCGTATCTCCGATATCTTTAATAATTTCTTCGAACTTGGCATGCGCATCAACCGTATAGTAGGTATCGATTGCCTGCAAAATATCCTGGGAGTTGCCGATGATAGGATTGATTTCAAGGCCAGTCAGAGCTTTAACATTGTCAATCGCGAATATATTAAGAGGATCGGCCATCGCCAGGGTCAGACTATCGCCGATTTTTGAAATGGGTATAATTTGATAATGAACAGCGATTTCGGAGGGAATAATTTTTACGACTTCGGGGTCAATTTTAAAACGTGAAATATCAATCGGCGGCATCCCCAAGCCCTGGCTTAACAAAAGCGTGAGCTCCTCCTCGTTGATGAGGCCCATCTTAACCAGGATTTTACTAAGCTCTCCACCTCGCAGCTTTTGTTCTTCAAGGGCGCGGTCAAGGTCTTCTTGTTTGATTATATTATCCCGGATCAGGATCTCTTTTAGGCGCTCTTTAAGGGAAAACATCTCTCTAAAAACCTCTTTCGTCGAGAATCAGGGCAAGAAATGAACGGGCTTATTTCGATTTGTAGTATTTCGCGATCGACCTTCGGATATCCGTCGCCGTGCTGACGAAGGTTTGAACGGTACAGCCCGTGATCAGCTCCACATCTTCGATGGCCTGAACGTTTAGGGGATTGGCCATGGCAAGGGTCAGGCTTTTGCCGATTTTGTCGATCGGGATAAGGCAAAACTGTTTACACACATTTTCCGGAATCGTATTAATGACCTCGGCATCAATTTCATAATTCGTAAGCGGAAGATAGGGAAAGCCGTATTGGCAGGTCAAGGCCTGGGCAATATCCTCCTCGGTGACAAATTTGAGCTCAACTAAGACTTCGCCAATCAGCCCGCCCTTATCTTGCTGGTAGGCAACAGCCATCTTCAGCTGTTCGTGATTAATTACGCCCCGCTCGAGAAGAAGTTCCCCTAAATACTTATTCGTGACTTTCTTGTAGTGAGTCATCCAACCATCCGCCTTATCGGTTCAATCTCTTGCTTAAGTCTCAATTTCGGAATTAAATTTTATAAGAAATACGGTTCCCCCCTTGGCTCTTGGCGGAATCGAGAATTTCTCTGGCCTTTGAAATCAATTCATCCGCCGTAATTCCGTCAACGGGATTTTCGGTGACGGATCCCGTGCAGGTTAATTTCCTGCGCTGATCATCTTCTCCCGAAAAAACAAATTCAATCTTTCTTCTTATTTCGTCAGCCACTTCAATGGACTGACGCTTGTTTTTCTCCGGCAATATCAAGGCAAATTCATGGTCGCCAAATCGCGCCGCCTTATCGACCTCGCTGATGTTCTCCTTAAGGATTGACCCGATCTTTATCAGGACATTCTCCGCCGCAATGTGGCCAAAGGCTCCGTGAAATTCACTAAAGCGGTCAATCGTAAAAAGGACAAAAGCACACGGCCTCTGAAAACGAATGGCCCTTTTGATTTCTTCGTTTAAGCGC
This sequence comes from Candidatus Omnitrophota bacterium, assembly GCA_022703585.1. Taxonomy (GTDB): domain Bacteria; phylum Omnitrophota; class Gorgyraeia; order Zapsychrales; family JAKLDJ01; genus JAKLDJ01. Next base: position 189,660 of record JAKLDJ010000003.1, on the reverse strand, counting down.
TCGCCCACAAAAGTACTGTTGTAAAGACCGGTTAGGCTATCGACAATCTCCAGTTTTTCCACCCTAGTCGCCAGAAGATCGTTCTCAATGGCAATCGAGAGCTGCTTTGAAAGAAGGTCCATCAGCTCTTTATCTGCCGCATGACAAGAAAAATTTTCCTTGTTGTTGCCGGCAATTAATAAGCCGTGAATCTTGCCGCGAGAAGCAATCGGCACCACCAAGGCATTTTTTAGAAGAAAAACCGACCGCAGTTCTTCGGTATCGTACGTGCCCGCGGAACTCTTATCAATAACAATAGTTTCCTGGCGCAAAATGGCTTGACCCAAAGCACCGACCCCCAGCTGAACCTTAAAATTTCCCAGCCCCTTCGCCATCAGCTCTTCTTTGTTTTGGCTATGGACGGATTTAACCACATATTCGTTGCTCTGCCGATCCCGTAAAATCAGGCATCCCAACGTCATCTCTCCCGAGGATAAGCATCGGTCCACACCCGCCTCGATAATTTCTTCCAACTTGGCATTCTGAGAAATCAGATTGCTAATCTGTAAAAGGCTGGCGAGAACAAAAATACGCTTATTAATTTCGGAGTTAATGACCTCGGTTTTCTCGCTAAAAACTTTTAACTCCTCCATATTCTCTTTAATGCGCTTGGTCATCCGGTTTAAGGCCACCCCCAGCTCACCAATCTCATCTTCTCCGGAAAGCTTTACTTCATGGGTTAAATCGCCCTCGGCAATTTTCTTGGCCTCTCTGCTGATCTTGATAAGCGGATCAATAATTTTTTGCGTCAGCAGAAAAAAACCCAGCACAACGATAAGAAATACTATTCCGGCAACGACATTAAGATTCGTCTTTGTCTGGAAAACCGAGGATACGCCCGGAAAAAGATAGCCTAAGAAAACCAAAAGAGCCAAAATCACCAAACCAAAAGCAACCGCCAGCTCATGCTTTAATCCTCTTTTACGTAACGTCATCCACTTCCAAAAGACTCCCATGGGATAACCTCCCTATAGTTAATAATCCTACGTACTATTAAGACTAAGATTAATTCTAATACTGACTTATAATTTTAGCTTGAGTAAGCGCTATTTGTCAATTTATCTCTCGGATAAATAAAGCGAACACTTTAAAAAAGAATTGTTCAAACTTTTCATCCGAGAAACCTTTCCCAACCTTAAAATGTCTTTCGAATTAGAAAATGATTCTTCTTCTGTTAAGGCTCAGCAGAATTCCAAGCATAACAGCAGAAATCATAAGCGAAGAGCGCCCGTAGCTCACAAAAGGCAAGGTTAAGCCCACCACCGGGAATAACCCCAAGACCATCCCGACATTAATAATAGTTTGCAGGGCAAGAATACCGGCGATTCCAACCGCCATTAAGAAACCGAAACGGTCGTTGGAATGCTTCGCTATTTTTAAACCGCTATCGATGAGAATAAAAAAACAGAAAATTAAAAAAGCTGCCCCTAAAAATCCCCATTCTTCACCGATCACCGAAAATATAAAATCCGTATGCCTCTCGGGCAGAAAACTCAATTGATTTTGGCTCCCCCCAAACCAGCCCTTGCCCAAAAGCCTCCCGGAGCCAACGGCAATTTTTGACTGAATAATCGTGTAACCGGCTCCTAGAGGATCAGCGCTGGGATTTAAAAACACCATCAGCCTCTCCTTTTGATACGGCTTCAAGATATGCCACGCGAACGGCGCAACGGCCAAACCAAGCCCTAAAAACGGCAGAATAAATCTTAGTCTCACTCCGGAAGCAAAAATCAGAATAATGAAAACGCCGAGAAGGAGTAGCGCCGTTCCCAAATCCGGCTGTTTAAAGATGAACAACATCGGGAGCACTACCAAAAGTAAGGGAATGATAAATTCGTGGCTCAAGGAACGCAAAAAACTTTGGACACTAAAAACAGGAAAAGTATTCCGCTGGCTTAAATACCGGGCCAAAACGATTACGACCGCCAGCTTCATCAACTCCGACGGCTGGAAATTGATACTGCCGACTTCAATCCAGCGTTTCGCCCCCAGAATATTTCTCCCGATTATTAAGACGGTAATCAAAAGGATGATGTTTAATATGTAAAAAATGTACGCCATACTAAAGAGCCTTCGGCAATCAAAACGGCTCAATAAAAACATAACCAATAAGCCCACCAGCGCCCAGACAAGCTGATCGTAGAAAATGCCGCGTTCTACTCTGGCATTTTGATAAGAAGCGCTATACAAGGCCGCGAGACCGAAAGTCATGATCGCGACCGTCGCGATCCAAATTCTCTGTTCTAAAATACGCTGCATAGTTTAATCGCTCTTTACAGAATTTGTTCCTCTTGCATCTTAAGCAGAATCTGCCGCGCAACCGCACAGGCATTATAACTTGTCCCGCCGTGCTCTAAGAAAACGCAAAAAACAATTTTTGTTTTTGCCAAAGGGCAAAAACCGACAAACCAGGCATGGGCCGCACGCCCTCCCGAAGTTTCAGCGGTACCCGTCTTTCCCAAAACCGAAACCCCTTGGATGGCGAGCAAACGGGCAGTCCCTTCTTCGTCTTGAACAGCCTCGCGTAATCCCAATTTTAACGTTTCTAAATTTTTCTCGTTTATCTCCAATTTCTCCTGAACAGAATTATTTTCTACCCCTAAAGAACCGATTGTTTTTAAGATATGCGGATGAACTTCTTTGCTGTTTCTGGCGATGGCAGCCATCATGCGAAGCAATTGAATAGGCGTAACCAATGTGTCCCCTTGTCCGATAGAAAAATTAAGCGTGTCCCCCTTGTACCATTGCCGGTTTTTTATTTTCTTACGAAGCAACCGGTCAGGAACAAAACCTTTCTGCTCGGAAGGAAGATCAATACCCGTTAAACTTCCCAGCCCGAATTGACGCGCATATTGACTGATTAATTCCGGCCCAAGCAAGAGACCGGCATTGAAAAAATAAACATTGCAGGAGTGGGCGATCGCCTGCACAAGATCCTGCATCCCATGCGTATGAGAACAGCCAAAACTACGCCCGCCTAACGAATAAAAACCTTGGCACATAAAAGAAGTTCTCGGCGTAATCTTGCCTGTCTCCAGCGCAGCAACAACAATAGGAAGTTTAAATACCGAACCCGGAGGGTACAAGCCGCTGATCGCCCGATTAAGAAGCGGGGCACTGGAATCATGAAATAACCCCGCGGCCTTGTAAGACTGACCGCTGACAAAATCATTAGGATCAAAAGAAGGGTAGCTAACCATCGCCAAAACTTCATCCGTTTCCAAATCCATGGCAATCACCGCCCCTCTTTTTTCTTGAAGAGCATCCATTGCGATTTGCTGAATACGGCTATCGATAGTCAGCCCGATACTCTGTCCGCCAACCGGCTCCTTATATCCCAAGAGCCTTACCTGCTGGCCGCGGTTATTGACCTCGACTTGAAGGCCGCCGTCTTGGCCCTGTAAATACCGATCATAGGATCTCTCGATGCCGGAACGTCCAATCATGCTTTGTGCGGTATAGCCGTATTCTTTAAGCTGCGTTATTTCAGAACGATTGATTTTCCCGATATACCCGATGACATGGGCGCTGATTTCCCGAAAAGGGTAATACCTTCTGTAATCCGTGCGCACCATGAGACCCGGAAATCGGAATTTGTTTTCTTCTAAGATAATCGCCGCCTCCCGCGAAACATCTTCGACGACAACGACAGGAACAAAAGATGCCGTTATTTTCCGCTTAAATGTCTTTAATAGCTTCTCTTTATCGACCTTCAAAACTTGGGCAAGATAGTCGAATAATTTTTCCTTATCCTTAGCTTCCTGCGGCACAACCGCCACATCAAAAGAAAAACGATTATCGGCGAGCACAGCGCCATTACGGTCAAAAATAATGCCGCGACGGCTCTCAATCGGCACAACCCGTATACTGTTATTGAGGCTTAAAAGGAAATAATCGTTACCGCGGATAATTTGAAGATAGAGAAGTCCACCGGTGATAAACAGAAATAAATACAGGATAACCAGGCGGATAACTTTAAGACGCATTTTTAATCAGCTCTCGGAGTCTTCGCTGGAGGACAAGTCTAGATCGCCAGTTTCAGAGAAATCTTCTTAAGATTATCAAACACAAACGCTACTAAAAAAGTTGTTGCGATAACTTCCGGCAACATAACAAAAATAATCGCCTCGCGAAAATTAATACCGAAGAAAATCGAGGTTGCAAGATAATTGACCAGAACACAAAGCAAGCTCATGGTAAATGCCAGAAGGATTCTTAAGAAACTTCCCTCCACTTCATAAAAATACCTTTTTACCAGCACAGTCGCATAGGCACAAAAAATAAACGAAAGAATGTTGGCCCCGAATATCCCGATAGCAAAACTGTCTTTTAGCAGGCCGGCTAAAAACGCTGCGAACAATCCATACCGTATGCCAAGTTTTAAGTTAATAAAAATAATCAGCAGCATTAACAAATTGGGATCAAACCATTGCCCGAAAACATCGAATAAAATAAATTCGGCCGTAAAAAAACAGAACGTTAAGAGCACAATAATAAATACTTTTCTAAAGACAGCCATAAATTTCCTTTATTACCGGCCCTTGATAATGACCAGCACTTCTTCCGTCTGAGAAGGCGAAACTGCCGGCCTGATAAGACATTCAACCGTCGGGCCCTCAAGGCCCTCCCGGACCGAAATAACGTCACCAATCATTAGCCCTTCGGGAAAAAATGTACTCAGCTTAGACGTAATGACTTTGTCGCCTGCGCGGACATCGGCGCCGGAAGAAAGATAGCGCATCCGGCAGACCCCCTGAAGAGTGCCAGAGACCAAACCCTGTTCGCGGTTACGCTGGATGAGCGCGGGAACGCTAAAATTCGGATCGCTTAAAAGAAGGACCTTGCTGGTCCGCCGGCCAACTTCGGAAATCTTGCCCACGACACCGGCACTATTGATAACCGGCATACCCTGTTTGATTCCGTTTGTTTCGCCCTTATCAATAATCACCGCCGCCGCCCAATTGGACGGATCCCGGGCAATGACCCGGGCAAGAATACCCGGATAATTCGAATTCCACTTCAAATCCAAGAGCTCCTTAAGGCGATTATTTTCTCTTATCAGCTCTTCCTGCTTGATAAATTTGGTCCTTAAAATATCTGCTTCTCTTTTTAGTTTCGTGTATTTGTTAAAGGTGCTTCGGTAAAAAACAATCTTCTTAATTTCTTCAAAAGGGAAAAGCACGACGCGAATCGGCAAAGAAGAAATATCGACAACGTTCATTTTAAAAGATTGGAAAGCGGCTTGTTTGGCAAAAAGAAAAAAGAGGGGAAAAACGAGGATAAGACAGTAGATCAGTAGCTTTTTGGTTTTCCTGGACACATCAATGGCGTAATGGCAAGATTAACTTAAAAATCCAACTTTGTCGGAACAACAATCTGTCTTCTAAAACGTAACGGCATCGTCAGGGTCAGGCCCGTTCCCAAAACAACTGCGGTCAAAGGATCATCAGCGATATGGACCGGCAACCCCGTTTCCTCGGCGATCAGCTTATCGATTCCCCTTAAAAGCGAGCTACCCCCCGCCATCACGATACCGCGGTCAATTAAATCCGCGGCCAACTCGGGCGGCGTATGTTCAAGGGTATTCTTTGCCGCGTCCGCGATCATGCGGATGGGCACCTGTAATGCCTCTCTTATTTCAACCGAGGTAATGGTGACCGTTTTAGGTAAACCGGCGATAAGGTCACGCCCGCGGACATCCATTGATAATTCTTCTTCCAGAGGATAAGCCGAACCAATTCTTATCTTTATTTCTTCCGCTGTTCTCTCGCCGATTAAGAGATTATACGTTTTACGAAGATACTCGATAATAGCAAGATCCATTTCATCTCCGGCAACCCGGATAGAGCTCGAATAAACAATACCGCCTAAAGAAATAACAGCGAGTTCAGTTGTGCCTCCGCCGATGTCGATAATCATATTACCGCCGGGCTCTTCAATCGGCAGGCCGACTCCGATAGCGGCTGCTTTTGGCTCTTCAATCAACTCGACAGAGCGGGCACCGGCACGTTCTGCCGAATCCCGGACAGCGCGCTTCTCGACTTCGGTAATACCGGAAGGGATGGCAATCACCATCGCGGGACGGACAAGGACCTTGCGGCGATGCACCTTTTTAATAAAGTAACGGAGCATGGCTTCGGTAACTTCAAAGTTGGAAATGGCCCCGTTTTTCATAGGGCGGATGGCAATGATGTTTCCCGGGGTGCGGCCCAACATGCGCTTTGCCTCTTCGCCCACGGCTAATACCTGGGATGTATCCTTTTGGATGGCTACAACGGAAGGCTCGCAGAGAACAACCCCCTCTCCTTTAACATAAACCAAAGTAGTGGCGGTTCCGAGATCAATCCCGATATCATTGGAAAAAAGCCCCAAAATGTAATCGATTGATTTCTTGATCATTTTCCTGAGCTTTTGCATCATAGAGGCCCTCTTATTTAGAGTAGGGAAACTTCCGGGTCGGTTTTGGGATAATTTTTGTTAATATACCTATTTCAAATAGTTGCGACTAAATAAAACAACAGAGACAATGATATACGAAAAAGATTGGGCTGTCAACGTTTTTTAGTTTCGAGAGAGGCAGGCACCGGCACTTTTCAAGTCTTGGGTGAAACTCGGGTAAGACTTTGCCACGCATTCTATATCTTTAACGCGCACACCAAGTTTTAACCCTGCAATACAAAAAGACATGGCCAGACGGTGGTCATGATGGGGATCTAAAAAGACATTTTTCTTGTAATTAGGACGCGGATAAATTATGAGCTCGTTTTTTGTTTCCTTAACCTTGGCTCCGAGCTTCAAAAGCTCTTTGCGCAAATCGCTAATCCGGTCGGATTCTTTGCTGCGCACATGGGCAATGTCATATAGCCTGGTTTTTCCCCGGGCGAATAAAGCCATAACCGAAACAATCGGAACAAGATCCGGACAGTTCTTGAGAGAAAAACTTCCCCCTTTTAGCCGAGACGGCCCGGAAATTCTTATCCGGTTTGCCGATTTAACAAACTTAACGCCCATGCGGCGCAATAGCGGCAATATTTCTCCGTCTGACTGAATAAGGCTATCTTTAAGGGAACCTGTGAGGATTAAATTTGATTTTGTCAAAGCGGCCGCGGCCAGCAAAAACGCTGCTAGGCCGTAATCCGACGGAACCACGAAATTTCTTAAACCCTTAAATCGCTGGTTTCCTTTAATAAAGAATGAGCGCTGCCCTTTTGACACGATATTAATACCAGCATGTTTCAAAACCTGGCGCGTCATCGTGACGTAGGTCGCTGAAACAATTTTTTTTCCTTTAATCGCCAAAGAGGTATCGCTTTTTAAAAATGGGCAGGCAATCAGAAGGGCGGAAATAAACTGCGAACTTAACGTCCCGTCAATGGATATCTTTCCTCCGCGTACCGTTCCCTTGCCGATCGTAATCGGGACACAATTTCCCGGGCCCCGTCCTTTAATGTCAGCGCCCATGCCTCTTAACGCTTTCACAAGATGGGTATTGGGCCGCGACCGCAGGGTCCCTTGTCCGGTTACCCGGGCAGCAGAGCCCCGCGCAACTAAAAGCGGCAGCAGAAAACGTAAGACCGTCCCCGATTCCCCCACATCGACGTGAACGGATTCAGGCATCTTTTTAACGGCAGAAATTCTTAATATATCTTTTTTATTGCGGGCAGAGATCATCCGGGCGCCAAGTACGCGCGCGACTTTGCGGGCAACATTGGCATCATCACAACTGGAAAGATTAATAATTTTAGAAACACCGCCGCAGGCGGCAATAAGGATAGCGCGAATCGTGTAGGATTTAGACGCAGGCAGGTCAATATGCCCTTTTAGATAATCCGCGGGCCTGACCGTAAGAATCATTTTTTTGCGGTAACTCTGTCGTTTTTCTGCAGTTGTTTCGATGTCAAAGGCTCGACAATATCCGCGACAGACATCTTCGTTTCCACCCGAGCAACCTTGATATCGCCCAAATATTGTTCGCCTCTATAAACCGAGAAAATCATCTCCGGGGCCACTCCCTGTTCTTGCCCTAAATCAAAAACGGCAAAGTTATTTTCCGCATTGACGCTTAAAATTTTACCTTCGGGAATCTCTCCGGGAGTAACAACAATCTTGCCCAGCTCCACCTCTGATTGCGCTTCGGCCGCGGGCATTTCCGTTGCCTGGATTTTTGCTTCGAGTTCAGCGCGACGCGCTTCTTCCTCTTTGATCTTCTGTTCCAGGGCACCGATTTTCTCTTGGGCAGCCGTCAGATCTCTTTCAATGGCTTCTTTAGTCTTTTTCTCGCTATCCAGGGCTTCTTTGAGGGCAGCATTCTCGACCTTACCCTGCTCCCTTAAACCTTCTTGAAGTTCGAGTTCATCCATCAGGCCGTTGATTTTCACATCAGCGTCCTTCATTTTCTCTTCCATCAAGAAAACTTTCTTTTTAGATTCTTTTAAATCCCCGTCGAGCTTCGCCGCCGAGGCCTTGGCTTGGGCCAGCTGAACTTCGAGGGACTTCCGTAAATCATTTTCGGTCTTTAAGAAAAACAGGGTAATGCCTGTGACGGATAATAACAGGATGGAGATTACAATAAGAAAGATGGTAATTGCCTTTCCCTGATTATTCATGATCAACATCTCCTCTCTTCTCTAATCTTTTCTTATACTTGTTCTTATTATATAAAATGAAAACAATAAGTAAAGAGTATTCTAAAGAATTCTTTTATTCCGATTAAACCTTTGGCAGGAATTCCGACGGAACCATGCAGGAAAATTCGATAGATTTACCGGTGCGAGGATGGAGAAATCGTATGGCCTGGGCATGCAGGGCCAGCCGGGGAAAAGAATTTCTTTTGCCATATTTGGTATCCCCTAAAACCGGATGTCCCAAATACGCCATGTGCACGCGCAGCTGGTGCGTCCTTCCGGTCTGCGGGAATAGGGCCACCAGGGTCGCCTCTTTAAAACGTTTAAGCACCTTGTAAAACGTCTTGGCCTCTTTGGCATCTTCTTCGTAAAAGACAACCGCTTTTTTATCCCGATAGCGCGGATGGCGCCCCAGGGCCGCGTCAATGACGCCTTCGTCAAACTCAATCAACCCTTCGACTAAGGCAACGTAACGTTTTCTAACCGTGTGCTCTTCAAACTGCTTGGCCAGCTGGGCATGAAAGGTATTGTTCTTTGCTGCAACAATGAGCCCGGAGGTCTCCTCATCCAGACGGTGCACGATTCCTGCACGAAACGGCTCATTGAGATCCGAAAGTTTCTTGCAGTGGTACAAAAGCGCATTAACCAAGGTCCCTGAGAAACGGTCTTGGGCCGGGTGAACCAGCATCCCGGCGGGTTTATTCACCACTAGAAAATCCTTATCTTCATAAAAAATATCTAAAGGAATATCTTCCGGCAGAATGCTGCCGTCTCTGGCGGGCGGGATCTTAACTTTAATTTTATCACCGGCTAAAACTTTGTAATGGGCTTTGGCCGGTTTGTTATTAACCGTAACGTCCTGGGACTCGATTAAATGTTTAACAAAATTACGCGAAGGGATATCGGTGAGATTTTCGGTTAGAAAAACATCAAGCCGGACACCGCTATTTTGGGAATCGACTTTTAAGGAATGAGTACGCATAAAGAGATACCGCCATGATGCCGATACTAACGATCTGAAATATGCTCAAACCCAGCCAAACGATAGAATGATCCGCACGGAAAAATTCGACGGCAAATCGCTGTAATGACGCCAAAAATAGATACAGGCAAAATACCTCGCCCGGGGTTTTGCGTATTGTTTCGTATTTTTTCAGAATCAGGAAAATGACCAAAAGCCCCAAGGCATCATAGAGCTGGGTCGGATGGAGCTTCGCCTCATGCACCGGAAAATATATTCCCCAGGCGGCCTCGCTTCCGTAGCAGCACCCGTTTAAGAAGCATCCTATTCTTCCGATCGCCTGGCCCAGGGCCACATACGGCGCAACAAAATCAACCGTCTGTGCAATCGGCAATTTCTTGCGCTTAAAGAATATAATGGCCGTCAAGGTTCCGGCAATTAAGCCTCCCTGCCATGCCAAGCCTCCGTGCTGAAGCATGACGATCTCGGAAGGTCGTTCTACAAAATATGTAAGGTTGAGGAATATAAAGAAGATTCGGCTACCGATAATGCCGCTGACGACTGACCAGAAAACAAGATCAAAGATAATATCCGGATTAAAACCCCTGGCCTTCGCCGCTCTCTGCAAAAGAAAGGAGCAAACGACAACAGCCACGGCCAACATGGCACCGTAGGAATAAACAGTGAGCGGCCCTATTTGACAAATGACGGGATGCATTTTATGAGGATGATTAATGCTCCGATAGTAATGGCGCTATCGGCAAGATTAAAAACAGGCCATATACGAAAATCAATAAAATCAATGACATGGCCAAACATAATTCTGTCGATTAAGTTGCCGATTGCGCCACCTAAGATCAACGAAAAGGCAACAATATAAATCCGGCTGACTTCCCTGCTGTTGCGGTAATAATAAATATTAAATCCAATCAAAATCGCCGTGATAACCGGAATAATGATAAAAACAATTCCCTGATTCTTAAATAAACCAAAGGCAATGCCGGTGTTGTAGACAAGGGTAAAATGAAAGATGTCACGTACAACCGGGATGGATTCCCCAAAGGTGAGAATACTGGTAAAGAAGACCTTAGAAACTCTGTCAAAAAAAACAACTCCCAAGACCGTAAGGCACGCAATAAAAATAGTCAGCCGGGAGTGGTTGTCGCCTTTCATAATTTTTAGCTTTTCTTTTGGTAAGCCCGCCGCTGATATTGCAGCCGCTTGATCGAAAATTTAAGAAATCTTTAATGGGACTCGTGTTTTTCTTGGCACTTAAGGCACAGTTGCGCATAGGGAATAGCCTTGAGACGTGCTGCCGCAATGGGCTTATGGCATTCCTCGCAGGCGCCAAAAGTTTTCTCTTGGATGCGTTTTAAAGCCAACTCGACCTTGCTCAACAGTTCACGGTCATTTGACGCTAACCCCAAAGAAAACTCACGGTCATACATATCCGTAGCGACATCGGCCATGTGAAGGGCATGCCCGGAGATGTCGCCCGAGGTGTCCTTGCTGGGCGTAGAGGCATCGCTGGAGATCTTTTTTATTTCACTGACAATCTTTTCTTTAATTTCTGATAAAACTTTTTGATAAAATAAAAGATCTTTTTTATCTAGCTTATTTGGCATTACCGATCTCCTTTACAATATCTAAACACCGTTCACACAAAACCGGATGAACCCTGTCCTTGCCAACCGCAGGGCTGTAATTCCAGCAGCGCCCGCATTTTTGGCCGTCAGCGTTCTCGACGATAATTCTGGTCTTGGAAAAATCTTCACTGATGCCGTTCACAACCTCGGGAACCTTTTTAATCTTTGCCTGCGATGTAATAAAAAATGCGCGCAGGACATCTTCGTCAAATGGGCTCAAGGCTTTAAAATCCCTGTCGCTCGCCGTCTCAATAACTACTTTTGCTTCCAAAGAACTACCGATCATTCCCTGTTGTCTTTTTTCTTCTAATGATTTTAATACAAAGGGACGCAAGTCCAAAAGGATTTTTAACTTATTTTCGACGTCTCCCGCATCCTCAAGGCCCGAATAGGCCGGCCAGCCCAAAAGATGCACATCCTTGATATCGCCGTCCTGCGCTGTCCTGGGCATAACCGTCAATATCTCCTGCGCAGTAAAGCTTAAGATAGGCGCCATCATCCTGACTAAGGCATCCAAACAATCATAAAGAACCGTTTGCGCCGCTCGACGTTCCGAGGACGAGGAGGCAGAAGTATACAATCGATCTTTTAGGATGTCAAGATAAATACTGGAGAGGTCATCGTTACAGAATGAATAAATGGCCTTATAAACCCTGGCGAAATCATAGGCCTCGTAACCCTTGGTTACAGCGTCAAGCGTAAACGTAAGCCGGGAAAGAGCCCAGCAGTCAATATCCAATAATTTATCGCTGGATACTTTGTTTTTGTCAGGGTCAAAGTCGTAGAGATTGCTTAGCAGGAATCTCACCGTGTTACGGATTTTTCGATAGGCATCAACTAATCGGTCCAAAATCTCTTTTGAAATCCTGATATCATCGTTGTAATCACTGGCGGCAACCCACAGCCTTAAGATATCCGCCCCGTGCGTTTTCATGATGTCCTGAGGCGAAACAACATTGCCCAGCGATTTTGACATCTTCCTTCCCTGGCCGTCGACCACAAAACCGTGGGTTAAAACGGCCCGGTAAGGCGGCCGGCCGTCGATGGCAACAGAAGGAATCAGTGACGACTGAAACCATCCGCGGTGCTGGTCCGAACCTTCCAGGTAAAGTGCCGCCGGCGGCTCTTCTTTAAGCATCCCTTTTAAAACAGCCTGGTGGCTGACGCCCGAATCAAACCAGACATCGAGAATATCGTTTGTTTTTTCGAAATCGTTTTTGTGGCAATCCGGGCAGGCAAATCCGGGCGGAATCAATTCACTCACCGTCCGCTTAAACCAGGCGTCGCTGCCCTCTTTTTTCGCAATGCCGGCAAAATGTTCTATAACCGGAGCGTATAATTGATGTTTACCGCCGCACCCGCGACAAATCAGTGCCGGAATAGGAACACCCCAATACCGTTGACGCGATAAACACCAATCGGGGCGAGTAGCCACCATTCCTAAAATACGCTCCTTCCCTGCGGGAGGAACCCATACGATATCACGCTCAATCGCATCGACCAATTTCTTCCGTAAATCTTTATGATCGATTTTTAGAAACCACTGTTCCGTTGCGCGGAAGATGATCGGTTTCTTGCAACGCCAGCAGTGCGGATAGGAATGGTTGATCTTTGCATTCGCAAACAAACTTTTTCCTCGAAGATCTTCAATTATTTTTTCATTTGCCTTAAAAACATGTTGGCCAGCATAATCTCCGGCCTCCTTCGTATAGATGCCGCGATGATCAACCGGCACAACAATATCCAATTTGTATTTTAACCCTGTCTGGTAATCCTCCATGCCGTGCCCCGGAGCCGTATGAACTAAACCCGTGCCGTCTTCCCTGGTCACATAATCAGCCGTAACAACGGGGCAATTCTTTCTTAAGCCGAAAGGATGAGCATAATTTAATTTTGTAAGCCCGCTCCCTTCTATTTCACCGTCTTCGGCTATAGTCTTAATAATGTCTCCGGCAAGTTTTGTTTCAAGAAAATAAGTTTTGTACCGGCTGCTTTCGATGATGAGAATTTCATTATTATTGCCGCCGTCTTGGTTATTCTCGACAAAATAATATTTATACGCCGGATGCACGGCGACGGCAACATTGGCCAAAAGCGTCCAGGGCGTCGTCGTCCAGACCAACAAGAATAATTCTTTGCCTTTGGGAAATCCCTTAATTACTTCCGGGTTATTAACTTTGAATTTTACATAGACGGAATGGGATTCGTGGTCCTCGTATTCGACCTCAGCTTCAGCCAACGCCGTTTCGCAGCTGGCGCACCAGTTGACCGGCTTGAGTCCCCGATAAACATAGCCGTCCTGGGTTAGAGTCGCCAGTGATTTTAAAATCCAGTATTCGTATTCGGGAGTCAGCGTTAAATAGGGATTATCCCAGTCGCCAAAAACCCCCAAGCGCTTAAATTGTTCTTTTTGAATACCGACATACTTCATGGCGTAATCGTGCGCCTGTTTTCGGAATGAAACGCAATCGATTTTGGATTTATCGGTCTTTAGTTCCTTAAAAAGCTGATGCTCGATCGGTAACCCATGGCAATCCCAGCCGGGGACATACACACTGTCAAAGCCCTGCATGGTTTTAAACTTCACAATCATATCTTTGAGGATTTTATTAAGGGCATGCCCGATATGGATGTTTCCGTTGGCATACGGGGGGCCGTCGTGGAGAATAAATTTCTTTTTGCCTTTTGATTTTTCCCGGATCTGCCTGTAAATATCCTCTTTATCCCACTGCGACAGGAGAACAGGCTCTTTTTGGGCAAGATTGGCCTTCATCGCAAAACCAGTTTGCGGCAAATTTAAAGTGGCACGATAATCCATTTTGTCGGACGTATTTTCCATGAACGTGATTTAGTTGATGTATTTTCCGATGATAATTTTTAGGTCTTTCTTGACTTTCGCGGGGATATATTTCTTATCGGTAACGATGGCGTATTGAAGCGCACCCTGGGCGCTGTAACTTTTTAACCTGCCGATCTGAGGGATAGCATGCTTTAGAATCTCTTTGGCATTGGCAATATTCTTTGTTAGGTTGGCTATGATCATCTCGATACTGACGGTTTCGTGCCCTTCATGCCAACAGTCATAATCTGTCACGGCTGCTAACGTGGCATAAGAAATCTCAGCCTCGCGGGCCAGTTTGGCTTCAATTAAATTGGTCATGCCGATAATGTCCATCCCCCAGCTGCGGTAAAGATGTGACTCGGCCTTAGTCGAAAATTGAGGCCCCTCCATATTCACATAGGTCCCGCCCTTATGAACGCTGATACCTAATTTTCTGGCGCTTTGATAAAGGATTTCTGATATTTGCGGACACACCGGATCGGCAAACGCCAAATGGGCGACAATTCCATTAGTAAAAAATGTCGCCTGCCGGCAACGGTTGGTTCTGTCTAGAAATTGATCCGGAATAACAAAATCCATAGGCTTAAGTTCTTCTTTAAGGCTCCCGCAGGCGGAAACGGAAACGATGGCGTCCACACCGAGCTTTTTCATTCCGAAAATATTCGCGCGGTAATTGATCTCGCTGGGAGAAATTCTGTGCCCTTTGCCGTGACGAGGCAGGAAAACAACATCAATACCATCGACGGTGCCAGCTATGTAATCGTCGGAAGGATCGCCAAACGGGGTCTCAACTTTGACCTTCTTAAACCGCTTGAGCCCCTCCATTGCATACAAACCGCTGCCGCCGATAACACCGACTTTGCCCATAAATTTTATCCTCTCGATAGGGTTTTTGCCCGTTTTTGCGCCGCCTTAAGCGCATCCGCGATAATACGCTCGAACTTCCTGCGCGCAAAAACTTCCAACGCCGCTTGCGTGGTGCCGCCTTTGGATGTTACCCGGGCGCGAAGAATCCCGGGGCTGAGATTGTCGTTATTCTTAAGCAATAATTCAAGGCTTCCCGAAAAAGTATTTTTTACCAGCTCCTCAGCCAAAGCCTCTTTTAGGCCCAAAGACTGCGCCGCCTTAATCAGGCATTCCATAAATAAATAAACATACGCCGGGCCGCTTCCGGAGACCGCCGTAACACTGTTCATCAATTCCTCGGCAACAACGACTGTTTTGCCGACATTATCAAAAATCTTACAGGCCAAATCGACATCCTTTTTTCCGGCATGGCGCCCCTTGCAAACGGCTGTAATGCCTTTTCCGATCAGGGCTGGCATGTTGGGCATGGTGCGAACAACTTTGCAATTATTTCCCAATTTTCTTTCAAGATACCGGGTCGTAACTCCTGCCGCAACCGAAATGATTAATTTATCCTTAAGTTTAACGACCGACCTTAGGACAGTCAGGACTTCGTCAATATCCTGAGGCTTAACAGCGATAATGATAATTTCTGATGCTTGAGCGAGCGTTTTAACATCAACACCTTCCAGGCGGTATTTCTTAAGCAAATAATTCCGGCGGGTTGCATCTTTTTCGCTGACATAGACAAAAAAACGCTTCAGGCAACCGCTGATAATTGCCTCGCCCATATTACCGCCGCCTATGATTCCTATTTTATACATCGGAAAATATCCCCCTGCCGATTCGCAGCATGTTGGCCCCCTCTTCCAGGGCTATTTGGTAATCCGAAGTCATGCCCATGGAAAGAAACTTCATTTCTACGTTATTGCGACCGGGCAATTCGTTGTTGACTTTATCACGCAACTGCCTTAAACCCCTAAAGCAACTCCGGATGATTTGTTCGTCCTCGGTTAAAGGCGCAATAGTCATCAGTCCCCTAACCTTCAGATGCTCGAATTTCGAAGATTCCCTGATGAGCGCCATCGCTTCTTGTTCGCCTATTCCAAACTTTTGCTGCTCGCCCGATATATTGACCTGGATAAATATATCGACCTGGCGCTTAAGGCCTGCGGCAACCCTCTCAACAGATTCCGCCAGTTTCAGGCTGTCCACGGACTGTATCACATCGAATATTTCAAGGGCATCCTTGACTTTGTTGGTTTGCAGATGCCCGATCATGTGCCTTTTAATTTTTCCGGGATTCTTAAAAGCGGAATATTTTTTAACCGCCTCCTGAACCCTGTTCTCTCCCACATCAGAAATCCCGCAGGCGAGAGCTTCTTCTATCGCGGATACCGGGGCAAACTTCGTGACCCCGACAACCGTTACTTCACCGGGATCTTTTCCTAACCTTTCGCAAATTAAAGAGATATTACTTTTAAGGTGCGTAATATTGTCCTTAATCATCGCAATAAACCCTTCGCCTCATCCCCGGCTTTTGGTTCGACTTACGCTCACCATCCCGAGCGAAAGTCGAGGGACAAACCGGAGTATTTCTCAGGGTTGATACTCCCGTAGCCAAACTCTATCCGCATCATTGATGACACAGCATTGTGGCCGTGAACGTATAAATTATCACAAAAGCATTTTATAGTCAATCAATAATCACCCCTGGAATAGTGAAATTTATCATGAAAATAAAAAAATTAGCGACCCGAGAGAAATAGTTTGAACTTCTTGGAAATCCTAAGGGTTGGCTTACCGCGACTGCGGTACTAATTTGGGGATGACATCGATCCGCAAAGAATGGCAGAAACTGACTTCTAAAAAGCAGTCATTTTGGACCACATAAGAAATACCCTTCATGCGAAAATAAAATCTTTCCGTGCGTGTCTTGGTGTTAAAAGTCTTCACGATATGAAAAACCGGCTGAGGCAACTCCTTGCGAGACAGAACCCCCGAACGAACAAGATAAACAAAAGTACGCTGGACGCGCGTCGAACAATCCTTGCCCTGCGATCTCTCGCATACCGATATCGCGCGTCTGCCTTTTTTTGCCGATGTTAAGTTTTTATAGAGTATCTCTCTCATCGCCTCATCCTTTTAGGGCGCGCCCCTCGCCTCCCGCACCGAGCCCACAGGGTAATAAAAAAACCGGGTTGCCGATTAAAATAAGTGCGTGCCCTTATTTCTTCGGCAACCCGGCTATCCCATCCGTGGCTGGTGGGGATCCTATGGGCTTTGCGTTAGCTTTTTCGCGAAATAAGTTTCTTTACTCAACTCTTCTTCGCTTCCAATTGAAGTATAACACGGGCGAAACGTAAAACAAGGCATCCCAAGGGGTTTTGAGAAAACGTTTTCCGACGGGGCAAAGATTAGCCAGTTTTCATCTCAATAGCCTACTTTCTCGACGCTAATAGCCGAAAATAACGATGATTTATTCGGTTTCACAAGACTTTCTTCCGGGCAAAATAACCAATTTTAGTTATGAAATTCGGATAGATTTTAGGGTAAAAAGGTACAAGGAGAAACCTTGAGGCCAAAAATGCAGGACATTAGAAAAGGTGGATTATCAGCAGGATTTCTATTACTTTTTCTTCCTAAAAGGGAGATTAACGCGGGATTCGGTTCCGGCGATAAGCCGTTTGATGTTGGGGCGATGGCGCAAGACAACAAAAATACAGAAAATAACACCTAAAATAATCAGTTCAATTGATCCGTTTAAAAGCAGCATAAATAGCGGAAGCAATGTCGCCGCAGTTACCGAAGAAACAGATACGTAGCCGGTCGCCAAAAACACAACAGCCCAAGTAGCTACGGTCAGTAAAAGCACCGGCCTTATGGCCGCGATCTTTATCGTTAGGCCTATCAAAACACCTAAGCCTGTGGCGATTCCCTTGCCTCCCTTAAACTGCAAAAAAACAGTCCAGTTATGCCCGATCACTACGGCAATCCCAGCTAAGACCCTAAAAATAATTCCTTCCAAACCTAAAAGATCCACAACCAAAGCTACGGCAACTGTCCCTTTGGCGATATCTAACAAAAGAACGATAGTGCCCGGAATCTTGCCTAAGACGCGAAAGGCATTCGTGGCTCCGACATTGCCGGAACCATGCTGGCGGATATCGATACCCTTATAGAGCCTACCGAATAAATAGGCTGTCGGGATAGACCCCAGAAGATAGCTGATAATGATGCTTAGAATAATTTTAACCGGGAGCAACATTGAGGACCTTGATGCCGGTACGGATATACCCCACGCCGGAAATAACGGTTAACAAGACCGCGCAATACCAGAACACAAAAGAAAAATCCCATTGCATCAAAATACCAATCACGCAGAGGATCTGAAAGAATGTGGTCGCCTTGCCCCACCGGGTGGGAACAATGTTTAGATCCCCGTGAACCATGTAAATAATCATCGACCCTATAAGCAGAATAACATCCCGGCTGATAACAATCAGCACCACCCACAAAGGGAATTTTATCGGCCCCAACAAGCTGCCGATTTTATACAGACAGATGAAAGCGCTGATCAACAAGAATTTATCCGCTACCGGGTCCAAAATCGAACCGGCTTTGGTTTTTTGATGGCGAGTGCGGGCAATATAGCCGTCAATCACATCGGAAATAACGGCGAGCAGGAATATCCCTAAAGCCACCAAACGTAAATATTCCCGCGAAGGCAAATAATAGAGAAGTACGATAATAAAGAAAGGGACAGCTAAGATACGGGCAATGGTTACTTTATTGGCAAAACTAAGCGCCATATTCTACTCTTCCACCGTCTTTAATAAGGTATTATCTTTGGGGCAAGTTTGGACCCGACCGCTGTAATGACTACCGCAAAGGGGACAATATTTGGCAGTTGTTTTTTCTCCGGTAACAGCATCTTTAATAGCCACGACGGCTGTCTCGACTTCCCGGGGATTCTGAACACTGGGTGATGTTTTGCCCGAAACCGTACTGCAACCCGCCCCCGTCAGCAAAGACAGGATTAAAACAAAAAGCATATCGGTTTTTAAATGATGCATTTTAGGGAATTATTTGACAATCCTGATTCTGGTCAGCGGCCAATAAATCAATTCTGCCCGCCCGATCAATAATTCTTCGGGGACAAAACCCCAATAACGGCTGTCTTTGCTCGAGCCGCTATTATCCCCCAAAACATAATAGGTATGTTCAGGGACTTTAATAATCTGGTTCGTTTCCCCGTAATCGCCCCGGTTATAGTAATAAATATTATGAATCGGCTGGTCTTCGACCAAGCGATTGTCAACATACAAATGCCCGTCTTTAATCTCAACCGTCTCGCCGCCTAAGGCAATAAGCCGTTTAACAAAATCTTTTTTGGGATCCTCGGGATAGACAAAAACGATCACATCGCCCCGTTTAGGCTTAGTAAACCCGGGCAAACGCATTTTGGTAAACGGGATCTTGGGGCCATAACGCAACTTGTTGACCAGAATCCTATCCCCTTCCAATAGCGTGGTGCGCATTGAGCCGCTGGGTATTTTAAATGCCTGGACAAAGAAAGTCCTAATAAAAATAGCGAGGAGCAGAGCGACAACAATCGACTCGACCCACTCGCGGATGACAGCTTTGTTTCTCGATGTTATTTTAAGAGGCACCATTTCTTCCTTTATTATCTTTACAGCTTCAGCGCGGCCAAAAATGCTTCTTGAGGGATCTCAACCTGACCAACCTGCTTAAGTTTCTTTTTTCCCTCTTTTTGCTTTTCCCACAGCTTTCGTTTTCGGGTAATATCGCCGCCGTAACATTTGGCGGTGACATTTTTCCCGACGGAGCGCACCTTGGCACTGGAAATGATTCTCCCGTCACAGGCCGCCTGGATACGCACTTCAAATAACTGTTGAGGAATAAGCTCTTTTAACTTACTGACTAGCGCCAGACCTTTTTCATAAGCGCGCTCTTTATGCACCAAGCAGGAAAAGGCATCACACACTTTATCATTGATCAGAATATCTAATTTTGATATCTCGGAGGGCAAGTATCCTTTAAATTCATAATCGATCGATCCGTACCCTTTAGTCGCGGATTTGATCATGTCATTAAAATCAACGATAACCTCCGAAAGCGGGATATCAAAAATCACTTTCATTCTATCAGAAACATAAACACTTTCTTTATAAATCCCTCTTTTTCTTTTCGCCAGCTCCATCACCGCATCCAGCGCGGTTACGGGCGAAAAGATCGAAACGGTTAAATACGGCTCCTCGACGCGTTTGACATCGGCACTACTAGGCAAATCATTGGGGCTTTCGATTTCAAAAACCGTCTCATCTCGTCTGACAATACGATAGCTGACATTCGGCGTGGTCAGGATAAGATTAAGATTATATTCCCGCTGAAGCCTTTCCTGGACGATCTCCATATGCAGCAACCCCAAAAAACCGCCCCGGAAACCGTGACCGAATGATTGCGAGGTTTCGGGCGTGTAAACAAAACTGGGATCATTGAGTCGTAATTTCTCCATCGATTCGCGCAACAACATAAAATCTTTGGAGTTGACCGGATAAATCCCGCAGAAGACCAGCGGTTTCAACTGACGGTAGCCTTCTAAGGGTTTTGCCGTCGGCCGTTCGACTTCGGTAATCGTATCACCGACCTTGACCTGATGAGGATCATGAACATTGCAGGTAATATAACCAACATCACCGCAACAAAGCTCCCCAACCTTGACCGCCTCCGGTTTAAAAACACCCACCTCTTCAATGGTGTACTCCTTGTCGCTATGCATCATCTTAATATGCATCCCCGGCCGTAAAGTTCCGTTAAAGATACGGACATAAATGATGATCCCTTTATAAATATCAAACTTAAGATCAAACATCAGTGCCTGCAAAGGTGCGCTGTCATCACCTTCGGGGTGCGGAATAAATTTAATCAGCTTCTCCAGGACTTCCTGGATCCCCAGGCCTTCTTTGGCAGAGACTAAAGCAACATCTTCGAGTTTAAAATTAAAAATATCTTTAAGCTGATGCTTGACGTGGTCAATATCGATACCGGCAATGTCAATCTTGTTGATGACAGGAAGGATCTCTAAATTATTATCAATAGCCAGATAAAAATTGGCAACGGTCTGCGATTCGACCCCTTGAGAAGCATCCACGACCAATAGCGCTCCCTCACAGGCCTTTAAAGATTTCTCAACCTCATAGGTAAAATCCACGTGCCCCGGCGTATCAATAAAGTTTAAAACATAATCTTTGCCGTCTTGCGATTTATATTCGATCCTTACCGCCGAAGCCTTAATGGTAATGCCGCGCTCGCGTTCCAAGTCCATATCATCCAGCATCTGGTTCTGGAATTTTCTCTCATCGATAGCACCGGTAAAAAGCAAAAGCCGGTCGGCTAAAGTCGATTTGCCGTGATCAATGTGAGCAATAATAGAAAAATTTCTTATGAGTTCTTTAAGCATTTTTTAAATATATTCCAACATCTTGCCTACGACCTGGCCGATCGATAGACCAGTTGAGTCGATAAAAATCGCGTCTTCGGCCTTTTTTAAGGGCCCAACCGCTCGCGTTATGTCTTTAGTGTCGCGCTCTTCTAAATCCCGTGCGATAGTTAATTCATCAACTTGCTTGCCCTTTTCCTTTAATTCTTTTATACGGCGCTGGGCCCGCTCTTTAGAATCAGCGTCCAGATAGAATTTCCTGGTCGCATGAGGAAAAACAACCGTTCCGGTATCGCGGCCTTCGATGACAATATTATTTTTAGTGCCGATTTCACGCTGACGCTGCACCATAACTTCACGCACACCGGCAATGCGGGCAACATAAAAAGTACTCTGGGTCACCTCCAGCGAGCGGATAGGTTCGGTGACATCTTCTGCGTCTAAAACAACCTTTAAAGATTTTTTGTCGTCGGTTGTAATATTAATTAATGTTTGATGGGCAAGGTCCACCAGCTGTTTTTCGTTTTCTAAGTTTATTTTCTGGCGCAATGCCTTAAGCGTGAGGGCGCGGTACATCGCTCCCGTGTCCAGATAGGCAAAACCCAACCGCTTAGCCAGTTCTTTGGCAACAGTGCTCTTGCCCGCGCCGGCCGGCCCGTCGATAGTGATTACCGTGCATTGCTGCCGTTTGTTAGCCTCGGTCAATGCCATCTCGTTTGTTCTTTGATTTCTTGAGGTGTTCGATGAGGGAATGATCATCCTGAGAGACAATAGATTTTCTTAACACGGCGAGAATTTTTACAAATGCGTCAACAGACTCAGTAATATTTTTTGAGTTCGTCAGACAAATATCATTCCACATCTCCGGGTCGGAGGCGGCAATGCGTGTGGTATCTTTGAGCCCCTGTGTCGCATAGCCGAGATATTCCTGCGGGATAGCTTCAATCAACCCGTATGCCAATAAATGCGGCACATGGCTGATATATGCCAGAATTTTATCGTGTTCGGCCGGCGTCACTACCTTGACCGTAGTCCCCAACTTTACCCAAAGTTCTTTAACCTTTTCCGCGGCTTGCTTATTAGTCTTTTCGTTAGGCGTTACAATACACACAGAATCATTAAATAAATCGCCTCGGGAAAACATGACCCCCTTCTTTTCGGAGCCTGCCAGGGGATGCGTACCGACAAAATAGGCATGAGGAGGAAGGCTCTTTTGGGCCGCATCCACAATGGCTGCTTTTGTGCTGCCGACATCAATAACGATAGCGCCTCTTTTGAGGAAGCCGCCGATACTTGAAAGCATTTGGGTAATCGTTTTTACCGGCGTGGATAAAATTACCAGATCCGCATTTTCAACGGCCTTTTTTAAATCATGGGTCCCGTGGTCAACGGCGCCGTTTTTTAAAGCATGCACTAACGACGCATGCTGGCGGGCAACGCCGACAACCTCGCCGGCAAGTTTGTTTTTTCTTAAAACAATCCCCATCGAACCGCCGATAAGCCCGATACCTAAAATAGCGACCTTTCTAAACAGCTGAGTATTTTCCGCCATAGATTATATTTCCCTTGAAACCGCCGCAGCGATTTTCTTTAAGTCCTGCATCAGGTTATTGAAATTATCCGGCAGGAGCGATTGGGCTCCGTCGGACAAAGCCTCTTCGGGGTTTTCGTGAACCTCGACCATCAAACCATCACAACCGGCCGCTACCGCCGCCCTTGAAGCGGCGGATACTAATCCCCACTTGCCGGTTCCGTGGCTGGGATCAACCACGATCGGTAAATGGGAAAGCTGTTTGACAACGGCTACCGCGTTAATGTCAAGAGTGTTGCGGGTATAGGTCTCAAAAGTCCGTATGCCTCGTTCGCAGAGCATAACACTAAAATTACCTTCAGACAGGATGTATTCGGCCGACATAAGCCATTCTTTGATTGTCGCACTTATCCCGCGCTTGAGCATGACCGGTTTTTTGGTCATGCCGACTTCCTTTAAAAGCGTGAAATTCTGCATATTGCGCGCACCGACCTGCAATATATCGGCATATTTGGCTACCAAGGCGACATCGCGCGGGTCCATGATCTCGGTAATGGTCGCAATCCCTACTTTTTGAGCAGCCTCGGATAAATATTTCAAACCTTCCTCGCCGAGTCCTTGAAAATCATAGGGAGAAGTGCGGGGTTTAAAGGCACCGCCGCGCAAAACCGTCGCGCCCATCTGTTTAACTTTTTTCGCTACCGACACCAGCGAATCATGGCCTTCAATCGAACAGGGCCCAGCCATAACAATAACCTTTTTGCCGCCAATTTTAACGCCATGGCCTAAGTCAATGACTGAATCATCCTTCTTAAATTCCCGGGAAACAAGCTTAAACGGCGACAAAACCGGCATAACCCGCTCAACACCCGGAAATACCTCTAGGGGAGTCACGCGCAAAACATCTTCGGGCCCGATAAAACCGATAATGGTTCTTTCGACGCCGCGGGATATATGCGCCTTCAAGCCCAGTTTCTCGGCTTTCTCGACGAGATGTTTCAATTGTTCCTCTGTTGCATCAGGTCTTAGAATAACAATCATTTCATAATCTCCTTAAGAGCACGAATGAATCGTTGATTTTCTTGAGGCTTACCAACGGTAACACGGATATACGTATCCAGTCCCCAAAAACCCATATCACGTACAATAACACCTTTTTTTAACAGTGCCTGCGAGACATTAAAGCTGTTCTGACGGACATCGATAAGAATAAAATTCGTCACGCTCTCCACAAACGACAATCCCATTTTCTTAAGATTCGCGTAAACATATTTCCTCTGCGCTTTTATAGTCCGCAATAATTTCTCGTAATAGGCTTTATCCTTCAGACACGCCAGGGCAGCGGCCTGGGCAACGGAATTAATATTAAACGGTTCCCGCACGCGCTCCAAAAGCGATATCACCTGTGCATCGCCGATCCCGTAGCCCACGCGCAAACCGGCCAAGCCATACATCTTTGAAAAAGTCCTGGTGGTAATAACATTTTTGTACGTCTTCATAAGCTTAATCGTATCAGGATAATCATCTTTGTCGACAAATTCAAAATAGGCCTCGTCAAAGAAAACCAGGATTTTTTGGCGTATGGATTTCAACAGGTCTTCGGCCTGCGCCTTTGTAATGTATGAACCCGACGGATTATCCGGGTTGCCGATAAAAATAATTTTTGTCTTCGGGGTAATCGCATTTTTTATTCCCTCGATATCGTAACGGAAATCTTTTAAGGGGACGAATTTGATCGTTGCCCCCGATACTTTGGAGGCAATTTCATAAATCAAAAACGACGGCCGGGCAATGATGACCTCATCGCCGTAGTCGCTAAAAGCGCGTGTCGCCAGAACAATCAGTTCGTCTGAACCGTTACCAAAGATCAGCTGATTTTCGCTAACCTTAAGTCTGCGGGCGAGCTCCTGGCGCAGATAATAGCAGCTGCCGTCGGGATAACGGTTAACCGTTTTTGCCGCCTGCACCATGGCCTTTAAAACCTTAGGCGACGGCCCATAAGGATTTTCATTGGAGGCGAGTTTAATAACGCTTTTTAATCCCATCTCCCGTTCGACCTCTTCGATAGGTTTACCCGGAATATAGGGTTTGATTTGCAAGATATGTTTTCTGGCAATGCTTTGCATACGTTACTCCACGATAGGGTAAGAACCCAGTATTTTTAAATAATTACATTTACTTTCCAGCTGGCCCAGGGCCTTGTTTACCTTTGGATCCAGCCGGTGCCCTTGAAAATCCACAAAGAAATAATAATCCCACGCCTTCTTTTTTGAAGGCCGCGACTCGATTTTGGTTAAATTAATCTTGTTTCTGCGAAACGGAGCTAGCATCTCCTGCAGCGCTCCTACCTTGTCTTTAATCGAGAATAAAATTGATGTCCTGTCTTTTCCTGTCGGAGGAACATCGGTTTTAGCAATAACCAAGAAACGGGTAATATTATGCAGGCTGTCTTCGATATTCCTCTTGATGATTTTAAGATCATAAACCTTGGCCGCCAGCACCGAGGCGATACAGCCGGCATTCTTCTTTTTTGACACAATCTGGGCGGCACGCGTCGTAGAAGAAACCTCGACCCAATCGGCTTTCGGCAAATGGCCGTGCAGCCAGTTGCGGCATTGCCCGAAAACTTGAGGATTGGAATAAACAGTTCTTATCTTCTCAATCGGCGCATTCGAAAGAAGATTATGCTCGATCTCAAGCAAAACCTGCGAACAAATTCTTAAATCAGAATCAACCAAAAGGTCAAAGGTGTGCGTGACCGCCCCTTCGATGGAATTTTCGATAGGCACGACACCGTAATCACATTCGCCTGTTTCCACACGATGAAAAACTTGAGAGATATCCTCGCAGGGCACATAATTGACCTGCGAACCGAATTTTCTTAATGCCGCCAGATTAGAAAAAGAGGCTTGCGGCCCCATGTACCCTATCTCTAAAGGCTTTTCCAGCGACAGCGAACACGACATGATTTCCCGATAGATCGCTTCAAACGCCTCATAGGACATCGGCCCTTTGTTCAAGGTTTTGATCCTGTCCAAAACTTCTTTTTCACGGTCGGGCGCGTAAATCCCTTTTTTATGCTTCAGCTTCTCTTTGCCGATTTTACGGCTGATCTCAGCCCTTTTATTAAGCCAAGAAACAACCTGCCAATCGATGGCATCAATTTTCTTGCGCAACTGTTGAATACTCATCATTTTCTCCTCAACAAGACAGGCCTAAAATATTACCCGCTCTTCACTCCTTAAGACGAAGCATTCTCCGTTGGCTGTTGTGGCTTTTCGGAAACTTCGCTGGCGGCTGTTTCTGCTGCCGGCTGCGGCTGCTCTTGTGCGGTCGTCGAAGCAACTGTTTCAGTAGCTGCCTGCGCTTGCGCCGGCACAGGGTTTGGCGCCTCTTGCGGCTGCGGCGTTCCCCCGCCTTCGGCTGCCTGAAGCGCAGAAAAATCCTCCAGCTTCGGTAAATCCGCCAACGACTTTAAACCAAAATATTCCAGAAATTCCCGGGTCGTTCCGTAAAGATAGGGCCGGCCGGGGACATCTTTGCGACCGACAATCTTAATCAACCCCTTATCTAAAAGATGGACCACGACACCGTCACAATTAACCCCGCGGATAAGCTCCATATCCAACCTTGAAACCGGCTGTTTGTAGGCGATGATGGAAAGTGTTTCCAGGGCCGGCTTGGATAATTTTTCCTTATGGGTCGAGTGGTAAAATTTCTTGATGTACATCGCATAGTCGGGGTTGCTGAGCATCTGATAGCCGCCGGCAATTTCTAAAATAACCACTCCGCTTTTTCTTTCCTGGTATTCTTTTTGCAACTGATTAATCATCTCACGGATATCGCTGGTCGTGACCCCCTCGACCGCGTCTTTGATCTGCTCCAGCATAATGGGTTTTTCGCTGATAAAAAGCAAAGACTCTATAATCCCTCTTAAATAATTGTTTTCCGACATATCCATTATTTCTTCACTTTTTGTTTGTAGATCTCGTTGAGGAGACCCTCGGTTGTGTTAATATCTTTTGACCTCTCCAAGGCCTTTTTAATCATCTCCAGCGCTTCCTGTCTTTTGTACTGCAGCTGCAAGAGGACACTTAAGGCCTCTTCTTGCCAGCCAGGAGCCGATTCAACCCGAGCAGAAACACCCGCTTTATCTTGAATCAGCCCGAACTTGCCCACCTTGCCTTGAAGCTTTGCGACTATTTCCTTGGCCCTTTGTTCGCCGATCCCGGGAAGCGTACGCAAAAAATTTAGATCTCCCTCGTCAATGGCCCGGGCAATTTGCGAAATCGGCTTATTGAGGGCCTTGACTGCCGCGCGAGGCCCTATCCCCGAGACAGTAATAAACTGCCCGAAAAAATCTTTTTCCACTTCATTTAAAAATCCGATTAAAACCGGAAAACCGCGGCTGGGATCAATTTGTAAATAGTGATACGTCACCAAATTGATATTGCCGTTAACGTCGATCGTGTCCTCAATGCGCTGCAGGACCGACGGCGGTACGACGACTTCGTAAAATAAACCCTGGACATTGACCGTTAAGGAATTCTCTTTTTTCTCAACCAGCTTGCCGCTTATTTTAACAATCATAATTGTCGTGTCGAAATTTGGGTGTATCCTAACGCCAAAGCC
The DNA here is from genome assembly GCA_022703585.1 of Candidatus Omnitrophota bacterium. Classification (GTDB taxonomy): domain Bacteria; phylum Omnitrophota; class Gorgyraeia; order Zapsychrales; family JAKLDJ01; genus JAKLDJ01. The sequence continues at coordinate 162,076 of JAKLDJ010000003.1, read as the reverse complement.
AGGGCATCGCTGGCATCCAGGGTAAGCTTATTTCCGTCAATCTTAAGGGCGTGGGCAACCATCCCCTGCATCTGAAACTTTGATCCCCTTCCCTTGCCTAATACCGCTTTACGTAAGCGCGTCACGCTCTGTTCGACAAGTTTTATGCCGTGTTGCGCGCACAAAAGGCAGATAACTCCGCGCGCGTGCCCCAGGATACCGGCAGTCGTCAGATACTGATGGTGTGTATAAATTTTCTCCAGCACCATGACTTCGGGGCGATACTCAAGAATAATCTCTTCGAGATTCTTGTGAATTGCGTGAACCTTATTCTGAATTAAATCTGTCTTTTTCGGCTTAATGGTCCCGGCTTCGAGAAGCTTAGCGGTTGAACCGTTGAATTCGATAACGCCGTATCCCGTTGCCTGAAGACCGGGGTCGACACCGAGAATTCTCATCGTGAGATTAAGCCACCTTTTCTAATTCGGAATCAGGAATATCAAAATTTGCGTAAACCGCCTGGACGTCTTCGTGCTCTTCAAGCGCTTCCATTAATCCCAAAACTTGCTTGGCAGTATCACCCTCGACCCTGACCGTAGAATTGGGGATCATGGTTATTTCGGCTGTCTGTGTCGGAATCTTTTTTGCCTGCAAGGCCGAACGCACCGCCTCAAGCGCCGGTACCGGAGAGGTTACCTCGTAAGTCTCGCCCTCGGAATTTAGGTCTTCCGCACCCGCCTCTAAAACAATATCCAGGAGGTCCTCTTCTTTGATCTTGTCTTTTTCAATCGTGATAAGCCCTTTTTTGGCAAACATCCAGGCCGTCGAACCGGCACCGGCCATACTGCCGTTTTTCTTAGACAACAAATTTCTAATTTCGGCCGTTGTCCGGTTTTTATTGTCAGTCAACACTTCGATTAAAAGGGCCACGCCGCCGGGGGCGTATCCTTCAAATATAGTCGACTCATAAACGATACCGGGAAGTTCTCCGGTCCCCTTTTTAATGGCGTTCTCAACGTTGTTGGAAGGCATATTCATCACCTGCGCCCGCTGGATGGCCGCCCTTAAGCGGATATTGGTTTCCTGGTTACCGCCTCCGTCTTTGGCCGCTGCGGTAATTTCCCTGATAACCTTGGTATAGGCCGCACCCTTTTTTGCATCGGTAGCTGCTTTTTTATGTTTAATTTTTGCCCACTTCGAATGCCCTGACATCGTGATTCCTCCTTGAATTAATATTAACCACTATTTAATTTAATCTACTGTATAAACGTACACAAAAACATGAAACTACCCTTCAGAAATTATAGAGCAAGTCAATAAGCCGAGTTTTGTGTATCTCGATTTTTTAGGGCGAGACGGGCAACCATTCGACTAACTCCGGAAATTACTCCCCGGATTCTTGCGGCCTACCCGGAAATCATTCTACTTCGTCCAAATGCTTTCGCTTTGGACTTCGTAGAATCCTACGAAGCTAAACACGGTAGTATTTAGCGAAGTAGGATAACGAGGTGGACGGCCTCGTCCCCCGTAGAAACGGGAAGTCTTTCCCTATTCGGCCTTGCTCCATGCAGAGATTGCTCGTTTCACTCCCGCACGCCGTAAAGCGCCGGGCATCGTCACTGTGGCTCTAATCCTCATGCCAGCGTAGAGCGTTTAGCGTATAGCGGATAGAAAAATTAATCTCTAAACGCTAACCGCTATCCGCCAAACGCCAGCAAGGTCCCGCATTACCGGGATGCATCATCCTTCGGAGCTCGGACTTTCCTCCCCGATGTCAAACATCAGGGCGGTTGCCTTGACTTGCTCTTTTGATATCGCCTTGGACGCTAACCGATCCGCCCCGCGGTTTTTTTCCCGGGGGATATGCCTTATCTGGGCGTCCTTAAATCCCGACAATAAATGCTCGACCTGAGCATGAAAAAATTTCAGATGCGGATTTTTAATCTTGTAACTGCCGTTGACTTGATTGCAGAGAAGCTCACTATCGGTGTAAACCCTGATCTTGTCCACGCGCAGAATAAGCGCCTCCTGCAAGGCATAAACAAGAGCCATATATTCGGCAATGTTATTCGTCGCATGGCCGATAGCCTTGGAAATATTTTTAACGGTCTTTCCGTTGTCCGTAATCACGACGCCGACGGCAGCCGGGCCGGGATTTCCTTTGCAGGCACCGTCAATAAATATTTCAAGTGTCTTGCTCAAACGTTTTTCCTTTCAAAAGAACTAAAACAAAATTCTCAAAATCTGCTAGCCCTCGATATCCCCCGGGCGGCTTAAAGGTCATCCGCGAGATACAACACCCTCGAACACATCTCGCAAAGGACAAGCCTCTCGTGCATCTTAATTTCGTTAATGACTTGATCCGGCACGCTCATAAAACAGCCACCGCAAGAATTGCCGTTAACAGGAACAATGGCCAATCCGTCTTTATTCTCCAACACTCTCTCATAGCGGCTTAAGTTAGATTTGCTTATGTCGGGAGTAATTTGACTTCTCTTGAGATTCAGGACTTTAAGCTTTTCTTCGATTTCCTTAACCGAATCATCAACCTCTTTTTTCTGCGTCAGATATTTCTGCTCTTCTTCGGCTAGAAACTTACGCTCCTTCTCAATATCAGCGTTAACCGCATCGCTCTCATCATAGAAAACAAGAATCTTTTCTTCGATGACAGACTTATCGGCCTTCATACTCTGGATCTCAGTCAATTTCGCCTGATACTCTTTATTGGTTTTAAGCAACGACAGCTGGGCATTAGCCTTAACGATATCACCTTCTTTGGTTTGCAACTCCAATTCCTGGGCTTTGCGATTCACCTGGATGGCCTTGGCCTTCTCCTCCAAGGCTTTAAGGCCTGCCTTTTTGTCCTCGTATCTTTTTTTAAGCTCTTCGACGTAAAGAGGCTTTTCTCTTAAATCACGTTTATAGAGATAAATTTCTGCGTCAATCGTCTGTAAATCGACGAGCTTTTTGATTTGGTCTTTAATCGAAACTTCCGGCACTTTACTTTATCCTTGTCTAAGAAGAAAAATAGTTCTAAATAAATCCCAAAAAACAAGTCTGGTGAGCACAGAGGGACTCGAACCTTCGACCTCTGCACCAGCTCCCCTCTAAAGAAATTTTATCATGGGTACAGAAGGACTCGAACCTTCGACCTCTGCCATGTGAGGGCAGCGCTCTAACCAGCTGAGCTATGCACCCAATAAATCTTTATTCGCTTTATTCTTCACAACTATTTCATAGAAAAAGATAGTGCTGCACCTGCTCTTCTAGAACAAAATTTTTTAAGGAAAGCGGGGCTGCCATGTAAGGGCAGCGCTCTAGCCAGCTGCCCTTGACTTCAATAAAACTAAAAGCTATCGTTGAGAAAGGTCAAGGGCTGCACCTGCATCCTCTAGAACAAAATCGTTTAAGGAAAGCAGGGCTGAGCTATGTGCCCAGAATTTATTATTATCCGAACTAAAACACCAATAATCGCTGGGCCCACCAGGAATCGAACCTGGGACCCACTGATTATGAGTCAGTTGCTCTAACCGTCTGAGCTATGGGCCCGAAAACGCCATTTTAACTTTGGGCTGAAGGTGTATTCTACTATCAAAAGAACCTTTTCGCAAGCAAAAATAACCGCTACCCCCGTTATAACTTTCGAAGCCCCAAAACTTTAGGGGGCCTGCTGTGAACAGCAGGCCCCCTAGGCGTTCATGCCTTCCATCGCAAGGCAATGTTTATAACAGCCCTTCTCCTTCTTTTACGGTCATGTCGAGAAAGGTTTTAAGTCTCCTTGAACGCGTGGGGTGGCGCAGCTTCCGCAGCGCCTTGGATTCAATCTGCCTTACCCTCTCGCGGGTAACACTGAATTCGCTACCAACCTCTTCTAGGGTGCGGCTGGAACCGTCATGAATACCAAAACGCATCTCCAGAATCTTGCGCTCACGTTCATCGAGGGTATTTAATACTCCCCCAATCTCGTCTTTAAGCATGGAATGAAGCGTGGCGTTGGCCGGCGAGATGGCTTTTTTGTCCTCGATAAAATCCCCAAAATGCGTATCTCCTTCGTCGCCGATAGGCGTCTGCAGAGAAATCGGAACCTGGGAGATTTTTAGGATCTCTTTAACCTTGCCTATGGGAATACGCATCTGCCGGGCAATTTCAGGAGCTGTCGGTTCACGCCCGTATTCCTGGACGAACAACCGCGAAACGCGGATAATCTTGTTGATCGTCTCGGTCATATGCACCGGAATTCTGATCGTCCTGGCTTGGTCCGCGATCGAGCGGGTAATCGCCTGACGAATCCACCAGGTTGCATAGGTTGAGAATTTATATCCGCGCTGGTATTCAAATTTTTCCACCGCCCGAATCAGCCCCATGTTCCCTTCTTGAATAAGGTCCAGGAAGGACAGACCACGGTTAATGTACTTCTTGGCAATGCTTACCACCAGCCTTAGGTTCGCCTCCACAAGCTCTTTCTTGGCCCTGCTGAATTTGGCTTGACGGACTTTAATAATACGCAACTGGTCCTTGACAGTATTAATGGGCTCGGAAAGCTCTCTAATAAGCTGTTTTTTTTGCTCTCTTAATTTTAAGAGCTGTTTCGTCTTTCTTTCCGTCGTCAAAGTCCGGGAAATCTTTTCGATACTCTCGACAAGCTTGCTGATTTTTACCACAATCTCTTCATTGACGGTCGAGGTTAATTTGAAGCCAGCGATAATCTTTGCCGACTTATCTGACCCCACCCGCGAATGCCGGACCTGGTGAATAATGTTCTTGATATCACGGATCAGCTTCGGGCGCCTTTCCAGCTCATCTTTCACCACATCCTCGACATTGATCTCGCCTTTTAAAACGCTGTTAATGATCCTTAAGGCCTCTTTACGCGCAAAGGCAGTTTTAAATAATGCCTCGGCAAATTTATTTTCCGTATCCTCGATTTTCTTGGCCAGGCTAATTTCATTTTCGCGCGACAAAAGCGAGATCGACCCCATCTGCTTTAAATACATCTTAACCGGGTCATCGAGAGGAATAAACTTTTCTGCGTAGACATTATCCTCTTTGCCCTGCTCTTCTCTTAAGCGCTCGGCCTCCTGGGCCTTAGCCTCTTCTTGAGATTCTTGGGGATCCGCATCCTCCTCGGAGTCGACCACCTTAATGTCTTCCCCGTCAAGGATATCAAAAACCTTATCAATGTCATCCGAGGAATCAATATCGTTGGAGAGATTGGAATTGACCTCGTCATAGGTCAGATACCCCTTGCTTTTCCCCAGCGAAACTAATTTCTCAACATTCTGTTTTAGGTCTTTGCTCTTCTTCATCGGCTATCCCTTCAGTAATTGGTTAAACCTTTGTGTCAATTCACTTAATCGGCCGTGATCGCCTGATGTTTCCGCAAGTTTGATCTGATGGCTCAAGTCACGGCGCATGTTTTTAAGCCTCTCATTCTTGACGCGATTAATACAATCCCAGGTCATCTTTTCTCTGTCTTCGGCTACAATATCTTCGCGCGTCATCAGCTGTGAAATAATCTGCAAGATCTGCTTGTCGTCAAAACAACCCATCAGGGCAGCGGTACTGATCTTTTTACCTTCATCCGTTAGTTGAAATATTTGCTGCACGACACTACGGATTCGCTCATCTTGAAAATCCAATACGGTCAATTCCTGCTTGATCAAAAATAAATTCTTCTGGTCATCTCCGTCATCCAACATCAATTTCAAAAGACTATGCTCCACATTGCGCGTCTGGACAGGAGCAGTTGTTGTCGAGAATTTTAAAGACGGCTCCTGCCGCCCGGTAGTTGGAGACGGCACCTTTTGAAGGTCCATCAGCAATGCCTGCTCCGGAACCGCGAGAACTTCCGAAAGCCTCTTGATATAACCGAATTTCATAACCGCATTATCAAAGCGATTAATCGTCGGTAACATTTCGCTTGAAATGCGCGCCTTGCCTTCCACGGTCTTGTGGCTATGTTGGCCCATCAAAATTTTTAGTTTATAATCAAAGAGCGATAAGGCCGCTGTGATCTGCTCGTTAAAACGTTCTACCCCAAATTTACATACAAACGAATCCGGATCGTCACCGGAGGTCAAAACCGCCACTTTAACACTCATTCCCTCGTCGATCAAAAGGTCGAGGCTCCGGATCATCGCCGATTCACCGGCCTGGTCGGCATCAAAGAGCATCACAATATTATGGGTGTAGCGGCGAATCAAACGAATCTGGTCAACGGTTAACGCCGTCCCCAAAGAAGCAACGATATTATTCACGCCGGCCTGAAAGGGAATAAGAAAATCCATGTACCCTTCGACCACAATAACAAAATCTTTTTCCCGCACCCCATCCTTGGCTAGGTTAAAACCGTAGAGGTGGTTTCCTTTCGTATAAACGGCGGTTTCGGGAGAATTCATATACTTGGCTACACCGTCTTTCATGGCCCTGCCGCCAAACGCAATACAATTACCGCGGATATCAAAGATCGGAAAAATAATTCTGTCGCGAAAACGGTCGTGAAAACCGTCCCGGCCATCGTTGGGGATAATCAACCCCGCTTTTTCCATAACGCTCAAACTGATATTCTTAGCCCGTAAATGATTCAGCAGACTATCCCATTTATCGGAAACGAATCCTAATTTTAGTTTTTTGGCCGTTTCAAAGGCAACGTCCCGCTTCTTTAAATACTGCCGCGCGTTTTCCGATTCAGTGTTTGACGTCGCTAAGGTGCTATGAAAAAAGTTTGCCGCTAGGTCATTAATCTTATAGAGAAGTTCTTTTAAGCTGAGCGCCTGCGGATCCAGAGTCTCATTCTGGGTGATCACAATCCCCAACGGCGCGGCCAGCATCTTGACCGCCTCGGGAAACTCAACCCGTTCCTGAAGCATCACAAATTTAATAACATTGCCGCCTTCACCGCACCCGAAACAGTGAAATATCTGCTTATCCGGATTAACAACAAAAGACGGCGTCTTTTCGTGATGAAAAGGACAGCACGCCTTAAAATTTCTTCCGGCGCGCTTTAAGGGAAGGTAGCTTGCGATAACCTGCGCAATATCACAGCGCTCGATTACCTGCGCAATGGTTTCTTCAGGGATTAAACCCATCGTTAAACCTTTTTAAACAAAATATAAAACCGTAAGGGCAAGCTTTTGATGCTGCCGTTAAAAGGAAACTTTATTTTCGCTTGACCCTTCTAAACCCCGAACACTCAATAAATTCAAAATCGCCGTGCTTTTCCAGCTTATCGAATAATAAATTCATTCCTAAATTATCACTGGCAATATGCCCGGCAATAATCACATTCATATGTTCCGATTTTATCCTGTTAAAATGCTCTTCGGACAAATGCATGCCGATTAGAGTTTTAACCCCGAGCTGCGAGAGGCGGCCAAAGACATCTTTTGATCCTTCCGTGCCGCCAGTCATGTCCACAAAAATCTTTCCGGCCAAATCTTTTGGCTTCCCGACCAGAATACGGGGGCCGACCTTATCCTTCATCGCCTGTTGATATTCCGGCTCTTTCATTAAAATCCGGATAATATCTTCAAGAGTTTTGGGCTTGCGGGTATCCATTATTTTTTGCAAATATCCAGCGACATGATTATCCGCCGGCGTATGACAGCACATAAAAGGAACATCGAGCAACCTGGCAACATCGACGGCACGAGAGTGATTGGCCGCGTGCAGGCGCCGGGTGACCTCGTCAATCCTTTTATCCATAAAATCCTTGGCGATTTTAGCGTCTAACCCTAAATCGCAAAGCACGTCCGTCTGGAGATTCATTACCTCTTTTAAACCGGCCAGGGCCCTTCCTTCAGGATGATGTGCCAGAATAAGATCAATCTTTTTGCCCTTCTCCGTAAGCCGGTCCGCCAGGAGAATTTCTCCGACCTCCATATCGATACCGACCAAGATACGGCGCACTTGCGTGTCTTGATCGCCGCAGAGTATACGCGTATCCGAGTAAGGGTTGGTTAAATTCTCTTTATCAAAGAACTTTTTCTCAAAAGATTTAAGCTTGCGGCATTCGCGCCTAGCCGTGCGCAGGCCTTCGGTAATTTTGCGCCTGCTTCTTAAATCCTCTAAGATTCCCTGCTGAATAAAGAAATCGTAAATCTTTTTTAATCGCAATTGAACAACCTTTTATAAGAAAAGATAAAACCGTTTAATTTCATAAATAGCGTCCGCTGCCTAGCGCTTCTCTTCCTTGCCCTGAACCCCGCTGTTAAAATCGCTGAGAGTAAAAGCGGCGGTATTCAATTTTTCCTCGGGAAAAAACTTGACTACAATCCCGTCATATATTCCTTCATATAAACCCGGCGCCACCCGGACAACACGCGAAGACACCAGAGATTTCTCTAGGTTCTTTGTAAAATACCCTATGGTTGCCGCGCTCAAAAATAGGAGTGTCAGACTAGCCAAAAGGACGGATCGCCCCGCCGCCAGAATCACACCGCCCCATTTATCAAGAGCAGAATGTGCCTCGATTTTTAACAGTACCAGCAAGCCGTCACGAACCAATTTAAACACTAAGATAACCGCACCCCACAGCATTCCGTAGGCAACGATATTAGCTATACCCGCAGGAAAGTGGGCGCTATCCTGCAAAGACTGGGAAAAAGTACTGAAATAATGAAGTGTAACAAAAACGGCTAAGACAACTCCGATAAGCTTAAAAAGCTCGACGACAAAACCCCTCTTAAAACCGACATAAATTATTCTGATAATAATAGCCGCTACAAGGATATCAATCCAATTAATACTTTTAACCACTTCCTCCGTCAGCATTAATCCCCCCCTATTTGATTAAATGCACAACTCTCAATAAGAAATCAGGATGGCCTTTTTATAAAAACATTCTTTGAATGTTATATTAATCCGCCATCCTGTGGTTTGTAGTAAATTTCTTTGTTTAAGCGCTAAAGTATAACACGCACTTCTAGCCCTGTCAAGAAAACGCTTTCTCGACATTAAGCACGCCATTCAAACATAACTATATGATAATAAATAACTTGCAAGTTAGACTAAAACCATCCCCCGAGGTCATATCTTGACAAGAACTTAATAAAGTGTTATCCTTTGATTCCATGAGCGAAGATATTAGCCAGGGCGAAAAAAACCTGAGCAATCTTGAAGAAAAACTCGAGCGTACGCGCAAAGAGCTTGCCATCCTTTACGACATCAGCAATGCCATGCGCACCACCCTCGAATTGAACCACATCCTTTATATCATCCTAACCGGAGTAACCGCGCACACCGGATTGGGATTCAACCGGGCCGTCCTTTTTTTGGTTAATAAAAAAGAGCGCGTCCTCGAAGGAAAGATGCTGATCGGCCCGGAATCCGGGGAAGAGGCCGAAAAAATCTGGAGATACATCGAGCGTGAAAACGCCGATATGGAAGACCTGATCTCTGTTTACAAGAATTCCGAGAATACGCCCACTCCTTTAAGCGAACAAATCAAACGACTGAAGATCCCGCTTCACAGTAACGAGAGCAGCCTCCTGGCCGCGACTTACCATAAAGGAAATTCGCTGCATATCCGCAGAGATTCGATCGGTCAGTATGCCCACGACCCGCTTTTACAGGTTTTTAAAACCAACGAGCTCGTCGTTATGCCGCTTAAGGCCAAAGACAAGGTTAACGGTATTATCATCGCCGATAATTTTTACACCCAAAAACCGATTACAGAAAACGATTTAAAGATTTTCACCATGCTTGCCAACCAGGCCGGACTCGCCATCGAAAATTCCCAGCTCTACGAAATGATTGTCCATAAGAGCAATACCGACTCTTTAACGGCATTGTGGAATCATGGATTTTTTCAAGATACCCTTCTTTTAGAAATCGAAAAAGCAAAGGAAAGTAACACACCGGTAAGTTTATTGGTTGTCGACATCGACAATTTTAAGAAATTCAACGATACATGGGGCCATCAAAGCGGTGATGTCATCTTAGCAAGACTGGCCAAACTTCTAAAAGACTGCGCGCGCGAGATGGATTTTGTCTGCCGTTACGGAGGAGAGGAATTTTCGATTATTTTAACCCAAACCGGCAAAGAACAAGCCTTTGTCATTGCGGAGAGAATGCGAGAAAAGGTCGCTCAGTACAAATTTGAAATCGCCTCGTCGGCGCAGCCGCTAAACCTAACGGTGAGTATCGGCATCGCCAGTTACCCCGAACATGCCCAGACCAAAGAAGATCTTATTTCAAAAGCCGACAAAGCAATGTATACGGCTAAATTTATCGGAAAAAATAAAACAATAATGGTTGACACCCAAGGCGATTAAGAAACGCCCGCCGTAACCGCTTCCTGTTTGCCTTCCCTGACCCCGCTTGTCTGCTGCTGTTGATTATCTCCGAATTTCACCGAGACAATTTTAGATACGCCCGACTCCTGCATGGTAATGCCATACATGATATTGGCATTGACAATCGTCTTTTTGTTATGGGTAATAACAATAAATTGAGCAATCTTGGCAAAATCTTTTAACAAATACCCGTAGCGCCCCACATTCGATTCGTCCAGGGCCGCATCAATCTCATCCAGGACGCAGAACGGGCTCGGGCGCACCTTAAAGACACCAAAAATAAGCGCGATCGCCGCCAGTGTTTTCTCTCCGCCAGAAAGTAGGGTTATATTCTGCAGCTTTTTTCCCGGAGGACGGGCAATGATTTCGATACCGGATTCCAAAACATTTTCGGGGTCAACCAAGACCAGCTGCGCCTCTCCGCCGCCAAAAAGCATCCGGAAATAAATCCGGAATTCTTCGCTGACCTTGGTGAAGGTGTCGAGGAATATTTGGCGGGTGGTGCGGTTGATTTTCCCGATCGTTGACATCAAAGAATCCTTGGCGGTTAAAAGGTCACTTTGCTGCTTGGTTAAGAACTCAAACCGTTGGCGTAATTCGTCAAACTCTTCAATCGCCACCAGATTAACCGTGCCAAAAGATTCGCATTTCTTTTTGAGTTGTTCAATTTGACTCATCATCTCCTCGGGGCTTATCTGCACCGGCTGCGAAACAGGGATATTCTCAGCGGCTATCGGGGTGTCGATTGATTCTGCCGCTGAAATTACCGATTCAGCCTGCGCAACTGCCGACTCGGCCTCCGGCGTGACCGTACCGGCCTGGGCAGGGAGTTGTTCCTGGGCAATGATTTCGTCGAGATTGATTTTATACGTCTGCAATAATTTATCCTTGATGCTCTTTTCGCTAAACGATATTTCCTGGCATTTCATCTGCTGTTGATGCATCAGGCCCTTGACATTTTCAATTTCCTGCAGAAGGTCGTCGTTTTTCTTTCGAATATCACTGATACGCAGGCCCACTTCATTTTTTTGTTCCTCCAGGGCTGCGATCGATTCCTTGAGAGATTCCCTCCGGCCTTTAAGTTCTTCAATCTTAGAGTTCAATGCAGTAATATCCTGGGCCAAAATCTCTTTTTTCTGTCCATGCTCGATATTTTCCTGGTCAACTCGTTCAATGGTTTGCTGATCGTTGTCCAGGACGTCGCGAAGGACTTTAAGATTTTCCTGATAGCCTCTTTCTTTATCCTTAACCGAACCGATTTCGGTTTCAAGCTGGGCGACAGCTACATTGATTTCTTCTCTCTCTTGAGTCTTGAGGGCAATCGCATTTTGATTGTCCTTGATGCGGCTTTGGAGCGCCAGAATCTCTTCGTCAACCGCTTCCAGGCGATGAGCATGGTCTTCTTCTTTGGCCTTTAGGCTTGCAAGAGACGATTTGGCTTCGCTTAATTCCGCGTCGACAAGATCCAGCTCGGAGGTCAGCTTACCTACCTCTTCAAGAATTTGAGTTTTCTGCGCATCATAGCTGGACAATACTCTTTCGTGATCATGAATAACTCTGTCGACGGATAAAATGGATTCTTCCTGTGATTTAATTGCGGCGGCAACACCCTCTTTTTCCCGCAGAAGACTCTCGATCTGAAGGCTAAGCTCATCGATCTGAATAATAATATGCTGCGGATCCAGCTCAATAAATTTTGCCTCACAAGTCACTTCATAAAGGTTCTCTTGGCTAATACGCGGTAGGTAACTTTTTAAGGCCATGGCCTTTTGCGCATCAAGCGGATGAGACGCCGTCACCTTGCCGATAATACCTTTACAATTTTCCTGCGGCAGAGTCGTTGTCAAAAGAGTCCCTTCGACAACCGGGTCCGGAATATCCTGATATTGGACACGCAGATTCTCAATAAATTCTTTTTGAGATTTTAGAAATAATTTCTTTCTTTCCAGCTCTCCGCAGGATTGTTCAAGGCTTGACAATTTTAGTTTAAGATCGTCAAGGCTGCGAGACTGGGATTCTTTCTGAGTTTTTAATTCGCCAATCTTTGACAAGCAAATCTCCACATCCGCACAGACGGTTTTCAAGCGATTGTCCACCTGGTCTTTCTCACCAAGGACCTTTTCGTTTTCGATATCCAAACGGCGTTTTCTGGCAAGAAAACCCTGAAATTCCTTCATGATCTCGGTAAGTTCGTTTTTGATATTGACCTGCTGCGAAGTCAGATCCAGAATCTTCACTTCGTCATCGACAATCGATTCTTTGGAGTTTTTTATCGTCTCGGCGATTGCGATAAGGCTATTTTTCTTTTCCTCGAGCAGTTTAATGCTGTTTTGTGTTGATTCGACCAGGCTATCAAGAGAAAGCTCCAGCGCCTTTATTTTCTCTTCCTGGGCACGGCAACGCTCGAGAAGCTGGGCCTTTTGCTGGCCTAAGCGCTCCTGATTTGCGGTAAGATCTGCCATGCGCTCTTGATTAAAACCAATCTGCCGGCTATCCATCGTAATTTGGTTTTCGAACCGGACATCTTCAGAGCGAACCTCAGAAATCTTCCGGCCAAGGTCCAAGGAGAGATTGTTCTCTTCATTCATCAGGGAATTAAGTTTTTCTATTTCTTGATTGAGCCGTGTCTCTTCGTCCTTTAATTGCCCCAGAGAAAGATTAATCCCGTCCACTTGCTGGGCAAAAGATCGGATTTGATGGCGTGCCAGCTGTATTTCCAGATTGGTTAACTTCTCAAACTCTTCCTTATACCGGCGGGCCTTGCTGGCTTGCCGTTCGATGGAGGCAATCTGCCTTTTGACTTCCACGATAATGTCGTTGATGCGCAGAAGATTATTTTCCGTGTCACTCAGCTTGCTGAGCGCCTCTTTCTTTTTCGATTTGTATTTGGTAATGCCTGCCGCCTCGTCTAAAATCATCCGGCGGTCTTCGGGGCGGGCACTGACGATCAAATCGACTTTACCCTGCTGAACTAAAGAATAGGCCTCAGCACCGATACCGGTACCCATAAATAATTCAAGGATATCCTTAAGGCGGACAACGGTCTTATTTAAAAGATATTCGCTTTCCCCGGAGCGAAACAGCCTTCGGGTAACAACCACTTCGTCATATTCAATAGGAAGCATCTTGGATTCGTTAGAGAACGTCAGGCTTACTTCCGCAAATCCCAAGGGGCTCTTGGTGTCGGTTCCGTTAAAAATAACATCTTCCATGGAAGAACCGCGCAGCTCCTTGACGCTCTGCTCGCCTAAGACCCAACGGATGGAATCAAAAATGTTGCTCTTCCCGCAGCCGTTAGGCCCAACCACCGCCGTAATCCCGGGCTCGAAATTCAAGACTGTCTTTTCGGCAAATGATTTGAAGCCAAAGATCTCTAACTTCTTTAAATACATGGACGCTCCTCCCTTGTGTTAGAAAATTAGAATGAAAAAATCCTTGTTAAGATTTCTTGTTCGCGAGAATACCTTTAACGATAGAAACTGTTTGGTTTAAACTGGTGAATTTTGGCAATGTATCTTCAGGAATAGCGATGCGATATTTCTTTTCTATCCCTGCGAGAATCTCAAGCGCCATCATGGAATCCATGCCTAAGTCCTTGACAAAATTGGCATTGCCGTCAATGGACCCGGGCTCAGACTCCAGGATCGTTGCCACCAGCTCCCGAATATCCCGCTCAACATCATCTTTTGAACTTGCGTTCGGCATAACCCCTCCTTGCCTTATTCATAAAATAATCGTTTATGATGCGTGCATGCTCTCTTCCAACCAGGAATCAATCTTTTCTTTCTTAAAACGCCATTGCCCGACAGCCTTGATAGCCGGGATTTTTCCTTTCTTAAGCCAGTCGTAAACCGTTCTTTTCTTAACCCTAAGATAGTCTGCGACTTCCTCAATAGTCATCAAGTTATCGTATGCCACGCTAGGATTTCCTTAATTTGCTGCTAAAGAAGTGCGTTTATTTTGCTCATAAATAAATTTTAAATAAATTCGCCGAACCAATAGACAGCTATCAATTTATTACAGATACTACATGATGTCAATAATTATTACACTTTTTTTCTTAAATATTACTAAATATATCTTTTTGGATTGTTATCATGCATTATCTTACATATATTAACATATCTTACATTTATCCTCGTCGAGACATGTAAAAAAGACTGATTTCCTTCGGGATAAAGCTCAAATTAAATTTACTGTCCATAAAAGCCCGAGTCTCCCTATGTCGTACCAACGATAGCCAAAATAATTGAACTCCGATCTATAATCACACCAAACCACTTCCGCCCCCCGATAGCTGTTGCTTTCGTTAATGAATAGAAAGCACTACTTAAGGTTTTTCCAATACCAAAAAAACACACCCCTTGAAGAATCATCTCTGTCCTAAAGAGAATAAAAAAAATATTGCCTCTTATATATCTTCTGTGATACTATGATGAAGTTTAACTAGACCAAAATCATTCTGAAAAACTGTCAAGATACAAGATGCTTTAAGCTTTTTTAAGTATCAATATTAAAAGAAATATATGTATAAGAATTAACCCGCAGGAGGAAAAATGATCGATTATCTGCTTACCGAAGAACAAGTCATGATCCGTGATCTCTGCCGTCAGATTACCGAAGAGAAAATAAAGCCCGTGGCGGCCGAATACGATAAAACCGGCGAATTTCCCTGGGATGTCCTTAAGGTTATCGCCCAATCCGATCTTTTTGGGGTGTATATTGAAGAACAATACGGTGGCATGGGCGGCGGCGTCATGGAACTGTGTATCGCCACCGAAGAATTTTCCAAGGGCTGCGGCGGTATTGCCCTAGGTTATTCAGCAACCGCCTTGGGGACCTACCCCATTATTCTTTTTGGAACCGAAGAGCAAAAAAAGAAGTACCTGCCTCCAATCGCTAAAGGGGAAAAACTCGCCGCTTTTGGGCTTACCGAACCAGCCGCAGGCTCAGACGCCAGTGCCATTCAGACCACCGCTAAAAAAGAAGGCGATCACTATATTTTAAACGGGACAAAGCATTTTATCTCTAACGGCGGCGATGCCGAGATCTATACCATTATCGCCATGACCGATAAATCCAAGGGTCCGCGCGGCGCCAGTCTTTTCGTCGTCGAGAAAGGAACGCCCGGATTTACCTTCGGTAAAAAAGAAGACAAGATGGGCATCCGTGCTTCTTCCACGCGCGAGCTTGTTTTTACCGATTGCAAGATCCCCAAAGAAAATCTTTTAGGTAAAGAAGGCATGGGATTTATCGCTGCCATGAGAACATTTGACCAGTCCCGACCCGGCATCGGCGCTCAGGCCGTCGGTATTGCCCAAGGAGCATTAGATGCGGCGGTTCAATATGCCCGGGAACGGAAACAATTCGGCAAGGCCATTTCAACGTTTCAGGGTATCCAATGGATGCTTGCTGATATGGCCACCCAGGTCGAAGCCGCACGGGCGCTTGTGTATGCCTCCGCCCGCGAAGTCGATGCCGGCAAAAAAGATGTCGGTAAGGATTCAGCTATGGCAAAATTATTCGCCTCGGACGTCGCCATGAAGGTTTCCACTGACGCGGTACAAATTTTCGGCGGTTACGGCTATATGAGAGAATATCCGGTTGAGAAATTCATGCGGGATGCCAAAATTACTCAGATCTACGAAGGCACCAATCAGATTCAAAGAAACATCATCGGCCTGGCCCTCATCAAAGACAGCGCTAAGAAATGAACATCATTGTCTGCATAAAGCAGGTTCCTGATACAACCCAGGTTAGGATCAACCCCGAGACAAATACCCTGATCCGCGAAGGTGTGCAATCGATTATCAACCCTTTCGATATGTACGCTATCGAGGAAGGCGTGCGCCTAAAGGAACGATTTGGCGGTAAAACCACCGTCATCACCATGGGCCCGCCACAGGCCGAGGCGGCATTACGCGAGGCTATTTCTTTGGGCTGTGATGACGCGGTCTTAGTCAGCGACCGGGCCTTTGCCGGCTCGGACACGCTGGCCACGGGCTATACCCTTTCCATGACCATAAAAAAGATCAAAGATTTTGACATTATCGTTTGCGGAAAACAGGCTTCCGACGGCGATACGGCCCAGGTCGGCCCGGGTATCGCGGCTCATCTAGATATCGCTCAGGTTACCTGCGTCCGTAAGATTGACGAGTTTAAAGATAACCAATTGACCGTCGAGCGCATGACCGAAGAGGGTTTTGAGATCATAAAAACCCGCCTGCCCTGCCTGATGACCGTGGTCAAAGAAATCAATTCACCCCGCATCCCTTCTTTAAAAGGAAAGATGCGGGCCAAAAGTGCCGTTATCCCGACTTGGAAAGGCAAAGATATCGAAGCCCAGGAAGAACACTTAGGATTGATCGGCTCTCCGACGCAGGTGGTTAAGATTTTCACCCCGCCGCCGCGGCCAAAGGGCCAGATTTTTGAAGGCGATGCGGAAGATTCAGCCAGCAAATTGGTCGGCATATTAAAAGGGATTCTTTAAAATGAGCAGTATCCGCGTTATCAACGATAAATGTACCGGCTGCACACTCTGCGTTAAGGTCTGCCCCTTCGGCGCCATTACTATGGTCGATAAGAAGGCAGTTATTGACCTGGACAAATGTACCCTTTGCGGTGCCTGCTTAGATGCCTGCCGTTTTAACGCGATCGAACTTAAAAGAGAATCGAAGAAGACCGAAAATATCGATCAATATAAAGGCGTTTGGGTCTTCGGAGAACAAAAGAAAGGCGTTATCCAGCCGGTCGTCTTTGAACTTTTAGGCAAGGCAAGAGAATTAGCAAAGAATCTCGACACCCAGGTTTCCTGCGTAGTTTTAGGCCACAACATCAAAGACAAGGCCCAGGAGCTTATCTACCGCGGCGCGGACAATGTCTACATCGTTGATAATCAAAAGCTGGAACATTTCTTAGACGAACCATACACCAAAATCCTCGCCAATCTTATCCGCAAACACCGCCCCGAGATATTGCTTTCCGGCGCCACGATTATCGGCCGAGCCCTAATTGCGCGGGTCGCGGTAAAGCTGCACGCCGGTTTAACCGCGGATTGTACCGCCCTTGACATTGACCCTAAGGAAAAAATTCTTTTGCAAACCCGCCCTGCCTTCGGCGGAAACATCATGGCCACTATCATCACCAGAAACCACCGGCCGCAGATGGCCACGGTACGCCACAAAGTCATGAAGGAAGCAGCGATTGACAAAACACGCAAAGGAAAAGTCATCGAAGAGAATTTTGACGTCACCCTTCTCACTTCCCGCACCAGCATCCTGGAAGTCGTCGAGGAAGTAACTTCGACCATTAACGTCAGCGAAGCCGATATTATCGTCTCCGGAGGCCGCGGTATGCGCGGGCCGGAAAATTTCGCCCTCTTGGAAGAATTAGCGAAAGTGCTGGGGGCTGCGGTAGGTGCATCTCGGGCGGCTGTTGACAGCGAATGGATGCCTTACTCCCATCAGGTGGGCCAAACCGGAAAAACCGTTTGCCCCAAGCTTTATATCGCCTGCGGTATCTCAGGCCAAATTCAACACCTCGTCGGAATGCAATCCTCAGAGGTGATTGTTGCCATCAACCAAGATCCCTCTGCGCCGATTTTTGGCGTCGCCACCTATGGCATTGTCGGGGACCTATTTCAAGTCGTCCCCCTCCTTACCAAGAAATTCAAAGAAACCCTCAAGCGCTGATATCTTCGCCAGGCTGCCCTTCGCAATCTCCGCAGAGTACCTCCGCATCAAAAAATAGAATTTTTCGGATAAAAAAAGAGGGAAAAAATTGATTTAAGGATTATTGTACGGCGGATTTCTTGGCAACAATCACGATGCCGGACGTGGTTACATCGAATCGTTTTCGGTCCATCTCAAGATTATAACCGATTTCTGAATGAGGCGGGATAGTAACCTCTTTATCAATAATGGCATTTTGTATCTTTGAATATTCGCCCACGGTAACGCTCTCCATCAGGACCGAATCGCTCACCTCAGCGTAATTTTCAATACGGACGTTCGAAGAAAGCACCGAACGTTTAATCTGCGCACCTTTAATCTCACAACCGCCGGCAATCAGAGAGTCAACCACTAGGCCGACGTTAGTACTTCCTTTATCGGTAACACTCATAATCTTAATCGGCGGAAATTGCGCATGGTAGGTGCGCACCGGCCAGGACTTGTCATAGAGATTAAATTCGGGATTGGATCTCACTAAATCCATATTGGCCTGATAGTAGGCGTCGCGAGTTCCAATATCGCGCCAGTATTTGGGACGATTATCCTCATCGACAAAATTATAAAAATAAACCCGGCGTTTTTTCTGAATCATCTGCGGGATAATATTCTTTCCAAAGTCATGGTCGGAATTAAGCCTCGCGTCCTCGCCAAGTTCCTCTAGGAGAACTTCTGTTTTAAACAGATAAATCCCCATGGAGCCAAAAATCTTATTCGGATCCCCGGGGATCGTCTTGGGGTCGAGGGGCTTTTCTTGGAAGCCGCACACCCTTCCTTTTTTATCAACTTCGACAACACCCAAGCCCGTGGCCGCATCTTTAGGAAACTCGATACAGGCAACCGTCATGTCAGCATCCGTTTCCTGATGCCGCTCCATAAGCTTTCTATAATCCATTTTATAAACATGATCCCCGGCCAAAATCATGACCAGCTTAGGGTTGTAATCCTGGATCGTATAGGCATTTTGATGGATGGCATCGGCCGTACCCTTGTACCAATCCGAGCCGATTCTCTGCTGCGGCGGAATAACATCGATAAATTCTCCCAGCTGGCTTGAAACGATATCCCACCCGGCCAAGATATGTTTTTGCAAAGAAAAAGACTTGTATTGAATAAGAACAAACACCCGCCGCAATCCGGAGTTAACGCAATTGCTTAAGGTAAAATCGATAATCCGGTAAATGCCGCCAAACGGAACCGCCGGCTTAGTTCTGTCACGAGTCAAAGGATTAAGCCTCTCACCCTTGCCGCCGGCCAAGATAAAAGTCAATACTTCACGCATAAATGGTATTCCCTTCCGTGGAAAACAGCGCTCTTAAGAATCTAGATGAAATACGTTAATAACAATTATACGTTGGAACAGACTATTTTGCAAGAGGGCTTACGGCGCGAAAGCCCTTGCCGTTTTACTTTCTTCGAGTTTTCCTATCCAATTCTTTAAGGCTTTTTTTCAATTCTTCGTCGCGCGGACTGAATTTTAGGCCCTCAATAAATTCTGCCTTTGCCTTTGCATAATTTCCGACCGATAGATAGCAGAGGCCTATTTTGTTATGGACTTTCTCCAGGTTTTTCTCTGTCTCTATCGCCATGGCGTAGACTTCTTTGGCTATGCCAAAATTCTTATTCTCATAAACAATATCCCCTATCTCCAAAAGATCCTTGCTGTCTTTCGGCGCCAAGCGATGAGCCTTCTTTAAGAAACCCATCATCTCCTCATAGCGCTTGAGACCCGCGCAGGTCTTAGCCGAGGTAAAATACCCCTTAGGGCTCTTCGGGTCGTCAGTAATTAGCTGGCGGTACTGCCTTAAGGCCCCCTCCGGGTCCCCCAACTTCTCATACGCCAACCCTAAATTGGCCCTCGTTTCTGTATCTCCGGGCGCAAGCATAGAAGCGATACGAAAATTCTCAAACGCCTTTCGAAATTCCTTTTGTTGCCCGTAAATCTTGCCGGAAATTTTATAGGCATCCATGTAGTCGGGGGCAATCTTAAGAGCATGTTTGGCTTCCCTTAAAGCTGCCTCTTGAAAACCAAGGGCATCGAGCGTATGAGCCCGATTGACGTACTGGTAAGGCGCCACGGATCGTGAAGCCAGCCTTTGCAAATCGATTTCTTTAACCTTCCATTTTGTTAAATCAATACGGAATTTATCAATCAAAGTTTTATTGGCAGGAACGTTCTTCAAGAAAATAACCCCGTCGTAATTAAGATAGACCAGTATCCAGTCTTTATCTTTGTAGAAATTATTGAGAAGCTTAGCCAGTAAAGGCTCGTGAACCGAATTAAGCAACGCCCCCGTGATGTGATGGTCTTCAATCGCCTTTTTTAGGCTGGCGGTATCGCCCTGCCCCCATATCTTTTGGTAACTCTTGAAAAATTCCGGGCCATAGACTTCGGTACGCCCGTCGATAAATACTTTTATATCGGGAAAACACCGCCCGATCAAATACGCTCCGGAGTTAAAATCATTAAAGAAATTGCCCTTCACGTGATTATCCACCAGAAAATCAACAGCCTTATTAGGAAAATTGCGCTGGCTAATTCCGCCAAATTCGCTCTTTAACTCATATTTGTCAAAATCAAAATACGCCCCCCTCGAAATCATTGTTCCGTACTGTATCATCCAGAAGGCAAGGATCAATTTCAAAGAAGCAACCGAAATGTAGAGAAATTTCTGGTTGTTAAAACGCAACGGAAGAATGCTGTTGAGCGAACGGCTCATCAGATTTGTCAGGCACACCAGATAAGCCACAAATGAGAAAAAGACCAGATTGCGAACAGCCACCAGAGAGACGAATAAAAAGATGGCCCATATCAATAAGTCTCCAATGTCAATCTTTCTAAAATTCAGCATAAAACTAAACGCCGAAAGCAGGATTAAGAGTTTGTAATGCGGAAACGGTTCCGCAGAGAATACATTGCTCCACTGAAGCGGCTGTCTTAATTCTTGAATATTGTTAAAGAAGATACGCGATTCCCCGGGGATATGAATCAGGACATTGATCGGATACCAGGCCCCTTTGAAAGTAGCGGGGTTTATTAAAGAGGCGAGAACAACAATCAAGAAAATCCATTTGAGGCGGACATATTCTCCGTCGCTTAGCCTCCCGGCCGTATTCCATTGCCAAGGAAGCCTAACCCGGCGTTTTAAGAATTCGGAACCGATTCCTACCAAAACCAGGAAAGGGCCAAAGAAGAAAAAACCATGAAAATTTGTCCATAGGACCTGGATAAAAAATAGAGCAAATACCGACCATTTCTTGTCGAGATGCAATGCAAGGACATGGATATACAGAGCAAAGAAAAGCAAACTAAAGATATCCGGGCGAATGGTAAATCTGGTCCGGTAAACCATCAGAATCAACAAAAGCAAAAAGATAACGCCAAACTGCCGATCGCGGTTGTAGCCTAAAAACAACAGCAACAAGAACGTTGCCACCACCACGCCGACTTGCATGTTGATAAGGCCGTCCGGCCCGAAGGCATGATAAATTTGATAGACGATGACCTGAAATAACCATTCATGATTAATCCAGGGTTTCCCGGCGATTGAACAGGAAAGAACATCGGACTCGGGGACATAGTGATTTTGGGATATAAATTCGCCCATCTTCAAATGGAGCCATAAATCCAGGTCCTTAATCTCAATATTGGCCGAGAATACCAGAAGGCCAAAAAGGACTGCCAGCGCCAACAATCCAAAGACATAGCTGACTTTCTTCCAAAATAAATCGCTCATAGGGCTCCTTTAAAAAGATAATTTCTGGCTGACTTCGAATTAACCGGCAACAAAATGGCCATTGCCGATATCCCGCAATGAGCCATCTGTTTTATCCGGATCCCCTTGATAGGGGATCACCTTATACTCCAAAGCCGCCGACAGAAGTTGTTTGGTGTACGGGTGAAGCGGATTGTTAAATATTTCTTCCGCCGGGGCCATTTCTACAATCTTGCCTTTGAGCATCACGCCCACTTTCCTGCTGATTTTCCTCACTATACGTAAATTATGGGAAATAAAAAGGTAAGTCAAGTTAAATTTCGTTTGTATGTCCATCAGCAGGTTGATAATCTGATCCTGCACCAAGACATCTAAAGACGATACAGCCTCATCTAAAATAAGCAATTTGGGATTCATGCTTAAGGCGCGCGCAATGGCGATTCTCTGCCTTTCTCCGCCGCTAAATTCATGAGGAAAACGGTTAAGAGTATCAAGGGGCAAATTAACGGCAGAAAGCAGCGCGCGGATCTTCTCTTCCCTTTGATTTCTACGCTTCCCGCGCTCAAAAACCATGGCCTCGCGGATAATATTGCGCACCGTAAACCGCGGATCCAGGCTGTTGTAGGGGTCCTGAAAAACCATCTGCAAGTCTTTTCTAAATGGGCGCATCTTTCCCGTGGACAAACGAGTGATATCCTTTCCGTCAAAAATAATGCCGCCTTCATCGCAGGGCATTAATTTCAAAATAATCCTGCCCAAGGTCGTTTTTCCGGAGCCCGATTCACCCACCAGGCTTAAATTTTCTCCCTCCTGAATGGTTAGGCTGACTCCGTCAACGGCACGGACAAAACCTTTTTTCCTCCCGAACAAGCTTGTCTTGGCGGGAAAATACTTCTTTATGTTTTTTAGTTCTAAAAGCATTAAACCGATACCGTTTTAACCAGTTCACAGGTAAAGGGGTGCTTAGGCCGCGAAAGGACCTCTTGCGTTTCCCCGGTTTCGACAACACGGCCGTCATAAAGCACAGCCACCTTATCCGCCAGCTGACGGACCACGCCCAAATCATGCGTAATCAAAAGTGTTGAGATTTTTAACGTGTCTTTTAACTTTCTAAACAGTTCAATAACATGCGCCTGGAGAGTAACGTCAAGGTTGCTGGTCGGTTCGTCCGCAATCAAGAGGCTCGGTTCGGCCGCAATCGCCTGGGCAATCATCGCCCGCTGACGTATCCCGCCGCTTAGCTGATGCGGATAACTTGCGGCCACCCGTTTTGGATCCGGGATGCCGACCGCGTCTAAAAGCGCGCGAACCCTTTCTTTTCTCTGGCGCCTTTTTAGTCTTAAGTGAAATCGTATCATTTCTTCGATTTGAAATCCCACCGTAAAAACAGGATTAAACGCGCTTAAGGGCTCCTGAAAGATCATGCTGATTTCTTTACCGCGCGCTTTTCGCATTTTGGCCGCGGACAGATTAAGCAAATTTTCTCCCTTAAAGATAATCTGGCCGTTAGAAATATACATCGCCTCCGGCAAAAGCCCTAAGATCGCTAACCCAATGGTTGTCTTGCCGCTTCCCGAGCTGCCCACCAGAGCGGCATTCTGCGAAGGCCCTATCTCCAGGGCTAAGTCTTTGACGATTTCGCTATATCCTGATTCTCCTTGAATGCTAATTGTTAAATTATTAATTCTTAAAAGAGATTCGGACATGTTAGATTTTTCCCTCAAATCTTAAAAGCGGATCCAGGCAATCGCGTAGGCCGTCTCCGACAATATTAAAACACATAACCGTCACAAAAATAAAGAAACCCGGTAAAATAATCCAGGGGGCAAATTGGATCGAAACAATCCCCATGGCTTCCGAAAGCAAATTTCCCCAGCTGGCATACGGGTCCTGGATCCCTAAACCTAAAAGGCTTAACGCCGATTCGCCTAGAATATAGCCGGGAATAGACAACATCACCGCCACGATCGAATACGATAATGTATGCGGTAAAATGTGTTTTATGATAATCGAGAAATCTGATAGGCCGATAGCCCTGGCGGCCAGCACAAACTCCCTTTCCCGTAACGACATGCTCATCCCGCGGATGACCCTGGCCAAACTCGCCCAGCCGATAAAAGAAAAAATAACAACAATCAGAAGATATATTTGCAACGAATTTAAATTAGGCGGAAATGCCGCCCTTAATGCCAGCATAAGATAAAATCCCGGCACCATCATGAACATTTCACAGATACGCATCACGATGTTATCCAACCTGCCGCCATAATAGCCGGCAATTCCGCCTACCAGCAAACCAATGACAAATGAAATCGTCACCCCGATCAAGCCGATAGATAACGAGACCCGCGAACCGTACAGAATTCGCGAAAAAAGATCCCTCCCCCTTGAATCCGCCCCCCAGACATGGATCCTCCCCGGGGCATCAACCCCAAATAAGTGGTAACGACAGGGAAACACCCCCAACAATAGATATTCATCGCCGGCTGTTAAGAATTTTACCGGATATTCTTTACTAAAATCAGGCTCATAGATTCGTTTGTGGAACTGATCGAACCTCAAGGAAATCCCCGTGACAAAGGGGCGCGTTAGTCCTTTTTGGCTATCCCAAATCCGGATAGACATCGGTGGACAATACGAATACCCCCTGTCTTCGTTTCTGTACGAATACGGACTTAAAAAATCGGCAAAAATGGCCGCGAGATAAAGCAAGGCCAATATCCAGCCGCAAAACAAAGCTGCCCGGTTTCTTTTAAAACCTTTAAACGCGATACTGAATTGACTGGCTGATTTTCCCTCTTTATTCATAACGGATCCTCGGATCCACCCAGGCCAGTAAAATATCGGCCAAGAGATTTCCTAAAAGTAAAAGCACCCCTCCCATCAGCATGCTCGCCATTACCAGGTAAACATCCTTCGCCCGCACCGCCGTGAGCATCACCGATCCCAAGCCCGGCCAGTTGCAGATAATCTCAATCAAGGCCGCACCGCTTAATAATTCCGAGAAATGATAGCCAAAAATAGTTACCAGCGGATTCACGGCATTGCGTAACGCATGCCGGTAAATCACGCGGTGTTCGGGTAATCCCTTCGCTCGCGCAGCCAAAATATACTGCTGGCGCAAAACCTCCAACATGTTGCCGCGCATTAGACGCTGTAGCCCGGCGATGGAGCCTAAAGAAATAACAATAGCGGGAATGGCCAGATGTCTTAAGATATCGATTATCTTTTCGGCAGTATTAAGATCGTCAAAATTAGCGCTACGCATTCCTCCTAAGGGCAAAATCTGAAAATGGCTCGCCGCAAAAAGCAGTATCATCGCCAAAAAGAAACTGGGAATCGAGAGCCCCGCAAAAGAACAAAAAGATAAAATCCTGTCTACGAAATGATTCCGGCGGACAGCCGCCCAAATCCCCAAAGGAATAGCGACAGACCAGGTGAGAATAAGAACTGCCAGCGACAAGATAAAGGTGTTAAACAATCGCCCGGCAATGACTTTTGAAACCGGGCAATTATAAAAAAATGAATAACCCAAATCCAGCCGTAATAAGTTCCCCAGCCAATAGAAATATTGCTGCATCAAAGGTTTATCTAAATGATACAGATTTTGGTACCGGGCAATGGTTTCCGGAGAGACTTGAGGATTTAATTTTAAAGTATCAAAGTAGTTTCCCGGCGTCGCCTGAATCAGAATAAAGGTCAGCAGAGAAATACCCAGCAAGAGCGGAATGGCAACCAGGATTCTTTTAATGATAAATTTAAACATGCCTAACGATACTCTTTTCTAATATAGATTTCTTCCAAGTTATGAAACGCACCGCCGTAACTGCTCGGATGCAGGTTCCCGAATTTATTGCGGACCGCGAACATATTCGCCCCCAGCACCGTATAGATAACCGGCAACTCCTTGGAAACAATCATCTGCCACTCATCGTAAAGGGCCTTTCTTTTTTGTGCATCTAATTCCTGGACACCCGCATCAAAAATCTCATCAATCCTTTTTTCCCATAATGTTTGGGGCTTTTCCTGGCCGGGGTACCACATATGCAGTTGGCCGTTAGAGGCCCAGACATTCTTCCCAAAGTGCGGCTCGATGCCGCCGGTCAAACCGATAATAATCGCATCCCAGGCGTAATCCGATGTCAATTTAGCCACAAGATTATTAAATTCAAGAGCCACAAAATTCACCTTGATTCCCAGGCGTTCCAAATCATGCCGGATAATATAAGCAATCTGTAAGCGCTCATTGGAACCGGAATTAGTGTATAAATTAAATTCAAGCCTATTGCCGTGCGCATCCTCAAGAATGCCATCGGCATTACGGTCAACAAAACCGGCATTGGACAATATCGTCTCGGCCTTGACGAGATCATAATCGTACCGGACAACATTCGCATCATAAAAAAATCCGCTACTGGGACTTAAGGAAGAGTCCTGCGGATATCCCAGACCGTTCATCAGGATATCAATAATGCGCTTTTTATCAATCGCATGGGCGACCGCTTTTCTAAATTCAAGATTGGTAAACCACGCCAGTTTCTTGGGCTCGACAAAAGGCTCGCGGGTACGCGGATGGAGGCCTCTATTTTGATTAAAGACAATAAAATTACTTCCAAAATCCGCCCCCGTATTGTAGATCCTAAAATTCCCTTTGCCTTCTTTGGGTTTTAGGAGCGGATAATCCATGCCCCGTATCGGACAATAGTCCAACTCACCGTCTATGAATTTTAAAAACAGCGTATCCTGGCTTTGAACGATAATATAGATTATTTCCGAAATAAAAGGAAGTTGCTCTCCTGTCTTTGATTTCTTCCAGTAGCGCGGGTTCCTTTCAAGGACAACCCGTTGACCGGGCAAATACCCTGTCAGCATATAGGCGCCGGTCCCGACGATTTCTTTAGGGTCGCTGTCGATGCCCCAGGTAAAATTAAATTTCTCCTGGGCAACGGCACTGTGTAATTTGTGTTTAGGAAGAATTTCCTGGGACATCGCCCTTAAGAAAGGGGCAAATTTCAACGGCAGCGTAAACCGGACGGTCAAGTCGTCAATCTTTTCGACCTTGAATATTTTTCCCTCAACGGTAAAGGCATCGCGCGCGGAAGTGGGAATTTTTTCATTGTAAATTAAATCATTGAACGTAAATACGACATCGTCAGCGCCAAAGGGTTTTCCGTCAGACCAGAGTACGCCGGGACGCAAATGAAACACCCAGGATAACCCATCCTCGCTTACCTGCCAGCTTTCGGCAAGGTTAGGCTCGACTTCCAGGGTAATGCCGTTGGTTCTGGTCAACCCTTCAAAGATAAGGCTGGTAACGCCCGTCGTTGATGTCTCCTGGGCAACAATAGGATTAAAGGAGCGGGGATCCGAAGTCGTGGCCAGGACAATTTGACCGCCGTATTTTTCGGAGGAAATTGCCAATTGAGCTAAAACAGAGTTCACAGAAAAAAACAGGAAGGACAGGAGCAAAATCCAGGGGAAGAGAAAGCGAGAACGGCCTGGCTTATTATTTTTGAGGATTTTTTGGCTCGTTGGGTTGGGAGGATTGCTGATTTGGCAAATTCTCCTTCTGCGCATTTTCTTGTATCGCTTGTGCACCAGAAATCGTTCCGGGTTGAGCCGATGCCGCGCCAGCCGCCTTTTGATCAACCGGCTGGCCCGAAGCTGCCGCGGCTACCGCTTTTTCAATCGCTTCTTTATCAATAAGCGACCGGTTGGCCTTGGAAGAAATAACCGCTAAACTTAAACAGGTCACCAGAAAAATCGAAACAAACACAGCCGTCGTCTTGACAAGGATGGTATTGGTCTTGGCGCCAAACATTGATTCGGCCGAGGAAAAACTTTCCGCCAGACCACCGCCTTTTCCGGCCTGCATTAAAATAACTATTGTAATAAGGATGCACAAAAGAACATGAATAAAAACGATAAATCCAAACATCTAAATATCCTTTCTCCTATTTTTGAACATCACAGCAATTCTTGACAATTTTTACAAAAGAATCTTCTTTAAGGCTGGCCCCTCCCACTAACGCGCCGTCAATATCTTCCTGCGAGGTTAATTCTTTGATGTTTTCGGGCTTTACGCTTCCGCCGTACTGGATGCGAACTGTTGAAGCCGTATCCTTGCCGTGCATCTTAACTAAAAGCTGCCGGATAAATTGGTGCACCTCCTGGGCCTGTTGCGAGGTCGCGGTTTTACCGGTACCTATGGCCCACACCGGCTCGTAGGCCAAAATCATTTTTTGTATTTCTTCAGCCGAAAACCCGGCCAATGATTCTTCGCACTGTTTCTTAATAACATCAAAGGTACGATTTGCTTCCCTCTCCTGAAGAGTTTCCCCGACACAAACAATGGGAATCAATCCGTGCTTAAGGGCCGCTTTAACCTTTTTTTGAACGCTTGTATTCGTTTCTCCGAAAAACTGCCTCCGCTCGGAGTGGCCGATAATAACATATTGCACGCCGATATCCTTGAGCATGGGCGCGGAAACCTCGCCCGTAAAAGCACCCGAATCCTCCCAATAGACATCCTGCGCTCCCAGGCCGATATTGGAGCTTTCCAAAACTTCTGAACAGTCGGCTAAGGCAGTAAAAACGGGGCAAACAACAATGTCCACCGCCGTCACATCATCCAGCTGTCTTTTAAGCATGGTGACAAAATCAATGGCCTCCAGCGAGGTTTTATTTAATTTCCAATTTCCTGCAATAATTATTTTTCTCATTATTTTCTCCAAAAAGATAACCAAACAATAAACAAGCTATTTCTTATCCTGAAGAACGGCAATGCCGGGTAATTCCTTGCCCTCGAGATATTCAAGCGACGCCCCGCCGCCGGTCGAGATATGAGTCATTTTATCTTCAATCTTAAATTTTGCCATCGCGGCCGCCGTATCCCCGCCGCCGATAATCGAGATGACACCTTTTAGATTCCCTATATACTGGGCAACATCTTTGGTCCCTTGAGCAAAGGCATCTTTTTCAAATATCCCTAAGGGTCCGTTCCAGACAATTGTCTTGGCAGTAGAAAGAATGCCTTTAAAATTCTTACATGTCACCGGACCGACATCAACCGCTATATAACCATCAGGTATATCAGTAACCGTCTTAACATCATCAGTCGAATCAATACTCTTGGTAATAACATGATCGACGGGAAGAGCGATCTTGACATTTTTAGCCTTGGCCTTTTCCAAAAGGCTCTTGGCAACATCCAATTTGTCGGCTTCTAATTTCGAATTACCAATGGCTATGCCCTGGGCCTTCAAGAAGGTATACGCCATGCCGCCGCCGATAATAATGCAATCGGTTTTGGGTAGCATATTCTCAATGAGAAGAATTTTATCCGAAACCTTGGCCCCGCCTAGAATAACCACAAACGGTTTTTGCGGATTGGAAACGGCCTTCCCTAAATAATTGATTTCCTTTTCCAGTAGGAAGCCTGCGACCGCCGGAAGATATTTGGCAATACCCGCGGTTGAAGCATGGGCCCGGTGAGCGGTTCCGAAGGCATCATTAACATAAATATCCGCAAGGGAGCTAAGTTCTTGGGCAAATTTTGGGTCATTCTTCTCTTCTTCTTTATGAAATCTTAAATTCTCAAGTAAAATAATCTTTTCCGGAGATCCGGCGATTTTTTGTTTTACGGCATCACCAATGCAGTCATCAAGCGCCAAGACTTTCTGAGAAAGAAGCTCTTCCAGTCTTTTGGCCACGGGCCGAAGCCTAAGATTTTCAACAACTTGGGCATCGGGACGGCCTAAGTGACTCATCAGGATAATCTTGGCAGCGCCGTTTTTAAGCAGATAATTAATGGTCGGCAAGGACTCCCTGATACGCCGGTCATCGGTGATTTTCAGGCTCTTATCCAGGGGAACATTAAAATCAGCTCTGACAATAACTTTTTTTCCGCTAAAATTCGCGTCTTTAAGCATCATTTTATTCATTTTTAAATCTCCCCGTGATTTTAATACCCTACACCCTCTGTCGCTAAAAGCGATTCATTATTATAGCCGACTTATTAGTTTTGTCAATAAAACGCAAGGCTCACTCCTGTCGAAAATCCGGCACATCAGAGGCTCACGACCAGCTTAGCACCGTTTTGCTTGTCAAACAGCCGGTAATGCCTCAAGCCTCTTTTTTGAAGCCAATAGCGCATGCTGCTGTTCAAAACTCCAAAACCATATTGGACGCTTCTTCGAAAGCTTATCGATGAACAATCCTGATTATACGAACACGGCGAAGTTATTTCGCCTATCCGGTAGCCGAAACAGAATACCTGAGTCAGTATTTGATTATCAAAAATAAAATCATCGGAGTTCTCTAAGATAGGTAAATTGATTAAAACTTCTCTTGAGAATGCCCGGTATCCGGTGTGGTATTCGGATAATTTTTGTCCTGTCATTAAATTCTCAAACGCCGTCAGAAGGCGATTGGAAATATATTTGTAGAAAGGCATGCCTCCTTTAAGCGCATAGCCCCCCAGTATTCTCGAGCCTAAGACCACGTCAAACATCCCCGAAGCAATCAACGCTGCCATGGGCGCGACCAGCTTGGGCGGATACTGATAATCGGGATGAAGCATAATAATAATATCGGCTCCTCTTTTTAGGGCTTCTTTGTAGCACGTCTTTTGGTTACCGCCGTAACCTAGATTTCTTTCGTGCGTGATAACCGAGACACCGGCCTTGCGCGCAACCTCAGCCGTATGATCGCGTGAATGGTCGTCGACTAGGATAATTTCATCGACGATGTCTTTGGGAATTTCATCATAGGTCCGCTGAAAGGTCTTCTCGGCATTATAGGCAGGGAGGACAACGATGATTTTCTTACCTTGGAGCATAATCAGCCCTTCCGCCCCGCAAGATCGATTTGCTGGACTGCGACAATAACCCCCATGACAACCCACATTAAATTGCCTAACTGAACGGAATAAAAATTGGTATCCACACCGCTATGAAGCATAAACCCCAGCAAACCCGCCAGAGAACCCGCTAGAAGCGCAGTCAAAAACTCATCATTCATTGTTTGCAGATGACGGATGGAATTCTTAAAAAGAACAATCATGAGCCAAAGAAAAACTAGCAAGCCTAAGATACCCATCTCTGCCGCAAGCTGCAAGTAACAATTATGAGGATAGCCTCCCCATACCTGGTCATATTTATAAGAAACCTTGGAATACGTGTTCAGGCCTATACCCAGCGGAAATTCTCGAATGATCTTAACGGCATCATTCCAGAAAACTATCCTTCCCGAAGCGTTAAAATTTTGCTGTTTAGGGGCAGGTTTTCCCACCGGCTGATTTTCGGTCTTTTGCACTGTTTTTTGTTCCAACTGCAAAGTAGTGTTATCCGATGAAAACGAAACATTTCTCTTCATGCTCAGCAAGGGAAGGAATACGGCAAGAAAAACGGCAATAACCAGCACGCAAACGGGGAAGACTTTTCTTTTGGACAGCCCGAGAAAAAGCAATGCCGCAATGAATGCCACCCAAGCCCCTCGGGAATACGTGAGCCCTAAACATATCATCGACAGCGCAAAAAGGCCTGCGTAAAGGAGTCGTAAAAGTATAGGGCGCCGCAGAATAGGCATATTCTTTCCAGCACTACTTCGCAAATTATTAAAAGATGCAAAGGCAAAGAATATGAGCGAAACGATTAAAAGATAGGCGGCTAAATTATTCGCGTGATTAAAAGAAGACGTAATCCTGCCCTGGGAAAACTGATAACCGCGTATAAAGTCGACTTTGGTAAATTGCTGGATGAAACCGCTTAAACACACCAAAACCGCCGACGCCATAAAAACAGTAACAAAAATCTTCAAGCGTTTTTTATCAGAAAAACACTCGATAAAAGTAAAGTACAAGAACGTCCATTCCAATAATTTGAAGAAAAATCCTTTGATGCTAAGAATCGGGTATTTGCTTATAAAGATCGAAAAAAATCCGATCAGGATAAAGATCCCGATCGGCCGGTTCAGATAATTCTTAACCGGCGCAAAAGATTTCAGAAACAATCTGACCGCCTTGACAAAGACAGGTCCCCGGCGTTCGCCTAATAAATTCTTTAAATCGGCGTAAAAAATGATTCCGCGTTTAATAAAAAAGAAAACAAGGACGATAACTGCAAAAATCTCAACCAGGGCGATCGAGATAGGCGTAAAATAGATCAGGGCACAGAATGCGAACACCATCGCCTTATCACACCACAAGACCAGCTTTTCTTTATTCATCACAACCCTTCTGTTTTATTGCGAGGCTCCGGTCGGACTTTTTTGCTTAGCATACCAGGCAATGGTTTTTTTAAGGCCGTTTTTAAAATTTGTTTTAGCCGTAAAATTAAATTCTCTCTTTGCGCGAGCCGTATCCAAGCATCGGCGCGGCTGCCCGTCGGGTTTAGAACCATCCCAAATAACCTGCCCCTTGAATCCCGTTAGCTGAACAATCAGCCCGACGAGTTTCTTAATAGAGATCTCAAAACCGGCGCCGATATTTACGGGCTCGGGCTTATCATATCTTTCTGCCGCTAAAACGATTGCCCTTGCGGCATCTTCGGCATACAGGAATTCCCGCGTGGCCTTTCCCGTCCCCCAGACAACTATCGATTTTTGTCCCGACGCCTTGGCATCGCAGCATTTTTTTATTAAAGCCGGAATTACATGGGAAGATTCGGGGGAAAAATTATCGCCGGGCCCGTAGAGATTGACCGGCAAGAGATAAATTGCATTAAAGCCGTATTGCTGACGGTACGCCTGGGCCTGAACCAAGAGCATTTTTTTTGCCAATCCGTAAGGGGCGTTGGTTTCTTCCGGATACCCCGACCACAAATCCTTTTCCTTAAAAGGAACCTTGGTAAACTTCGGATACGAACAAATGGTGCCGATGGCTACGAATTTTCCCACCCCAAACAGACGGGCCTGTTCCATCAGCTGAACACCCATCATGATGTTCTCATAAAAAAACTTTCCCGGATTCTCGCGATTAGCACCGATACCGCCAACCACAGCGGCTAAATGGAGAATAATATCCGGTTTTGTTTTTAGCAAAAGCTTCTTGATGGGCGAAGAAGCAGTTAAATCAAAG
The DNA here is from genome assembly GCA_022703585.1 of Candidatus Omnitrophota bacterium. Lineage (GTDB taxonomy): Bacteria > Omnitrophota > Gorgyraeia > Zapsychrales > JAKLDJ01 > JAKLDJ01. The sequence continues at coordinate 129,282 of JAKLDJ010000003.1, read as the reverse complement.
TCCTTCTTGCGGGGAATGAATATTTTCCTGCATCCTTTGCGCCTTAATTCGCAAACGACAAACTTCCCGAGAAATCCGGCCCCTCCGGTCACCAGGACTCTTTTATTTTCCCAGAAATTCATCTTTATCCGCCCTTTAATCCGTAAACCTTTTGCCTAACCAGCGCCATATCATTATCAACCATCATGCGAACAAGTTGTTTAAAATTCACCTTCGGCTTCCACTTTAAAATCCTGCGGGCTTTTGAGCTATCCCCCACCAGGACATCCACCTCTGTCGGCCGAAAATATCTCTTATCAATCTCTACATATTTCTTCCAGTTAAGTCCGATATAATCAAATGCTTCGGTTAAGAATTCTTTGACCGAGTGCGTCTCTCCTGTGGCCACAACATAATCATCTGCCTTTTTTTGCTGCAGCATCAGCCACATAGCCTCAACATAATCACCGGCAAAGCCCCAGTCGCGCTTGGCATCCAAATTTCCAAGAAACAATTTGTCCTGAAGGCCATGCTTAATCTTTGCCAGCGCCATCGTGATTTTGCGCGTGACAAATGTCTCTCCCCGTCGCGGGGATTCATGGTTAAAAAGAATGCCGCTACAGGCAAACATGTCATAAGCTTCCCGATAGTTAACGGTAATCCAGTGGGCGTAAACTTTAGCAACCCCGTAAGGGCTGCGGGGATAAAAAGGGGTCTTTTCGGTCTGGGGGATTTCTTGGACCTTACCAAACATCTCGGAGCTTGAGGCCTGATAAAATTTTGTCTTGATGCCCGAATCACGGATAGCGTCTAAAAGGCGCACAGCACCAAGCGCTGCTGATTCGGCCGTGTACTCCGGAATATCAAAACTGACCCGGACATGGCTTTGAGCGCCTAAATTATAAATTTCATCCGGTTTAATTGTTTTAATAATGTGATTTAAAGAACTGGCATCGTTCAGGTCGCCGTAGATAAGCTTAAGATGAAGTTTTTTTTCGTGGGGATCTTGGTAAAGATGGTCAATCCGCTCGGTATTAAAGCTACTTGACCTTCGAATGATGCCGTAGACATCATAATTTTTCTTGAGCAATAACTCCGTCAGATACGAACCGTCCTGCCCTGTAATTCCGGTGATCAATGCCTTTTTTCTTTGCGCCATACAGCCCCCTTTAATAATATAAATAGAAGCTATGTTATATCACAGATTTCCGGTTGGCTCAATATTTTATGCAAGCAAACACTCAGCCCCATTATAAACCAGAAAAGTGAGGATAGTTTTAAAGAATAAAAATGAGTGTCAAGAAAACTATGCACGCAGAAACTAAAAGATCCTATCAATAATCCCAGCAATATCATTTTTAAGCCTGAGCGATCCTGAATCCTCTTATCCAGAATCATGCGTCCGATATTTCTAAAGAACCTGCCTAGGATCCACAAAAAACACCCAAGCCCCAGCAATCCTACCTCGGCGGCCATCTGCACATAACAATTGTGGGCATAGGTAGGATCATACGAACGATTCTCGGGCCTTCGGCGATATTGATCTTGCTGGAAAATCTTCATAAACGTATTTGGCCCATGGCCCAGCCACGGTTTATCCCTGACCATCTTAAGGCTGTCCTGCCAAACATCCCTCCTCCATCCGGCAGTTCCCAGCATTTCCTGCGGATCAATCCGAATCTTTTGCTTTATATCTGAAGGCAAAATGAAAAAGAAATCGACGGCAAGGACAACAAGGCACAACATTAATAAATACGAAAGAATTCTTTTCTTAAAGAATAAGAAGGCAACTGCTCCAAAGGCCATAGCCACCCATGCCCCCCTTGAGAAAGTTATCACTAAAACCCAAAATGCCAGAAGAAATATCAACCCGAAAATAATCGTTTTTGGTTTATTCTTTGTCTCCGCGATAAAAAAACCGGCGCTCAATGACAGGGCAAACAAAAGATATCCGCCTAAACCGTTGCCCGTATAAAAACAGGCCGTTGCTCTCTCGGTAGAGGCATATCCAAAAAAGACATCCTTTCCGGTGATGTAAAATTGGATAAGGCTATCGGCGCAGACCGAAACCGCCGAGAATAAAAAGACAGCCAAGGCAACGATGATGTATTTCTTTTCAGTAAAAAATTCCAGAACCAGAAAATAGATAACAAACCATTCCAGTGTTTTAGAAATTAAGCCGTGCAAGGACTGAAACGGTGCGCGGCTCCAAAGCGCGGAAAGGAGACCCATGTAAAGAAAAACCGCGATCGGGATATTTAAGAAGCTGCCCTTAACTTTAAAACCCCTGAGGAATTCCTGGATCTTTTTTTTCGCGGTTAAATTTTTAAGTGCCCCGGGAGACGCTGAAAGAGATTTCTTTACCAGCCACAAAAAAAAGACCGTGATGACACAGCTTTCAATGACGGCGTTACTGAAAGGAATCCAAAAAATAAGCAGATACAAAAAGAATCTGGCAAGGCTGTCGAGGTTCTGCTGAAAGCGTTGGAGATTCATCATGAAATCTTTATTAATAAGCGCCTTTACCCTTTAGAACAACAGGAATGGTTTGGAAAAGAATATTCAGGTCCAGCCAGAATGACCAATTATTGATATACCAGATATCCCACTTGACCAGCCGCGAGAATGCGACATCGCTTCTGCCTCTGATTTGCCAAAGGCCCGTCATCCCCGGGCGCACTTCAAGGCGTTTAAGCTGTTTTAAGTCCTCTTTTTCGATTTGATCAATGGGCAAAGGCCGAGGGCCGACTAAACTCATTTCCCCTTGTAAAACATTAATAATCTGCGGAAGCTCATCTAAGCTATATTTCCTCAAGATAGCGCCGAACTTGGTCACCCGCGGATCCTTCTTGATTTTAAAAATAGGCCCGTCGACTTCATTTTGGTGGCGTATCTGATCCAGCGATTTGTCCGCATTGCGCGTCATACTGCGGAATTTGTACATATTAAATATCTTTCCGCCTTTTCCGTACCTTTTGGACATATAAAAAACCGGGCCGGCGCTGTCAAACTTAATGATAACGCCGATAACAAAAAATACCGGTAAGAGCACAATAAAAGCAGCCAAGCTAATAATAAGATCGAAGATCCTTTTCCCCGCCTGCTTGCGCAAGTTCTGAACATCCGCGTATTCAAGAATCGGAATCAGGCCAATGTTGTATTTAAAAAATTCTCCCGACGTTAAATCAAACCCCTGGGGAACCACCCTGACCGCAATATTCATTTCCCGGGCTTGTTCCAGCAAGTTCAAAAAAGCATTGCTGTCATGATGGACAGTAATAAAAATCTTATTAACAAATTCCTTTCGGGCAATCTCGGCAAAATCAGAAATCTTACCCAAAACTTTCGCATGCTTGCTATCCCCCGCTTCGACCTTGAGGTCATCCAAAAAACCCACAACCCGAATCCCTAAGCCCGGCCTTTTTTCAATCTCCTTAAACAGGGCCGTGCCGATCCTTCCGGCACCGATGATAAGGGCATTAAAATTGTTGTAGCCGTGTGAAACGAGATATTCGACAAATACCCGTTTAATCGCCCGCCAGAGAGAAAGCGAAAGAATCATCAAGATAATACTGATAATAAAAATACTTCTGGGAAAACCGGGGATCTTAAGAATGTACTGCAGCGTGATCATCCCTAAGGATGATAGGCAAATCGACTTTATGATCAGCCATATTTCCACTCCTTCAAATAGTTCTCTTCTGGTCTGGTAGAGGCCGTGAAGATTATTAAAGAATACGGTCAGGAAAATCCAGGATAAGAAAAGAATGCGAAAAGGGTTGTCTTGATCCACAAGCAGGTAGTGGAAAGAAACCGGAAACGTCAGTATTTCCTGCCTGAATAAACAGGCAATGAAGATAGCGACGTAGGTGATATATATATCTAATACGATGTAAAGAAAGCGGATAATGGAGTTTTTATTTTTTGGTCTCATAAAAGGGATCACTTAGATAGAGAGAAAAGCCTACCGCATCCACACTAAATTAGAGCCAAGACCTTGCTTCTTTAAACATTAAAATCCTACCAAAGAATACATTATTGTCAAGCCCTAACCTTGCCGGGGCTATCAGAGAGAAAAAGACAAGCCTCAAAGATTAAAGATATCCCCAAGCTATTCTTTGGGATGTATTTTTAGCTTAACCCCTGAATCAGCAAAGACTTAAGCCCTTATATAATTCTAGCCGATAGCTTGTGGTGGGAATGAAACTTCCGAGTATCCGGTCCGACTTCGAGACGCTCCTTAAAAATCAAGCGGATTGCGTCGAAAATCGTTGTAACAGGCCTTTAAAACCGGGGCGATAATAGCGAGAAACACATGCAACGGGGCAACGGCCAAGCCTAGCTCCTGTCCTGTTTTCGGATAAAACGAGATAATGTTTGGCCTATTGTCTTTCTTTATTCTTTCGAAAACAGTCTTTTAACAGATAAAAAATGAATTTTGAATTCCCGATTAAATACCGGCGCCACAATCTTTTGGGCTCACAGCAAAACCGGAATAGCCACTCCAGTCCGGAGCGCTGCATCCAACGGGGCGCCTGCGGTTTTGTCCCGGCCAGAAAATCAAAGGCCGCCCCCACCCCAACCATAACCGGCACGTTTAATCGATCACGATGATAATACATCCAGTAATCCTGCTTTGGCGAGCCCAAGCCGACCCATAAAATATCCGGGTTGGCCCGATTGATTGATTCTACGATCTGGTTATCTTCTTCCTCCGATAGGTCTCGAAATGGAGGGGAAAACTTTCCTGCAATGCTCATTCGGGGAAATCTTTTTTTAAGATTGACCTCAAGCAAACGGCATGTCTCCGGCGTAGCGCCGTAAAAATAGTGTTTATATCCCTTATCCTGTCCCTCGGCGCAAACCGCAATCATAAGATCCGGGCCGTAAGTCCTGCGGATATTCTTAAACCCCTTCCATTTTCCCACCCAGACTAACGGCATTCCGTCGGGGGTAACGGCAGCTGCATTGTTAACGATATCAAGGTATTTTTTGTTTCCTTGGCATTCAACGAGAGTCGACACAGGAGCAATACATACATAAACCTTGGCAGAAGTTCGAATCCAATGCTCAAGGGAGGCACAAACAGAAAGAATATCAGTTGCATCGATTCTGACATTTAGTATTTCAAATTTTCTCGATGAATTACTCAAATTTCCTCTCTCCGCTTGGTTCAAATATATTTCACTGCAAACAACAAGATTGCCCTAAGATAATAAACGTCCCGAAGTTGTTTTGCCAAACGACTCTGCGGCTGTTTAAGCATCCTGGCTGGTCATCAACTCTGTTAAAATCTCGACATTTTTAAGAATCTATTTTAAAATTATACTCTATTTTAACTTAGGAATACTATTCTTTTTATTTTTTGTTCTCCAGAAAGAAGAAAAACTAGCCGATAAATCTTAAAAATAACTTTTATCTAAAGAGCATCGGGTATAGAATATGAAAAAATCGGAGAAAAGTTATGTTCGTCGCTGATATGCTGTATGCCTTTTTAACCGCTATTGGAGTCTTCGGCATTGGTCACTTCCTATGGACAATCCTTCGGCAAGAATCAAATTCAATATCCGGCCAAGATTCCGATAATAATTTCTCGGAGAATTCCTTCCTGGCCTTTGGCATCTCTTGGTTCCTAGGCTATTTTTGTTATGAAGGGATTCTATCGACTCTCTCCGTAATTCATTTGTTTAACCCTTTAGGGGTCACAATCACCGGCAGCACGCTAACCTTATTAGGTTATTACTGGATTTTCTTTCGCAAGAACTTCTCCAAAGAATTCGCGAAGAAAATATCAACTCCCCGATGGGAATTTATCGTTTTAGGGGCTATGGCTGGTTTTCTTTTTTTCTGGAACCTGTATCCTACCTTTGACTGCGATGCCTTGTCTTTTTACTTTCCGATGATTCAACAGTTTCTTGATCATGGCGGAAAATTCTTTTCTCGTTTTGCCGACGTACGCTTCCTGGTTCCTCCGGGAGAAAATCTCCTCTATGCCCTGGGGTTTGCATGGCATCCTCATTCGACGGTCTTCCCCCAGATCATTCAGGGCCTCAGCAAAGTCATGCTGCTATTTTGTGTCTACGGTGCAGCGAGGTCTTTGGGTGCCGGTGTTTTTTCTCTGGCGGCCGCAGCGTTCGTAGTTTCAGAAGAACACATTGTCGCATCAGGCGCAAATGTCTCTGTCCACATCAATATAATACTGGCCTTTTCAATTTTTCTTTCTCTCTTCGGGTTTTTTGTTTTTTTGACGGCAAGAAAAAAAGAATATTTCTTCCTTGCCGCTATTTCTGTCTTCAATGCAATGGCCTGCAAATACCTGGGTGTGGCATATCTTGGATGTTTTCTGATAATCACGGCTCTATCATTTTTCGCCAACAAAGAACTCTATGCTGCCCGGAAGCTATCATTTAAGAAACAACCCGCCACCATCCTGTCGTTGGCCGCAGCAGTTTTCTTTGCCTCAATTTCCTATATATATAGCTGGATAACGACCGGAACCCCCCTTTTCCCGGCTTCCCTCGGACCTTTGCGCTCACCGTTCTACGACAACGCCGTCATGACAATCGGAACACAATACCATTACCACCTAAATCTGTCTGATGCGCTTAAGAATGTAACGGCGTTTATGGTCTGGCCGGGGATATTGCCCTCAAAAATATTGCTTCCCCTGGCTTTAGGAACAAGCCTTCTGGCCATGCTTTTTCTGGGAAAAAAGCATCGGTTTTTCTTTTACGGATTATCCTTCTTTATAATGTCGATTATCGTAATTATCTTGCAGGCAATGTACATGGTTTTTGAAATGCGTTATTACCGTTTTGGAATCGGTGTCTACTCTCTCGCCTGCGCATTTTTCTTGGCCTTCATTTTTCATCTTTTTCTGGAAAGATCAAAGATCCTTAAGAAGTGGGAAAAACCGCTCAGCATAAGCCTTATCCTTCTTATTTGTATTTACTGCATCCGCTATTCGTTTGATGTCATGGGCAGCTCCCGTCCTTATGCAGAAGACGTGGTCAAATTCTTAACTTTTCAGAAATCCGAATCGCAAATCATTGCCGAACGCTATCCAAAAGTTCCGGAAAGTTACGCTGCTTATAAAAAAGCAAACCTTGACCCGAAACAACTGGCGCTCTTTCTGCCTTTCAACTGGCCTTATACTTTTTACCCCGTAAAAGGCCAGCATATCGGTTTTTCAGGTTCAGCGGCTTTTCCCAGCGTTACCTATTTTAATGAAGGCCTATTCGCCCGGGCTCTGTTAGACAAAAACTTTCGGTATATTTTCAACCGTTATGCCACCGAACGAGATTATCCTTTAGCCGGAGGCGCTGTCTACAATGTCCTGAATCAATGCGCCCACCCTATTTCTGAAGAACAAAAAGATATCCTGATGCTATCCGAAACGTGTTTAGAAAAAATAGCAGCCAAAAAAGACTTACAAGACGCACAGGGTAGGCTTGATCGAGCCTTATCAAAAATCAAGTCCCACCCTCCGTATGCTCCTTTTAATCCACCTCCCTACGGAGGCTCCTCAGAAGTTATTAAATAACATTTCAGCGCTGTATCTCATATGCAGGCAAAACTCAATCGGCTAAAATAATAATGGTATTTAATTCTCTCCAATTCTTCATTTTTTTTCCCGTCGTTACGATCCTGTATTTCCTGCTTCCCCATAAATTCCGCTGGTTTATGCTGCTTGCCGCCAGCTGTATTTTTTATATGGCCTTTATCCCGATTTATATCCTCGTATTAGCAGCGCTCATTATCATTGATTATTCTGCCGGTATTTGGATAGCAAAATCACAAGGCAAGAGAAAGAAGTTTTTTCTCATGATAAGCATCTTGTCAACATGCCTGGTTTTATTTATATTTAAATATTTTAATTTTTTTAACGCGAATCTTGGACATGCGGCTCAATTCCTTCACTGGAATTATCCTGTCAGCGCGCTAACATTGCTCCTTCCTATAGGGTTGTCGTTCCATACATTCCAAAGTTTAAGCTACGTCATCGAAGTCTATCGAGGGAACCAAAAGGTCGAAAAGAATTTCGGGATTTATGCTCTTTATGTCATGTTTTACCCTCAGCTGGTCGCCGGCCCCATCGAAAGGCCCCAGCACCTGCTCCACCAATTCTACGAAAAACACTCATTTGATTACCAAAGAGTTACCGACGGGCTGAAATTAATGGCTTGGGGGATGTTTAAGAAGATCGTTATTGCCGACCGGCTGGTGGCTTTTGTGGATCCCGTGTACAATAATCCGCACGACTATTCGGGCGTATCGCTCATTGTCGCAACGGTCTTCTTTGCCTTCCAGATTTACTGTGATTTTTCCGGCTACTCCGATATCGCTATCGGGTCGGCACAGGTAATGGGCTTTAAATTGATGGATAACTTCAACCGGCCCTACTTCGCTAAATCAATATCCGAGTTCTGGAAAAGATGGCACATCTCGCTTTCGACATGGTTCAGGGATTATGTCTATATTTCTTTGGGAGGCAACCGCGTCTCTAAACCGCGCTGGTATTATAATTTATTCGTGACCTTCCTCATCAGCGGATTGTGGCACGGGGCTAACTGGACCTATATTGCCTGGGGAGCCCTCAACGGATTCTATATGATTTTTTCCATCTGGACTTATGATTTGAGAAAGAATATTGTTCACAAAATCGGCTTGGAGAAGTATCCTGTCATTCATAAATATATCCGTGTCGCCATCACATTCTCGCTTGTATGCGTCGGATGGATATTCTTTAGGGCAAGAAACATCCACGACGCCTTATATATCCTGACGCATCTTTTTAGCGGCGTAGGAAGTTTTATCCTCAACGCCGTTACCAATCTCTCGTCGCTCAACCAAGGTAAAAGCATTTTGGGCGCGCTTTACATCGGGCAGGATAAACCCGACTTTTTCATCGCGGTCTCCCTGATCTGCTTCATGGAGTTCATTCATTTACTACAAAGGCATAACAACATCCGGCACATGCTTTGCAAGAAACCGGTTTGGGCACGATGGGCGGTTTATTATTGTTTAATTTACGCGATTATTTTGCTCGGACAATTCGGCGAGAAACAATTCATTTATTTTCAATTTTAAATGCTTAATCATTCCCTTAAAAAACTATTTCTAAAGATCTTCCTTATTGCCGTATTCCCGCTGGGATCCCTCGCGATTTACAATTATACGTTAGATCCATATTGTGTCTTAGGGAAAGACCCCCGCTATAATAATATCGAACCTAACATCCATTTCTTAAAAAGAAACTATCTTAAGAAAAACAAAAATAAGTATGATTCTTATATTTTCGGGTCTTCGCGCATCAGCAATATTGATGTCAAGAAAATCCCCGGCGGTGTTTATTACAATATGTACTACAGCGAGAGCATTCCTCCGGAAGAGCTGGAAGATATCCGCTGGATGATCAAAGAAGGATTTGTTATAAAGAATGTTTTAATTGCCTTGGATGATTTTAGCTTCAAAATAGACCCCAAGGGACACGGCAGCAAAACATTGTACCGAAGGCCTCCCCCCGGAAACCTATTGGAAGATTTCAATTTCTACCTATCCTACGTTTTTGCACAACCCGATTTTAAAATTTTAAAGTCCGTCCTTAAAAAGAATAAAGACGGAGAATCTACTCTCTATGATTTGTATGACACCGGAGAATTTCTGCGCCCGCATGTCGATAAAAGAATCGAGAAAGATATCCCGGGCCACATAAAGAGCAGCACTTTTCTGGAAACCACGCACTACGGCGGAGACAGGATCAAGGAAACCGTAAAAATCATGGCTGAAATCAAGGAGATTTGCGAGAAATATAATATTGGTTTTAAATTCTTTATTAACCCCTTGCACAAAACAACATATTTTGACAACGATATCGACCAACTAAATAAATTTAAAAGAGAATTGAGCCGGGTTTCCGGTTACTGGGATTTCAGCGGGCTAAATTCCATAACAACCAATAATTACTATTATTACGAAACATCCCATTTCCGTTCAATGGTCGCAGATATGGTGATCGCACGGATATTCGGGCTGAGAAACATACGGATACCTGACGATTTCGGATATTACGTTACTGCGAAGAATGTTGAACAACACATTGAAGACTTAAAGAGATCCTACAACGCCGACAGAAAATCCTCGTCGGCGCCTACCCGATAATCCCCTCTATCGGACATGTTATTCAAATTGTTTAAAATCCCAGATTCGCTTGTGCAGCATGAATTTTAAGAGGGTCTTGAGGATATTGATGCCATAGACAATCAGTGGCCAAAGCCCTATGGATGGAGCCTCATCAAAATATCTTGTCCGGATAGGAACCTCTTCAAATTTCATAAACTTCAAAGCCCCCTGGACAATGATCTCGGTATCAAAAATAAGGCCGTTGGAATTGGCCTCAAAATTTACGCCGGTTAAATACTTGCGGCTATAGGCCCGAAAGCCGGTGTGATACTCCGTCAAATAAATTCCCAAAACGATATTTTGCAAAGCGGTTAATAGGATACTGGCATTGTATTTCCATAGCGGCATTCCGCCTTCCAGGGCGCCGCCTTTCATCATGCGGGAACCGAATACCGCTTCCGCCCTGCCTTTTAAGATCGGCTCGATCAAGGCCGGAATAACCTTAGGGTCATACTGATAATTCGGGTGGACCATAACGACAATATCAGCACCCATTTCCAGGGCTTTGTTGTAGCCTGTTTTCTGGGTGGCACCGTAACCTTTCCTTTCTTCGTGAACAAAAACTTTAAGATTCAACCGGCGGGCAATCTCGACCGTATCATCTTTGCTGGCATCGTCAATCAAGATTATCTCATCAAAACAATCCTTAGGGATATCCTTAAATGTCCTCTCCAGGGTTTTAGCCGCATTGTACGCTGGAAAAATAGCAATGATTTTCTTTCTTCCTTTCGGCCTTTCTTCTTCAAGCCCCGCCTCCAGCTCGTGAAGGTATTTTATCTGCCGGCTCTTGCGCGCGAAGACCTCTATCTGGTCGCCGAGATCAAGCGAAACAGAGAACGCCGCTAGTTTCGGATATTTTTTAAGAAAACTGTCAATAAAACGCAATGACGGTTTGTAGCTTGCAAAGTTTTCTACCCAATATCCCAGAGAAAACGTCCTGGCGTGCGATCGTATCTTGGCGACCGTAAAACCAGTTGCCCTAAAGAGTTCATCGAGAGTGAATTTGTTAAAATAGTGAAGATGGGAACATTTGATCCCCCACCACTTTGCCCCCAACAGACGGCTGACCAAACTATCGACATCGGGTGTCGCACAACACATCACGCCGTTGGGTTTTAGTAAGGGGCGTATTTCTTCAAGCATCGTTTTTGGCTGGATAAGATGCTCAATCACGTCCGTCATTACCACCGCATCAAAGAAATTCCGGGAGAAATTGGCATCCTTGAGCGTACCCTGGACTATATTTCCAAGACACAGTGTCTTCCGGGCATACCCGACAGCCCAGCGAGAAAGTTCCACGCCATAAACCTCCCACCCGTCTTTACGCGCCTCATCCAAGAGAAATCCGGCGGCACAGCCGATATCCAGAAGAACCCCTTTATCTTTTTTAATACTATTAAGATAGTTTAAGACGGACCGGGCCGACGCCCGGCGCCCTTTTTCTTCCTGCAGATATTTATCGTCGACCATTGATACATAATTATCCACAATAGTCGTTTGATCCGGCAGGGGGTTAAGAAAAGTAAACCCGCATCGGCGGCAGCATACGATCCTAAGAGAAGCTTCCGCCGCATGATCCGTTATCTTATAAAAATCTTTTTGGTCAAAATCCCCTTGCGCCCTGAGGTTATTGTAAACCACATCGTATGAGTCGCTGCCGCACAAATGGCATCTTACTTCGGTAAACATAGTTTAATTTCCTTTAATGTTGCAAAACAAAGACTGAATTCGTATCCTGCACGTCTACTTCAAAGTCCGCAAAAGCAACGTCGGGATAATTTAATTTAACCGGCTGATTCCGGTTAACTGTTTTCGACATCGCAATAAGTTCTCTATCTTTCGGGCGTAGAACCTCCCAAGACGCACAGCCAAAATCAGCGCGATGCGCCCTAAAAACCGACAATCCCGTCAAAAATAGAGCTATAAGCATCGCTATGATGAGAATGCGGGATTGAAATTTATTTGTCGCGATAACTGAGATGAACATCAGCAAAATAGGGATAAACAAAAACCTGGTCTGCTGTGAACCCACCCACCATACCAGCCAGTAAACAACTACAAAAAAAGGCAGCAGGCCGATTTTTTTCTTCCGCAGAGAACTGATAAACACATAAAGAAAAGGCCCGACAAAAAGCAAGTACATGAGCCCCACCGGATAGTCATAGCGGTTATTGACGCCCTCTTCGGGAACGGCGATAAGCCAAAAATGGCCGATAAATTCCTTCAACGACCGCCCGGCCCCATAATCGTCGCGAGTGGTAACGCATTGTTTTGACTTTTCCAACAATGATTGCCACTGAGGGGAATTTCTGTCTAAGCCATTTCCCGGATTTAGAATCCCCACCTTAAAAGGAAAAAGCGGAGTCCCTGCATAATACATGGATTTTGCGATGAACGGCCCGGCGATAAAGATACTGCATATCAAAAACAACACTGCGAATTGTTGAAGCTTCTTTTTATTGAGCGTACCCGCCTCTATTTCCCTGCCAAGATTCCAGTCCACTTTATACATAAACCATTTTTTTAGTACGAACATTAGGCAAAACAGCGCCATAAAGGTCAATCCCAGTTGCAATGGGATAAAAGATTTTGACCAGAATAAGAATACAAACTCCAGAGCACTTATTAGAATCGCACCACCGAGAAAGCTATCCAATGCCGCCAGAAACAGATAACACAAAGCCAAATCCAGCATGGCCGTTCCGGCTTGTATGCCGACGCTGTGAGACCCAAAAACAGCCAGAACTATCAGGCATAGGCTCAAGAAATTATTCCCGCTGAAACGCCTAACCAGATTAAAAGAAACCGGGATAATGCCGGCAAAGAACAAGAACTGAGGGAATTTATTCGGTAAGTTCGTTGCCAACCAGTACGGCGCCAGGGAAAAATCAATCGGCAGAAGATATAAATCTGCCGTCGACCAGGGAATATGCTTAAAAGAATGCATGATGAGATGTTGCCGGGGCAGAGTCAGATGATAATTCAAAAGATCGGATTCTTGCACCAAATGCGGCGGTAACAATGCGGCGTAAAACGCGCACAAAGAAATTACCCCGGCCCCGATCCCCGCGACAACAAGTAGCAGCCTGAGCGATAAGGGCTCTTGAGAAAACCGTACACAAAAATCACGCGCACCGGCTACTAGGCGAGTATAATTTCGATAAAGAACAATGAGCGCAAAAATACAAAAGATGATCCAGGCTAAAGGAGTGGTATTCCCTCGGCCGGCCCGAAAGGCATAAAGCTCCAGCCAGTAGATTGGATACCCGACAATTAAAAGGACCGTCGGCAGATGGCTTAAGGGTAAACGCATCGTTCGAAAAATACTCTTGCCCTCCATAGCAGATACAATAAGGTAACGGCAATAAAATAAGCATCCCAACCGTTAATCCAGCCAAGAAATTTATTTTGCCCGGAATTATTCTTTATGCCTTTATTCATCAACGTGAACTCCTTAAAAATGCCCTACAGGCCGTTCATCATCCAATGGAATGCCTTCGCTAGGCGAGGAAGAATGATCGCCAGGGCAACAGCCCACACCATGGCCCTCGCCCATAGTGCCCGCGGACGCTTAACCAGCTCAAGAATCCCAACAGAAACGGCGATGATGCCTAACGGCGTCAAGGCCATAAAGTAACGATTGGATACCTCGAATTGCGGTGACTCCTGAAATAATGTTAAATATTTTAGATATCCGATAAAGGCAATATACCCAAAAAATGTCAACCATGCCCAGGCGAAGAAAGGCCAAAGAGCAATCTTCCGCTCTTTTTTTATGTACCAGTCCCACCCTAAAACCAAAGCCGGAAAAATAAAGAACGCCGCTAATCGTCCGGACGGAATATTTGCAAAAATAAGCTGATACGGTTTCCCGTACGGCCCAAAGAAGAACGAATAATGAGGTGCCGCTATATGATAACCAAACGCTACCCCCAGCGGTAGTCCGACGCTCAACAACAAAGGCCATATCCGGCGATATCCCTTAACCCACAACATGACTCCCGAAGCTACAATCTGAATAACGCTCAGCGAAAAAGCAAAAGCGACAAACAAATTGGCTGCCATCATACCCCAGAAACTTAACTTCTTCTCAAAACGGCAATAATAAAACAAAGCAAGCGCCTGGACAGTCGCAGCCAGGAATATCAGCGCATACGGCCTGGCTTCCGCCCAATAATACCAGACCATGTAAGACGAAATCGAAACAATAAACCCGATCAAACCGCCCAGCAAAGAATAATAAACACAAAGAAACCAGGCGATCAATGCCATTCCCAGAGACATACAAAAAACCGGAGCGATTCTTAAGATAAAACGGGCGCGAATATCGTCCTTATGCCATAGATCCTCCGACCGGTAATTAAAGGCCTTACAAATGGCCTTCTGGATAGAATAAAAAAGCGGTGAATTATTACCTTCGCCGATACGGCCTGTCCAAATCACCGGCCAGCTTTTGCCTTCCACGCTCGACACCTGGCTGAAAATTTCATCATTCCAAAGCGGCTTTTTTAAGGCAATGGTAAAGCCCTGGCATAACCCTGCGGCAAAAATACCTACGACGAAAATAAAAATCACAAATTTCCGGGATGGTGTCATATGAATTTTACCTTCCTCATTGCGAAACCGCACATCTTCAATAAAAGTAACCCGTGACGGAATCTTTGGATTTGCGTTTCCCCGTAGGTACGGCTCTTATAACGGATGGGCACTTCGAGCATTTTTAAGCCGAGCTTGTTGGCGCCAAAAATAAGATCAAAATCTCCGAAGGGGTCGAAATCACCGAAATAAGAACGGTTGGCGACCAATTCTCGATAATGATTCCGCAGGATCACTTTCGTACCGCACAAAGTATCTTTATACCGTTGCCCTAAAAGCCAAGAAAAAAATATCCCAAAGAATTTATTCGCGACATGATTTAGAAAACGCATGGCATCGTCTTCCATAGGATACACAAGGCGACAGCCGTTAATAAACTCTCCCTTATCCTGTTGAATGGCCTGATAAAATTTTGGCATATCTTCCGGCGAGACTGTAAGGTCAGCGTCCAAGATCATCAAGACATCTCCGCCGGCTTTCTCAAAGCCAAAATGCACGGCATCCCCCTTACCCTTGCCGGGCTGCTTATAGAGTTTTATATCTTTCTTCGGATACGCTTTTATAATCCGCTCGACTTCCTCATAAGTCCCGTCCTTGGACCAGCCCTCAACAAAGATAAATTCCTGATGTTGCCCAAAGACAGGAGTCCGGGTAACCGCTTGTTCGATGTTGCCTTTCTCGTTTCGGCAGGGTACAAGAATCGTAACCGAGAGCTCCTCACGAGCGCCAAAAACCGGACGGGCAACAATGAAATGGTTAAAGGTTAACGCATTGATAAAAGGCAGCCGCGCAATAAAACGGTTGATCAAGGTGCTAATCAAAGGAATGTATAGAGGCAAAAGAGTGTGCCGGTCTGATTTCACAGGCTCAAAACCCGCAAGCCTCAAAAAGTTTTCAATATCCTGATACGTAAGCCAGTTTCGCATCCCCTCCGGTTTCTTGAATGCAAGCCGTTTGGCCGTTCTAAGAATATACTGCCAAAACAAGCTGTGGTATTCAATGACAATGCGCGTGTCCCGGGTGCAGACTCTGCGAAGCTTGCACAAGAAACTTTGAACATCATCAAGCTCTCCCAAAAGCCCGGAAAGAACAATATAATCAAAAACCTCGCCATCAGGAACGGTCTCAATGCCGCCATGATGAAAGGTAGCTTGGGGAAAATTGCGCCGGGCGATATCGATAGAGCCACCGCTGATATCAACTCCAACGCCGTAAGAAGGCTTAAGCGCGCTTAAAAGCGCCCCGGTTGAACAACCCACCTCAAGGACTCTTCTTCCCTCAGGAATAAAGAAACGGTAGTATGACTCCAGCTGATGATAGTAATACCAGTAGCGCCGGCGAAATTCATCGCGCTTTGGGGCCAAATCATCATAATGTTTCTCCCAGTCAAACATTTCTCTTCCCCTTGTTTTAGGTCCGATTACCCAAAAGCAGCTTGCCCAATAACGGGATTCGCCTGATCAGTAACCTTGAAACCAACAGGCACACCCCAATAAAGAATATCGCAACCAACGGCACAAAGCCGCAAAGAAAAATCGGAGAATTAAAATCAAAGTTAATGCCCGCATTGCTTGCTATTCTGGGGTAAAACCCTTCGACAATATACCTTTGAAACAAATAAATATCCAACGAATAAATACCGAGATAGGCCAAGGGAAATCGTAGTTTTGTTTTCGCTAAATAGATTCCCGCATAGGAAACAATAATGATGCCTAGAAATCCAAGGGCGTACCGGTATGCTATTCTCATAAATTCATAAAGGTAGTCCGAAGACATTAATTCCATTTTGTTGATGTAGATATAGTCATTCTTATTCCAATACGGCACAAGCGCGATAAACGCAATCAGGGAAGCAGCCAAAATAGTCGCGCCGGTAATTTTATTCGTTATTGTGAAACGGCTTTTATTAAAAAAATACCCGGCCAGATAAAACAAGTAGAACCATTTAATATAATAGAGCGCACCATATTCATTAAACGGAAGCAAAACAACAAGAAAATAGACCAAAAAGAATCCGGCAACGCCAAGACGTTTCGCCAATCGAACCGAATAGATCAACAAACAGCTCGATATAAATAGCGCAAATAAAAACCATACCGCAGGAATCAATAATAAATCATTGAAAAGACCCTGGGGGAGATGAACGATCGATACTTTCTTGCCGTCGATCAGATTAAGAAAATAAATTGTAAAAACACCCAGCATCCCCCACACAACAAAGGGAATAAGCAAGGTCTTGCATCTTGATTTGAACGCATCCAAGAAACTTCTTCTGCCCAGCGTCCATGCCATCAAATATCCGCTAAGAAAGAAGAATAACGGCATATGAAACGTGTAGATAATTTTAAAGGCAGGATTTAAGAAAAAGTCCGCACCATTTAAAACCATGGTGCGTTGAATAACATGGCCGCAAACGACTAAAATAATAGCAATGCCTTTTAAGACATCGATTATTATGTTTCTGTCTTCCTTAATCAAAGATTCTCCTGTTTTCCACCCTTTTCCTTGACGGCATAAAGCCTTCCGGATATTTGATCAAGAAAATAAGCGATGATAATGATGTAGAGCGGCGCAACCGGTAAGGCCCACCGGGTAACGATCAAAAAGAAAGAATGTAGAATAATATAAATCGTTAAAAACCACTTGATCGCCAAAAGTATCCCGCCTTCTTTGCGCGCCCAAAGATAAAAAAAGGCTAAAATCGTTAATCCTGAAATGACAAACCGAATCCCATTTTTAACAATACCAAGAGTAAATAAACGTTCGAGCCAAGCAGGGTAATCCACAAACCCGATCCGCGTCGACTCCCAAAAAAGCATCTTAACCGCCTCAGTGGCCGATAGTAATGCATATTGAAACGGATTTCTTAAAGCCGCCTTTGCCGAATCCCGGACTAAAACATGATTGATTTCGTTAACGGGAATCCCCTGGGCAACAAGTTCGCCAAGGCGCGGCATGCCGATGCCATCGGATTTCTGGGCAGACCAGAAATAACATTCTTCCTCGGAAAAAAATGCCCGGCAGGCCCCTTCTCCGGGAACCGATGCCAAATTAGACAGAAAACTTTTGAAAGTTAAAGGCTCCATCCGGCGAATCGTATTGCCGTATAGCGCCCACGCTCCCCGGTCGGTTAGCGTAAAACATTGATTATGCCGATAATTAAGCCCCTTATATCCCCCTAAAATTCCATAGAAAATTACTGCCGTTAAAACAAGCGGTAGCGCGTATTGCCAGGATGCCCTTTCTTTCTTTCGCCAACGAATAAATACAATGATTAAAAATAGAAAATATAAAGGGAATCCAATCTCCAGAACACCTTTGACAAAAGTTCCTCCGATAAAACAAAATTCCAAACAAATGGCCCATCCCAAAACGCTCCACAATTTCTTTTCCTGTGTTCTTTTCCACAAAAAATAGGTTGAGCCGATAATCCCCAAAATAAACGGATACGCCGCTATCTCCGAATAAAGACTAAAACCCGCGTTAACAAGAGACGGAGAGAATCCGAAGTATAAAATAGCACCCACGATGATTCCTCGACGGATATTGAGCAAAACCAGAAAGCGATACAGCAGGAATTGGCTAATCGCCAGAATAAGAATTTGAAAAGATTTCTGAACATACATGTACGAGATACCCGTCCCGTCAGCTATCCGCATCGCCACCGAAACCAGCCACGGATAAACGGGTTCGCGATTGGGGCCGGTAATAAAATAAGCGCCCCACCCTTCTTGATATAAAAGCCTTCCCAGTTTTTCATAGCCTATCGCATCGCATGAAATCGCCATATGCGAAGCAAAAAAGAGATACACCCAATAGGCAAAAGAAGCAGCGAAGCAATAAATAATAAGATTATTAAAAAAACGCGGCCTGCTCATCATCATAGGTATTCCTAGGCTTTCGCGAGTGATTCTTTTAAGACTTTTCCAAAACCCGACAAGCGGGTAAGCACCTCAATCATCCGCTTGCCATATTGATCCAGACTATACACCGACTCAAAACGCGCACGGCTGGCTACAGACATTTTTCCGCGCAAGGTATCATCAGAAAGAAGCGAAAGAATCTTTTGCGCAAAATCCTGCGCATCCCCCTTTTTGCACAAAAAACCAGTCTGACCGTCGACTACGACTTCAGGAATTGTTCCTTCCAAAGACGCCACCGCCGGCACACCTTCTGCCATCGCATGCAAAAGAACTAACCCAAACACATCCCTTAGAGTCGGAAACATAAACACATCCGCGCCGCGGAAAACTGCAGTACACTCGCGGACATCTTCTACATAACCCAAATAACGCACCCTGCCGGGATATTTTTTCTGCAATTCTTCCAACCGAAAAGCAACCTCATCGCTTTCGATAGGGCCGCCAAAAGTTACAACGACATTCCTGCGGGCAGTAAGAATTCGTGCCGCCGCGTCAAACGCAACAAAAATCCCTTTGCTCCGGCTCATATAAGAAAAATAGAGCACGTTTAGCAAATCAACTGCCGGCCGATTGGCCTGGACGTCCCACCCGCGGGTATCTTCCGTAATGCCGGGAACGACAAAGATCTTTGTATCATCCATGAGCCCCTTATACGCCTGGCGGACATTCTCGCCCATGACAATGCTGCCAGCCGCATGGCGCAGCATCCAGCGCAGCATACCGCGCTGCCAACGCGGTAAGGCATCATGCAATTCACGCACATACTGGCCAAAATCATGGACCACAACACGGCGCCTCAATATAATGCCGGTAGCGCAAAATAAGAAATCTTTTAAGAATGGCATCTTGTCAAAACTAATATTGTAAAGAATATAGCGCGGGCGCCTTGCGATAATCAAAATGACAAATTGGATATAATAAAGAACTAGTTTAAATAATTTTTCGGCCGTAACTTTTTTATGCTTGCCGTACGTCCAAAATCGCATGTTTAAAAATACGGTCTCAAACTCTTTTACAAAATCCGACTGCAGCAACATTTCGTACATCTTGCTGTGCCCAAAAAACGGCGGCGGAAGAATCCCGCAAATGAGTATTTTTTCTTTTTTATCCATTGTTCCGCAAGAAATTAAAATATCTTTTCAGCATTTCATCAACAGAAATTTTTGCCTGCCATCCTAAAATTCTTTTTATCTTCTCGGCGGAAATTTCTGGAAAGATAACAGCATCCGTATTCGTGCAAATGATTTTGGATGCCGACCGGCAAATATCGATGACCTTTTCAGCAAGCTTTAGAATTTCAATACTCTCTTCGCCGGCAAGATTGACAATGCCACAACCTTTTTCCCGGTTTAAAATGAGCGTAACGGCATCAAGTAAATCTTCGATATAAAGAAGCTGCGCTTTTGTCCGGCCCGAACCGATGATCTCAAGGGGTTTACCCGCCAGCGCATTCTTAAAAAACACCGGTATAACCGCTTTTTCTGCCTGCCGCTCGCCGACAATATTGACCGAGCGAAATATCGTTAAATCATCGTCAGAAAAATATTGACGGCAAACATCTTCCGCCTCGAGTTTGCTTTTCTCATAGTCGCTTAACGGCGAAACCGGACTCGCCTCGTTGATTTCACCCGGGAGCAATTGATAAACTTTTGCTGTAGATAAAAAAACAAATTTTCTTATTTTTGACGACTCAATAAGATTTTTTGTCCCCTCGGCGTTGACATCGTAATATTTCTGTCGGTCGGCCTTGCCCACATGCGTCAGATTGCATGCAGCCAAATGAAAAACAACATCAAAGGATTGATTAAGGTTAAACTTTTTTGTGATGTCTTGGACGTAGAACTTCTCAAAAATCTTAGGCAAGACTGCTTTGCCGGGCTCTAAATCGAGCCCGCATATTCTATGTTGCGTTTTTGCGAGGATACGGATAAGCTCTTGGCCCACAAATCCGTTCGCCCCGGTAACAAGAATATTCATACGGCAAATTTACTTGCCCTTCTTTTTGCGTTGGTCGTCAATCTTCTTCATGAGGACCGTCGCCCGATAAAGAGATTCCAAGGTACCGGCATCGGTCCATGCGGAGCGCAAAATAGCGTAGGAAAGCTGCCCTCTTTTTGCGTAAAAAGACAAGGCATCGGTTATCTCGTATTCACCCCGCGGGCTTTTTTTAAGTGTTTTAAGAAGATCAAAAACTTCAGGAAGGAACATCCACAAACCGGTATTGACATAGGATGATTTTGGTTTTTTAGGCTTTTCAATAATCTCTTTTATTTTATTTCCCCGGAAAGTGACGACGCCGTAATTTTGAGGGTCTTTGACTTTGGCAATCAGGATTTTCGCTTTCGACCCGTCCTTTTTTATCTTAAATTCCCGTACGAACTTCTCGACGTTCTCACTGACAACGTTATCCCCCAGGACAACCATAAACTCCTCATCCCCGACAAAATCTTCGGCTAATAACAACGCCGCGGCGGTACCAGTACTCCCTTCTTGAATGGTATATTTAAAACGGGCACCCCATTCGTTTCCGGAGCCTAAAAGCCTGAAGAAATCTTCGATATGCTCGCCACCAGTGACAATAAGGATATCTTTGATTCCCGCCTTGATTAAAGTTTCAAGCGGATAATAAATCATCGGCTTGTTGTAGACAGGAAGAAGATGCTTATTGGTGACGTTAGTAAGCGGCCTCAGTCTTTTTGCCGTTCCGCCAGCGAGCAAAACGCCTTTCATTATTTTCTCCCCCAATAACCGGTTAAATATTTCTGATCCATTTTTTGTTTGACGGGCCTCCACCAATTCTCATTCGCCCCATACCATTCAACGGTCTCCTGAAGCCCCTTGGCAAGATTGTACTGCGGCTCCCATCCGAGTTTTTTAAGTTTGGAACAATCTAAGCTATAACGAAAATCATGGCCGGGACGGTCCTGAACAAATTCAATGTCTCTTTGCGTTTTGCCCATGAGCTTGATAATCTGACGGGCTAATGCGATATTCGTACATTCCTGTCCGCCTCCGATGTTGTAAACCTCGCCGTCCGCCCCTTTGCAGGTCAACAGGTAAATAGCCGTACAGTGGTCCTTCACATAAAGCCAATCCCTGATTTGTTTTCCTTCCCCGTAAACAGGAATCTTTCGGCCATCGATAAGATTGGTTATAAAAAGCGGGATAACTTTCTCAAGATAAGCCCACGGGCCGTAGTTATTGGAAGCCCGGGTAATCGTAACGGGAAGGCGATAGGTGGCAAAAAAACTATAGGCTAAACGGTCACCCCCGAGCTTTGAAGCCGAATAGGGATTCCGGGGATTTAACGGCGATGTTTCCATGAAACTTCCTTTTAAAATCTGGCCATAAACTTCATCTGTAGAAATTTGGATAAATTTTTTAAGATTTTTATTTTTTCTCGCCTCGTTTAAAAGCACATAAACGCCGAAGATATCCGTCTTCAAAAAGGATTGGGGGTCATCAATGGAGCGGTCAACGGCGGTCTCGGCGGCAAAATTTACCACAACCTGCGCGCCGGCCATGGCCTTTTTAACGACTTTTGCATCGCAAATATCCCCTCTAATAAATTCAAAACCTCTTCGCGATTCGAATTCTTTTAAATTGCGGAGATTGGCCGCATAGGTTAATTTATCAAGGACCCTGACCTCAATATTTTCTTCTTTCTCATACAGATAGTGAACAAAGTTGCTGCCGATAAAACCGGCCCCGCCGGTAATCAGGTAAATCTTTTTACGCGCGAGCTTCATATTTTACCTCTTGATTGGCGTGTTTTAAGCTTTCGGCATAAGCCCACGCCACTCCAAAAAAGGACCAGAAAGGAATAGCGTTATAAGGAAGCTCCAGAAAAACCAGAAAATTCGCGATCGCCAGCCAATAAACAAGCACGGCAACTAGCAACCCTCCTTGCCAGGATTTCTTCTTTATAAAAATCCTGGCCAAATGCCCTACCGCCCAAAAGATCGTCAGGATCATAACAATCCCGACAACTCCCGCTCGGTAAATAATATGAAAGAAAGAATTGTGAGGCGTGATCCAGCCGTCCCGGCCCCACTCCAACTGGGACCAATTAAGAATTTCAAGAGACCTTGACCGCTGCGGCTTTCCAAAATTTATCCCAAAAATAGCTTTTTCTTCCAGAAGTTCAACTAACATATCTCTCCATATGAGCAAGCGAAAAACGATATTGGTGCGTGCAATCTCCACCGGACGCTCGCCGCTGTTGTTACTCTTTATCTGCTCGATCAATTGCTCTTTCGGGATCTCATTTTTCTCGCTCAGGATAGCGCCAATCTCCTTTTCAATCAGGTCACCCTTAAATTCCCCGCCCTTGGCTATATATTTAATTATTTTATTAGCGCTATCATCATCCGTCTTGGTTTTAGAAGCTGAAGGATTCGGCGACACAGCATTATATGCCGTCAAATCTGGCAACTCCCCGGAAGTCAGACCATTTAACTCCCTCACCAGAGGCTCGAGTACGGCTCGAAATTCCCTTAGGGTTTTCGCCTCAATGAGAATAATACTATTATCAACCACTGCGCCGTCCGCATTCTCCCCGATCTCTACGACACGGACCGATAATCGGTGGATGTAGATGTCGACAGATCTCTGGCTTCTTTCCAAGATCGTCTTAAAGATTTTTTTAATAGCAGCAACCTTTTCCGGAGAACCTGTTAACTCCTGCTCACTGATAACCTTGCTGACGATCGTCGTTATTTGCTTGGCATACCGGTCAATCGCCTCTGACATCTTCAGGGCAACAAACTCCCTGTAATAATTATACTGGGTCTTTTGGAATTGACGGAAAAACGGCAGGACATCGTTCACCGGGCTGGCATCGTCGGGATTATAAAGATTTGCCGGAACATCTTTGAACACAAAACCCTTCCCTAACCTGCGGATTTCTCCCTCATTATACTGGTAATCTCGGATCAGATCAGTGAAGGACACCATGGATTTGAGCGCGTTTCTATCAGCCCCGATAAAGAGTCCGAATAAAGCGGCAAGAAATATGCAAACAGCGATGAGGATTCCTTGCCATTTTGACCTTGTAAATTTCTTTATCAGGAAATAAGAAAAGAATATAATTGCCGCAATATTTCCGACGACATGCGACCGGCTCCCCTCAAAGAGCAATTTATGCTGCGCAAGATATGCAATAACAAAAACAAAGGATAGGTACAAAACCCATTTTTTCTTGAACTGGAACGAAATTAAAACAAATAAACACAGATAGGCCCACTGACAATAAGTATTAAGCAAATTCCACAGCATGGAAATCCCGAGCAGGAACAAAATAAGAACGTTTATCTTTCTGCCAAAGAACGTGCGGTTGAAACAATCGAAGCAAATAAATGCGAACACGGGATAATAAAAGAGCGCGGAATTCCGGAACGAAAGCGGCCCGTAAGTTAAATATCCCCATAGCCCTCGCACGATCACCCAAAGAGCATAACCCAGCAGAAAATAGTGCCATTTCTCTGTTAAAGATACACGGCCTCTATGCTTGATCAATAGCAAGATCAAGCAGAATATCATCAAAAATTCGCCGACAAAAATCGGAAAACCCAGAAAAGAAAAGGTCACGTTCATCTCGGCAAATCTTGACCCTAAAAGAGTATAAAGAAAACAAAAAACTCCTATAAGCCACAAAAGGATGTAGTCGATAAAAGTTTTCTCGTCAATCGGATTTTTGAGCATCTTTGTTTCCATATCGCCCTCATGCAAAAATTGTCAAAAGTTTCTTCTCAAACTTAAGACGTGTGTTTAATCTCACAATGCCGTCGTACAACCGCGGCAATAAAGCAATCATCGACTTCCCGGTAAAAGTCAAAATAAGAAATAACAGAAATATATTGGCCCATCCGTAAGTATCGAAATAATCATACATCAGTAAGCGCGCGCGCAAAACATCATTTTTCTTTATCAGCGCAAAGACGCGTTTGGCATAAATGACCTGCATCTGTCGCTGTAATGCCCTCGTCCGATACGAAAGCGATATAGGCAAAGAAGTTTTTAAGTTTCCATAAATATTTTCTATAACTTCTTTCGCTTCTCGGAAATCATGATCTGCTAAAGAATCAACATCGTAAATAAGCATCCACAACAACTGGGCATCATGCGCATCAAACTGTGCATTTGCCAGGGTTTTTATATTTTTATGCATAATTTGCAGCAATTCACTGCGGTCACGCCCTCCCCTTTCTAAGATGCTTACCGATTGGCTATGCACCCTGATTGCCACCAACGTTTCCTTTGTGCTGCTAATTTTATACCCGCGTTCGATCAGGCGAGACCAGAGGTCATAATCTGCCGCAATCTTAAAATTTTCATCATATCCGCCGTTTTCCAGAATGATATTCCGTCGCATAATGGATCCCACATGGTTAATGGGGGAACGGATAAGCGATTTTAAGAGAATTTCCTCCTGCGCAACAGAAGAACGTAATGTTTTCTGCAGGTTATGGTTCTCGTCAATAATAACGGCCTGGGTACTCGCCACGCTCAATTCGGGATGATCCTCGATAAAAGCAACCTGTTCCTGCAACCATCGGCTAAAAACCATATCATCGGCATCAATACGCGCAACATACGGAGCTGCTGCTAACTTTAAGCCGACATTCAAAGATTTCGTTTGCCCCATATTGCTGGAATTACGATGGACCTTTATGCGGTCGTCATTAAAAGAACTGGCGACTTGAAAAGAGCCGTCGGAGCTACAATCATCAATAATGAGCAGTTCAAAATCTTTGTACGTCTGCCTTAAAACGCTTTTAATAGAATGCGCCAGATACAACCCGGCATTATACACGGTCATTAAAACAGTGACTTTGGGAGAATAATTATTATAAGTCATATGCTTTTATATAATGCAATATATTGAACGCCTGTCCCGCCTAGCAAGCCTTGCCAGAGATATGCATGCGCGTCAATCGATGATGGATATCTCCGTCGAAATAATTAATAAAAGGGATCCGCCAACCCATGACCTTAGGACCACGAGCCAAGGTCCAGCTAGAGAAGAAATATCTAAACCATGGACAGATCTCGTCAACGATATGAACATCCCTCCCGTCCCAGGGATAAGAAAGAATCCGCGAGGCCTCCCCGCCGGGCATTTGCTTCTCAATACGGTTGCAACAATAAAAAAGATTATCTTTCTTCATATGACCGCGCAGGAAACTAAAATAGGCCCTGATCGTGTCTTCATTCATTTCCTGCATCGAAGCAATATTGACAACCAAATCAAATGAATAGGTGTCTAATAAAGATAAATCTTCGGCCGGGCAATAAGTAAAATCCGCATCCCTCTCATCCGCCAACGGAGCAAATCGGGATTTCAGAACATGCTTGCTCTCGGGGTGAGCCTGCTGGCAAAAATGGGCCTGAAAAGTGAGAATTTTCCCCAGGTCAAGCAAGCAAATCTTCGCATGAGGATAAATTTCTTTAATAAGATCGGACAAAAGTCCGTAACCATCCCCTATACAAAGAACCGTAATCTTTTTCTTTGTATTAGGAATATGTTTCGCAATTAACGCTAACGAACAGATTTGCCGAAAACCGTCATAGGTCAGATGGAATCCCAGCCTTTTAAAAACCTTGCCCGTCACCTTTATTAACTTGAGAATCGTCCATCGATCCTTAAAAGTTAATAAATAACTCCCGATGGTGGCCATCGAAAATAATCGGCGGGACAAAGACGTATTCTGAAAATCTCCAAAAGAATCTCCGCGCAAAGGAACGATTCTCCCTTCTTTTGCCAGGGCTTGGACCTGTGGCAAATAATACTGCCAATGTGAGGAAATAAACGCCTGATTATCCCCGCTGCTTTCATAGTAATTCTTGTAGAGGGCCGAAACGATATCCTGACTGACAGCTCCGGAGCTGACCATTCAAGTTCTCCTAAATAACTTTTCTATACGTCGTCGAAAGCATCTTGACTCGCTCATTAACGTCAAAATGAGAATTGTAAATCATGACACCGGTTTTATCGGCGTTGCGCTGGTCGCAGTGCGTGCAAATCAGCCCGCTACCGCTAAAATTACCGCTGGAGTGGCAGGCGACGATTTTCTTGAACAACGGTGACGAAAATATTTCTTTAAGGCTCTGCGTCTTGAGGTCCCCTAAGGTCAATTTCCCGTCAAAATCAAAACAGCACATATTGACCGTTCCATCAGCCTGGATTTGCAGAGGCCCTTCAAACGGCCGGCCGCAGGTCTTCAGCTTCTTTCGCTGAACTTTCCGGTATTTCTTGGCGTCAACCCAGTTGTGCGGACGCCAGACTTCCGTGAGGTCCACCCGATCCTCCCAAAGCTTTATCCAGTTTTCCACAGCGCCTTCATTGCCGCCCTTGACCAAATTAAAAGTAAGGATCAGTTTTGTTTTTCGTTTGGCTTTCGATATGGCCAGCAAATTATCCCGCACATTATAAAACATATTCTTATTTGTGATACCATGCACCTTGGTATAGCTTTCCGGGTTGTCTCCGTAAAAACTGATCCGCACGGATGATAGCCCCAGGCTCTCCAACCGCTTAAATTTTTTAAGCGTTAGAAGCGAGCCGTTGGTCAAAAGCAATACCGCCAGATCCTTCTTGCGCTTTTTTGCGTATTCGAGTTTCTTGTCCAATGTCGGGTCCAGCAGCGCTTCCCCCATTCCGGAGAAAGTCATCGTGTTGTATTGTGCCGTTTCAGCATTAATCTTGTCAAAGATCTTCTTAAACAAGGCAAAGCTCATAATTTCAAGATTGCGGTTCAGCTTATGATGCGGACAAATAATGCAATTGTAATTGCATTTTGTTGTTACCTCAAAGCGCATATCATTATTTTTAGGAATCACGAAACATCCCCCTTCTATTCGCTACATAACTGTTAGATAAACTTTGTAAGATTTTCTTCCGTCACCGGGTAAAAATATTCTTCAATGTATTGACGGGCCTGCCGTTGTTGAGACGCAAAGGCGGTATCATCCCAGCTATAAATTTCGTCTATTGCGACAACCAGCGAATCCTGACTAGAAACAGTGCGCCGCAAATAAGGACAATCGGACAACGGATCAAAATCCAGCACCGTTGCCATATCAAAGTGAATAACCGGTTTCCCCGCGCTTAAAGCCTCCAAAGCCACCGTGCTGCCCCAATAAATCATCAGATCCGCCCAATCAATATCGGCCTTGGCCGAGGTGCCGTGCGAAACCTTAAAATGCGGGTAAGATTTAATATCGTATTTTATTTTTGAAGAAAAAGATTCCCAGGGGAATGTGGGATGAGTGCGGATCAATACCTCAAAACGGCGGTTATCTCCTAATTGCTCAAAGAGATAGTTGACCAATTGACAAATCGCCGGAACGCCTTCTAGTCCGACAACGATCCTTCCGGCTTTGCGGCGCGGACTTATCGGAATATTCCGCAGATATTCAAACCGCAGCGCACAGGCAGCCTCTACTTTCACCTTTTGCGAGGTACGGTACTTTTCGATCGTCTCTTTGGGAATCCGGCCCGCGGTTAAGATTCGGTCCGCTTGAGGCAGCACATCCTCTTCCAGGCGGCTGGTAAACATATTTGCCGTTGCCTGAGGAACGACCACGTGCTGATAGGTCAACAGCTGCGTTTTGGGCGAATCCCGCCTCATCGCCAGGATGCACATCTTCTCCCAGGGATTATTTTCATACGTCATCAGAAATGTCTCGACGGAATAATGCTTTAAAAAACACCGGGTCAGTGAATAATGAAGAAGCTGGATGGGTTGAATCTTAGAAAACGTCCGGGTAAATTCCTGGTTGATCATATCGCTTACGTCAAAACCGAAAAACAAAATCTTGCTTTTAGTACGTGCCTTATAAAAAAGCACCTTAAGCGAATCTTTAACAATACTCCAAAAGGACAGAAAGCATTCCACCGGAATAATGGTCAAATCCCGATATTCTTTCATCTTCTTCATAACACGGCGGTGATGATCCCAGACATAGGCAAGCACGAGGAGCTTCTTTTTTTTCTGCAAAAAATCCAGCAAGGAGCCGAAGAAAATATCCTGATAGCGACCGTCTTTTGTAAATAAATGTTCATAAATAAACGTTTTCGCTACATAGCATTGTTCATCGATCTTGGGTAATCTTGGGAAATAAAAATGGGCGTAACATTTGTTAAGCGAAGTCCGGACAATATTCCATAAGACCGATCCGACACGCCGGACAAAGCCAAAAAACAATTCCGCATGCCACTGGTAAATATCGCTCAAGACTACTGTACGAATATCGCAGGCGCTTAATGATTTCGCTAGAGATGAAATAACCGGCCACGGGACATTATAAATGACCAGACAATCACCGTCTTTGCGCTTAGCGGTCTCCATGGCCAATAAAAATTGTTCCAGCAAAGCCGGCAGGGTCGACATGTGCCGATTCTTTGACGAGGCATCGGTCGCCCACCACATCAAGCTATCTAGTTCACGGCTTAACATGCCTATCAAATCAATATACTCCCTAAGGAATTGGTCCCGATACCGCATCAAAGACGGCTTGGAAACGATTTCGCATTGCGCCTGCTTTAATAAATCCAGCTCATCCACGGACGGCTCACATAGAATCAAGCATGAGCGTTTTTCGGTTACGGCTTTGGCCTGCTTTCTCAAATACGCTCGCAACCGTCTTTTATTTTGAACGATCACAACATAAAAAATTCCGGAAACCATTGATCTCCCCTGCGCGGGTTTTCTACTTAAAATATTTTTCCTGGTACATTTTGCTCAGTTCGGCGAAAATGCGGTTTCCTTCCTCGTCGAATTTCTCGGCTCTTCGAATCTGCGGCCAATTACTCTTAGGCAAACGCACATACAGCGAAAATGTCCGGCGTATCCCCCGGATGTCCTCTTGGGTCAGCTGGGGCATGTTAAGGGGTATGTCGACATTAATGGAACCGAAAATCGTGTCTTCCGATACGTATCCGCGTTCGACGCACAACTTCTGCAGCGGTGTCCCGTGAAACGGAGCAAAGACCGCGCAATTCATCGTGTCGGTAACCAGCTGGCGGTTAAGTTCTATGGTGTCAAAAATAAGCTCTCTGGTTTCATCGGGAAACCCGATCATATTATTGACCGTAAGCGGTATCCCGGCATCGGCAAGGATTTTTGAGGCCCTGATCATTACCTCATTATCGAATTTCTTCTTAAGGACCTTCTTCCTGAACTCGTCATTGCCATGCTCTAATCCCAGAGAAATCCTGTGACAGCCGATCTCTTTCAGTTTCTTCGCCCGATATTCAGTGATCGTTTCCGGGCGGGATTGTACCCAAAAGGGAAGATTAATCTCCTTGTAGATTTCAAGGAACTGATTAAATTCGGCATCCGAGTTCACCAGAAAATTGTCCGAGCTGAAATACACATATTCGGCATCCCATTGCTTTTTAAGATGCCGTAGCTCTCGCTGAATCGCCGTCATGCTCTTTGTCCTAAAGAATTTGCAGCCATTCTCCCTATACATTTCGGACGTGGACGGTGAGTTACAAAAAGAACATGTGTAGGGACATCCCCGGTTTGTCTCAATGGGAATGGTTTTGTAAACCTTTCCCGCCATAGGGCGGAAAAACCTTGCCTCTTCAAAAAGACTAAAATCTGACACCGGAAGGCTGTTAATATCAACGGGTTTTCTGATCCGGTTCTGGACCAGCCGCCCGTTTCTTTTGACACAAAGATTCTCGACGTCATCACAATCTTTGCCTGCCGCCATCCGCTGGCATACCTCCACCAACGCCCCTTCTCCTTCGCCCCGGCACACCATACGGACATTTTTATGCATAAGCATTTTCTCGGCCGCGAAGGTCGGAAAAACCCCTCCGGCGATAACGGGAATGTCTGTCTTCTCAATAGCCTGCAGCATGGCGCGCGCCGCCGAATAGGTGCATTCTAGAATTGATATCGCTATTAGATCAGGACGGAATTCCTCAATTTTTTTAAGCAGATCCGGCGCGATAGGCCGTTCTTTTAACTTAACGCCCCGCGAACCGTAATCAAAAGGCCTGACCTGCAGATTTTCCTTCTTGGCATCATCCGATCCTACGCTGCCGGGTTCGGAATAAAGCGTGGTGTCAAACAAATCCACCTCAAAACCATTCTCCCTTAATAATGCCGTAAATATCCCGATCGCAATCGGAGGAGGATTCATCAGTTTTCCGTTAGGATATAAAAACAAAACTCTGAATTTCTTCATATGTATTCCTTCTATGATGTTTTAAAATAAAACTACCCGCGCGCCGGCCTTTCCTCGACCAAGAAATTTCCCAGGCTCAACACATCCACAGCCCCCACCAGAAAAGCCCGAATAGCATCCTCGGGAGTATTGACAATCGGCTCTTCGTGCATGTTAAAACTCGTATTGATAACAACGCCGAAGCCGGAATGTTTCTTGTACGCCTTAATGATCTTGTGAAAAGAAGGGTTGTCTTTCTCAAAAACAACCTGCGGCCTCGCCGTCCCGTCCACATGGACCGCCGCCTGAATTTGTTCAATCCGAGCGGGATTAACATTGTAGGTGATGGTCATATATTTTGCCGAAATATGGTCCGGTGAATAGCCGATAAGAAAATCTTTTGCGTCTTCATCAAGCATGGAAGGCGCAAACGGCATAAATTCCGTACGTTTTAAACGCTCATTTAAAGTATCGTTGATTGTTTTATCGATCGGCCGCGCTAAAATGGAACGGTTCCCCAAGGCTCGCGGCCCCCATTCCAGCGCCCCATTAAACCTTCCTATGATCTTGCCCTCAAAAATAAGCCTCCCCAAAATCTCTTCGGGTTCATTGACCTTTTTGTAATTCAAATTATATTTTCTAAGAGTCTCTTCTATCTGCGCATCGGTATATTCCGGCCCTAAGTAAACATTAAAAGTCGGTTTTGCCATCTTTCCCTTATGATTCATCCAGATATGGATCGCCGCCCCCAGGGCCGTCCCGGAATCTTCCATAGCCGGCTGAATATAAACATTTTTGACTCCGGCGATTTCCCGGATTCTTTGATTGATTTTAACATTAGCAAAGACACCGCCGGCTAAACAAACATGCTGGTGCGGATAGATAGCAAACTGCGCTTTGGCGTAGGCAACAATCGCCTGCTCGGCAATCTCCTGGATGCCGGCCGCCATATCCGCAGGAGAAAAACCCGCCATCCTCTCTCGAAAAAAATTGAGATACAATTGGTAGCCAATAGCAAAATGCCTTAAACCCCCATCCAGGCTTCTGACATAATCATCAGCAATAAAATCTTTATTTTTGACGACGTCATGAAAATAGCGGATGGGGTTTTCCCGGAGATCTTTGTTGTCGTGAAACAGATTCCGGAGTTTGCCATTTTCGAATTTATATATTTCATTCATCAGAGGAAATGTTCTGGAAAAATTCCCATAAGCCGCCAGGCCTGTGATTTTCCCCTCATGACGGTTAATTTTAAAACCCAGGAATTTTGTAACCGACTGGTAAAATTGACCTACCGAGTTTAAGTCCTTGATGCGGTCCCGGCAAAAAATCTCATTGCCCCTGGCTTCAAAGAAGGCGCCGCAAAGTCCGTCTCCTTTTCCGTCATTGGTAATAACAGCCGCATCATCCCAAGGAGAAGTGTAGTAAGCGCTGACCGCATGCGCCAGATGATGATTAACCAAGCGGACTTTTTCTTCGGGAAAACCTATTTCTTCCAAATAGCGATAAAATTTCTTTCGTAAACCGGGAGCACTCGCAAACGAAGGAAAAATCGTCTTGATCTTGTCTTGAATAGCCCCGGAAATTTTATCAACGAAAGAGGTATGCCCAAAAAACTTATTAAGTGCCCGGTGCCCGTAAGCAAACTCCACCAGGTCTTCGCATCCGATCGCTAAAATATCAATATCTTTTGCCGATATATTGAATTTTTTGTACATATATCCGATCGCCAATAGCGGAAAAGTCACGTGCCCTTTAATGCGAGAGATCTTCTCTTCTTCCATGGCGGCAATAATTTGTCCGTCCCTTAACAAGGCCGCCGCCGCGGCATGGCCAAAACTAATTCCCAAAATCAGCATCTATCGCTCCCTTTGATGTTTTGATAAATATTCTTATTGCCGGGAAAAAAAACTAAAGAACCATTTGACCAAAGGGATCTCGAGAATATCTTCCCTTTTTGTCGGCAAATTGAACGCGCCAAAGGCTCCCTTGATTAACTTCTTATGCATACTGACCGGAGGAATCCGCTCGGCAAAACCCTCTTCCCGAAGCGTCTTTAAGCCCTCCGCTAAAACAGCAGCATCGTAAATCCTGATGTCAAACCCCCTTGGGTTTCTTAATACGCTCTCTGAGGGGATAGCATAATAAATATAATTTACCTCGTCGCCGTATTTAAAAATCCTGTCCCCGCCCGTCGTCCAATGATAAAGCCGATTCTTGAATTGGTAGAAATCGGCGCAAAAAAAGAAAATGCGGCCGGTTCCCGGGTTTTGGGCAATCCGGATAATTTCCTCAACTTTCTCAAGGTCCGCCGATCTACCGATAAAATAAGTACGCCCTATAAGTTCTTCGCCGTTATTAAACATATATTGAGGAGAGAATGCGAAAAGAATGTCGTTTTTCTTCAAATTTTCCTTGAGCCATACCACGCCGTCTTGTCTATTGTCGCGATCATAATAAAAATTGATTCCCGAAAAACAGATACCGATTACCAGATAACCGGCTATCATCGCTCTCCTGAGCCCGGGTTGTGGATTTTTTTCTAAAAAGAGCCCCAAAAAACCGATACTCCCCAAAAGGACATGGATATAAAAGAAGCGGGAATAAAAGATGTGGCTTAGAGGCAGAAACAAAGCCAGGAAAATCCCGGACAAGATACCGGAAACATAAAGCCACGACCAAAAAGATCTTTTAACCAGCCCCTGAGCCAACCATTTAAAACCAATAAGGCAGACATTTAACGCCAACATAAAACGCAAAAGGCCGGCAATGTTATCCCAATAGGTGACAAATGACAAAGGCATCGGACGGCTGCCCATCTTTATCCCGACCATCATTTGATCAATGACAATCACCGCGAAAGGCGCCAATAACAACAGGGGCACCGCCACGAAGGCAACCTTCCGGGGATTAGAAAGAAACTTTTGAGTCCGTTGCCAGACTTTATCGTGCAATAAAAGAGCGGAAAAAATAATCGCCAGAATATGCTGCGACTGCCAATGGTCTAATTGCGGGACCACGATAGCCATCATTACCGCTAGCCCTCCCCACATAACAGCCGCCCATCGCTTCCGGATAAAACCCTCACGTGCCTCCCATAATCCGATAACCGCAACACTCATAAATAATCCCAGGGCCGAATACGCCCTCAAATATGCCGCCTCTTCAAGAAAAATCGGTTGCCCCAAAATAAATATTGATAACAACATCACGGCACCAAGCCCAAATTTCATGCGCCGACCAGCATACCATGCCCAGAAACCAAGAGTCAGAAGAGAGAAAAAAAGCGGAATGATATGAAATAAAAGCATGTTATTAAGAGAAATCTTCATAAGAAATGCCGTAGGGCGGGTAATAATTTGACCCCGATTATAGTCCTGATTATCGGTGAGATCTGAAATTTTGTTTTTATCAATATCCCAAAGATCGGCCTTCCCGGAATAATGAAGACCTGCTGCTGCCGCCAGATGAAAGTTCTCATCACCCCATGGTGCCGTAGCCACCACTACCCAGGCCCACACGGCAATAAAAATCGCCAAAACCAAAATAATGCCTGCAAAATATTTTCTGTTTTCAGTAAATACCGCCTGCGCTTCTCTAGACATCATTTCCTCTTTCCCTAAAATCGTTCTACTTAAAGAAAATCGTATGGTACAGCAATTTAAAAATAGCTTGCGGCCGCCAATAAAAATAGCGGTAAGCATGCATAAGCAATTTCTTGAGCTCCTTGGCCGGTAAGCCCGGAAGCGCAATCACCGGATCCTGATATTTTGGGTTTCGATAGTCTTCAAAATCTTTGATCAAATATCCTTTTTCCTTACAGATGGAATATACTTCGGTCCCGGGATAAGGCGTCAGCATGTTAAACTGGGCAAAATCCGGATTCAATTCCTTGGCTAACTGCACCGTTTCCTCGGCGGTCTTTAACGTTTCTCCTATGTTGCCGACGATAAAGGAACAGTTGAATCGCATTCCTGCCTCTTTAGTCACTCGCGCGGCTTGCCGGATTTGCTCGAGCGTGATGCCTTTTTTCATGATATCCAATATCTTTTGATTGCCGCTTTCAATGCCGTATTCGACAAAAACACAATGGCTGTCTTTTAGCATATGGATTATTTCAGAGTCCATTCTGTCCACTCGCGCATTACAACTCCAGTGGATATTATAATTCTTTATATATTTGCAGAATTCACGCACTCTGCTCTTTTTTAACGTGAATGTGTCATCAAGAACTCTCAGATAGGTCATGCCCATTCCCTTAAGTTCTTCCAGCTCGAGGAAAATATCCTCAAGCGACCTTTCTCGCACACGACAGCCCCAAATCGCTTTTGAGGCACAAAAGATACATTGAAAGGGACACCCCCGCGCGGTAATCAGCGTAAAGAAGTTATTGGCACGCGCGTATTCCTTAATGCCGGGCTGGTATAGCTGATTTTTCAAATGATGCCTGGCCGGATGCGGTAAGCTGGACAGGTCCTCAATCGCCTCCCTTGCTTTATTCATGACCACTTCGCCGTCGTGGCGATAGACAATACCGTCGATTTCATTTAACGGCTTGCCTGCGATTAATTCCCGGAGAGTGATTTCTCCTTCTCCGATGACACCCACATCAAAACAAGGATGCTTTTCTAAAGTCAATTTGGGCAGCGCGGTGACATGCGGGCCCCCGAGAAATGTCCTTTTCCCCCAATGTTTAGCGTAGGTTGCAATTTGAATAGCCTCATTTAAGGTAGACGTGGTGCAGGTGATTCCGACAATCTCGGCATCGGATACCGATAATATCTTTTCAACATCAGATACAGATCTGCCTTCTGCCAGGCCGTCATAGAAAGCCACGTCAACGTTATTTTTCTCCAAGAAAGACGCGAGATACAACAAACCCAGCGGGGGATAGATGGGAGAAATTCTTCTGAGTTTTGAATACAGAGCAGAGCAAGGAGGATTGATAAGTAGTATTTTGGGCATTTAATATTCTTCCTTTGTTTCTCTGGGGACTACCACGCATATCAGGCTCAGACCAAAACCAAAGTTGACTGCATTTTCCGCATATTTAAACCATAAATTCAATACCTTGCTGACCGCATTATGAAGCGGGCTGCCGCTCTTATTTTCGCGAAAGGAAGAACTGATTTCGCGCTGCAATACCTTTTCAGAAATTAAATAGGGTAAATAGCCGAGCATATTCCAAAAACGCAGTTTTAGGATCCGGTATCCGTTCTTTTCCAATTTATCAACAAGATTGCTCTTTGAATAACGGCGGTAATGGCCCATGGCCTTATCCCGCTTTCCGTAAAGATGAGGATGACAGGGAACCAAAATAATTAACCGGCCGTCTTCTGCCAATAATCCTTTTATTTTTTTCAAAACAGACATATCATCTTCAACGTGCTCGAGCACATCAATCACCGTAATGTTGTCAAATTTTCCCCGGATGGTGTCGATCTGCTCAGCGGGACAATTCGTAATATTAAGATTTCCGGGATATAATTTCCGAGAAAGATCTATGAGCTTTTGATCAGGCTCTACTCCGGAAACTTGGAACCCTTTCTCGTGGGCAATATTTAAGAAATGGCCCGCCCCGCATCCGATATCCAGGAGTGTTTTTTTATCCAGGCAGGAACTAATCAATTCGTAAAGATTCTTATTTCTAAAATCAGACTTTAAATTCCCGAGAGATGTATAGTGCTCCTCTAGATGAGCAGACGATGAATCCATATAACGATGACCCCCTTCCTTAAAAAATCGTTGCTGCTATTCCCGCGGAAAAGAAATGCAAGCCCCGGCAGCCCTCATAACGAGAACTGCCTTGAACTCACTTATTCTCCCGACATAGATTCCACGGAATATTTACGGGCTCGGTTCTGATCCACCAAGTTCGCAGCCAAAAATCCCATCATCAAGAATTGGACGCCGATCGAGACAGAAAAGAATCCCACCAACGGCCATATTTTATTAGAAAGCTGATATCCTAAAAATATTTTAAGACCTGTTAAAAACAAAAGCAGAAGGCTACCGAACAGCATGAAGAAAATTCCGAATGCCCCGAACAAGTGCAAAGGCCTAAAGGCATATTTACGCCAAAACCAGACATAGAGCATGTCTAAAAATCCCTTGAGCACCCGGTCCCAGCCGTATTTTGTGCATCCAGCTATTCGCGGCCGGTGATTAACCTTAACCTCCGTGATCTTAAACCCTCTCCATTTTAAAAGGGCCGGGATCATTCTGTGCAGCTCCCCATAAAGGTCCAAATCCTCAAAGCATTCCCGTCTGTATATGCGTAGTGTACACCCCGCATCATGGATGTCGTCATCCACTAACCGGCGTCTTAAAAACCGTGCCCCCAGGGAAATAAAGCGTTTTAAGAAAGAATCTTTCCGTTTAAAACGCCACCCGCAGACAACGCTATAGCCATTCTGGATCGTGCGCCATAAAAGAGGGATATCCGCAGGATCATTCTGGCCGTCACCGTCTAGGGTCACGATAAATTTCCCGCGCGCTGCCTTGACACCGGCATCCAGGGCACAGGATTGGCCGTAATTCTTGCGCAAACGAATTACCCTTAAAAGCCGTAAGGTTTTCAGTTTCGCGGCCGTGCCGTCGGTAGAGCCGTCATCAACAAAAATAATCTCAAACGTCAGGCCCATGGCCCGCAAAACCGCCTCGATCTCCGTGTAAAGATGCACCACGCTTCCTTCTTCGTTATAAACAGGTACGACAACCGAGATTTCGATTGGATTAAACGGCACGGTCATAGCCTTACCCCTTTCCGGCGGGAGCCTTGAGACTGATCAAATGGATATTGCGTGAATAAATAATAATCTGCAGCACCGTCGATGCCAAAAAAACGATATCCCGACGCGCGACGGCATAAATAAAGGTCATCAACGCCCCTAAGATGCGCAGATACCAAAATTCCATCGGGATAACAGAAGTCTTTCTCTTTTCCGATTCGTACCACTGGACAACAAAACTTAAGAAAAAAAGGCCCTGGGAGACGAGACCCCAAAGCGTCCACATATCGATATGAAAATAGCTCAAGATATTCATGACATCCTTTCTTTCTTTACCAGGCAATGGATTTCCGAGCAAAAGTTATTCTTATCAAGAACAGCCTGTAAGGCATCAATCTTTTGGGCAAACCCCTCTTCAAAGATTTTAAGAAGCTTGTCCGATGCACCGTTCTTCTTGAGGGTTATCAAAAGGCTTCTATACAAATCCATAACACCCGTCCCAAATCGCCACTCCGCAAGCGAACACAAATTCTTGTTTTTATGCATCCATTCGACCGAAGATTCGGTAAATAAATGCGTGTGGTCCCCTCCGAGCTGTCTGGGGAATACTGCCGGAAAGGCATTCTCAAAAATCACCGAAGCAGAGAACATCGGCACAGAATAAAACAAATAGGTCATCCGGCTCTTTTCAAACGCATCAAAAAGCTTATCCGGTTCGCGCAAATGCTCAAGGACCCCGATAGCGCTTAAGACACTGGCATCCGACCCGACAATAGACTGAAAGAATGTCTCTTCCGAAACCAGTGTCAGCGGAGATTTATTTAATCGTTGCCGTATTTGTTGATTTCCAAAGTCAACGGCCTTGGCCGAAAAGTCTATCCCCACCGCTTCAATATCCCTTTGTAAACAGGCGTATACAAAATTGCCGCTGCCACAACCTATATCAAGAACCCTTGGCCGGATACCCGGAGGAAGATTCTCTGCGAGAAAATCTACTTTAGGGACATAAATATTCTTGGTTCGCGAATCAAATTCAGCATTCACGTAGTGATCCGAATAATTGGTGTCTTCGAGATAAATCTTTTTTACAAATTCCTTGGTATCTTCGTAGGCTCCGTTGAAATGCCCGCAATTGGAACAAAAAAAGTAAGGAATATCATGCGAAACGAGATCCTTAAGAGTCGGCAGCTTTTCATGGCATAATTTACAATACTCCCGGACCGGCTGCTCCCGGTAAATCCGATTGTGTTCTTCTATCTTGGCTAAAAGGGATTCATTTTCCGTAAAAAATTCCTTATGCGTTTTTGTATAAAAACCTGACGATTTGGAATACTTCTTAAAAGGAACATCGGTCACAGACGTACCTCCTTACGATTGAGACTTTCTCCGACAGAAAGATGAACATCGTATCTTGGTCCTCGTTGAACCTTGTCTTTGCCCCATTGACGGGCATAGCGTTCAGCAACTTTTTCCATTACCTCCGTTGGTTTTTCTCCCGCACGCAAACCCTCTAAAAGATCTTTTAAATAACGGCTCATCCTCTGCGCCGCCCGTCCATCATGAAAAGGGTCAAATTCGTTAATCATTGATGACCAGTTGCCCGCTCTGGGATGAGCCAAGGGATCCTTAAAATACGCTTCACAGGCACGCCAAGCGCTGTCTCTATCCGTGAAAACAACATGATCTCCCAACCCATATAACGGGCTAAAAGACCACCCTTCGAGGTCAATTAACAAAGTGGGAATGCCGGCAAGAGCCGCTTCCAATCCTGCCGTGCCGCACGCCAACTGGTCATGAATCGCAATGTCAGCCGCTAAGGCCGCGGCGGCAGGCGGATAAGAGCCGAAAATGCTCCCTTCCCCGAACATGAAACATCTCCCAGTCTTTTCAGCCTCGACCAAAAGCCTGTTGATATCGCCTAATCTGCGGCGTAACGTACCGGGGACCTTAGGTTTTAAAACAAGGCCCAGCTCAGAATTAAATAATAATTTTTCCAACAAAAAACGGTAATTATCCTGCGCCATCTTGTGCCCGTGGAACCATCTTCCATCATCCAGCGTATTCTCGTCGAAATAAGCGATAATGTGTTTAGCACCGTGCGTTAATAATTGATTGCGGATCTGCGAAGCCCTGGGGCGCAAAACATCAAAACGATTGTCCCCCAGATATCCGACAGTTACGTAATAACGAAACTGCGAACCGCTCCCTGCCTGAAGTTCACAATCCCTGTTGGAAAATCCAAAAATGATATCCGTTCCCACGGCTAATTGAGGAGAAACACCCGGCTTGTAGGAACGCTGGTAGATCGAAGAGATCCCGCCGACATCGGTAAGCGCATCCGCAATGGCCATCGTGTTCGCCTCGCAGTTAAGCCAGCTTGTGTAAAGCTTGATGTTGTAGCGCTGCAGGAACTGACGCCAATAGCTGCGTAACTTATTATAGTGAGCCAATGACACCGCCAGCGACTTGATCTCCCGACTCGCCTTAGCCGGATAGCTTGGGACATCGATGGAGACTTTTGCGTCGGCACGGAACACCGGAACCAGCGCCGGGTCAACAAGGCATGATTGCGGTGTCAAAGCCACAGCGGCAAGGTCGTGTTTTTGAAGGAGCGCGTACTTCTTCTCATCAATAGGATCAGTAACTGAGTTAAAATAGAGGAGTATATCTTTCAGGCGCAGGGCTTTTTCATCGGCATAAAAGACATCGCTATGGCACTGCGGATCGTCCAGATTAAATTGCCCGTAACTTTCGGTTAACATCCGAACAATATCAGTCTTAAAATAAAACTTGTTCTCGACCCGCCCCTGCTTGACGCTGAACTCAAAGATTTTGTGCCGCACAAGCGCCTTAATCAAATTAAGGTTTACATTGCTCAGCCTGCTTTTATACTCTGCCCATTTCCAGCGCCAAAGTTTCACTGGCCCCAGCGCGCACAAGCGCCCGCCATAGGATTTGGCGTATTCTTGAAGCTCTTTCATCCAGAGCCTTGGGATAACATAGAGATCGACACGCAAAGAATGATGGCCCAGCCGACGCTGATGCCAATGCACGATCTGAATCATGAATGCCACGTGTCCTGTTTCGCTGTATTTCTGAGGACCGATAAGGCTGTAATAAATAACAGGTAATTTTGCCAAATATGCCTTTGCAAAGGAATGGGGGTCGAGACCGCCGGTAAAGGATATAAAATCAGGATTATTGAGGATCATCCTTTGGATTTCAACGGGATTCTTGTGACAAACCCAAGACAAGCCCGATAACCCCTGCTCATCCTTGACATCCGCTATTTGAAAGTCTATTTTTTCAACCAAAAATCCCTCTATCCGACCCCAATGCCTGGCCAGCCACAATGCGACAGGCGTGCTGTCAAAAATATAGCAACGGCATTGGCGCCCGGATTGTTCGCGGGCGTAAAGACGCAGCGCCGGAAGAATAACTTTAAGCCAATTCCAGACGGTCAAATATTCCACATAAATGTTCGCCGTTTCAAGCATAAGATTAAGCGTTCCCTACAGCACCTTTCCCGATTAAGATATACTTATCCTCGACATATCCCGGTTTTCGTGAAGACGTCAAAACAAAGTCGCAAGTTTCTTTTTTGTCTAGAGCGACCGTCCTAGACGAATCATCGATTAGTTCTTTTGTGATACGCGACTTTAACTCCCATTCCCATCTCGCGTTTCTCTTCCATGCGCTCGGACTGCGGTGTTGGTCGATCACAAAATTAAATGCCCTTTCGGTCATCCCGATCCATTCTAAGAATTTAGAAAGATTTTTAGGGGGCCGGTATAAATAGGCATCGATCTTTTCTACGCCTTCTTGCGCGGTCATCCGTTTAAGACGAATCTCCCTGGCAACATGGTCATTGACCTTGCCATAACCCCATTTTAGAAACTTGATATGGTCGTGGACATCGGAATAATTAAAAGAGTCGATGTCGTTATAATTATCAAATGTCCTGGTCTGCAAAGCGGTTTCGTATCCGTAGAGCCGAATCATGTCTTCATGCTGTTTTTTTGAATCCCACCGTATGTAATTATTAAGGTAGATCCCTCTCACTCCGACTTTCTCAATTTCCTTGTCGTCCGGGTAAACGAACGGAGCCATATCTTTTTCTTCTATAAAATCGAATTCGTCAACCAGGTCCTCGGCCTCGAGCCCCATCAGGTCATGTTCTTTGCGGTATTTCCTCGTCATCTCAACTTCATCCAAATGAGAGAACATTCCGACTTGGTCGACCCCCTGATGCGCCCCCCAGACAATTAAGGGGATTTTAAATTGAACCGCCATTTGCACCGGGTAAACCGTCTGGCCGGCAATGCAGTGCCAGTAGATACTGCCCCGTTTTCGCATGGTCGCGCGCGTGATCTTCTTGACGATTTCCGGAGATACGGTCAACTGGTAATAATCACAATTAAACTTGATCCGTAAGTACGCTAAATTCCGTATGCCGATATCCGTGTTGTAATGCTGATTATAGGAAACCAGTAACGGATTCATTTTAAATACGTTTTTAACCGTATGAACGATAAAATAGGAATCCCTGGCACCGCTAACCGGAATGATGCAGTCATAATTCTTCCCCGAACGGCTTCGGTAATCATCAAAAATACGTCCCAGGTTCTGCGCCCGTTCATGCCAATCCAGCACATCTTTTTCCTCATGAACGCGGCACCCGGAACAGACCCCTTCGCTATCAAATATTAGATGGAGCGGGTGATTTTCCGGATATAGACATCTCTTGCAGTAAATCATATGATCTCTTTCTCGATCCTCTCAAAAAGCAGGTCCCCGAGATAGGCCTCTGACCTTTTCTTTAAACGAAAATCATCCCCGAAGGGGCTTTTTTCGTAATCGGCGTGCGTGTTTAAACGAATATCTACTCCCTTGCTCCTCAAGATTGACTTTGTGACAATGACACTGTGCTCCGAGAAATGAAAGAAATTGGCAGCTGAAACCGCAGAGGCGTTCGTCCGGCAGAAAACATCGAGAACATCGGATGATTTTCCCGCCCCGCCGCTGGCAATAACCGGGATCTTCACGCTGCGGGCGACCAAATCAATAAGCCCGAGGTCAAAACCTTTTTTTGATCCGTCGCGATCGACCGATGTTATATAGATTTCGCCCGCCCCCATCGCTTCCGCTTTTCTTGCCCAATCAACCGGAGAGACATCCATAACCGCCCCTTTTGCCGCGTTGTACACACGATAGTCCGACGGGGAAGAGCCAACGGCATCGATAGCTACCACAATACATTGATTGCCAAAGATCTTCGCCGCTTCACTAATAAATTCCGGATGAGCCAGACAATACGAATTGACCGATATTTTGTCTGCCCCAAAACCCAGCAGCGCGCGGATGTCGTCGACCGAACTGATACCGCCCCCTACAGTCAAGGGAACGAAACACTTACGGGTAATCTCTTCGATAAAATCATATTTCTTCCGGGAGTGATCCTTGGATGCCGTAATATCGATAAGGACAATTTCGTCAATACCCCATGAATTTAAGAATTCGATGGCAATCGCGGGCTTGCCCACGGGCAAATACCTGCGGAAATTGATGCTTTGCACAACGATCCCCTCCCGCACGATCAATGTTGCTATAAGCCGTTTTTTAAGCAAATCAGACCCCCAGATGATTAAAATAATTTCTGAATAATTTCAAGCCGTTTCTCTGGCTTTTTTCGGGATGAAACTGGACCCCGGTGATATTGCCCTTGACGACAACTGCCGGCATCATCGCGCCATAATGACAGCGGGCGACCGTATAACCATTAGAACAATCAGCGTAATAACTGTGGTCAAAATAGAAATGCGGTTCTTCTTCTAGCCCTGTGAATAAATCTTTTTGATTCTCCACCCGCAGCGTATTCCATCCTACATGCGGGACTTTTAATTGTGGCGATTGCGGTATGCTGACCACATCAAAATCGATCCAGCCAAGCCCCTTATGTCCCGGCGACTCCTCCGAGCTGTTTCCTAGAATCTGCATACCCAAACAAATCCCCAGAATCGGTTTTCCCTTACGGAGGACCTCTCCGTTTAAAAGTTCCAACAGGTCAAATTTCTTTAAATTGGCCATCGCCTGGCCGAAGGCGCCAACCCCGGGCAAAATCAAGGCATCTGCCTGGCGGATGATTTTGGGATCCCGCGTCGTCATATTTCTATATCCGAGAAATGACAGGGCGCAGGCAACCGAATGAACATTGCCGACCCCATAATCAATAATCGCGACTTTACCGTGCATGGCAGACACCGACTGGGTACTTTAATTTCCAGGAACCCTTTTTGTCTTTTTCAAATATTTCTTTATTCGTATAGGAATCCGCCACTCTCCAGAACTCTTCGATAGATATCCCCAGATAATCGCAGAAATTCCCGACGAGCTTATCCGAACATTTCCCGTCATATTTTTCTATCAACGGAATACCTTCTTCCCGTT
Organism: Candidatus Omnitrophota bacterium; assembly: GCA_022703585.1. Taxonomy (GTDB): domain Bacteria; phylum Omnitrophota; class Gorgyraeia; order Zapsychrales; family JAKLDJ01; genus JAKLDJ01. Next base: position 85,241 of record JAKLDJ010000003.1, on the reverse strand, counting down.
TCATCCGGCCAAAACGTATCTCTTCACAGACAAGTTCCGTGACCCTGGCAAATCCGAATTTTCGGAATTTGATCATTTGATTAACAGTAATCCAGTCCTCGTCCAATGCCTCGACGCCGAGTATATCGCCGATGGTTTCTGAATGATCATCCCGGACATCCAGGCCGTGAACGGCAGCAAGCATCCCGTTCTCAAGCCTTGACCATACTTTCCAAAAGTAACTTAAATAGATGATCCTTAAACCGGCACGGGTCATTTCCTCATCCGCCGGATAACTGTAACATAGGACATCTTTCTTCGTTATCCCGTCGACACACAACCAAGACGGATCTCCGCCGGCCAGTGTGTTGGCCCACTTCATTTGATTGCCATCGTATCCGTTGGATCTCACACCAAGCTCTCCTAAGATTAGAGCAGGATTCTCCCCCCAGAAGATCAAGGGAATCTGGTAGGCAATCGCCAAGCGAGGGACACTCGTAAATAGCGCGAGCTCCGTAGACCTTTGCCAGTTTCCGTATTTATAAAAGCCGTTAAGCATATTCTTTTTCCAGGTCTGCGGAGCCGGACCGACGATAACCGTATTAAATCCGCGAGAAATCAAGTTTTGGATATTGTACGCTCCCCGGTCAGAAACCTGATCGGGAGGATAGGTGCAGCACACCAGAAGCGGGTTCATCTTCAGCACATTCCTGACAAACAACGCTTGCCGGGTGCTATCCTTACCGCCGCTCACTCCGATAATACAGTCATAGCCCCATGATTTATGAGCAATGCCAAAATCACAAATCTCCAGCAAAATCTTTCGTTTCTCATCCCAGTCCATGACGTTGAGCGTGGACCAGTATTCACACGCCGGGCAAACCCCTTGCGCATTAAACTTAATATTGGGCCGGGTATCCGGCTGAAGGCATTGCGTACAATAGTTCAAACCGCTTCTCCCCTGCTTCTTTGTGAACCACCAACAACAGCGCCCAAACCGATTCTATCCATTATCAATATTCTTTCTTATTTCTTGCGGGCAACAAGCCACATATGCGACGACAGCAAGTTGTCCGACAAAAACTTCTGGAATTTTTGAGAAACCCGTCCCCAGTCATCAATTAAAATTTGTTTTAAAAACGGATCTTCCGACACGTCAAATTCACCCGACAGGATTTTTTTGCGGACAATCTCCGCATCCAGCACGCCGGGAGTCAGGACTTCCAGTGTTTCAAACCCGCATCGTTCCACTAGATGAGGAAGCGAATTAGGGTTAAAATAATTCAAATGTTCATGGTCTATCGAAGCAGAAAGGGACTGCAATGTAACAATGTCGAACCCTTTACAACTAGGACAGGACAACACCAGTAAACCGCCGGGAGAAAGAACAGCCGCACAGCTACGTAAAAAGTCCCGAGGTGAAAACAAATGCTCGATGACTTCAAAGCTGACCACAACATTGATTGTCCCGGGTTGAAATTTGATCTGCTCGATAGGCTTCTCGATCACCTCTAGCCCTTTACGGCGGCAGGTCTCGGCCAAGTCAGGAGTCGGCTCAACAGCGATGACGCGACTGAAGAATCCGCGAGACTTCGCCTCTTCACAAAATGTCCCGAAGGCTGATCCGACTTCCAGCAACGTTGCATTCTTAATAGCGTATCGTCGACAAATCTCAATAAGGCGGTCTACGCGGGGACAAATAATATTCTTGCGCCGCGCAGCATCGGATTGCGGAAAAATATATTTATTCCAATAAGCATAAACTTCGGACTCAGCATAACACTTTTCTAAAATCGCTGCCGTTGGCCTGGGATTGACATATAAAGTCTCACAGTCCAAACAGGCCTTATAGGTTAGCCCGCCCTTTTTAAAAGCTATTCGAGCCTTCCTGGAATTACAGGCTGGGCAGGGGATGGAGACAAATTTGCCTTTATGCGATAAAAGCCTTCGCCGGTCAGCATTGGTATGTTTGATTTGACCCTGCATCAAGCGATCGGGGCGGATATCAGTCTCTTTAAATTCCATATAACGCCTTATGAGATACGTGAACGTTTGTGGTTAACTTTTTCTGTTAAGCAACTGATACTTCATTTCAGCCAGTTTCCAATCTTCATCACTGTCGATATCCTGGCACTGCGATTCCGGAATCTCGAGCCCTATCGAGTTTTGGGCATAAAGCTGTTTCTGCTTAAGCAAGCTTTCTGTCCGCATCACATAAAACTGGCCGGCATCATGAAAAACAGGCGGCAAGTCTTGAGACTTTTTATTATAATTTTCGGGCCACCACATTTTTATCCTGCCGTCTTCAACCTTTAATCCCCGCCATACGGGATAGCTAAAACGAACAATAGGAAGCACGCTGTCCGCTTTGGAAGACACCAAGGCTTCACAGCCTTCTCTTAAACGGCCCCCCGATACAAACGGTGCCGTCGGATAGAGACAGCAAAAGAAATCAAAGATCTTTCCCTTCTTTTTATATTCCGTAAGCACTTCCTCCAAGACATCCACCGTCGTGCTATCGTCGTCTGAATTTTTCTTAGAGCGCATAAACGGCACCTTGGCACCCATTTCTTTGGCGATATTGGCAATCTCGTTGTCGTCGGTAGAAACCATGATCTCGCCAAAACAGCCCGAATCCAAAGCCGCCTGGATGGAATACCAGATAATCGGATGGCCGCAGAACATCCGGATATTCTTTCGCGGGATCCTTTTGCTGCCTCCCCGCGCAGTAATAATTGCTACGGCATTATATTTTTCGGACATTTTTTCTCCTTTTGTTCGAGACGAGAGATTTCTTTCTCCCCGAAAGACTGCTATTCTTCTGCCTCCAGTCACTAACCAGCAAGGACAAAATATAGGAATCCCAAAACCGCCCCTCGTGAAAATAGTTCTGCCGTAAAATACCGTCCACCCTGAATCCAAGGCTGTCATAAAGCTCTTTCTTTTTAGTGTCGAAAACGTAGATCTCGGTCCAGATTTTATTCAGGCCAAGATCTTTAAATCCGTAGTCAAAAAGAAGCTCACAGGCCTCACGGGCATAACCCTCGTCGTCGATATAAGCATCCTTCCACCCGATATATAACGATAAATCGGCATGCCGATAGACCGGATGGATATAGGTCAAACCGCAACAACCCAATAATTCATTGTCCGAAAGCCGGTGTATGCCGAACATCATCGTCGCCGGATTATTCTGAACGGATTCACGGTACCATTTTTCCTGCAATTCCGAATTCAGCTCACGATACTCCCTGAAATGTTTTCTAAATTTGGTATTGTTGCGCCAGCCCCGAAGCGCCTTTAAATCCTCTCTTTCGATGGCCAAAAGAGCTATCTGCTGACCTTTAAGCATATTAAACGTCCCCTTTCATAACACATTCCTGCTCCTGAACATCTCTGCGTAATTTCTTGCCCAGAATATTTTTAATCTCGTATGGCGGCAATGCCCCCGGCGGAATCGGACGAAGCGGAAACAGGTCAGCCGCCGTCAAAGTCGCACCCTTCTTTAAGTCACGCGTATAACGCAATGCCCTTTTTTGTACAATCGAAGTTTGCTGCTCGTTATCCTCGACCTTCTTAACGCCGTCCCCAAGCGCTCTGTAGACCTCGTCGGCACGCGCGACCATTTCTTTCCACTCGCAAGGAATCACGGAGAATTTGTGGTCCGGGCCTTCGCGCCCGCGATCGTCGGTAAAATGTTTTTCAAAGACCCGCGCGCCCAAAGCCACCGCGCCCAGCACCGCCGAAGGCCCCGGCGCATGGTCCGATAACCCCAGAATAGTATTGGGAAAAAGGGCAGCATACGTTTTTAAGACATTCAAATTGATATACCGAAAGTTTTCCGGGCTCCCCGTGTAATTGGTATTGCATTGCATCAAGACGATTCTGTCATTGACCCCGGCCAAAACCTTCATGGCGCGTTTCACTTCTTCCAGAGACGCCGCTCCCGTCGCCAAGATAACCGGCTTTCCTTTTCGCCCGATGTATTCAATAATCTCGAGCCAGGTAATATCCCCAGAACCGATTTTATAAACGTTTGCATACGGATCAACATGGTCAACCGACTCAAAATCATACGGAGAAGTCATGTATTCAATGCCGACATCGTCGCAATGCTTTTTGAGCTTTTCAGTCCAGTGAAAATCGAGGCTGGCATCCTGATAGACCTCAAAAACTGATTTCTTCCAGGAGGCCTGATGGCTTAATTGTCCCCCCAGGCCCTCAAAACCTTTACGACTGACGATTTTAGAGGCTTGAAAATTCTGAAATTTTGCCGCGTCCGCCCCCGCCTCCTTCGCCAAGTCAATCAGCTTAAGCGCCCGGGAAAGATCACCGTCATGATTAGCCGCAATGTCTGCAATAAAATAGAGCGGCTCGCCTTCGCCGATCCGTTTTTTTCCAATCTGAATCTTCATTAAAATACCATCCTTTGAAATGAATAGAATTTATTCAGCCGTAGAAGCGATTATTTTCTCCTGCTGCTTAATCTCCCATTCAAGGTTCTGCATCTGGACAAGCTTGGTATACAATCCGTTTTTTCCTAAAAGCTGATCGTGGGTTCCTTCTTCCGCGATTCTGCCCTGATCCATCACGATAATCTTGTCGGAATCCGAAACGGTTGAAAGGCGATGGGCGATCGTAATGACCGTTTTACCTTTTCCTACTGTTTCAATGGCCTTCTGCACATATTTTTCCGACTCCGTATCCAGGGCGGAAGTCGCTTCGTCGAAAATAAATATTTCCGGATCAACAACAACGGCACGGGCAATAGCCAGCCGCTGCCTCTGCCCGCCCGACAAGCGCACGCCGCGCTCGCCGATTATTGTCTCGTAGCCTTGGGGCAATTTCTCGATAAACTCATCCGCGTAGGCCTGTTGCGCCGCTTTTTTAATGTCTTCTTTTGTGGCGTCGGGTTTGGCAAAACCGATGTTGGCCCCAATGGTATCATTAAAAAGAAAAACATCCTGGCTGACAACACCGATATGCCTGCGCCAGGAATAAAAATCAAATTTCTTTAAATCCGCGCCATCGACCAGAATATCACCCTGCTGCGGGTCATAAAAACGAAGCAATAGCTCGCATATCGTCGTCTTTCCCGAGCCTGAAACCCCGACAATCCCGATTTTCTTTCCTTTAGGCAAATAAAAGGAAACACTGTTTAAGACAAAAGATTGCTGTTCGTTGTACCGAAAACGTATGCCGCAAAATTCTATTCCCTGCGACAGGCTATGAAAATCCTGGGAACCATTGGTTATATAAGGCTTGTCGAACGATTCGAGAAAATGGCAAATCTGCTGGTAATACGGCAATTCAGTCGCGACCTGAACACGGGCGGTATTAAGGGCCAAACTGGGCGACAAGATACGAAAATAAATAATGATGAACGTCAGAATAATTTCCAGCCCGCCGCTTGCGCCGTTTAAAAGCATGAAGGAGCCGAGAATAAGAATAAAAGCAAGGCTGACGACACCGGTAATTTCAAAAACCGGTTGAACCGAACCATGGGTCTTGACCACATGGTAAAGATGCGCATTAACACGGTCTACCTCTTCTTCAAACTTATCCCGCATATGTTTTTCGCGGTTAAACAAACGCACTACCTTCATTCCCAAAAGCGAATCAAGGACAACGCTATTGATGCCCTTGTCGGCGTCGGTAAGTTTTCGGCTCGCCGCGCTGGCCTTCCGGACAATCCTGCGTAAAACCAAAGAAGAGATCCCGATTAAAACCAAAGAAGCCAGCGTCAATTGCCATGACAACAGCATCAGCATGACAAGAAGTATAACGACGGTAAAAAACTTCGGCACCACGATACCGATGGCATTAAACATCCTTCCCAACGACAGCGTATAATGAACCGCAATGGTCTGCAAATGCGCGCTTTTTTGATCATTGATGTAGCTCATGCTGACTTTCGTGAATTGGTTAAAACACAGCATGCGGAAGTGTTTGACAATCTCGATCTGCAGTTTATTCGCCATCGCGTTATTGAAGAAAATCAGAATGCCTTTTACGGCAGTTACAACAACGATCAGCAAGGCAACAATACGCACTCTGTCGGCGAGGCTTAATCCGGAAAAAAGCCCGCAAAGCTGGTTAAAGGGTGCCGGAATTCTAGAAGTAACTTGGCCGGCGGCGTCGCCTAAAATCGGTATCACTAAAGCCAGGCTTATACCTTCCAGCAGCGAAGCACCCACACCTGCCGATACGATAAACACGATCAGCGGAATATGTTTTAACAAAATTCCTTTAAGGTGCCGATTGCTGTCCTGTGCCGCAGCTGCCGATTGCGCAAAGATATTCATATTAACGACGCCTTTTTGCTAAACGATTTGTGCTCTTAAGTTCCTGCAAGATACCGTTATTGTAATCTTTAACAAATAAATCAATGGATTCTTCCACGGTGGGAATCAAAACGCCGAGATCACGTGCTAATTTATTTGTATTCAGGGACAAATTTTTTCCCCGTCTCGCCTTAAATGCATGCTCCTCGACAGAAATAGGTTTTATAAGGGAGCTGTCGAGATTAAATTTCTTGGCCAGCAAACAAGCAAATTCATATTTCGTCAACGAACCGCACCCGGCAAAATTGTAGACACCTTTTAAATCCTTGGCAATCGCTTGATCCAACAGCTTTGCCAATTCAAATGTGTAGATAGGAGAAAACTGGATATCGGTAAAACCATTTATTTGTTTCTTGCCCAAAAGCGCATCCATCACCCATTCGGCCAAGTTAAGTTTATCGCCGACATTCCAGCCGATAAAATTTGTGCGAGCAATCAAGGCATTGCCGTGTTTTAAGGCCTCCTGTTCGCCTTTATGTTTAGTAATTCCATAATAATTAGGGGGATCGACAGAGTCGTTTTCTGAAAAATGACCTTTGATACCGTCGTAAACGGAATCGGTTGAAATATAAATCAATTTGGCTCTACAGTCTTTGAGGCAATCAACGATCGTTTTGGTACCAATAATATTGACCTCCGCTGCCAAATCCCGATGGTCTTCGCAATCATCCACATCGGCATTCGCGGCACAATGAATAACGGCGTCGGGATCAAACGATACCAACGCGCTCCTAACGGAATCCGGTGATAAGATATCCGCCTTCTGTGCCTGGACGCCCTTAATCATGACCTCATGCGCATGATAAAGCCCGAGAATACGGTATTTGTCCTTTAAGACATACGCCAGATTGCTGCCCAGTAAACCGCTAACGCCGGTTACAAGAAGATTTTTTTTCATCATCGCTCTTATTGAGGTACATCGTTCATGGACCAACGGGACTTCTCGATGGTATAGTCATCAGCAATCTGATCGACTAAGCGCGTTAATTCTTTCACCGTCAGCCAGTCTGAATTGGTTTCGGACGTATATTTGAATCCTTCCGGGCACAAACGGCCGCGGCCAGGACCGCCTTTTAAAAGGTCTTTTTGTAATTTTGAATTCGATTGAACGATATAGCATTCCTTAAACTGAACCGCGTTGCGCGCCTCGTCTTCACTGATCAATATTTCGTGAATTTTCTCTCCCGGACGAACACCGATTATTTTAATTTTGCACGTTGGACCGATCGCCTTGGCCAAATCCACGATTTTCATCGAGGGAATTCGCGGAACAAAAATCTCTCCCCCTTTAGATTTTGACAATGACTCAAGAACAAAATGAGCCGCCTGGCCCAGGGTGATCCAGAATCTGGTCATTCGCTCATCGGTAATCGGCAATACACCCGTCTTAACACGTTCTTTAAAGAATGGGATGACGGAGCCCCGGCTGCCCAGGACATTACCGTAGCGGACAACCGCAAAGCGAGTGGCCCGGCCTCCCGAATAGACATTGGCTGCGGTAAATAATTTATCGGCACAAAGCTTGGTTGCCCCGTATAAATTAATCGGGTTACAGGCTTTATCAGTTGATAGGGCAACGATTTTCTTTACATTCGCGTCTAATGCGGCATCAATAACACTCATCGCTCCCAAAACGTTTGTCTTGATAAACTCTTCCGGGTCGTACTCACCCTTCGGCACATGTTTCAACGCCGCCGCATGAATGACGTAATCCACTCCGTTAAAAGCCATTTTAAGCCTGTCCCTGTCCCGAACATCTCCAATCATATAGCGAAGACACGGGTATTTGTTCGGGTCCCATTTCTGGGCCATCTCAAATTGTTTTAGTTCATCCCGGCTGAAGATGATCAATTTGGCCGGTTTATATTCCTGCAGGATGATCTGGACTAGTTTTTTGCCGAGTGATCCTGTACCGCCGGTGATTAAAATTGTTTTATTGTTCAGCATCGAGTTATCCTTTCGAATTAAACGCTTTAATTAAGAAAATTATGCCCCTTCGCCAGCTCATGAATCAAATCGACTTTTTTCTGCGCAGGAATCTTGTCAAAAACATCCTCTTGGCAGACAAGAATAGTTCCGTCTGCGCCATTACTCGGCAGATCTTTAATCCGCTCGACATGGCAATCCTTGAGGGAAAGTTCACGCACAGCCACTTCAATCAAGGAAGCTAAATCCGATTCACCAAGAATAAGAAATTTACGCTCCCCTTTTTCATACAGCTCTTTTAATAAAGCCTTAAACCGCTCTTTGATAAGGCCAATGGAGTTAATTGTCTTAAGGGTGTACTTTACGGATTTACGCATTTTTTCTTTAAAGCCTTCGGGGGTAAGGATGTAGTCAATCTTTTTCTGGTTTAACTGACGGATGCGTATATATCCTTTGGCAATAAGCCGCCGGAGGAGCATATTGGTCATTCCCAGGGAAAGGTTTAGACGACGGGATAGGTCGCGCTGGCTGGAGGCAATCTCGGCCCCGACGATATTAATCAATTCAAATTCTCGTTCGTCAAGCATGGGGAAATTATTGGGTTTATATGGATATTCCTAGCCTAAAGAACCATGTTCAAATATTGAACATACTATGAGAAAGTCCGGATTTTGTCAAGCATTAATTGCCTGCAAATGATTGATAAACATCTACTTAGATGCTTAATAAAAACATTATTTTCTCCGTATTTCGTCTAACTGAAAAATAAGAAATGATACGTTTTTAGCCTATTTTGCTGACAAATCGAAGGTACCAGCCTAAACAGCTTCTTCCTTCCTTTCCTTTGAAGAACACTTGATAAAAGATCCCCAAGAATAAGGCACCGCACCTGCACAGGCCGGAAAACATTTAATCAGTCAAAACACCCTGAGGCCCGGCAAGATCGTTAACGGCTTGACGCCGGCGCCATAAAAAGAAACTGCAGCCCCTGATGTAACGTTTTAACTTTCTTTTAACCATAAGAATGACGGCGTGTTATAATACTCACCATCTAAAGGCAAGGTGAGATTACTTTACAAAATTTAACTCTCTCATGCCGCTCTACAAAAATAAGAAAAACGAATAGCCCTATGAAAGTAGTCATTTTGGCAGGCGGACAAGGAACGCGGCTCGCCGAAGAAACAGATATTAAGCCCAAACCAATGGTAGAAGTCGGCAACCGGCCTATTCTCTGGCACATCATGAATATCTATGCGGCCGCCGGCCATAAAGAATTCATTATCGCGCTAGGCTACAAGGGCGAGATCATCAAGAACTATTTCCTGAACCCGCCAGCAAACGGCTGGAGTATTCATTGTGTCGACACCGGCCCAAAAACCGGAACCGGCGGCCGCCTTAAGAAACTCGCCCCCTTCATCAAAAACGAACCTTTTCTTATGACCTACGGCGACGGTGTCGCGAATATCGATATCAACAGCCTGATTTCATTTCACCGCAAAAATAAAAAACTGGCTACCGTTACCGCGGTCCGGCCTCCGGCACGCTTTGGCGGCCTCGAATTCGAAGGAGACCTTGTTAGCCGCTTTACCGAAAAACCTCAAATCGGCGAAGGCTGGATTAACGGAGGTTTTTTTGTCTTGGAACCGAAGACCTTAGAATACATTGAAAACGATAAAATCATGTTTGAGCGGCAACCCTTGGAACAATTAGCCCAAGAGAAACAACTGGCGGCTTACCGCCACCCTGATTTCTGGCAATGCGTTGACACCTTAAGGGATTTGCGCTCACTGGAAGCCCTTTGGAAAGAAGGACATGCCCCTTGGAAAATCTGGAAAAACTAAATAAGAAATTCTGGAAAAATCGAAAAGTCCTGGTCACGGGCCCGACAGGAATCGTCGGTTCCTGGCTGGTCAAAGACCTGCTCGCCCTATCGGCAAAGGTCGTCGTTCTTATTCGGGACATCGAGCCAAAATCCGAATTTTACCGAAGCGGTGACGTCAAACGCGTGACGGCCATTTACGGCAAGCTGGAAGATTTTGGCTTGCTTAAACGCATTCTTAGCCGGCATAAGATTGACACAGTTTTTCATTTGGCCGCCCAGGCCATTGTCGATACCGCCTACCATTCTCCCCTGGCAACGTTTGAATCCAATATCCGCGGCACCTATAATCTTTTGGAGGCGTGCCGTATTTATAAAAATTCCGTGCGACAAATTATCATCGCTTCCAGCGACAAGGCCTACGGTGAACAACCCCGATTGCCCTACAAGGAAAATATGCCTTTGCGCGGACGCTATCCTTATGAGGTTTCCAAAAGCTGCGCCGATCTTCTGGCCCAGTCTTATTATCACACCTACGATCTGCCGGTCGTGATTGTCCGCTGCGGCAACATTTACGGCGGAGGGGATTTAAACTGGAGCCGTATCGTCCCTGCCACCATCCGCTCTCTTTTAGAAAATGAACGCCCCATAATTCGCAGCGACGGAAGCTACATACGCGATTACATTTATGTGAAAGACGTCTGCCGGGCTTATATCTACCTTGCGCAAAACCTAAAGAATAAAAAACTTTGGGGCGAAGCCTTTAATATTAGCAACGAATCACCGCTGACCGTCATGCAGCTGGTTAAAATCATTCAAAAACTAATGGGTTGCTCCCGTATAAAACCAAAAATAATCAATTGCGCAAAAGGAGAAATCCATTCGCAGCATCTTTCTTCGGCAAAGATAAGAAAAATGGTGCACTGGAAACCTCAATTTGGCTTAAAAAGCGGTCTAACCGAAACCATCCGCTGGTATGATGACTTCCTATCAAAAAAACAATAACTCTCTGCACGGCAAGAAAGTCTTACTAACGGGCGCCACTGGCTTTATCGGCTCACATCTTGCCCGGAAACTGGTTGATAGCGGTTGCCGTGTCACTATTCTTGCGCGACATTCCTCCGACTTTTGGAGGATACAGGATATCCTCAGTAAAATCGAAATCATCAACGCCGATTTAAACGACCTTGACCCCGAAAAAATCCAACCGTCATTATCAGGCACCCAAATTATTTTCCATCTGGGGGCCGCGGGCGTCGACCAGAACAAGCAAGATGCCCCTGCCATGATACAGACCAATATCATGGGCACGCTGGCGATGCTGCGCCTGGCGCAGATGTTAAAGAGTGAGCGCTTTATTTATTGCGGCTCCTGTTTCGAGTACGGCCAGGGAAACCTTCTCGCCGAAAATACTCCACCCAACCCTAGCTCGGAATACGGCGCATCCAAGGCATCGGCGTGGATACTGGTCAATACCTTCCACCAAAAGTACAATTTACCCGTCGTTACCCTGCGCCCCTTTACTGCCTACGGTCCCTTTGAGGCATCTTACCGCCTGGTCCCTCATGTCATCAACAGCATTATCGGCGGTAAAGATATAAAACTGACCGGCGGAGAGCAAAAAAGAGATTTTGTTTTTATTGGAGATGTTGCGGAAGGATTTTGCGCGGCTGCCGCCTTCCCCGGCATCGAGGGAGAGACGTTTAATTTAACCACCGGCCAAGCCGTATCCATCAAAGAAGTCGTAGCCACAATTATCGAATTGACCGGCAGCCGCGCCCGTCCTTTATTCGGGGCACTGCCGTACCGCGCCTCCGAGTTATGGATGCAATCGGGCGACCCTTCAAAAGCAAAAAATAAATTAGGCTGGAGCGCCCAAACAATCCTGCGGGACGGCTTAGAGAAAACTATTTCCTGGTTTAAGGAAAACCGCATAAAATATCCGGCTTACACGGAAAAGTAAAAAATCATGGCTAAAAGTAAAGAATTAAGAGAATCTATTCTGGGGAAAGTAAAAGAATTCTACGCTGCAGAATTTAATCCTCCTGCTTTTATCCCCGGGGTAACACCCATACCGGTTGGAGGCAGATTTTTTGACGCCGAGGAATTAACAAACTTGGTCGATGCCTCACTGGATTTCTGGTTAACAACCGGCCGTTACGCTGAAAGTTTTGAGAAAGAAATCAGCCGATTGATGGGAATAAAGTTTTCCGCGCTTTGCAATTCCGGCTCGTCCGCGAATCTGCTGGCAGTTTCTGCCCTGACATCGCCTTTATTGGAAGGGCGCAGCCTTAAAGCCGGAGACGAAGTGATTACAACCGCCGCGGGATTCCCCACGACAGTCAACCCTATTATTCAGAATAAGCTAAAGCCGGTCTTTGTTGACATCGAGCCGAAAACCTACAATGCCGACCCCAACCTTATTAAAAGCGCTTTAAGCTCAAGAACAAAAGCCATTATTTTAGCGCACACGCTGGGAAATCCTTTTGCCGTCGAAGAAATTGTCAAAATAGCACACGAGAATAACCTTTGGCTGATTGAAGACAATTGCGACGCCTTAGGTTCCATCCACCGGGGGCAATGGACCGGTACCTTTGGCGACCTGGCGGCTTTAAGCTTCTATCCGGCTCATCACATCACCATGGGCGAAGGCGGATGCGTCCTCACCAATAATCCGAAATTAAAGAAAATCGTCTGCTCGTTTCGAGACTGGGGACGCGATTGCTGGTGCGATACCGGCAGAGATAATACCTGTAGGAAAAGATTTGAGTGGCAGCTGGGCAGCCTCCCCTACGGCTATGACCATAAATACGTCTATTCCCATGTCGGTTATAATTTTAAAATAACGGATATGCAGGCAGCCGTCGGATTGGCCCAGCTTAAGAAATTAAAACGTTTTATCAAAATACGCCAACGCAACTGGGAATTATTGCGCTCCGGCCTTGTGCCTTTAGAAGATTTTCTTATCCTGCCTCAGCCTGCGGACAATAGCGAGCCCAGCTGGTTCGGATTTCTTATAACCATCCGCCCTAAAGTTCCTTTTTCCCGGAATGATTTAGTGCACTATCTCGAAGAACACAAAATTGCCACGCGCCTTTTATTCGGCGGCAACCTGACCAAACAGCCGGCCTATAAAAACATCGATTTTAGAATCGTCGGGGATTTAAAAAATACGGATACAGTCATGAACCAATCCTTTTGGATCGGTGTATATCCGGGCATCACCCCGCCGATGATCAAATATGTGGTCAAAACAATCAACACATTTGTCGGTAAATACAGCCGGTAAAATGATACGCTATTTAAAAAAGGAGTGTCTTAGGTGAGAAATATTAAATTACTTTCCATCGTTATCCCCTGCCACAACGAACAAGAGGCTTTGCCGCAGACCCATAAAAGGCTGACCGATATCTTAGGAGAGTTAATCGCCAATAAAAAATGCGCGGATTACGAACTCGTCTATGTCGATAACGGTTCTACGGATAAAACCCTGAAGGTTCTTGAAGGCATTTTTGAATCTGACAGGCACATGAACATTATTTCCCTGCGCCGTGATTTCGGATATCAGGGGTCGATTTCAGCCGGGCTTTTTCATTCAAAAGGTGATGCCGTTATTACGATCGATGCCGACCTTCAGGACCCGCCGGAGAAGATCGGGGAAATGATCTCGTTCTACGAGCAGGAGTATGACCTCGTTTTAGGAATCCGCAAGAACCGCTCGGCAGATTCTTTCTTAAAGAGGTTTTTTTCTGAGAATTACTACCGGCTGCTGAAACTCTTAGGAGTAGAAGTCGTCTACAATCACGGTGATTTTCGGCTGATGGCAAGATCGCTGGTCAATGAATTTAATGAACTATCCGAAAGAAACCGGTTTATCCGGGCGATGATTTTAAAGCTCGAGTCGCGCCATGCGCACGTCTATTATGACCGTCAACCCCGTAAGGCCGGCCGGTCAAAATTCAATATCGGCTCTCTATTCTCTTTATCGCTGGACGGAATCACTTCTTTTAGTTATGTCCCTTTAAGGCTGGCAGCCTTTTTGGGATTATTTATGTGCGCCGCGGCACTGGCAGGGATTTTTTGGGTCCTTTACATCAAATTTTCAACGAACGTTATTCCCGGCTGGGCCTCAACCATGCTGCCCATTCTGGCATTCAGCGGTTTTCAGCTTTTGGTTTTGGGGTTAATCGGAGAATACATCGGCAGGTTATATATCGAAGTCAAGCAAAGGCCGTTATTCAGCGTGCGAAAGAAATACGAACAAAAATAGGAAAACTTCGCCTTTACCTCCAAACAAATATTTCCCGGATGGTCTGATACAGAAATACCGCACCCCAGCGCCAGATCTGCAGTTTCCGCTCGCCTCCGATGCGGGCCGGTTCATCACCGGGAATCTCGGCAATCCTTAACTTTCTTTTAGCAGCCCGAATCGATAAAAGCGGTTCCCAGCTGACGTTGGTTTTAAAGAATTTCTCCTCTTTTTCGTAGCTGGAATCTTTATCCAAATCCAAATCATAAATAAGCTGTTTTTTGTAGGCCCGGTAAATGACCATCGGATCCCTGTACCAAAATCCGTGACAGATACTGATAAGAGTGCGAAACATCCAGTTGCCAAAACCTGTAATCAGGTCATCGTCCTGGCTTTTGGCTCCGGGGGCATAGCGGGCAACAATCACCATATCATAGCCCTCTTTCATCTTTTTGATGCATTCGGGAATAAGCTCGGCGACAGAGTTTCCGTCAGGACTAAAGGTTAAGATAACGTCCCCCTCCACAAAGGGCAAGGCCTCCATATAAGCGTTACGCATCCCCTTTTTCTTCTGGATAACCACAGGGTAACCGTGTTCTTTGATATATTCAAGGGTGCCGTCGGTCGATTGGCCGTCCACGAAGAGAATTTGGTCATACCATTCTCTTTTTATCTTGGGCATAATCTCGCGCATGCCGATAACTTCGTTAAGTGTTGGAATCAGCAGTGTTACCTTCATTGCCAAGGCTCCTTTCAATAACAGACTATTATGACCGGATTTAAATCCGTCAGCTGAAAAAAATACAGAGAGGAAACACCAAAACTAAAAATCACTGTTGTTTATAATACAATACAACCCTGCTAATAATCAAGTTTAATCCTGCCAAGTTCAAAGTGAAGAAAATGGCCGTAAAAAAAATAAATTCTCATGCTATAATAACAACTATCATGAAAAAATTAAGCGACATTCTTAATCAAAGGCAAAAAACCTATTCTTTTGAGTTTTTCCCGCCCAAAACCGAGGCCGGTTACCAAAATTTGCTGGCAACGATCGAAAAGCTCGCGACCCTAAAGCCTGATTTTATGTCGGTTACCTGCGGCGCCTTTGGCGGAAACCGAGAACGTACCGCCGAGATCGTCGAGCATATTCAAAATAAACACCGCATCCTTGGCGTCCAGCATGTCACTTGTATCGGAAACACGCGGGAAGAAATTAAAGAGATTCTGGATAAGACAAAAAGCCGCGGCATATTAAATGTTTTGGCGTTGCGTGGGGACCCGCCGCAAGATAACCCGAATTGGCAGCCGGGCAAGAATAATTTTCGCTACAGTTATGAGCTGTGTGAATTTATACGCTCGGCTTATGGCGATTACTTCTCGATTGGCGTCGCCGGATTCCCCGAAGGCCACGTCCTTTGCCCTGACAAAGAGCAAGACGCGCGATACTTAAAAATGAAAATTGATGCCGGGGCCGATTATGTTATCAGCCAGCTTTTTTTCGAGAATAAAGATTATTTTAAATACGTCGAGCGCCTAAGAAAGCTGGGAGTTAGAAATCCGATCATCCCGGGAATTATCCCCATAACCGATTATCAAAATATCGTCAATTTCTGCAAAAAATGCGGCGCTTCAATACCTAAAAAAGTTCATGATATCTTTGCCCCCATCGCGGGTGACCCGCAAAAGACAATTTCGGAAGGAATAAAATTTGCCGTAAATCAATGCCGCGAGCTTTTAAAAAACGGCGCACCGGGATTGCATTTCTATACCTTAAACAAAGTCCAACCCGTCGATACAATCTTCAGGGAAGTGCGGGGATAAAACTTAAAATGAAAAAGGGCGCCCCGCACCCAGATGCTGGGTGCGGGGCGCCCTTTTATTTTCTTCTTTTAAAGTTATTTCACCGAAGCCATATGCACGATAAAATCAATCAGCTTCGAAGAATAACCCCATTCATTATCATACCAAGAAACAACCTTAACGAAGGTATCGTTAAGGGCAATTCCCGCCTTGGCATCAAAAATCGAAGTCCTGGCATCGCCGTTAAAATCTGTCGAAACCACTTCTTCGTCCGTATACCCGAGGATTCCTTTTAACTCGCCTTCTGAGGCCGCCTTCATCGCCGCCTTGATCTCGTCCCACTTGGCCGGCTTGGCCAGCTTACAAGTCAAGTCAACCACGGACACGTTGTACACCGGAACTCTAAAAGCCATGCCGGTCAATTTTCCGTTTAATTCAGGGATAACTTTTCCCACCGCTTTCGCCGCACCTGTTGAAGAAGGAATAATATTTTGCCCTGCCCCTCTTCCGCCTCTCCAATCCTTCTTGGAAGGGCCATCCACGGTCTTCTGGGTCGCCGTAGTAGCGTGACAGGTTGTCATCAGCCCTTCGACGATACCCCATTTGTCATTTAAAACCTTGGCAACCGGCGCCAGGCAATTCGTCGTACAGGATGCACAAGAAACCACATCCATATCTTTCGTATATTTCTTATGGTTAACGCCCATGACAAACATCGGGGCATCACTGGAAGGAGCCGAAATAATAACTTTTTTCGCTCCCGCCGCCAAATGCGTTTTAGCTTTCTCCACGACGGTAAAAAGCCCGGTGGACTCTACCACATATTCAGCACCAATCTCATTCCATTTCAAGTTCGCCGGTTCTTTTTCAGCCGTCACCCGGATGGGTTTACCGTTAACAATAAGTTGACCGTCTTTTGCTTCAACCGTTCCTTTAAGTGCACCATGCGTAGAATCGAATTTGAGCATATATGCCAAATAATCTGCCTCAAAAAGATCGTTGATACCAACGACCTCGACATTCTTATTTTGCATTGCCGCCCTAAAGGTAAGGCGTCCGATCCGACCAAAACCGTTAATACCTATTTTTACAGCCATTTCTCTTCCTCCTTCTTTCCTTTTAACTTCAGTTAAGATGCTTATTATAATCTAAAGTTTGGCTTCGCGCAAATATTTTGCGGATTCATGCGGCGGAGTAGGAACGTAGTAAAGGCCGGTCCCCCATTCAAAACCGGCAACACGGGTGAGCTTTGGAATCACTTCAATGTGCCAATGATAACTCTCCTGGCTTTGGTAATTAACCGGTGCCGTATGCAAAAAGAAATTGTACGAAGGGTCCGATAACGCCACCCTGATCCGGATCAAAAGCTCTTTTAAAACAGATGCCAGGCTGGCTTGTTTTTCCGAAGAAATTTCCGCGAATTGGGCCTCGTGCTGTTTGGGAATAATCCAGCACTCAAAGGCATAGCGGGGCACATAGGGGCAAAAAGCGAGAAAGTCTTTATTTTCACAAACGATTCTGTCTTTATCTTGATATTCCTGTTGGATAATATCACAATAAATGCATCGGCCGCGATGCTCGGAATAACTCTGCGACCCGGTAAGCTCCTCCAAGACATATTTAGGAACCATGGGAAGTGCAATGATCTGGGTATGGCTGTGCTCCAGCGAAGCCCCGGCCGATTCCCCAAAATTCTTAAAAACAAGAATATATTTAAAACGCGTATCCTGCCCCAGGCTCCGGGAACGGCTCTGATACTTCTTAACCACGTCAAACATTTCCTGGTCGGTAAGATCGGCGAGATTCTTGCTGTGATGAGGCGTTTCGATTATAATCTCATGGGCACCAATACCGTTAAGGACATCAAATATCCCCACCGCCCGCTTATCCAGATTACCTTCGATACGAAGCGCCGGGAATTTGTTCGGAATAACACGCACCGACCAGCCCGGAGAATTGGGCGCCGTGTTGGGTGCACGAAAACATTCTATTTCCGGAGGTGTCTGAGTTTCGCGGCCATAACAGAATTGGCAAGTCGTCTCCTGCTTAGGCGTATGATCTTCCTTGCCAAAGCTCGACGGAACAGCCGGATCATCGGTATTGACGATAACCCACCGGCCGACAATCGGATCCCGCCTTAATTCTGCCATTTAAACCTCCACCCCTCTTAAATATTCCGCCGTATCTTCGGGCGGCATAGAACAGATATAAAAACCCGTTCCCTTTTCAAAACCCGCCACGTGGGTTAAGCGCGGCATGACTTCAATGTGCCAATGAAAATCGTGCTCAACCGTCTTCCAGTCCGAAGTATTGGTTCTTTTGTGAAACGGAGCCGAATGGATTACGTAATTATAAGAAGGATCGTTTAAACCTACTTTGATTTTTAACAAAACTTTCTTTAAGATCTTGGCTAAATCGCCCTGGAGACCGTTCAAGCCTTTAGCAAAATCACAGCTGTGCTTTTTAGGTAATATCCAAACCTCGAAAGGAAACCGCGAGGCAAAAGGAGTTACCGCCACAAAATGCTCTTGCTCGACAACAATCCTTTCTTTGCTCTCGCATTCCTGGCGGATAAGGTCACAATAAATACACCGTTCGCGGTATTCAAAGTATTTTTTAGCTCCGGCAAGTTCTTCTTTAACCCGCCAGGGATTAACGGGTGTCGCAATAATCTGCGAACGCGAATGCCTTATTTTTCCTCCGCCCGCCGACCAGCCGTAGTTTTTAAAGGGAATAACGTATTGAAAGCGGGGATCTTTTTCCAGGTCATTGATGCGCAGAATGTATGTTTCAAGCGTCAACTTGATCTGATCAACTTCCAGATCAGCCATGTTAGCGATATGTTTGGGCGTTTCAACGATTACCTCATGGGCGCCGACATTGCTCATCACATCATAAAGCCCGCGCCCGCGCCTGGTCAGGTCGCCCTCGATTCGAAGCATCGGGTTAATACTGGGAATAACGCGCACCTGCCATCCCGGAGTATTGGGATGCGGATGGTGCTTGCCTCTTACCGCGTAGATTTCAGGGGGTGTTTTTGATTCACGGGATTCGCAAAAAGGACATTCGTCCTCGACGAATGAATTTTCTTTCGGTGTGACAAAGTTGCCGGGCCTTCGCGCCCTTTCGGTTGACACGATAACCCACCGGCCGATAATAGGATCTTTCCTTAATTGCGGCATTCTGATGTCCTTGCTCTAAAAATCAATAATTGATTATAACACAGAATGTCAGGGGCTTACGCGGGCAAATTATTTATTATTCTTCAGGGTGACCGCACACTATTTTCCGGGAATGCCCGGCTTATTTGCCGAATCGAAAACCAATGCCGATTTTATGCCCGGATAGGAAATTTTTGATATCCATCGGCTTGGACGACTCCAGATGGACTTGGCGCAGACACAACACCCCTTGGCCGGTAACAACCATAATGCCGTCCGGTAAAATCTTGATAACCTCTCCGGGGGAGAATTTTTCCGGGTCCATGTCAATAACATCAGCTTTAAGAACTTTAAGAAATCTTCCCAAATAATAGGTATACGCCCCCGGCCAGGGCAAAAGACCGCGTATGTGATTACGGATAAACCCGGCAGGCTCTTCCCAGCGGATAAGCCCGTGTTCTTTGGTCAATTTTGGGGCGAGGGTAACCTTTGCAGGATCCTGACGGGTTAATGTATAATCTTTCTTATCAATATTTTCCAAAGCCTTCAGTAAACATTGGGCGCCCAAAACGGACAATTTTGACCTTAAAGTGACCGACGTATCGTCTTTTTCAATCTTTATTCCCTTTTGCAGAATGATTTCACCCGCATCAAGAATGGCATCAAGTTTGATGACTGAAACACCCGTAGCCTCGTCGCCATTAATAATCGCCCAGTTAATCGGAGCCGCCCCCCGGTAACGCGGCAGCAAAGAGCCGTGGACATTAATCGAGAATATCTTAGGAATAGCGATAACTTCAGCGGGTAAAATATACCCATACGAGATAACAACAAATAGATCGCTTTTAAAATGCTGCAGCTGCTCTATAAAATGAGGGTCATTACGATTCTCAGGTTGCAAAACCGGAATATAGTTTTTTTGGGCAAAATCCTTAACCGGCGAGGCATTTAAAGTTAGATGCCGGCCTTTGGTTTTGTCCGGATGCGTGACGCAAGCCAAGACTTCGTGCTTGGCATTAAGCAATTCTTTAAAACAGCACACCGCAAAATCATCGCTTCCCCAGAAAATAATTCTCATCCGGCTATCCCTTATTAAGGATCAACATCAACGCTAACCACAACCCCGGCCTTTTTTCGAAAGGTTTTAAGCGCCTTATGCGCCAATCCCATCATTTTAATGACGGACTTACTCTTCATCAGTATAACCCAGCGGTACTTGCCGCGCAACTTCACAGTTTTATCCGGCTGGGGTTCTAAGATTTCCACGGCTTTGCTATTTTCCTTGAGAACTTTATAGAGTTCCTGTGCCTGCTCCCCGGCAAGGGCTTCTTTTGCCGTGCGTATCACGATCGCAATAAAGTGCTTAAAGGGCGGCAGGCCCAGTTCTTTGCGCAGTGAAAGTTCTTTTTTGTAAAATTTATTAAAATCAGATTTTAAAATTGCCTTAAGGCAATAATTATCGGGATTACGGGTTTGGATAATCAGTTTTTCTTTGGCTAAATTCTTTAGATGGACGAGAAGCGCAAATGTTTTTTGTGCCGCCCGGAAATCAGGACGATTAAGCTCTGAATCTATTTGTACCGCCCCCACCAGATCGACGAAAAGCTTATCCTGGATTCTTAAAACCGCCTGCGTCGCTATCAAAATGTCAAAATCAGAAGGAAATGAATGTGTGTCTCTATCGTAATGGCATACGCGGGCTTTGGGAAATATCCGCGAAATCTCACTTTCAAGTTTTTCAATGCCGAGACCTGAATAACGGATATACGAACTCTGGCACTGGGGGCACACGCTGGGAGGATTGGCGGTAAAATGACAGTATCGGCAAACCATAATCTTGCGGTCAAAAAGATAGACCAGATTCGTATCACACCGCCGGCATTTGACCGTGTAGCCGCACTGGCGGCAACGGGTCAAAGTGCTGAAGCCCTTGCGGTTCATAAACAAAACTATTTTTCCCCTAGCCTCTAATGTTTTTTCGATACCGTTTCGTAAGGGAAAGGAGAAAACGGAACTTTTGCGAAAATGAAAATCGGACACATCGATGATTTGAACACGGCTCGTGCTGTCTGCCTCCAGGGCCACTAATTTAATCTTCTTGGAAGAGACCTGCTGCCAGACTTCCGCCGAAGGAACAGCGCTTACAAATATCATCCGGCAATTTTCGATTACCGACCGCATCAAGGCAACATCGCGTAAATGATAAAATGGCGACTGCTCCTGCTTGTAGGCAGCATGGTCTTCATCAAGAACAACGATCAAGCCTAAATTCCGCGCCGGGGCAAAGATAGCCGAGCGGGTTCCGATAATGATTTTCGCCTGGCCCCCTTTGACTTTCTGCCACTCTTTTAACTCATCACCGGATTTAAGCCGTTTGTCCAAAACGACGATTTCTTCGGCTGTTTCGCTTTTTATTTTGTTCTTTAATTCATCGGTTAAAGAATTTTCGGGAACAATAAAAAGAATGCCTTTTCCCAGGCTTAAGGTATCCCTCATGTTTTCCAGAAGGAACGGCCAGTATTTCTTATTGCTCTTGTCGTGGACAAGAATGGTCTCGGGATTGCCCTGCGATAAAATAGATGAAGAATCAAGCGGAGGAATATCGACAGCCTTGCCTTTTCTTAAGGCATCGGGAAGGCTCATTTCAATCGCCTCACCCCAAGAACAGCCGTAATGCCGGGAAATCTCTTGCGTCAACGCTAACAATCGAGAATCAAGAACCGGCTCATTATCGATCAGGGAGAAAATCGGTTTTAGCCTTTTAAACTTGCTTTTTGCTGCCACGCCGACGATGAAACCGACCAGCTTCCTGGGGCCGAAAGGAACCCAGGCGCGCTGGCCGATTGCGATTTTATCGGCCAGCGCGCCCTCGGTGAAATAATCAAACGGGCCTTCAACCGGAAGACCCACAACCACTTGGACTATTTTTGAATTCATACGATTAGTCGGATGATATCTTGAACCGCGCGAGGCCGGGATATTGTTTGAACGTTCTTGCGGACTGATTCAAGATAGACAGGAGAACTGCTAAGTTTTCGTATTTCCTCAACGATTCCGTTAATACTGCTGTCGCTAATGCCGATACCGCGGGTTTTAAGAATCCTGACATTGTTGGTTTCTTGCCCGGGAATAGCACTAAAAAATATCAACGGCAGCCTTTTAACCAGGGCCTCGGCGATCGATAACCCTCCGGGCTTGGTCACCATCGCGTCAGAAACGCTCATGAGTTCATCCATATTATTAACCAGGCCGCAGACTTTGACACATTCCATCTTCTGCCGGCTTAATTTCTCGAACAAATTCTTATTGTGACCGCAGACAACGATAGCCTGCTGATTCCCCCCTAAGGCCTGGGCAATGTCCCCGATAGGGCCGATACCGAAAGAACCGGTCGCGATAAGCACCGTAAACATATCTTTACGCAACCCAAGCTTCTCTTTAATTTGGTCACGGTCGACTTCTTTGGAAAATTTCTCGTGCGTCGGAATCCCGGTAACAAAAATCTTATTTTCCTCAACGCCGAGCGTAATAAGCTTTTCTTTAGTGTATTCGCTGGCCACCGCATAAGAATCAATCCCCTGCGCCAGCCAAATACTATGCACGTCAAAATCGGTCACAACACAGATAAATTTAGAGCGTATGATTCCTCTTCGTTTTAAATGCCCGCCCACCTCGTTAGGAAAAAAGTGAGTCGAAATAATATAATCAAATTGTTCAGCCTTTAAAAAGTCGACCAGAGACCGGGCATTGATCGAATTGGATATGCGCCTAACAACTCTAACAAGCCCTCTAAGCCAGGCAAGATCCGTAAGCGTAAAAAATATCCCCCACGCCCAAGGCATCTTTTTGATAAGAAAAGTATACCCTCTTTGATAGAGTTTCCCGTAAATACGCCCCGTAAATTCGAGGGTATCGACTAGGCGTGCCTCGACGCCGGGCGCACTTTTAAGGCCGTTATAAACCGCCTCAGCCGCCTTGGTGTGGCCCGCCCCTGCAGAAGTATGGATGACTAGGACTTTCATGCGTTGATTTGATTATAGCGAAAGATTGCGAGGCGGGTAAGAGAAATTTTGATCTTTTGAAATTTCCAGCTTATCGGTTTTTCGAGTGATTAGAATTAAGGCGGGTAATAACTTTTACGGCATCAAGAAGATCCCGGGCAATATAGTCCGGTTGGACACTCCAGCGGCGCAGGCTCCGGCGGTCTTCCAGACCGGAAAGGACAAAAATCGTGGTACAGCCGGCATTGTGCCCGGCTAAGATATCGGATTGGACATCCCCCACAAAGAAAGTTTTCTTGGCATGACGCATCGGTTTATTCATGGATTGAAAGGCTTTTCTGATAGAGCCGATTTTGGGCTTACGACAGTCACAATTTTCATCAGCCCGGTGAATGCAATACATGGCCTCTTTGATCCTGCCTCCCGCCTTTCGGACGTGGCGCAGCATATAATCGGTAATCTGTTTTAATTTGCGGTAAGAATAAACCCCCCGAGCCACACCGGCCTGATTAGAGACAATAAAAACAGAATAGCCCATCTCGGTCAAAAGCCTTAAAGCCTCTAGGGCGCCGGGTAAGAAATGAAAATCCTTCACCTTGGTCACATAATTACCATGGCCTGGAAATTTGTTAATGACTCCGTCCCGATCAAGGAAAACGACTCTCATAAATTTCGCGAAAACCCCTAGGATTGTTTCTTCTGATTGTGTTTTAATTCCCAATATTTGGCGTAGCTCATAATCTGGTAGAGCGAAGCAAAAAAAGCGATCATAAAACCGATGAATCCGTCCTTGTAGCCTTTCTTGCCGATAAAATGGCGCGGAAACCGGTCCAAGGTGCGCCAGATGGCGCGCCCGGTAGACATTGTTCTGCCCGTCTGAACCCATTTACGGGCCTCCAACGTTGTCTGCCGGTTCAAACTCGCCAAGAAATGCTCAAAATCCGGATAGCCTTTATGAATAATGTCTTTGGTCAAATGGCCTGTTTCTCCGTCTAAGAAAACCCGGGGATGAACCTCGACTTCCTCATATTTAAAACGGCTTTTAATAAAAAGGCGCAGCTTTCCGGCCGGATACCAGCCGCCATGCTGCACCCAGTAATTTCCGATATAATTGCGCAGCGGAATGGAAAACGCGTGGAATTTCGTATCGCTAAGAGTTTCGGAGATTTCCTTCTTTAATTCTTCGGAGGCAATTTCATCCGCATCAAGGCTTAAGACCCACTCGTTTTTAGCTTTCGCGTATGCCCAGTTACGATGAATGCCTTCGTTGTCCATTTTACGATGAAGAATCTTGTCGGTAAATTTCTTCGCTAACTCGACGGTGCGGTCGCTGCTTTCATCATCGACAACAATAAGCTCGTCCGCCCAGCCGTAGACACTTCCCAGGCATTCTTCAATATTGTTCTCTTCGTTTTTGGTAAGGACAACAACCGTCAGGGGTAATTTAGCCATTTTTCATCAGGTCCTTAATTGAGCTACAGACATATTCGACTTGATTCTTACGCATATGCGGAAACATCGGCAGAGAAAGGATTTCGCCTGCCACCATTTCCGAAACAGGAAAATCACCTTTCTTATGACCCAACTCCTTATACGCTTCCTGAAGATGTAAAGGAATCGGGTAATGAATCAGCGAGGTCACGCCTTTCGCTTTTAAACCCTCACAGACCTTATCTCTTTTGCCTTTGACGCGAATGGCAAATGTTTGGAAGGTGTGTGTCCGGTCATTCTTTATGGTCGGCGCCTTGATGCCCTCGATACCGCTAAGAATCCGGCAATAGCGGGCAGCAACTTCGGTGCGCATTTTATTCCATTGATCCAAATGCTTTAATTTAGCGGATAAGACAATAGCCTGTAAAGTATCCAGGCGCGAATTGTAGCCTTTGACGACATGATTGTAACGCCCCACACGGCCGTAATCGCGCAGCATAAGCACTTTTTCGTAAATCGACTTGTCCTGGGTAATAACCATCCCCCCGTCTCCGTAGGCACCGAGCCCCTTGGTCGGGTAAAAGCTGAAACAGGCAACGTCACCGGAAGAACCGATTTTCTTGCCCCGGTAAAGAGCGCCGTGGGCCTGGGCCGAATCTTCAATAATCTTTAGATTATATTTCTTGGCAATTTTTTGTATTTCTTCCATATCCGCCGACTGGCCGTAGAGATGCACCGCGATAATAGCTTTTGTTTTCTTGGTAATAAGTTTTTCGATTTTTTGCGGATCAATATTGTAGGTATCCTCGGCAATATCCGCAAAAACTGTTTTGGCTCCCGTATACGAAACCGCTAAGGCTGTCGCAATAAAAGTGAACGACGGTAAAATAACCTCATCCCCGGGGCCGATATCCAGGGCCCTGACCGCTAAGTGCAACGCGTCCGTCCCCGAATTAACCCCGATGCCGTAAGAGACGCCGCAGTATTGGGAAAATTCTTTTTCGAACCGGGCAACGTCTTTGCCTAAAATGAAACTCGCATCTTTAATAACCTGCTTAAAACCCTTTTCAACTTCCTTTTCGATATCTTTATTTTGTTTGGTAAAATCGATAAACGTTACCTTCATAGACTCTCCTTTATTTTCTCAAAGACTTCATGAACGCCGAGTGAATTAATACAATGATGGTGCTGGCAATCCGCCAAACGAAAACGCCGGTAACACGGCCGGCAGGCAATATCTTTTTGAATCACCGTATGATTATCTTTGGGATACGGACCGTAGACATATTCATCGACCGGCCCGAAGATCGATACTGTCTTGGTGCCCACGGCAACCGCCACATGCAGAGGGCCGCCGTCATTAGCAATCGCCAATTTGCATTTTGCCAGGAGCGCCGCCATCTGCGGAATCGTCGTTTCGCCGGCAATATCGAGGCAATCGGACTTCATGGCTTCTTTCACTGCCCGGCAGAGCTCTTTTTCGTTTTGATCTCCCAACAGTATAACTTTTGCGGAAAATTTTTCAACCATTTTATCGGCTAAAAGTGCGAATTGTTTCTCCGGCCAGCGTTTGTAGCCAGCGTCCTTTCCCCAGCTCGCCCCGCCCCCGGGAATAATACAAACGGGAAAATCTTTGGGGCTTATTTTATGATCAGAAAAAAATTGTTCCGCCCACGCGCAATCATCCCGCGAAGAAAACAGTTCGATCCGGTTCTGATCAGCCGGCACACCCAATCGCGCTAACAGCTCCAGGTAGTACTCCACGACATGTTTTCGGGCATAGCCGTCCAGATTAACCTTTTCCGTGAGCCAAAGACTGCGGTTTTTATAATTAAACCCTATCCTGCGTTTGATGCCGGCCAACGCCATCAAAAAACTGACATTACCGTTTAATGATAAATCTAAGCCTACATCGAAACCTTCGTTTCTTATCGCGCTTAAAAGAGAATTCATCTTTTTTAGAAACTGAATGCCTGACTTCTTGTAAAGCGTGTTAAATTCATCCCTCTCGTAAATAAAAATCTTATCAATCTTGGGATTATCCGCCAAAACCGCCGCCGCCCTGGCGTTACAGACATAGCCGATAAAAACATCGGTAAAATTACTTTTGATATTGCTGACAAGCGGCGTGGTAAAAAGGACGTCGCCGATGCCAAAAATGTTAACAATCAAGATTTTCTTAAACATAAACGAAAATTGGGTGATCCGGTAATATTGTTGTTGCGATTAAGTTTTTCAGCTGCCCTTTTTTTCCTGGCTTATGACTTCTTCTGTCGAGACGGCAACGATAATTTTTCGCGAATAATCGACCACAGAGAAGTAAAAAAAGGTTTCATCAAGCGCCTGACACCAAACCTTTTAATAACCGGGATAATGCGCCAGGGAACAAAGTAGATCCGCATCAAACCCTTTTTCTGAAGGCTTATCAATTCCTGGGGAGAAATACCGTTGACGCTCATGACTGCCGAACCGTAACGCTGGTACCGGGAAAAATCCTGCGTCTCAAGTTTAAGCCCATGATCCCCTCGCACTGCCATATCATACATCTCCGAACCGGGATAGGGTATCGCAATGCCAAACGTTGCATGTTCTATGACGCGCGAATCACGCACAAAAGTGATTGTTTTTTCTATGCTCTCATGTGTATCGCCGGGTAAACCCAGCATCACGGAGTTAATGGTTTCCACCCCGTATTTGTTTGTTATTTTATTCGCGGCTTCGTAACTTTCCAGCGGTACTTCTTTCTTAATAATATCGCGGACTCTTAAATCAGCGCTCTCGAGCCCAAAAGAAATCCTGATTAAGCCGCTTTCCACCATTCGGGCGATCAGTTCTTCGTCGATTAAGTTTGCCCGTGTGCCGCATTCCCATGTCATTTTTATATTATTCTTTTTGATGGCGTCGCAGAGAGCCAGCATGTACTTGCGGTCAAGGGTCATCGTCTCGTCAAGGACAAACAAATGACCGATACCCAGCTCATCCGTAATGTGCCTCATTTCGCTAATGGTATTATCGATTGATCTTCTGCGGATGTGTTTTCCGTAAATTGATGTGCTGCAAAAAACGCATTTAAACGGGCATCCGCGCGACGTCATGATGGACGTATATACTTTCTTGCCGCGCAATGTCCCCAACTGGTATAAATCTTTTTTCAGAAGCCAGCGCGCGGGAACCGGGACTTCATCAAGATTCACAATTTGCGGATTTTCTCCCGTAAATAGGATTCCCCCATTCTTCCTGTATAAAATTCCGGGAATTCTTGAAATATCTTGCTTCGACGCAAACGCCTCCAGAAAAGAAGCAAAGGTTCCCTCGCACTGTCCGATGACAAAATAATCAAACAGATCACGGAAAACCTTCTCTTTAAAATAAGTAACATGCGGCCCTCCAACAATAATGGGAACACTCAGCGCCGCCTTCAGGGCCTCGGCCTGGGCTACGACATTGTGAAAAAGCGGAGTGGTGGCGGTCATGCCGATCAGATCCGGAGAAAATTCTTTGACCCGCGCCGTCACTTCAGCAACGGTCAGATGCTCCGCCTCGCCGTCAATCAACTGCACCGTATGCCCGTTTTCTTCGGCGATAGCAGCCAAGTAGGCCAAATTGAGCGGCGGAAAGGTTGAAGCACTATTGGCTACCTCTGACAGCGATTCAAAGACATGTGTCCAGCATGGGAATATCAGGGAAATTTTCATCGTGGCTTTCGTATTTCGTAAATATAGGACAGGGGTGTCGTATGCACCAATGCATAATCCGATTTGATGATATCCATGACTTCGTCAAACTTCTTTTTATTCTCCGAAAGAGTAAAAAAGATCTCCTTCCAGCTTAAAGGTATTTCGCGGGATATCACAATATATTTTGGTTTTACGCGCTTAAAATCTGCGATAAACTCCTTGTGCCATTTTTCCTTATACCAGGAAAAATCGGCGCCGGGAAACCGCCCTAAGAAAGGCCGATCAACAAAGAAACTGTACGCCCCTAATTCCTGGTACATAAAGACAACTTCACTGTTCCCTGTATTCTTTTGAATAAAATCAACCACTGCCTCCAATTCATCCGCCTGCAAAACAGGAACGATAATCCCTTTGGCGCGTTCGATTCGTAACGGCCGGGCATCATCTTTCTTAAAAGGCAGCAGGCCGGAAGTATCTTTATGCGACAGAACATTTTTAATCCACCTAAAAACAAAAAACCGCTTTGTGTAATGGTTTATGGAATACCCCAAAGAAAAGATAATAAAAAAAACGAGAGCGGTATTAACCAGGCGCGTTCTCAGGCGGCCGGCATCTGCCTGCGGCGCCTTTAAAAAGGCGGATCCGGGGACAGCCACCTGCTTTCTTTCCTTTAAGAGAAAATAGATTCTCTCGAAGATAAAAAACAATAAAATCTTCTCCGGTTGGAGCGCCATTTCGAACTTAGACCCCCAAATGGCATAAAACGAAGACTTATAAAGAACTATTCCGTAAACAGCAAGACAAGCAATGATTAAGCTTTTTGAGGTTAGCTTACGGTTTTTTATCTGAAAAATCATATAAATGATTATCAGTAAATAAAAATACACCGGCGTCATATGCCGAAAATTCTTATTGGACGGGTTGACCATCGCCCAAAACACTTCAGTAAAATTGCGAGGTGCAACCGGCAGGAGTTCAGGATTTAAGATTTTCGGAATACCCGAAACAACCGTAAGGGTTGTATCGACATAGTTAAAAAATGACCCCGCCGCAATCAAATAAACACCGCAAGGAATCGCAACGAACAATATGCCCAATATAAATATGGCAAGCGGCTTAAGAGCCGAGCGCTGCTCTCGAGGCCGGAATATGAGCGAAAGTAACAGTGCTGCCATAACCCCGGCAGCCGCACAAACACCGATATCAACACTCGTCAATAGGGCGCAGGAAGTAACGCATCCGGCGAAGAACAGCCACCGGAGCTTTTGGCTTTTAAAGAATTTAACCGCGCACCATACGGCCAATAATCCGAGAACAAACCGCATCCCGCCCCAATATGTAAAAACAACCCGGGGAAACGTCCTGGCCGCCAAGACAGGAACTGCCACATAAAGGAACAAGCGCGTCGCATAAAGTTCCTTTGCCAAAAAGACGCAAAGGATCAGGGTTAAAACCGTACCGACATAGAAATAGGTTGAGAGGACTCCCAGATGTGTCCCAAAAATCGCCATCAACCCCGCCGGAACATATATCTCAAAAGGCCCGCGTAAATAAAAAAAGTCCCTGTAGGGGACTTGGCCGCGCAAAATCGCATCAATGCCGGGCAAATACAGCCCATTCTCAAAGATGTTAATCCGGCCATGCAAATAAAAAGGATGCCAGGTGACAAGAATAACGAAGAAAGACAGAACAAACGCATCCCACAGGCTCGGCTTATTGGATAAAGACGAAAAGAAATTGTTCCAACTCATCAGTATTTTTTTGATCATGGCGCAGGATAATTTCTACAGAGAGTTTCCGAAAACGGCAAATCGCGTATTCGCTATCGAATAAATCTTACGCTCCTTTGACAGCTCATTTAAATATCGAAAAACATCCTTATGGATCACATAATCAAAATCATGCCAGACAATAATGCCGGTATCCGAGAGCATTTTAAATGCATTTTCTGTATCTGATTTAATGTACGGATAGGAATGGCTACCGTCAATAAAGATCAGGTCGATCTTCCCGTAATATGGCGAGAAATCAAAAGTTGCCGAATCCCCAAAAAGCTCTTTTATTTTTGCGGCATTAGGATCCCCCTTGAATATTCTTTTGGCAATATGGTCCATGCTAAGCTGCACGACCAACCAATCATCATAAGAATATTCAGAAGACTTATTTTTATATTCGGTATCGTAATGCGGCGGTAAATCTAACGTATAAATCGTGCAATCCCCCGGGCTGTTGTAGGCAAAATGCAGGGTTGTAAATCCGTTGTAAGTCCCGATTTCAAAAATTCTTTTAGGTTTCAGGTAGCATGTCAACGTGGCTAAGATGTGTATCTCGGCGAGATGGGTGACTGTCGAATCAGCTAGAAAAAAGTTACAACGCGCAAAAACAGGATTTTTATTAAGATCCTGAAATATTTTTGTTGTCTTGAAATCCAGCAGGCGGCCATGCGAAGATTGATAGAATTTGTTTATGGTTGAAAAAATAGAAAATGTAAATTCAAAGAGCTTCTTGGGGTGGATCAAGCAGTAGACAAACACCCGGATGCTGACAATCAGTAAATTGGCACTCTTTTTAGCAATCCACCATGATTTTCTGAACGCTTCAATCAATGCCCCCTCCTATTGTTATCGAATGCGCAACACCGAGTTTCGGAAACCTATCGATCGAAAACATCTCGGCCCTTGATCATTCCTTCTGTTGAACTCCCGAGCCTCAAAGAAAGCCTAGGGCTTGACGGCCTCGGCGTAAGATGTTTCAATCTCCCGCTCGGCCGGTTCGATTCTTTGCACGTCGGGGACCTGCCCTTGCAGGCGGCCGACTTTTTTTACCTGATGAAATCCGGCCAACTCCAGAACATGCTTCAATGAATTAAAATCATAAAACCATTTGTGGGCCCCGCCGCTATCGTATGCCTTCGCGGCAAAAATTTCTCCGTTTGTTACGGCATTCTTAAACGTGCAGGCCTGGCGGATAAAGGGATTCTCAAAGAATTCCTTATTTCCGGAAACATAATGACGCGCATAAATCTCCAAGTCAGGGCAGCTCACCCGGATAACGCCGCCTTTTTTCATAACCCGAAAGGCTTCCTTAAAGAAATCCATGCCTTCGTTTAAATCCAGATGTTCGATAAAATGGCTCCCGGCGATGTATTGGATCGTGTTATCATCAAAAGGCAATTGTTTGCGGACATCGTAATTAAGCCACCACCGGCCGTTTCTTTCTTTGATTTCCCCGTATTTCTCGCGCATCTCGTAAGTAATATTCAGCCAGCCTTCAAGCAAAATATTGCCGCAACCGATATGAAGCCGGTCAATTCCCAGCGTTCGAGTCTGGCGTAATAAGCGATTCCGATTAAGCCTGGTAAAGCGCAAAAAAGCCCCTGAATACAAAAGATTCAAGAAGCCGCGGAATTTTTCAGTCCGTTTTTTTAAGACGTTTGATTTCATAGCGCTCGTTGCCCCTTCGGGGCTTTAATCGGAAATCTTTTCTTTAATCCGTTTTGATGTCTTGAATCTCAACTTAAGAATTTTAGCCGGATGAAACCAATATTTCCTGTTAATCGTTTTCTCGTCTTCGCTGCTTAACGCATGCCCGGCGATATATTCCTTCATAACCTTGGGGTGACTGCCAAAATACGCCGGAAACCGGTTTAAATCTCCGAAAGAATAACTCTCCTCTTTTTCTTGCGCGTCCAGCTTGACAAACCCGATACTTTCAGCATTACGCCGCCGCTGGCGCATGACCTCGCCGGGCTGAACCCAGCCGTAATGATACAAAAAACACCCCGACGCCTTCGAGCGTAAGGGCTTGCCATCCACACGGCGAAAAGAAAAAGCATCGCCGCAGGACTCGATCTTGCCGTTATTGCGGATAATCCGGTCCTGCTTTTGATACCAGCCGGCATCGATACGGTAACGCCAAAAACTCCCGTAAAAGTGAAGCCATCTAAAGCGCAGGGCATCGACGCTGGCATCCTGCCAATAACGCGTCATGCATTTTTTTAGCTTCGGCAAATCATCTTCATGAATCATTTCATCGGACTGCAGATAAAAAGCCCAGTCGCCTTTGCATTCTTTAAGCGCCTGATTCGTTTCTATCGATAAAACTTCAGGCCGGCGGCTCATATCCCATCGCCTTTGGATCATGCGGACTTTGGGGCTGTTTAAAGACCGGATTAGAGAAAGCGTCTCGTCTTCACTGTCGCCGACATTAACGATAAATTCATCGCAAATCGGTAAAATAGATTTTATAGACTCAACAACCGGATAGTTGTATTTGACGGCATTACGTACAATGGTAAATCCGCTGACTTTCATCGGTCCAAATCCTTAACTACGGTAAATCTCTTCATACACGCGAAGCGTTTCCCGGGCGGTTTTTAAAAATGAAAATTCTTCGGCGCGTTTTAAACCCTTTTGCCTGAAGTCCTCTTTAAAATGCTTATCATTGATCATACGTGCTACCATATCCGCTATCATCGCCGGATCATCGGGATTAATAATGGCGGCACCGTTACCGGCAATCTCTCCGCAGGAGGAACGATTGGAGGTAACCACCGCCGCCCCGCAGCTAAACGCTTCCAAAATAGGAAAACCAAACCCCTCATAAAACGAAGGAAACACAAAAACTTCGGCAAGATTGTAGCAATAGCATAGCTCCTGATTCGTCAAATATCCCAAAAGGATAATATCATTTTTAAAGCCGCCCTGCTCGATCAGATCAGAAGCTTCATCGTTCATCCAGCCTTTCATGCCGACAACAACTAATTTTCCGTAAAATTGTTTTCTTTTCCTTAGCTGAATATACGCGTGCACTAAATTCTTAAGATTCTTTCGTGGCTCAATAGTCCCTACAAAAAGAATGAACGGCTCCTTGATCCCTTTGGCGGCAATAACCTTCTCGGCAATGACACGTTCCTGGGGCTCAAGAGGATAGAATTCGTTTTTGTCGACCCCCGAATAAATTCGGCACACCTTATTACGGTCCACCGGAAAATATTTAAGAAAATCATCGAGCGTATGCTGCGAAGGGCATATGATTTTCTTGGCTTTTTGAAGAATATCCTGAAAATAGCGCTCGCTTAAATCCAGCGTTTCCTGTGTGTGCCCTTGCGGATAAGCCTTATAGATCAGGTCGTGAATAGTGACAATAATTCTTTCGCAATCAATGTCTAAAAAATCAGGGCTAAGCGAATGGTAGATGTCAACCGCACCCAGCGTCCTGGCGAGGCCGCGGTTAAAGAAATCTCTTTTAACAGAGAAATTCCCGGCGTCAAAATGCGGCGTGACCCGCCGAGAGTCAAAAAGTCTTTTCTTGACATAAAGAAGATACTGATTTTCGCGGTCTATTGCGGCTAAATTCTTGACAAGATTGTAGCCATAACGGCCGATGCCTGCATAATGCTGCTTTAAAAAAGAACGGCAGTTAATAGCAATGCGCATAAGGATACACCGTCCTCATTGAGATTTTAGGAATGCGCGGATGGTATCCATGACATAATCAATATGTTCGTCATTGATATCCTGGTGCACGCCGATATGCAGGCCCTGGGTGCCCATAAATTCGGCATTGGGAAAGTCCCCCAGCTTATAGCCCAAGAAAGAAAATCCCGGACACTGGGTAGGCATGGAAGAAAACAGGTCTCGTGAATCAATGCCATTCTTCTCTAGAAAGCTAACAAACTCATCACGCGTAAAAGGCGCCCCTTCTTTGACAACAATAGGAAACGCATGCGGCCCAATTCTCTCGTCTTTTTCTTCTTCAATGGTTGTCAGATACTGATCAAATTCCTTAAGCCGCTCAATCATCGTCAGCAGGTTATGCCGCCTTTTTTCGATAATCTTATGATAAAGCGTTAGGCTTCCCAGTCCGATCGCCGCCTCCAGCTCGTTCATCTTGGCCGAATAACCCACACGCTCAAAAACAAACCGTATGTCCTTGCCGTATTTGAATCGCTTGGCGCAATAACCGGAATTCGTATTAACCACGCAGACATCACATTTGCAGGCGCGCCCGTGAGCCCGCAGCGAACGTAAGATTTCGGCAAAATCTTCGCGGTTGGTGGTGACAATACCGCCTTCAATGGTGGTTATAATATGGGCGACATAGGTGCTGTAGGCTGCCATATCCGACCATAGCCCTACATTCTTGCCTTTATAAACAGCGCCGTGGGCTTCGGCCGCATCTTCAATAACAAATAACTTATGCTTTTTAGCGATCGCATTGATCGCCTCCATCGGCGCCGGTTTTCCCATTAAATGCACCGGCATGATGGCGCGTGTCTTTTTGGTAATAGCCGCTTCAATTTTTTCAGGATCGATATTCAGCGTTTCTCTTTTAATATCAACAAATACCGGTTTGAATCCAGCGTGCAAGACCGCATTGCCCGTCGCCACAAACGACAAGGCGGGGACAATAATTTCGTCGCCACGATGAGCGCCAAAGTCGTACAATACCGCCATAGCTAATATATCTGCATCCGTGCCGCTACTTAAAGCAACCGCATGGCGCACACCCACCAACTTGGCAAAACGATCTTCAAATTCATGGACATACTGCCCACCCGAGACCCGGGTCGAATCGAGCGCCTTGTTGACAAGGTCCCGTGCATGCGGCGTAATGGTCATTGCCCCAAAAGGGACTTTCATCTTTTTAGACAACTTCTACCTGCCTTTCATCAGAAAATCTTTAGCCCTTTTAAGCCTATCGGGTGTTCCGATATCGATAAATTCGTGGCCTGCCTTAAAGCCGTAAAAATCTTTTCCGACCATATCGGGAAAGAATTCCGTCTCAATCGAGAAATTCTTCTTGGCCGGCATAAATTTAAAAATATCCTTATTAAAACAATAGATGCCGGCACTGACATATTTTGCCGACGGATCTGTTGATTTTTCCGAGAAATTCAGAATTTTATCGGCCGGCCCCAGCAGGATAGCGCCAAAATCCTGTTTTTCCGAAACGTCGGAGACGGCCAAAGTGGCACAGGCTTCATGCCGGACGTGAGATTTGAGCATCTGGGCAAAATCAATCGGACAAAAACAATCGCCGTTGAGGGCAAAGAAAACATCGCTATTAATCAGCGCCTTGGCATATTTGATGGCACCGCCGGTACCAAGAGGCTCATCTTCCCTTGAAAAAATGACGGAGAGATTTGATTTTTTATCCCGGCAGAATGATTCAATCTGCTCAGATTTATAGCCCGTCCCCAGAATGAACCGGGTAAACCCCTGACCGGCTAAATAATCCAGCAGAATCCCCAAAAAAGGCTGGCCGTCAATTTCGGCCAGGACCTTGGGCCGGTCGCTGATTTCCGCGCGCAGCCGAGTCCCCAGGCCTCCGCATAAAATAAAAACATCCCTATCTCTTAACATAGGCGCTAGACACGGCTTAGACGACTTTTCCGGTACCGGGCTGGTAAAAAATAATCTGGGTACCTAAGTTCTCAAACCGAAAAGGTATTGAAAGAAGATTTTTAAACTGTTCCCTTACCTTCTTTTGCTTATCCGGGTGGACAAAAAGCAAAAGAAAACCGCCGCCCCCCGCCCCCAGCAGCTTCCCGCCCTGTGCCCCGGCCTGGAGTGCGGCATTATATAATTCATCGATGTGGGAAGTACTCACCTTGTTCGAAAGGCTTCGTTTTAGCTTCCAGCTCTCGTGAAGCAGTTTTCCAAATCGGTCCAAGTCGTCATTGCTGTTTAAAATATCGACAGCCTTTGTAACCATTTGGTACATTTCGGTTAATTCTTTTGTCTTGTTAGGAATATTTTGAACTTGATGGGCGGCAATCTCGGAGGCCGTACGAGAGAAACCGGTGAAAAACATCATCAGGTGGTCCTGCAATGCATTCAACCTCTCGCGTGGAAGCGTAACCTTTCTGACCTGCAAATGTTCGCTGCCTCCGAATTCTATGCAATTAAATCCCCCATAGGCGGCAAGGGTTTGATCCTGGCATCCGACATTTTCTTGACACTTTTCCTGCTCGATAAGAATCGCTTCTTGCGCCAGGCGTTCTTTGGTGACCATGATACCTTTAAGCGCATAGAGGGCATTCAAAAGTCCCACCGTAAAAGAAGAGCTTGACCCCAACCCCGTGCGTGCCGGAAGATCGCCGTCGTGATGAATCTCGATTCCCTCGTGAATATTAAGAAATTTCAACACCTCGCGCACCGCCGGATGCTGGATTTCATCAACGCTGACCTGGACATGTTCCATCCTTGAATAGATAATCCGCGATTTATGTTCAAAAAACGGCGGAAGATAACGGCAGGTGATATAGCAGTATTTATCGATGGTGGTGGCTAAAACCGCTCCCTTATTTCCGTTAAACCACCCCGGATAGTCAGTCCCTCCACCAAAAAACGAAACACGAAAAGGCGTACGGCTGATAATCATAGAAACCTCTTAAGATAACCTGTTAGAATGGACCTCTTTATCCTCTCCGGCATATTTCCGGCGCAATTTAACCGAACACATTTTCTTAATATGCTCCACCGTCCTGGAACCGAATTTTTCCATCATCATATCCAGATATTTGGGATCGCTGTAATAATTATCGAATGCCTTATCCCGGAAACGCAGTACCTGGGCACCGGATATATGCTTGGTAGGAAGCGGAAATGTCTCTTCGCTAAACTGCGAATACCCCGCCCATGTCTTGGGCAGCGGTACCCCCTGGGCAATCGCGTCTTTATATAATTGCGATCCCGGATAAGCCATCGCGCAATAGAAATTGCTGTATTCGCAGTTAAGCTCTTTGGCCAGGTCCAATGTCTCCTGCATCGTCTCTTCATCATCGTCCGGAAGGCCAAAAATAAAATTGGCTACGATGTGCATGCCGACGCTATGGGTTGTTTTAACCACTCTTTTTATCGTCTCCTGGTCAAACCGCCCCTTGGAAACACCGTCGCGCACTTTTTTACTGCCGGATTCGATACCGTAGGCAATCCAATTCATCCCTGCCTCTTTCATTTTCTTCAGCAGGTCTTCTCTGACCGTATCGATTCTTCCGTAAACCCAGAAATTCAGATTATGACCCAAGGCAATAATGCGGTCGCAAAGCTCAATGACATGAGCGGGTTTAAGCACAAAGATTTCGTCTAAGATCTTTATATTCTTGACCCCGTAATTCTTGGCGAGAAAATCGATTTCTTCGGCAACCTTTTGCGGCGGACGGTAGCGGATACCGGAGCCTCCGAACGTAACATTGATGCAGCAGAAACTGCAGCTAAAAGGGCACCCCAAGCTGGTATAAATTACGCCGTAAGGTTCGCGCTCGTCAATACTCTGGAAACAATGCCAGTTGTGGGCACGATACCGCACCATGGGAAGAAGGTCCCATGCCGGCATCGGCAGCGTTCCTAAATCGGCAACATTAGGAGCACGGGGATTAGAAATAATTTTTCCATTCTTCTTATACCATAATCCTTTAATCTGAAAATCTTCCCCAAGTTTTTTCCCACCCTTAAGGGCCTTCAACAATTCGGCATAGGTCAAAAAACCCTCACCCTCGATGACAAAATCCGTACTTTCTTCTCTCATGGTCCGTTCCGGCAACGCCGAAGGGTGAAGCCCGGAAAGGACTATCGGGGTGCCGGGGGATGCTTCCTTAAACTGGCCCAATACCTCGCTGGCGCCTATCATATTCATGGTTGACGCCGAAGGATTGGTTCCGGAAACAACAATCGCCACCAGGAGGGGTTTGTGTTCGAGGGTTTTCTGAATAGTCTCTTTGATATTCAAATCTTCGGCTTCGGCATCAATAGCCATAACCGAAAACCCTTGCCCCCGCAAGGTTGCTGCTGTAAGTGCAAGCCACAGAGGAGGTTCTATCCCTGTAAAATCTTCGCTTAAGTCCTGATAAATCCTCTTCTGGCTGTTGGTTTTAATCAAAACAACATCGACATTCTTAGACATTAACTTTTCCTTATTGGAGAAGAAAACTTGCTTTCCTCATCGACGATTTAATGCGCCCATTATACTATAGGGCTAAACGTTGGCAAATTGATTTCTCTTGATAATCTGATACCCTTTTACCAGCTCCCTGATACCATCCGATATGGAGACGTCAGGACGAAAACCGGCTTTCTCTATTTTTTCATTGCTGACAATATAGTCCCTTTTGTCCGGGTCCTCACCGACAGCGGACTCCACAAAATAGAACTCCGGCACGTGTTTCTTGATTTCCTCGCACAACTCCTGCTTGCTTAAATTGGCATCGCTTAAGCCTACATTGTAAGGCTCATTTTTCATCTTGCTAAAGTTATCCAGGCAGTGAATAAAGGCCTTGGCCACATCACGCACATGGATAAAATTCCTCTTAAAATGCGCTTCGAATAATACGATAAAACGGTCATAGACAGCCCTGTAGGTAAAATCATTAACCAATAAATCCAAGCGCATGCGCGGGCTCATCCCAAAGGCCGTCGCCAGCCTTAAGGTAATCGCATTGCCGGCATCCAAAATATCATTTTCTGCTTTGACTTTTAACTGGCCGTAAAGCGAAATAGGTTTTAAAGGGGTTTTTTCCGTACAAAATTTTCCTTTTTGGCCTACCCCGTAACCGCTGTTGGTCGTCGGGAAAATAACAATTTGTTCTTTGCTTCTTAAATCCAGGATCATTTTAACGGCATCGTAAATAACCGTCTGGGCAGCAATAGGGTCTTTGTTGCATAAGGGCGCCCCGGTTAGACACGCCAAAGGAAAAATGGCGTCCACATCTTTAATGAGTTTAGTCACCAGGGATTTATTACGCACATCCCCCCTGATGATTTCTAAGTTTTTATCGTAACAGCAATCCAGCAAGGGGGTTTGGTTATACATAAAATTATCGAGAACAACAGCCTTGTGCCCTTTTTTTAAAAGAGCAGGAACCAAAACCGAGCCGATATAGCCGGCGCCGCCCGTCACTAAAATCTTCATCTCTTGGACTCCTTTGTCTGTGCGTACCAATCGTATGTTTTCTTAATCCCTTCCTTTAAGCCAATCTTCGGCCTCCAGCCCAGGCGCTTGATGCGGCTATTGTCCATGAGCTTACGCATGGTGCCGTCGGGTTTCGTCCGGTCAAAAACGATTTTCCCCTTAAATCCCGATACTTCCGCAATCATCTCCGCCAACTCTTTAATCGACACGTCAAAACCGCAGCCGACATTAATCATTTCGGCATCTTCATACGTATTCATCAAAAACAGACAGGCATCGACAAAATCATCCGCATAGAGAAATTCCCGGCGCGGTTTTCCGCTGCCCCAAACAACAACCTCGTTTTTATTGCGGGATTTAGCCTCGTGAAACTTTCCGATCAAAGCCCCGATCACGTGGGCGGTGGTAATATCGACATCGCTTCCGGGGCCGTAAATTGTCGAAGGAACAGCGACAACAGTGTTAAAGCCGTATTGCCTTTTATAAGCCTGACACAGCTTTATGCCGGCAATCTTGGCGACAGAATACGGCTCGCTGGTACTCTCCAAGGGGCCGGTTAACAAATATTTTTCTTTAATGGGCTGGGGCGTTTCTTTTGGATAAGCGCACGACCCGGCAAAATACATCAGTTTCTTGACGTTGGATTGATAGGAAGCGTGGATAATGTTATTTTGGCTTTCCAGATTGCTATAAATAAACTCAGCCGCGTACTTCTGATTCGCGGCAATACCCCCTGAGCGCGTCGAGGATAAAAAAACATAATCGATTCTTTTAGACTTTAAAAAAGACCGCACCGCCCCCTGATTAAGCACATCCAAACCCGCACGGAATGAAGAATATACCTTCTTAAAGTTATGCGCCTTAAAATAATTAAAAAGCGAATTGTCGATAATGTCGTCATGGCCGACGACTAAAATGGCAGAATTATGATTCATAAGGCTACTTTTGATTGTAATAATTCCCGTGCTCAATAAGAAGCGTCGATTTATTGTCCGTTCGTTCCAGGGCATGCTTATAGGCCGGAAAAATCTCCTGAGGCTCATTTAATTCGACGACTTCGATCCAACCAAACATCTTTCTAAAGGCCTCGGCATAATTACCCACATGCTGATGGCCGGGATGAACCGGCGCGTCGGGCCCGACCGCTACCCTTATAATGACTTTAGGGATCACTTTATTATCGCTAATGGCCGGGATCTTATCCAGCATGTTGACCATATCCGAAACCGCGATCAGCAGAAAATTCTGGCGCGGATAAACCGAGATAGGCACATAGCCGGCTAAGGCCAATCCGATAGAAAACTGCATTTGAAAACTTTCATTAATAGGCATTTCCAAGGTTTTTTCCGGTGAGACATCCCTCAAAGTCTGGAACATGAAAGTCCCGGGCCCGGCAACCGTTTGCCCGACAAATAGCGTATGGGGTTGCTGTGCAAGCCACTCCATCGTTCTTTTAAGTTCGTCGAAGTATTTCATATTAGAATTTGATCAATTTTCCTAAGCCCGAGTGGGGATAGCCGTTAACATACTTAAAATAAATGATTTTCTTCTCGTATTTGGTGCCCTTAAACCAGGGTTCATCACTACCCCACACCTCCCGGGTTTTAGTCATGACACTTAAGCCGTTGTCGCAGACAACAAAAACAACCGGCAAATCGAAATTGTAAGCATATTTAACCGCCTCATGGAATATACCGGTTTCCGACGACATATCGCCGCAAAAGAGATACGCCTTGCCTTTTTTGTTCTGCTTTTTTAAGGCCCAGCCAACACCGACCGCTGTTCCCATAAGGCTTCCGACAATGCCGGAACAGAAAACATTGTATTGGGGAAAACAGAGCGAAATGCTTCTCCCTTCAAGAATAGCCTTTTTAACTTCCTCCCGGGGGACGCCTTTTAGAAGCGCCAATTCGTGGGAATCCCAAAAACCAAACACATAATCCTGGGGGCCGATGTGATTGTTCTTAAAAATCTCAATCAATTGATCTTCCCTGCCGGCGCGAAGATGCACCGGGGCCCTAATAGCGCCGGTGGCAAAGATTTCGGCGATCTCGTTTTCGAACTTGACGATATCTTCTTTAGTTAGCGTGGGTTTAGGGAACATGGAGACTATTTTGCCTCTATCTAATTAATGAAAATGGCCTATTGATAAGGTCATTCGGCGCCAAAAGAAACATCGTTAGTATACCGAAAATGCTTTCTAAATGCAACCAACTATTCAGATTCCAAGAAATCATTTAGGCACCCAGAAACATACGGTAAAACAGCTAAAATTGCCTGTTTTCGCTCATTTTCAGAAACTTTTTATGCCAAATCTCCAGAACAAACAGCCTCCAGAGAAGCGCCTCTTTTTGCTTTGAAAATGGAAAAACCGAACACCCGCGAGGGCTCAATAAATCCTCTAATTCCTTCGCTTCCAACATGTTTCGAGCGAAGCTATTTGGCTCCAGCAGATAACTTCGCACTTTATCCCCGTTAGATTGAAGCACCCGGTCAACCGGCAGCATAAAACCCTGTTTCCGGCGAAAGGCGATTTCCCGAGAGATATATTTCTGGGCAACGCATCTGAGGATAGATTTGCCTTCGACACGTCCGAATTTCATTACCCTCCTCCGCCGTTTAAAATCCTTGGGCAAGTTATAAACAAATTCAACAATCTCCTTCGCCAGATACGGTACCCGGACTTCAACTCCGTGCGCCATCGCAGCCTTATCGACTTTCATCAAGAAACTGTTAGGCAATTGACGACGAATCTCAAATCCGGACACTTGGCGGAAAATGTCTTCTTGGTTAAGGCTGCCTATAAAATCGTTCATCAGAGCACTCCCAAGAGAAACACCGGGACGCGTAAGATTTTTTGATATCCGGCAATAGTACAATCTGTTTCTTAGCCCCTGCGGCAAAATATTAAAAGGAAAATCGGCCAGCATAAACCACGGATAGCCGCCAAAAATCTCATCCGCTCCCTCTCCGCTTAAAACAACCTTAATGCCGGACTGTTTTATTCTCTGTGCGATAAGAAACGTTGTAATAAAACCACCGTCGACGGAAGAAAGATCGTCAAAGCTCTCCATTAATTCTTCGATTTTTAGGAATACCTCATTGGGATTGATCGTAAAAGAAATATGGCGAGACCCCAAACTCCTGGCAACAGATTCCGCATAAGAACGCTCATCCTTAGGATGGTCAAAGCCTGCGGTAAAAGTCAAAATCGGCTCTTTAAGAACTTTGGCAGCCATGGCCGCAATAAGGCTCGAGTCTACCCCGCCGGAAAGAAGGACGCCAAGGCCGACATCGCTCTGCAGATGCGCCTTAACAGCCTTTAGCAGTCTTTCTTCCAATTGACCGCAGGCATCCGAAAAACTTATCGTAGCCTCTATGCCGCTAGAGTTTAGCTTCCAGAATTCTTTAAATTTCACTTCGCCGTTTCCGGCGATCAGCATATGTCCGGGCGGCAATTTCTCGATTCCC
Source organism: Candidatus Omnitrophota bacterium (assembly GCA_022703585.1). Taxonomy (GTDB): domain Bacteria; phylum Omnitrophota; class Gorgyraeia; order Zapsychrales; family JAKLDJ01; genus JAKLDJ01. The sequence continues at coordinate 42,469 of JAKLDJ010000003.1, read as the reverse complement.
TCTAAAATAGTCAGGTTATCTTGAGGGATGATGGAAAAGGTAAGAAGAGTTTGGGCCGCAAGCCGGCTAATCGTTGGAGTGTATAATTTCTTTGGCAGCTGAAGAAAGGCCTTAATCTCCGAGGCGAAGACAAGAATCTTATCCGTTCTTAAAAAATAAAGTGGTTTGATGCCGATGGCATCCCGGGCAAGGACCAGCTTATTTTCTTTTTTATCCCAAAGACAGAACGCGAACATCCCGTCGAGCCTATTGACAAAATCCTCGCCCCACTGCTCGTAGGCATGAACAACCACCTCCGAGTCACCGGTAGAGCGAAATTGATGCCCCTTTTGTTTGAGATGTTCCCTTAAATCGGTAAAGTTGTATATCTCGCCGTTAACAACAGCTAAAACATTATTGTCTTCGCTATAAATCGGTTGGCGGGCATTAGAGGAAAGATCGATAATGGAAAGGCGGTTATGGCTTAAATAAACGCCCTGCTCCTTATCAATAAAAAGCCCTCGGCCGTCAGGGCCGCGATGGTTTAATGAAGCGCCCATCGATTCGATAAGACTCGAGCAATCTTGCTGTTTGGTTAGAATTCCTGCGATACCGCACATAGGGAAAAATATCGAGGATATTTTACGGATTGCTTACGAAACCGTAAAGATACCTGAGGGGATCCGGCCTTTAAGCTACGCGTTTTCCATAAACCAACGCAGCGTCTGGCTTAAACCCTCTTTTAATTCTACTTTAGGCGTCCAGCGTAATTTTGTTTTGGCGAGAGTAATATCCGGCCGCCTTTGCTTGGGGTCATCGACGGGCAAGGGCTTATAAACAATCCCTACCTTTTTACCGGTCAATTGGGTGATGAGCTTTGCCAGCTCGAGGATAGTAAACTCTTTAGGGTTACCGATATTAACCGGCGTTGAGCAATTTGAAAATAATAACCGGACAATTCCATCAACCATATCCGAGACATAACAAAACGACCGCGTCTGCTTACCGTCTCCGTAAACTGTTAGGGGTTTATTATGCATCACCTGGTCGATAAAATTAGGCACCACCCGCCCGTCTTTGATACGCATGCGAGGCCCGTAGGTGTTAAAGATCCTTATGATCTTGGTGTTTATTTTATGAACCCGGCGATAGGCCATGGTCAGGGCCTCGGCAAAACGCTTGGCCTCATCATAGACACTGCGCGGGCCCACGGGGTTCACATGCCCCCAGTAGGTCTCTTTTTGCGGATGTTCCAGAGGGTCGCCGTAAACCTCGGAAGTAGAAGCCAGGAGGAAAGTTGCCTTATTCTTCTTGGCTACCCCTAAGGCTTTGTGAGTACCCAAGGCACCTACCTTTAACGTGGGAATAGGAAGATTGATGTAGTCAACCGGGCTGGCCGGCGACGCAAAATGCAGGACATAATCAATGCCGCCGGGAGCATCAATTCCGTTTGAGACATTCTGTTTGATGAATTGAAATCCCGGCCTTCCCAAAAGATGAATGATGTTGGCTTTATTACCCGTAATCAGATTATCGACACAAATAACCTTAAACCCGTCATTAAAAAACCGGTCACATAGATGGCTCCCGACAAAACCGGCCCCGCCGGTTATGAGAATTGTTTTCTTGTTTCTCGACATAGATGCCCTCTCTTTAATCTCTACGATCTTTTGTTAGAAAGAATTACAATCTTACGACTTTATTGCTTTTAGCGCCCCGATAAACGTTGCGCGTATCAAAAATGACTTTTGAGTATTTAAGCAAAAATGCGTAATCAATACTGCTGTGGTCTGTCGCAATGACTACGCAGTCATAACGAGATAAATTTGCCTGGGTCAGTTTCATTGAGTTCATGTGCAAAACCCCGATATTCAGATACGGAATTAAAGGATCAAAATAGTCAACCTTGCACCGAGTGCCCTTAAGAAGCTCTATCAATTTTAAGGAAGGTGATTTTCTTAAATCTTTCACATCTTTCTTGTAGGTAACGCCGATAACAAGCATCCTTGCATTTTTAAGCGCCTTGTGGTTCTTTCTTAAGACAGCCTCCAGGCGGTCAATAACATATTGGGGCATATTGGAGTTGATATCCGCCGCGAGTTTAATGAATTTAGAGTTAAAGCCGTGCAATTTCGCCTTCCAATAAAGGTACAGGGGATCTTCCGGTATGCAATGGCCCCCCACTCCCAAGCCGGGAAAGAAAGGCATAAACCCAAAGGGCTTGGTCTTGGCAGCCTCAATCACTTCCCAGACGTTGATTTTAAGCTTGTGGCACATCATGGCTATCTCGTTAATCCACCCGATATTGATGATACGAAAAGAATTTTCCAACAACTTCGTCATTTCCGCGGCCTCGGCCGATGAAACAACGTGAACTTTCTTGATGATCTTTTCGTAAAGTATCCTGGTCAATTCACTCGAGTGCACGCTTAAGCCCCCGACGACCTTGGAAATCTTTGTGACGCTATAATTCTTATTGCCGGGATCGATGCGCTCCGGAGAAAAAGCCAGATAAAAATCTTTTTCGCTTTTTAAGCCGCTTTTTTCCAGTTCGGGCTTAACCAGTTCGCGTGTCGTGCCGGGATAGGTTGTACTCTCTAAAACAACCAACGTGCCTTTTTTTATGAATTTCTGGGTCGTACGGACAGCGCTAAGAATAAAAGAGATGTCCGGCGTGTATTTTCCCTTTAAGGGAGTCGGAACGCAGATCAGGATAACATCGGCTCCGCGCAAAAGGTTGAAATCGGTCGAGGCCTCAAGACGGCGGCTTTTGACCAGGCGCGCAATCTCCTTTGAATCCACATCGAGAATATAACTTTGCTTCTTTTTAAGCCGTTCGACACGGTCACGGTCTTTGTCCAGGCCGAAAACCTTAAACCCCACCTTGGCAAAGCTAACCGCCAAAGGAAGCCCGACGTAACCTAAGCCGATAACGGCAATCTTTGCGTTCTTTGAAACGATCTTTTTTCTTAAAATTTCCGGCATAAAACCAATCCTATTTTGTTTATTGTCCCGACGTTATTTATCGTGAGTTCTATTTTTTGCATATTTCATAGCCATAACCCGATTGGCCCGGTACAGCGAGTGAAACGTCCCGCAATCTGTCCAATTTCCTTCGAGCACATTGTAAGAAAGCTGTTTCTTCCTTAAATACATATTGTTCACATCGGTAATTTCCAGCTCTCCCCGCCGCGAAGGCTTGAGCTTCTTGATAAATTCAAAAACAGTCTTGTCGTACATATAAATCCCGGTCACGGCATATTCTGACGGCGGAACCTTGGGCTTCTCAATAATGGAAACAATCTTTTCTCCCTTAAACTTTACCACGCCGAATCGCTCAGGGTCCGGAACCTTTTTTATCAAAATCCGCGCGCCATTCTTTTGCCGCCTAAATTCATCGACAAAACTTTTAATCGGACTGTCCAAAACATTATCGCCTAAAATAACTATAATCTTATCGTGCCCGGCAAAATGCTCCGCCAATCTTAAGGCATCGGCAATACCATTTTCCCCTTGCTGATACGCATACTGGATTCCCTTAATGCCGAAATCTTCTCCGTTACCCAACAGCTTTAAGAAATCACCGGCATTATTGCCCCCGGTAACAATCAAGATATTTCTAACCCCGGCCTCAATGAGCGTCTGAATAGGGTAATAAATCATCGGCCGGTTGTAGACCGGTAAAAGATGTTTATTGGTAATCCGCGTTAACGGCTCCAAACGTTTTCCCATGCCACCGGCTAGAATAACACCTTTCATGCTTCTCCCCCGTCCTTGAGGAAAATAAAGAAACTAAAATCAATTTTTTAAAACTTACAAAACTTTACCGCGGCCAACCCCAAAATATTCAAAGCCCAACTTGGCAATAGTCTCGCGATTAAGCAGATTTCTTCCGTCGAAGATCATCGCATGGCGCATAAGCCGTTTAACTCTCTTAAAATCCGCGTTCTTAAATTCATCCCATTCGGTCAACAAAAGCAGGCAATCGCACCCCCGCACAGCCGCATACGCATCTTTACAGAAAATCACCTTCTTTAAAGATTGCTTTGCCTTGGACATTGCCTGCGGGTCATAGGCCTTTATTTTAGCGCCCTCGTTTTCGAGCGCGTTAATAATATCGACCGTGGGGGCGTTACGCATGTCATCGGTTTGAGGCTTAAACGACAACCCCCAAACACCGATAGTCTTATTCTTTAAAATCCATAATTTGTCTTCGATGAGTTTAATAAATGACAATTTTTGGTATTCGTTAATATTATGCACTTCCTTGAGAAGAGAAAAATCATAGCCGCTCTTTTCGCTTAAGTGAATAAAAGCCGCCACGTCCTTAGGAAAACAACTACCGCCATAGCCGATACCTGCATTCAAGAAATCCTTGCCGATGCGCCGGTCGAGGCCCATCCCTTCTGTTACCTGAAGAATATCCGCCCCCACGCGGCCGCAGATCTGGCTTAGGGCATTGGCAAAAGATATCTTGGTAGCCAAAAAGGCATTAGAGGCATGTTTGATCAACTCCGCCGAATTCATGTCCGTAACGACAACGTTAGCCTTTAACGGCTTGTAAATTTCTTTGAGCAGGCCTTCGGCCCGTTTGGACTGAACCCCAATCACGATCCTGTCGGGGTGCATAAAATCTTTGATTGCCGAACCTTCCCTTAAGAATTCGGGGTTAGAGGCTACGTCAAAATTCATCACGTTTTTGCTGTTTTCTTTATACTTCTTAGGCAGATTCATCCGAATAGTCTGCGTAATCCTCTGCCCTGTCGCGGCGGGAACGGTCGATTTTTCCACAATCAATTTATAAGAATCCATCCCCGCGGCAATTTCCCGCGAGACGTTTTCGACATAAATCAGATCGGCCTCGCCGCTTTCTTTTGGCGGAGTTCCGACCGCGATAAATATCACCATCGACTTTTTTGCCGCTTCCCTGATTGAGTCGGTAAAGAAAAGCCTCTTTTGTTTAACGTTACGGCGCAGCATTTCTTTTAAACCGGGTTCAAAAATCGGTATCTGCAGCTTCTTTAGTTTTTTAATTTTTTCCGGATCATTATCCACGCAAATGACCCTGTGCCCGATTTGCGCCAGGCAAACCCCCGTCACCAGCCCTACGTATCCCGAACCGACAATAGCAATATTCACCGTCTGTCTCCCTCTTAATTTTATTTTATCATTCTCAAAAAAATCTCAAACGATCGCACACTACACTACAAGAAATTTCTTTTTATTGCCCTTCCGAACTTTGCGAACCCGCTTTCCGCTTATGGAAACTATTGCTAAAATCAAGGACCATATCCGGAAACGCCTTGAGCCGGAAAACCAGCCAGATCTCGCTGCCCGCGCCGCGGGTTTCGTTATAAGCAATATCCATTTCCCAACAATGCAGATCCCGGGTGACCATGAATTCCTGCTCCTTAAGCAGCCCGTGATTGATATCAAATCTGCCGTATGACTTAAATTTCCATTTTGGATTAATTTTGTAATTAAACTCTGTGGTTATTTGATCGTCGACATCGATGGTGTAGCGTTTACCGAATGCCAGGGACCATTTATCCCCGTCATTGAGATAAATTTCAAAATTTGCCGAAGACAGCTTTTCTTCGTGAACGTCATAATCCGAATCGGAATTAAAGGTGAGCCAATCAGCCGGTTTAAACTGTATATCCGAGCGATAATGGTCAAACCCCCCTTTACCGGCGTCTTCTTTCAGGCGCAAGGTTGTGTCAACAACAGCCCTGAGCAAATCGACCGTGGCATCTTTCCGCTTTGTTTGTAGCTTATTTTCGAGCGAGAACAGGATAGTGTGGGATCTCGTCAGGGTGTCCACGGAATCAAAATAATCCAGAGAGGTGGCGGGAACCGTTGGCGTATGAGTATATTGGTAGGCGACAGACGGCGTAATAATATGCCGCAAACGGTTGACCTCTATCCCCCAGATATCCCCTTTGGTGTCGTATATTTTAAAGAACTTTGTGCTCAAGTCAGCGCCGGTTGTAAATATCCCCCGAAGAATATGGTACCGGGAGCGGTCATTGGTCTTGCTGTAATAGGTCTGCCGTCCTCCGACAAAAGGGGTCATCTCGATAAACGAAATTTTAAGCGGGTAGGACAGGCGGCTGTCCGAATCCAGGCGCTTTGTCTCTTGCCTTACCTCTGTTGGCGAGGGATATTTGTTGGCCAAATTCACAAACTCGTTGGCACTTCTAAAATAAAATCCCGTGTCGCCTATTTTCTGGTTGGTCATATCATAGCGGATTTGCGGCAGGCGCTCCGTTGCCGTGACAAAATGATTAACCCGGGCATCGGTGCGAAAGCTTAAGGTTCCGCTGGGAATGGTCTTGGTTAACAAAAAATACGTCGGCGGATTGGAATCTTTTTCGTATTCACGCTTATAGTAATCCTTAAGAAAAGAAGCATCGCTCAGCTTGTAATATTGCCAGGTGACATCGGTCGTTTGGTCGACAGCCCATTTATGCCGCCATTCTCCCTTATACCGCTCAGCATACCGCGTCTTGCCTTCTTTATCTTCCCAAAAATATTTTCGCTGGACATTTAATTCATTCATATAATAAAGACGCACAATACCCTCGCCCATTTTAGGAGTCTCGTATTTCAAATCAAGCCCCGGGGCAAACCCTTTGCGGTCGCGATAATCCAAATGGATTGTCCCCTTAACGTTCTCGGTCAAATAATAGCGCCACTGGGTCAGTAAGAAAGCACCCCATTCTTTATCATAGCCCGGAGTATAAATCACCCGCGGCCTTTTATCGTCCAGGCGCTGCGTATATTTGGGGATATAGATAACCGGCACTTTGCCGACAAACATTTTGACATTATTCGCGACAACCTTGTCTTTGGGATAAATATCGATTTTCTTGGTATGCATTTTAAAATGCGGCTTATCCAAATCGCAGGTCGTCATATACCCTTCTTTCATCTGTATATGATTATCGGCGATTTTTGCCACAGATTTTCCCGCGCCATAATAGGGGCTAAAATTTATTTTTGCCCCGGCGAAACTTCCCTGCATTTTCCCGAAATCAAAAGTCAAGGCCTCGCCCGCTATCCTCCCTTGGGGAGAACTTAAGATGACATTTCCTTCCGCAATAGCTGTCTTGCTATCGCGGGAAAATTCGACCCGGTCACAGGTTAATTTTGTTTTTCCCCGGGTAATAACAACGTGGCCCTTGGCAATCACGGTATTGCTTTCCCGGACAAACTCCATTTGATCGCCATTAAGTTCCACCGGGCCGGCGCTATCCGATTCGAGATCCGTTTTGGAAAGATCCGGCATCTCCATTTGAGCAACGCAAACACGCGCCGGGCATGCCAAGGCAAGGATGACGATACAGGCGGCCGAAAGGATCAGCCATCTTTGACGAGAATAATAAAAACTATTTCTATAATAGGGCATCGTGAACTAAAACCTGTGCTCCGATAAGACCGGCATCGCTGCCTAATTTTGCTTTAACAATTTTTACCATCCCCGCAGGAGTTCTTAAGGCACGCTGTAAAAGCGTTTCGCGGATTGTTTTAAACAGGTACTGATGGGCATTAGAAATCCCGCCGCCGATAACAATACAGCGCGGATTAAGCAGGTTGACAACACCGGCTAGACCGTTGCCTAAATGAACCGCAACCTCTTTCCAAAACCGGAGCGCTATTCTGTTTTTGCGGGAGGCTAACCTGGATATTTCTTCCAATGAAATATCATTGTCCTTAAAAACAATTCTTGCTCTTTTTAAAAGCCGCTGATTACCAATATACGTTTCTAAACATCCGTATCCGCCGCAGTTACACTTTAAGCCCGTCTCATTGAGCGGAATATGGCCGATCTCGCCGGCGCTAAATCCTTCCCCCCGATAAAGGGTGTTATCAATAACCAGGCCCCCGCCCACACCGGTTCCGAGCGTAATACAAATCATGTTTTTAAAGCCGTGGCCCGCCCCAAATCTCCATTCGCCTAAGGTGACGACGTTGGCGTCATTATCTACAAAGGCGGGAATCTTGAGCCTTGATTCAATAATCTTTTTTAAAGGGACATTCTTCCAGCCGGGGATATTGGTTAAAACTTCAACTGTGCCGTGACGCGCATCCACCAATCCGGGCAAACCGATACCGATCCCTAAAACATCCTTGTTGTTTAGCCGGTTTTCGGCGATAATCCTGCGGCTTGCGGATACAACCGCCCCGATGAGATTTTCTTTTCTTCGGATAAAACTTGTTGTGGGTAAATTAGTTCGGGAAAGAATGTGACCGGAAGGGCTCACCAAACCCAGCTTTATATTTGTCCCACCGACATCTATGGCTAAAACTGATTTTCTCATAATTTTGGTTTATTTTACATTAAAAGCAGAAGTCATTCAAGACTTTGTGTAGCTATTTGGGAATAAAAATTTGACCGTTTGGGGGCTTTTAAAGAGGGGAGATTTATTAAGATATATTTATTTTTGTAATAATATTAATAAACACCGAAAGAACAAACGCAATTGCGCCCCTTTTTCTTTGCCCGATAAAGGGCCCAATCGGCCTTGTCGATGACTTCCTCTAAGTTCTTGCCGTCACCCGGAAAGACCGAGACGCCGATACTGATTGTCACATGCAAAGTAATATCATACGCCTTAACCGGTGTCTTTTCTATGGCCGAACGGATACGCTCGGCGGCAAAATTGGCCCCGTCGCGGTCAGTATCGGGGAGGATAACACAAAACTCTTCGCCCCCGTAGCGTCCGACAATATCAATTTCGCGAATATTTTCTCTGATGAGCTCTCCGATAAACCGAAGTATCTGATCCCCCACCAGATGGCCGTATCGATCGTTAAAATTCTTGAAATGATCAACATCGGCCATCAATACCGACAGGTCAATATCGCGGCTTTCCGAACGCTTCAATTCTTCTTCCAGCCGGCGCAAAAGATAGCGGCGTGTGTGGACCCCGGTAAGGCTATCGGTAATCGCTAGCTCCTCAATCTCCTCATAGAGCTTGACCCGGCGCAATGCCAGCGCAAATTGATTCCCCAGGATAGAGACCTTTTCTACGTCCCGCTCGGACAACCCCTCAAGCACAAGATAGCCAAGCCTTTCTTTCTTGCTTTTAAGCAGGAAAATAAAATGGGATTTTGAATTCTCGAATTCCTTAAGCTCATCCGAAGAAACTCCGATAAACCGGCAGGTGCGATAGGTAACATTTTCCTTTAGTTTCTCCTTAAACGCCTCAAAGGCCTCTTGCTCGCTGGCCTTCTTCGTAATCTCCTTGGTCATTTCATAAAGGATAAAAATTTCCTTGGCCTGTCTTTCGAGCGCCATCTTCTCTAAGGTAATTTTTTCTTTCTGCCGGATAAGCGCTTCACAGCCCGCCTGCGCATAATCAACTTTCTTAAGAAGGCGCGCCTGGCGTTCTCCCACGAATTTCTTGGCCGAATAAAAAACAACGGCCACCAATAACACGTCAGCTAAAACGGCTAGTCAAAACATACTTTGTTTCTTCCTTCGCTTTTTGCTTTATAGAGCGCACGATCCGCCTTTTGAATTAAATCTTCCCGCGTCTGGGCATCCGTAGGAAAGGCAGCCACTCCGACAGAAACCGTAATGCGGGTTTTTTCACGGCGTAAAATAATTTCCTGCTTGGCGATTCTCTTTCTTAAGTCCTCGGCCAATTTAACAGCCTCCTCCTTGGGGCAATCCGGCAAAAGCACGCCAAACTCTTCCCCTCCGAAACGACAAATCAAATTTCCCGGGTCACGAAAAGTCTCCAGCAGAATCATCCCCACTGTTTTAAGAACAATATCGCCGGCGATGTGCCCAAACTGGTCGTTATACTGTTTAAATTTATCCAGGTCAATCATCAAGAACGACAACTCCTTCTTTTTCCGGAATTCCCTACTAACCTCCTCCGCCATCCGTTCGAGAAAATGCCGCCTGAGGTAAAGTCCGGTTAGGCCGTCGCGTATGGCGAGTTCTTCAACCCGCTCGTAGAGCTGCGCATTCTCAATGGCCACGGCCCCCAGGTCTCCAACGGTAGTAAGAAACCTTAAGTCTTCGGTTATAAAATGGTTGGGCTTAGGGCTGTCGACACGCAGAATCCCCAGGGCCTTATTGCCAATCATCAAAGGAACACTGATAAGAGAACGGACGACTCGCACTTCTTCGGCATTAATCTTTTCGGCATCAAAACGAAAGTCTGTTTTAGTATCCTCGATAATCAATGGCTGCAGGGCCCTGACCACCCATTCATCGAAGACATCCCCTTTTTTGGATTTCAAATTGATCTGCATCTGCCCTTTTTGAGAAGCAGTCAAACCCAGCTCTCCCGTCTTAGAATGAAAGAGATACAGGATCGTCGTAACATCTTCATCCCCGAATAACCGGTTGACCTCCTCGGAAAGAGTGTTCGAGGTATCTTCCTGGGAAAGGCACATGCTTAAATCTTCGGTTAAATTCTTAAGATGCGAATAGCTGATGATTTTCTTGCGGTAGGATTCCAGGACAAGCCGCTCGTTTTCCGCCCCGGATTGCAGGAGATTGGCCTTTTCGGCGCAATCCTGCTGTTTCAATTCGATCTCCCCCTGGAAATTGACCAGATACTGTCGAAAACGGAATAAAAAGAAAAGAATAATAATTTGAGACAACCCTAAGATAAGGAAAAAATGCGGATTGAATTTAAAGGCATAGATAAAGAGGCTGACCAGGAGAATGAAAAAGAAAGAAATGGGCAGGAAGTAAAGATTAGATGATCGTTTTTTCGGTATCTTTATCAAAAAAGTGCACCTTGCTCATGTCAAACACCAAGTCCATATCGCGATTGACTTCCGGCCTGTCGTGAGCCCCGACACGTGCCACAAAAGTGTGTTTGCCCGTATTCAAATGCACGTACACCTCGGAACCCATCGGCTCGACTACTTCGCAAGTCGCTCGGACAGTATTCTCTGGGGATGCCAAAGAAGTAAACAGTTTGTCGTAAATATCTTCTGCTCGAATACCAAAGCTTACTTCTTTCCCGAGATACGGCGCAACAGAAGAGTGCATTTCTTCACCTATTTTAACTTGAAATCCACCTTCATCAAAATAATATTTTCGTTCTTTCTGGATAATACGCCCGTTTAGAAAGTTGATCGGCGGAGAACCGATAAATCCGGCGACGAATTTATTCGCAGGTTTATCATAGACGTCAATCGGATCCGCGCATTGCTGGATTTGACCATCCTTCATAACGGCAATGCGATCTCCTAAAGTCATGGCCTCGGTCTGATCGTGAGTAACATAGATAAAGGTGGTTTGAAGTCTTAAGCGTAATTTATGAATCTCGGCGCGCATGGATACACGCATCTTTGCGTCGAGGTTGCTTAAGGGCTCATCAAACAGAAAGACCAGGGGTTTGCGGACAATCGCGCGGCCAACCGCGACCCTTTGACGTTCCCCGCCGGAGAGCTGCCGGGGACGCCTATCCAGCATTTTTTTAATTCCCAGGACCTCCGCGGCTTCGTGCACGCGACGGATCACCTCTTCCTTGGGATAATGCCTTAACTTTAGACCAAAGGCCATATTTTCAAAGACAGTCATATGCGGATAGAGGGCGTAATTTTGAAAGACCATGGCGATATTGCGGTCTTTGGCGGGAACATCATTGACAATTCTGTCTTCAATCCAAATCTTGCCTTCACTGACATCCTCCAGGCCGGCAATCATCCGCAACGTCGTTGATTTTCCGCACCCCGAAGGACCGACCAGAACCAGGAATTCTCTGTTTTCTACGCCTAAAGTGACGTTATCAACAGCTTTAATGCCGCCTTTGTAAATCTTGCTGACACCTTTTAAGCTAACTTGTGCCATGGCATTTTGTCATTCTGCAGTTTCTTAAAAAAGCGGAAACGAATCCGCGGCCTTTCCCAAAAACACGTTTCTTTATCGGAACAAAATTCATTTAAGCCGCAGCAGCAAACTCTTTTCCGGACGAATTGCCCGGGCCGCTTCAAGAAGATTGGAAATAATCAATAATCTTTTCGATGGTCCCTTTGAGCTCTTTGCGGGGAACGATCATATCAATAAGCCCGTGCGCCAACAAAAACTCGGATTTCTGAAAACCCTCCGGCAACTTTTGGCGAATGGTCTGCTCGATAACGCGCGGGCCGGTAAAACCAATCAGGGCTTTGGGCTCGGCGATAATAACATCCCCTACCCCGGCAAAGGAAGCCATGATTCCTGCCATCGTAGGGTTGGTTAATACCGAGATATATAATAAATTTTCGTCGTGATGCCGGGAAAGAGCGGCACAGGTTTTGGCCATCTGCATCAAGGAAAAGACTCCTTCATACATCCGCGCGCCTCCGCCCGAACCGGAAACAATGACCAGCGGCAGCTTATTTTTTGTGGCGTATTCGGTAATACGCGTTATCCTTTCCCCGACAACGGAACCCATGGAACCCATGATAAACCGCGAGTCGGTAACCGCAAAAGCGATCCGCTTACCGTTAAGATTCCCGGTCCCGGTAATAACGGCATCGCTAAGACCGGTTATGTCCTGGTCGCTCTTTATTTTTTCTTTATACGTCTTGGGGCCTTTAAAATCCAGCGGATCAGTCGAGGAAAGATTAGCGTCACTTTCCTCAAAAGTGCCTTCATCAATAAGCAGGGCAGTGCGCTCTTTAGAGGTTAAGGTCATGTGAAAATTGCATTTGGCGCAGACGTTAAAATTGTCCTTGAGGGTCTTGTTATAGATGGGGCTTTCGCAGTCTGGGCATTTCGTCCACAGGCCGTCGGGAATTTCCTTCTTTCTCAGCTTAACCAGAGTGTACTTGTCTTTTCCGAATAGCGGCATAGAAAATCCTTTTAAACCCTTCTATTCCAAGTTATGGATGGTTAGCCCCGACAGGACCTTGGGATAAAAATACGTCGTTTTGGGCGGCATGCGCTCACCGCTTAAGGCAATCGTTTTAAGCTGCGAAACCTTAACCGAGTTCATAATAAAACTTACATCCGCCTGATGATTATTGACCATATCCAGCGCCAGATCAAAATCCTTAACGTAAGTGATATCTTCGTGATGGATCCCCACGCGGTCTAAAACAAAATTCTTTAGGATCGTCGCATCAAGGCTGCGGAATTCCTTTGAGCCTTCTTTAATATAACGGTCGATTAAAAGCCTGTTTTTTAGCCGCAATAACTTCATCCCTTCCCGGGTATAAAGCCCGAAGGCATGCTCGTTCTGCCCTGCCTTGGCTAAGAGGATCTGAAAATCCTCTTTGGTCTTAATCTTATCGATCTTAAAAAATTCTTCCAGGAAATCGAGCGGGGCTTTAAGAGATTTGATCACCCGGTGAATCGGCAGAATCAAAAGATCGCGGGAATCAATGCTGGTAAAATAGGTCATAATAAAGTTGTACGGCTCTTCTCCGGTGTGTTCATCTCCCCGAGCCAATTCAAGCCGGCGGTACTCCCGGCCGACTTCATAGCGGTGATGGCCGTCGGCAATAAAAAGATTTTGCCCTTCCAGGGAATTCTGGATCTCGCTAATCAAGGCCTCATCGTCCAGCCGCCATAATCGATGGCTGACCCGGTCACTGTCGATGATGTCAGCACAAGGAGCGGTCAGGCAAACTTTCTGGCTAAAAATCTTCTCAACCTTTTTATCCTTATCGGAAAAGCACACAAAGATAGGGCTGCAATTGATCTTCAAAGCCCGCCAAAGCTTGAGCCTGTCTTCTTTAGCTTTGGATTGGACATTTTCATGGGGAAAGATTTTCGCCTCGCCTTTTTCATCCTGAATACGCATGAGAGAAATAAACCCCAAGCGGCTGTGTTTTTCTCCGCGAACAGTATATTCCTGTTTGTAATAATACATCGCCGGCTTGGCGTCTTCTTGAAGAATGCCTTGCTTTAACCATTCTTTGAATATTTTTTTAGCCCGGGTATATTTATTTTCTTCGGCGTTGTCGTTTTCTTTCTCCAAACCCAGAAGGACATGAATATAGTTATTGGGGTGCAGATTGTGATAACGGATTTTCTCCTCGGAGGAAATCACGTCGTACGGCGGGCAGGTGACTTTTGAAAGGTCCCCTACTTTTTCCTGATTGTAATGGATAGCTTTAAACGGTTTTATTTGAGACATGATATGGAGAACCTCGCGTGCGTTAGATGTGTTTTATTCTCCTTCGCATTACTAACGGGAGCCAATAGTATATGCTTCGGAGAATTATTCCAAGAGATATTCTACGAAGCATATACTATCATTCTTATTGCCTATGCGAAGTAGAATAAGACCAGAATTTCCTAAGGGGATACAACCACCCTCCCAAAAAGCCACCGATGGCATCGGACAGCAAATCACCAGCGTCCATCTGCCGGCCAGGGACAAACATTTGGTGAAGTTCATCGCTTGCCCCGTAAAAGAAACAAAACAAAATAACAAAAAGAAGAATTTTACCTTTTGGTAGAAAACCGTGTGTCCCGTATAGGGCCCGGCAAAATAGAAATCCTAAAACAGCGTACTCGCCTGAATGATATATTTTGTCCGAAATCAGATTCCCAAGAGGCAAATTCAAATACGGCTGGGAAGATACATAGAAAATAATAGCAGAATACGAAAGAACAGGAAACCAAAATCTGAGAAACTTCATTCGGTCAAAAGAGGGCATTTTGGGTTATTTCTTACCGGCGGATGCCTTGGGGTTATGGGGACACGAACTACAGCATGAACCCGAGTGGGAAGAAGCCTTTGAGGAATCAGTTTGGGCTTGCTCTTTTCTCTTATAATCGGTTTCATAAAAGCCGCTGCCTTTGAAAATAATCCCGGTACCCGAGCCGATCAAGCGGTCCAGGCTGTTTTTGCCGCACTTGGGGCACTTTTTGAGCTTCTTTTCGGTCATCGACTGAAAGGCCTCTAATTGATGGCCGCAGGCAGAACATTCATATTGATATGTTGGCATTGTTCTTAGCATCCTTTCTATTTATTTTTCATTAAACGCCGATAGCCCGGATGATCGCATGCAGATAGAATCTGCGTAACACGGCATGCCTCCACTCCAGGCAATGCCAGAGGACAAAATACATATCCCCGGCCATATTAATCCTTAAAACGATACCGGATAATCGGCCAAAACATCTCCAGCGCCCGAAGCCAATTAATTTTCTTGCCTTCTTGCGTGGAGCGTGCCGTATACTCGATAGGGACTTCGATAATCTTTATTCCCTGCTTAATCAGCTTAACCGTTACTTCGGTCTCAAACGCAAAATTTCTTGAACAAATATTTACCGCTTGAAGAATATCTCTTCTAAAAACCTTAAAACCGGTATTAACATCGGTAAGATTAACCCCGTAAAGCAACCGCAGGGTAATATTAGAAACAATATTGGCCAACCGATTAATAAGCATCATTTTCCTAATCGATCCCAAGAAACGGGAGCCGTAAACAACATCTGCTTTTTTCTCCAAAATCGGGAGCAAAAGAACGGGATACTGCGCCGGGTCATATTCCAAATCGGCGTCCTGGATAAGGATAATATCCCCTGTCGCCCTGGCAACACCGCTGCGCAGCGCGGCCGTCTTTCCTTGGTTCTCCTGAAAGAAAACCTTAACTAACGGATGATTTTGATAAAACGCTAAGATCTCATTGGTCTGGTCCTTTGACCCGTCGGAGACAACGATTACTTCTCGCTCCACGCCCGAAGGGAGCGCCGCCGAAACAACACGGTCCATAACGCGCGCAATCGTTTTTTCTTCGTTATAAACAGGAATGATTACGGACACCTTCGTCATAGTTTTCTACTCGTGTTTTAGGATCTGCCTATCGCCCAGAATAAATCGGCGCCAAGCCCCTAGGACCCTGGGATGAGCAAAAATTCTGCCGCCTGGGCCGGAAAAAACTTCCCTATACTCTGAGGACACGGCTTCAGTTAATGTTTTTCGATATTTTCCGATATACGTCAACGGTTCGGGAGAAATAGTATAGTAAACAAGAAAGTCAGGATCCCCTTCGAATCGGGGATCAAAATTCACGATTCTAGCCTGTAAAAAACGTCCGTAAAATGGCGCGCTAAAAGAATGCCCCCCGGATACCGCTAAAAAGATTGTCGACCCCCTGGGGAGAGACTGGGTCATGATATCTAAAATGCCCGGGTAGGAGCCTACGAATCCCACATACCCCGATGCATAGTGATAATATTCGAATTCTGACTGCCCTGACTTCATCGGTTTAAAAGGTTGCGGCATAAGAGGGCTAGACATCGCGTCCCACGCAATTCCCAGAAAACAGAAGGCAATTATCAATTTACGAATCCAAGGCTTCCGGTTAAGAAGAAAAATAACCCTTCCAAAGAATAATAAAATAATCGGCCAGGCTACCAGGAGAATCCTCGGCCCGATCCATTGGTACTCGTCTTTCCCGATGGGGATAACGATTAAGAAAAACGACAGCGCGACTCCAAAAAGCAGCACCTCTCCTTTTTTCATCCTGTGTTTTCTATAGAGAAAACGCCATCCCAGAAAAATCCATGAAAGAAAAGCAGCGGGGCCGCAAAACAGCCCGAACCAGCCGCCCTCAACAAGCTTATCAGGGATCGAGATAAGCATTTCCGGCAGGGATTGCTGTCCCAGTCCCCAGGCCGATGCTGTTACTCGAGCCGGATAAATCCAATCCGAAAAAAGCCAGTAATTTCTTAAATGCCATCCCAGCCCCAATCCTGCCATCGCGAAGAGTCCCCACAAAAAATCACTCTTCCAGTTTTTGCGTGCCAATACGAAAAGAAGACCAAGCCCCAGAATTAATCCCCAAAATAACAAATGGTATTTTATCCCCATCATTGCGCCGATCGAAAGAAATGCAAGCCTGGCATAAATTTTTCTTGTCGTTACAAAAAAACGAGTCATTAGATAGAGGCTGCTTAAAAGAAATCCTGCCGACAGAAGATCAACATAATTAGTCCTCATATGCGCAATCACGAGAGGGGTTAAAAAGAAAATTCCGGATAAGAAAAAAGCTCTTGCGCGGCGAAGCCCAAAGTGCCGTGCAAACAAATAAATGATACCGGCTGTCCATGCCCCGACGGGAATCTGCGCCGCATCCACCCATCGCGTGTCCCCTAAGAAAAGAACCGGCCAGGAAAAGAAAACTTCTGCATTCATCGGATACGCAAAATGAATCCGCAAGTCGGTCGGAAGAAGAACCCATATTCCGCGTTGGATTGATTCATAAATAAACGGAAGATGGTAGGTAAGATCGTCAATGTCTCGGGGAGGGAGAAAATAGGCGCAAGCCAACAGCCATCCTAAGACCGCCGTAACCGCGATAATGATAATCTTGCTTGAAAGCGGCGCTACAATTTCCCTCCATGCCCTCCCCTTGCATCTAACAGCCTGGACAGGATAAGAAAAATAATGGAGAAACAGAATAATTATCGCATTTAAGGCCACAGCCTCGAAGGGACGCAGCCATCCGATCGCCCCCAAAAGAAGTAATGTTCCTATGATTTGGATCGTTGTTAATAAATATGCCAAAAATAATTTCTCGGAGACGCGCCCTATTCCCCAGCCAGGAAGGATGTAGAAGTACCGGATGAAAATAAGTGCGTTAAAGACGAGGAAAAGAATATCCATAATGACCTGTTCATATGTTGCCACTGCGTTCAAAATCACATGCAAAACTTATTTAAACGCTTTCTTTATCTTTTCCGCCAAAGAATCACTGCCCGAGACATCATCCCCACCGCTAACTTTTGCATATTCTTCCAAAATCCTTCTCTGCTCACTCGATAACCGCACCGGCACCTGCAACATCACCTGCACGTATTGGTCGCCCGGGGTATGAAGATGAAGATCTGGCATGCCCTTTCCCTTAAGACGAAAAGTCTTTCCGCTCTGCGTACCGGCCGGTATGGACATGCTTACCTTGCCGTTTAAAGTAGGAACAGATACTTCACCGCCTAAGGCCGCCTTGATAAAACTAACCGGCAGCTGCATATAAAGATCGCTTC
Source organism: Candidatus Omnitrophota bacterium (assembly GCA_022703585.1). Lineage (GTDB taxonomy): Bacteria > Omnitrophota > Gorgyraeia > Zapsychrales > JAKLDJ01 > JAKLDJ01. The sequence continues at coordinate 24,528 of JAKLDJ010000003.1, read as the reverse complement.
CTTCTCTTTGAAAAGTCGGATGCTGCTTAACCGCAATGGAGATATACAAATCCCCTTTGCCGCCGGCACTACCCTCGCCTTCGCCTCTCACCCTCAGCTGAGAATTGCTGTCAACGCCCGCAGGAAACTGGACTTCAATATTTCTGGTAACACGCACCGCTCCCTGCCCCTGGCATTTAGGACAGTATTCGGAAATAATTTTTCCTTCACCCCGGCATTGAGGACAGGTCTGCTGGATGCGGCCAAAACCGCCCAAATTTGTAATCACGGCCCCTTGGCCGCGACAGGCAGGACAGGTTTTAGACTTACTTCCGGGCTTGGCACCTGTTCCGTTACAATCGGTGCAGGTTTCGTGACGCGGAACTTTAACATTTTTCTTTATACCGCTAAAAGCCTCTTCTAAAGTTAATTCCGTTTCATAGTGAATATCCCTGCCCCGGCGGACACGGCGCCCGCGCCCCGAAGAAGAACCCGACCCAAAAACATCCCCAAAGATTTGGTCAAATAAACCGCCGCCCAAGCCAAAATCCGATAACCCTTCAAAAATACTGCTAAAATCCGCTCCTTTAAAAATGTCCTCGGATGTATAGCGCTGGTCGATTCCGGAATGGCCGTACTGGTCGTACATGGCGCGCTTTTGCGGATCGGATAAAACAGCATAGGCCTCGGAGATTTCTTTAAATTTCTCCTCGGCCTCTTTTTTCATTTCCGTTGGAACCCGGTCAGGGTGATGGGACAGGGCGAGACTTCGATATGCTTTTTTAATTTCTTCTAAGCTTGCGCTTTTTTGTACGCCTAAGATTTGGTAGTAGTCTTTTTTCATTTCCGGCTTTCAGCTTACAGCGGTCAGCTTACAGCTAAAAGCTTTTGCTGATAGCTGAAAGCTGATAGCCGATAGCTTTGTTTATTTCTTATCATCCTCCGCCTTAAAATCGGCGTCGATGATATCGTCTTTCTTGCCTTTTTTGGGACCTTCATCCGCACCGGAACTGCTGCCGCCGGCATTCATATCGGCCTGCGGCCCGGCACCACTTGCGCCACCGGTCCCAGTTTGACCGCCCTGGGCCTGTTGCGCGGCCGTGGCCTTGTAAATCTCTTCGGCCAATTTATGTGCCGCTTTTTGAAGCGATTCCATGCCGGATTTGATTTTACCCTGGTCCTTATTTTTAATCGCCTCTTTAAGCGAATTAAGCTCTTGCTCAATATTCGCCCGGTCAGCCTGCGAAACCTTATCGCCGTATTCTTTTAAAGACTTCTCGGTCGCGTAGACAAAGGTATTCGCCTGATTAAGGATCTCCACTTCTTCTTTTTTCTTTTTGTCATCCTCGGCAAATTTTTCCGCCTCTTTGACCATTTTCTGGATTTCTTCCTCGGAGAGTTTCTTGGGAGCGGTGATTTTAATCGATTGCTCTTTACCGGTTCCCTTATCTTTCGCGGAAACATGCACGATGCCGTCGGCATCAATATCAAAGGCAACCTCAATTTGAGGAACGCCGCGCGGCGCCGGAGGCAAGCCGACTAAATCAAACCGGCCTAATTCGGTATTGTCATTGGCCATTTGCCGCTCGCCTTGCAAAACCCGAATGGTCACCGCCGGCTGATTATCTTCGGCGGTCGAAAAGATCTGGCTCTTTTTTGTGGGAATGGTCGTATTGCGCTCAATTAACTTTGTCGCAATCCCGCCCAGCGTTTCAATACCCAGCGATAACGGGGTCACGTCCAATAGCAAAACCTCTTTGGCGTCGCCTTTAATGATCGCCGCCTGGACCGCCGCGCCTAAAGCCACGCATTCCATGGGATCGATGCCGCGCTCGATTTTTTGCCCGATCGCCTGCTCAACAAATTTCTGAACAATGGGCATACGGGTGGGGCCGCCGACTAAGATAACCTTGTCAATTTTGACATCCTTGCCGGCCTTATTTGATGCGTCCTTAATGGCCTGTGCCACCGGGCCGCGGCAACGGTCAACGATCGAAGAAACAAGGTCATCGAGTTTTGCCCGGTCAATGGTCATGGTTAAATGTTTTGGCCCGCTCGAATCCGCGGTAATAAACGGCAGGTTGATATCGGTTGAAACCGTACTGGAAAGCTCGACCTTGGCTTTTTCCGCCGCTTCGCGCAATCTTTGAAAAGCCATTTTGTCATTCTTTAAATCAATTCCCGATTCTTTTTTGAATTGATTGATGATGTGATCAATCAAAACATTGTCCATGTCGGTACCGCCCAGCTGGGTGTCGCCGCTGGTCGAGAGAACCTCAAAGGTCGCCGCCTTGTGGCTGTCATCCCAACCCATTTCCAGGATGGTAACATCCAGCGTCCCGCCGCCCAAGTCAAAGACCAAAATCTTTTGCTCTTTGCCGGCTTTATCCAAACCGTATGCCAAACAAGCGGCTGTCGGTTCATTAATAATACGCAGGGCCTTTAACCCGGCAATCTCCGCCGCGTCCTTGGTCGCCTGACGCTGATTGTCGTTAAAATACGCGGGAACAGTAATGACCGCCTCTTCGACCTTATCGCCTAAATATTTCTCGGCATCAGCTTTGATCTTTTGCAAGAGAAACGCGCTGACCTGCTGCGGCGAATAATCTTTTCCGAAAACCTTAAATTTAAAATCGCTGCCCATTTTGCGTTTGGCCGCGTAAATGGTCCCTTCGGAATTAATCGCTGCCTGACGCCGCGCCGGCTCGCCGACTAAACGCTGCCCGTCTTTGGTAAAGGCAACAAATGACGGAAACGCCTTACCCGACGCTACCCCGGCGCCTTCTGCCGACGGGATAATCGCCGGGCGTCCACCCTCCATAACCGCTGCCGCTGAATTGGATGTTCCTAAGTCGATTCCGATAACTCTAGCCATAACACACCTCGCTTTTTAATATAAAATCAATTTTAGTTGTTTGGTTGTTCTTCTTTTGCGTCCTTTGCGATACCTTTTGCGGTTTTAGCAGTTGCCACTTTCACTTTTGCCGTGCGAATAACATGATTGTCAAAAAAATAACCTTTTTGAAATTCCTCGACAATAGCCCCTTCCTTAAATTGATCCGTCTCTTCCTGCATCAAGGCCTCGTGAAGATGAGGATCGAACATTTTCCCTTTCGCCTCGATAGGTTTGACGTTGTTTTTCTTTAATAACTCGTAAACATGCGCCATCACCATTTCGATCCCTTTTAAAAAAGCATCGTAATCTTCGTGCTTGGCTTTAGCCGCCTCGACGGATCTTTCCAAATCGTCTAAGATCGCTAAAAACTGCGCCAGCAGACCTTCGTTGGCATATTTAACAAATTCCTGTTTTTCGCGGTCGGTGCGCTTGCGGACATTATCAAACTCCGCCAACAGCCGCACGTATTTATCCTTAAATTCCGCGGCTTCGTGCACAAGCTTGTCATACTCGGATTCCTTAAGCGCGATTGTCTTTTCTTTTGAGAAGAAAGATTTCTCCTTCTTGCCTTCGCCTTTTTTAGGCCCTTCTTTCTTTTCGCCTAAAGATTCTATGGGGGCTTCGGGCTCAAGCCCGGGTTGCTCTTGCTTGAGCACTTCATCCTGTTTTTCTTGCGACGGTTTCATTTTCTCACTCGCATCAGACATATTTTTTCCTTTATACCTACTTATAAAATCTCTTTCATCAATTTCGAGAAATAATCAAGCGTTGAAACCACCCGCTCGTAGTCCATCCGGGTGGGGCCTAAAACCGCAATACGCCCGCTGGGGCCGTTTTCTTTCTTAAAACTTGATATCGCCAGAGAGCAACCTTCGATATCTTCACAGGCAATTTCGCTTCCGATAAAGATCTGAATCTTCTTTTCCAGGGCACGGTTGATGACTTCCAGAATGTGCTCTTTCTCTTCGAGCGCGTGAATAATATGTTTAATACGCTCAAAATTATGAAATTCGGGATAGCCGGCAACAAAACTAATGCCCTTACAAAACATCTTTTCGCCGCCGTCAATCGAAACAATGCTGGTGTAATGCGTTAGATCAGAAATGACTTCAGAGGTTTTTTCCAAGAGCTTTTCTAATTCCTTAACCCCGCGGCGGTATTCGGCCTGAATACGCTCTTTTTCTTCCTTTAAAAGCTGTATCTCGTTCATCAGGTGGTCGACAAAATAGCGATAACCCCGTTGCGTGGGAACGCGCCCGGCCGAGGTGTGCGGATGCGACAGAAATCCTTCCTCTTCCAGTTCGGCCAGAATGTTGCGCACCGTCGCCGGGCTTAAATCCAGATGATATTCCTGGACGATAAAGCTGGAACCGACCGGCGTCACATTTTTGATATACTGGTCGACAACAATCGCAAGGACCCTGTCTTTCCTTGCCTGGGAATCGTTTTTGCGTGGAGTCATTTGTTTTTCTCCGTTTAGCTATCAGCTTTCGGTCATCAGCCTTCAGCTGCTATTAGAGGCTGAAAGCTGAGAGCTGACGACTGATGGCTTCCAACTGGCACTCCAATCGCCAGAGTGCTAAGGGGGTATTATATCAAATAACAGTGGAGTGTCAACTATGCTATTTCTCACTCCGTGATGATTTTTGGGGCGCCCCGCACCCAGCAAGCTGGGTGCGGGGCGCCCTCCCGCGCTTCAATCTAATTCACATCCACCTTGATCTGCTTCGGTTTTGTCTTCTCGATTTTAGGCAAGGTAACTTCCAACACACCATTTTTGTAAGCCGCCTTGACCTTTTCTCTGTCGATGGGAACGCCGATTCTAAGGCTCCGCTCAAACGCCCCATAGGCTCTCTCAACTTTATGATAATTCTTGTCTTTGCTTTCAACTTCTGACTTCCTCTCACCCTTGATTGTAAGCATGCCATCTTCGTCAACGCTGATTTCAATTTCTTCCTGCTTTAGTCCGGGAAGGTCAGCCTTTACGCTGATGTTATTTTTATCTTCCTCAACATCCAGTGCCGGCCAGCCACCTTTTAAAAAACCCTTCTCTAGGCCGGGGAACATCGTCAGCCCGAGCAGATGGCTTTGAGCATCGTCCAATTCCCGAAACAAATCAACACTCTTTGGCCTCCAATTAATTAGTGTCATGCTACACCTCCGTATTGTTTTAAGTTTAATTTTTAAACCCACCAGCCAGCAGGACAACCTTTTCCAGCCTTCTTTACTATTAGCACTCTGATGTATTAAGTGCCAAATTCAAGATAAAAAAATTTTAGCTTACAGCCCGTCTTCCTTCTTCTCCACACCACCTCCTATTTCTAAGATTACTTTAATACCGCTAATATTCACATGTTTGTCTTCCATCAAATAATGCACATAGCTAAGCTTCTGAATCTGTATCTTAGAATAACAGCGCGTCTTCTTCCCTATCCGTATCGGCTGAACAACTCCCATCTCGTCGAGTTTCCGCAGTGTCCAAATGGGGATATTGACGATCTGGCTTACGACGCCAATAACATAAACCGGATCCTCCGGTTTAATGAACACGTCGAATTTCTCAGCAGATTCTTTCCTCATGGAGAACCCTTTCTTTAAGCTCATTTGAAATATAACATAGTCTAGTTACTTTGTCAATATAATTTAATCAAAATAGTTAGGTAAACTAACTACGCATAAACCCCAAAAGGGTAATGAATAAAACAAAGAGGGCGCCCCCATGTCTTGCTGTCGCAAGACAGCAGTGGGGGCGCCCTTTAAAATCACATCCCACTCAATACCCTAAAAACTCATCGCTCCCCGCCTTCCGGAAATACGGCGAAGTGTATATCCATTTTCCGATTATGCACAACATACCCGCCGGCAATATAGGTATGGTGCGGACTGGTTTCAAAATTAAAGATATCGATTTTTTCCTGAACCGGAACAATGCTGACAATAGAGATGTCTTTACCTGCCGGGTCGGTCAGAGTATCCCCCACTTTAAGCTCTCCGATCGGCCGCCACTCCCCTTTACTCAGGACGGAATGAATCGGCGTGACTTTAAGCTGGCCGTTAATAATAAGGTAGTTATCTTCTTTGGGATGGTTAAAGACATTGGTGACTTCATCGGGTTTAATTTGACCGCTTGTTTCATCATAAGCCAAAACCATATCGCCGATTTTAATCGATTCAATCGGCCTGAAAGAACCGTCTGCCATGGATATGGGGGTTCCGGCAAGGAAACAGCCGCCGCAACTTGCGACACATTGGCCGTTTTTGGCCATCTTGCTTGCCGTCGGACAACACGCGTATGTCCCGTCACAGCTTCTGCTGTTATACGGCCCCGTATAAAACACGTTAGGCTCGCTATCGCAGGTAAAATTATCGCGTAGCGCATAATACGCATCGCGCTCAACCAGAGTATCAACGCCCGGCCCTTGATCCGTCGAGGCCTCCATCAGGCCCCACCATTCTTCGTTAAAGTAGCTGTCGGGCAAAACTCCCACGGAAGGCTCGTATTGGTGGCAAATACCTGAATAATTGTGCTCCCGGGTAAAGGAATCCCAATGATATTGGTCTTGGACAACACCCTTCCACCATTCATCCGAATATTCCATATAGGTAGCACCAATGGCAATCGTACGATTCATCACAATCTCCCGCCACTGAACAGCATTCCACCGGGCTTGTGTTTCCGGGGCTTCTTGCCCGTCTTGGGGATCATAGGGAGGATCCGGAGGGGCATCATAAAAATCATTCATCGAGACCGCGTCAACCCCGCACTCGGAAATCCATAGCGGCTTTTGGCTGTGGCTGGCAAAATTCGTAAATAAATTGCCGAAAGAAATTCCCCGATAGACATTCACACCCCAAATATCAAGATTGGCCATGTGGCTGTCATCGGCATAATAAATCGCCTGGCCGATTTCTACTATGTCGCCGTTAACCGCCGCCACCGGCCTGTTCATGCCAATAACGCCTTTAGCCACGCCGGCTAACTGATTAACCAGAAAGTACCAACTGTACAAATTCCCGGTTTCGGGCCCATCGCTGGGCGAAAAATAACAATAGGGAGCCTCGGGAGGCCGGGGATCACCGGGCAAGTAATAGTGGTAATTGTTTTCGTTGCCGATAGCCACAAAAAGAACGGCGGAAAAATTCGGGTCGGCAACCATATGCTGGATATAATTTCGAAAATCATTTTTTAAGGCACCCACCTGGGTTCCGGGGTCGCTAAAATCCGTGACCTCGCCTATCCAGTAACCGGCAATAACCTTGATTCCGTATTGATTGGCTTTTGCTAAAAGTGTCGGCGTGACCTTTTCCCAGGTGCGGATGGTGTTGACGTTCATCGTCACTAACTTTTGAAAATCCCTGTCCAGATTAACATCCCCTCGGTCAAAAAGATTGACGCACAAATTAGGAAAAGGCAACACACCGCCGCAGGATTGCCCTCCCCAGGGATGCACAGGGCCACCGTTTTGGCCGGGGTCAGTCGGCGGATGTTCGACCGAACAGGCATATCCCCCGTCTCCGGCCGAACTATAAAAACAACCTGAAGGCACCCCGCCCGCACAATACTCGCATGTCCCCCATTCTGTCGGAAAAACACCTACCGGATAAGGATTATAGGCAACTCCCCTGATCATATACGGCTCATAAATATCATTCCCGTCAAAGTCCACCAATAACTGTCGGCCCTGGACCATAACCGGATTGATAAGAGAAGCCTGCGCCGGAGAACCGGCCGCTGCTGAGAACAGCAGCAAAAGGATGCCCAAACTTCCTTTAATAATATAATTCCTGTCTTTCATTTTAGCGATACCTCGTTTTTAAAATCTGTTAAGGGACGCAATAAGAATACCACGTGGTGAGGCGCTTGGCAAGTTAGGGCAGGCGCTGGGCCCCGCCGCTTTTACGGCGGGGCCCCCCTCCTTACTTTCGTTTCATTTGCGACGAAGAGAGTAAGCTGAATAATTCACCATCTCTGTTGTGGGAAGCTTGCTTGTCCTGAGCATCATCGAAGGACTTACCAACAACACAGATGGTGATGATAGAATTTCAGTCAAAAAGGGCGCTGACCCCTTTTTCCTAATGATGGATGGGATATTTAATGGGCGCTGGCCCCTTTTTCTTTTACAAATGACGGAGGAGATATTTAATGGGCGCTGACCCCTTTTTTAAAGTATCGTGTCCCCGGAATTCTGTCCCCGGAATTCCGCAGAAACGACACTATTCTTCCTTTTTACGCCTATTAGCTAAGAATGCTGCAATAGCGCACCCGCTAAAGAAAGTCATACATAATTGAGTTAAATTAATCATTGTGCAAGCATAAAAAAATCTTTTAAGATATATTATATTCCCCTCGGGATTCATTTTCGTAATCTTCATAATCAGATAGCTATACATCTTACTGTTTAATTCATAAAACCCAATCATTGCTCCGATTGCGAGTAACAGACTAGCCACTAGCAATGGCCACTGACTTCTTAATACTTGCATATAAACAGCTCCTTTCATTAATCTTTATTGTATTAAATTCCTAACCTATTAAAATACGCATCAATATTTTCTTGTCCCCATTCTCGATATTGGCGATAAGTCCGATAGCCCAGCCATAATCCTAATCCGTAAGCCCCTAGTGCGATGTACGGATGATGGGTAATGCCAAAAGCAGTTCCTGCTACACCTGCCGCAAAACTTAATACAAATTCTACTCCAAACCAGTTAATTTCAGAATTTGTAAATTGATGTGGTCGAGGGGGTATCGCATTCGAAGGAAAAGAATCGCTATTTTCAGCGGCAAAAGCAACTCCAGGCCCAAATAACTTTTCTAACTCATTTAGCCAACCCGTTTCATCATCTCCCTTGCACAACCCCCACGGATCAACCCAATTCACTGGATTATTATTCACATACGAAAACAAATTCATGCTATCCCAATACCCCACCGGATCCCTCTGCAAAAACCTTCCTATCACCGGCGAGTAAGCGCGGGCACGGTAGTGATAAAGCCCTGATTCTTCGTCGTATTCCCTTCCCGTAAAGTAATATCTATTGCCTATTGTCGATAACTGTGACGGTTGGCCATAAACATCGTAGGAATAGCTCTCCACCACATTCCCCCTCGCATCTGAGACATCAGTGACACTTCCCAATCCATCGTAGAAATAATAATACACACCAGCGTTTAGCGTATAGTCCGTCATTCCGCCATAAGCGGAATGACGAGATCTCGCCAAAATGGCCTTGCCATTTTGGCGGACGTTTAGCGGTTAGAATTTCGTTGAATGATTTCTAAACTTACGGACTGCGACCGAAGGTCGCGGGAACGTAAGTTTGCTGAAATCATTCATCCCGAGCCCCGCAATCTTTCGCTGCGAAGCAGAGCGAAAGAGTGCGGCCTGGACGAGGGACATCCTCTAAAAAGATTGTCAAAGATCAGGGGAGAAACATAATTAAGTATTGTGTCCCCGGAATTCTGTCCTAAAATATCTTTTAATTGGTGAGGTAAGAAATACACAAAAAAGAATTACTGCATATAAAACGAAATAGTAAATTCTGATATCCCAGCTACCATTCCAGCACAATAAAAATAACAGATATGCAACAGGCATAAATATGGTTAAATTATAACCAAATTTTCTGTTCGCCATTAGCCCATAGCCTTGGATTACGGAATATAGACCTAAAATTAGAAATAATAGAAGAGATGTAACAGATACGTAATTCTCTTTTATATAAACCATTAAAAATCCTTTGTCACCTATGCTCTGCCAATGCGCCACTATTCCAAAAAATGCAGGCAATAGCAACGCAACTCCAATTATCAATATAAAAACGCCATTGATCTTAATGAATAATTTCATTTTATGTTCCTCCGATTATGTTTTATTATTTCCTCATCAATTTATCCAAAATGGCGGCGGGGGTTCGGTTATCACTGGTTGATCCCATGTATAAGGAACTGAAATGTGTTGATAAACTCTATTATTGAATGGTCTAGTATAAGATGGATTCCACAGCGACCCACCAAAAAATTCATAATGTCCATGCTGTATATTCCAAGTTTCGTATATCCAATCAAGCATCTGTGGTCTTCCAGTTATGATTAACATCATAGTTTCAGGTGGTTCTTGAAGCGTCCATCTTCCTTCTAGGCTTATTGGTCCTTCTGGTACCCATCGTATAAACCAATTATTTTGCCACCATCCAGGCTCAACATCGCTTAACTTACAGAGTTCCGGGGACACAATACTTAATTCTTAAGTTTTGGACCCGGTTTTTGCTTTGTGAGCCTCACCCCTGTTGATTCCTCAATCTCACATACCCGGAATTCGGATAAGAATAATCACAGATAATTAAGCATCGTGTCCCCGGAATTCCCCTTATAATCCCCTTTTTCCTCTTTTTTTATTCCTAGCTGGCAAAATCCCCAGAAGTCCTCCAATTGCCACTCCAATCGAAAGGACAAACCACATAAAAATAGCCTTATAATAAACATACACTGCTATAGTCAAGCCCAACATAAATACTGCAGATAAGAGAACTCCAAACATAACTTGTTTATTTGCGTCACCTGAAAAAGTTACCACTGCATTAACTTTTTCTGCTAAGAATATTTCATAAATTTTTATAACTATAATAACTAAAATAAACCATAAGATTATAGCCGCATGAGATTTTGACGACAGATAGTCTAACCATTCTTTCATAACAGCTCCTCTCCACTAATTACCACCTTCTTCTTTTGTATTGAACATACCCATAATAATAAGAATCAATCGTTTCTCCTATACTCCAGCCAGTCAACAATGCTCCACCTATATTTAAAATGATACCTACGCCTCCAGCCTGAGCAAATGAAATAGCTCTGTACCCACTTCCGTATTGATTTGCCCAACGATAGAATGTTCTTCCGCCTTCTAAAAAGTTACTATTGCCATACCCAATGCCCCTTGGTATATAGCCAATACTTGCGTATCCCCCACTCATAAATCCTGCTGTTCCAAATAAATCCTGCATATTAACAGTATACTTCGTCTCCATTACCGCACCCACTTCAATTAAATATTTCAGAAATTCATCCCACCAGTTAGATTTCTTAACACAAAGTCCTAAAGGATCCAGCCAATTCACCGGGTTATTACTGACATACGAAAACAAATTCATACTATCCCAATACCCCACCGGATCCCTTTGCGAGAACCTCCCTATCGCCGGCGAGTATGTTCTCGCACGATAATGATACAGCCCGGTTTCTTCGTCAAGCTCTCTTCCCGTGAAGTAATACCTGTTTCCTATTGTCGATAACTGTGACGGTTGCCCATAGACATCGTAGGAGTAGCTTTCGACTACATTCTTCCGCGCATCGGCGATGTCGGTAACTGAACCTAACCCGTCATAGAAGTAAAAATAATCCTGGCCTCCTCTATTCATCGTTAACACTTCATCAATCCCCCCGCCGTAGGTATAGGAAGCAAGGAGTGTGCCGTTGGAATCCCTCTCTTCAATGATCTGATCACCGTCGTAGATAAAGTACGTCGTTGAGCCATCGACGGTTTTGGAGATTCTTCGGCCTAAGCCGTTGAATGATTTCTAAACTTACGGACTGCGACCGAAGGTCGCGGGAACGTAAGTTTGCTGAAATCATTCATCCCGAGCCCCGCAATCGTTCGTTGTGAAACAGAACGAAAGAGTGCGGCCTGGGCGAGGGACATCCTTAAATGATTTCTAAACTTACGGAACGCTAGTGACGTAAGTTTATGAAATCATTAATCCCGAGGAGCGAAGCGACGAGGGACATCCTCTAAAAAACTTGTCAAAGATCAGGGGAGAAAAAGTTTAAGCGCCTGCCTTACAAGGCGCTGCGGCTGATGCTTTTCAATCAGCCGCCCCTCTTTGTTCTCGTTTGATTTGCGGCAAAGAGGGCAAACTTGATAATATATCCATCATTTGGATGAGAAAAATAATCATGGCTTACTTAGAGGGTTTTTCTCAGACAAATGATGGATGAGAATAATCAATGGGCAAGTCCAGTGTCCCCTTCGTTTTTTCTTTGTTCTAATTCTTTGTTCCATTGATCACATTTCTCAATCCAAGAATCCAGATCGTCATTCATCAATCTTTCGGAATATCTGAAAACATTGATACGATCGTAAACATATTTGACAGCTCCAAGTTTATTTTTGTAATCTAGTGCTTTTTGATAATGTTCTCTAGCTTGATTAAACCTCAGCTGCTTAGCATACCGTAACCCTTTCATTGTCTCGAGCATATATTTCCAAGGCACTATTATTGTGAAAACAGAATACACGTAAATTAACATAAGTAATAGTAAACCTACTTTCTTATTCTTTGATGGAATTTTCTTTTTTCTTTCATATGAAAATATTGCAATGATAGTCACAGTGCAAACAATAAGGCCTAAAGAATGTAGAATATTAAGATACTTTTCCATGAAAGTTTTACCTCCTTGATTTAGGTAGTTGTGATGATATTTCTCCTATGATTGGAGGAATTGCCTCAATCGACCCCTGCCCGTAATCGCTGACAACACCAATTAGAGGTATTCCAATCTGGATTTCTGGTGAAGTTACTCTTTTTGCTCTTATGTCACAAAAATTGCTATATTCGTCAATAAATTCGTCCAATGATCTTGCACGACGCATTCTTTTATTAGATTCATCTAAAAGAAGTTCCGGGGACACAATACTTAATTCTTAAGTTTTGGACCCGGTTTTTGCTTTGTGAGCCTCACCCCTGTTGATTCCTCCAATCGCCGAATAAATCCCATTTCCCCCAACGGCCGGCCAGTTTGACCATGCCGGCGGAAATATTTTAAATCACATTCATCATCTTCTATTCTTAAATAATCAGACCAATTTGTAATTTCATGAGTCAGATAAAAATCATCCAAGATCAGATCGCTTGTTTTTCCAATGCGAGCTTTAGCGCTGGACCAGGAGTAATCTTCAGCCTTTTGAACGATTTTAGCCCTGACGGGATTGCGTTCGACATAACGCACTGCGGCAAAGAGATATTTTTCATCCAAGGGAAAGCTGGAAAACCGCCCCTGCCACAGATAACCCCGCCAGCCTTCGCGAAAGTTTATTAAACGTGTATATCGGCGGTGGGTCTCGCCGATGCCTTTGGCTAAGCTATGGCTATTTCTCGGGACAACAATCAAATGGACATGGTTATCCATTAAGCAATAGGCCCAGACTTCCAATAAAACGCGCCGGCATTGCTCCTTTAAGATATCCAGATAGACCTGTTTGTCCTCTTCTTTTAGAAAGACATTCTGCCTTCGATTGCCTCTTTGAACCACATGATGAGGCGTATCGAGGGCAACCACTCTTGCAATTCTGGCCATGATTCATAAAATTATTTATCGATTCAGTGAGCAGAAACTAGTTTTTATAATTAAGTATTGTGTCCCCGGAATTCTTGTCAAAGATCAGGGGAGAAAAAGTTTAAGCGCCTGCCTTACAAGGCGCTGCCCCGCCGCTTTTAGGGCGGGGCCGTCCCGCGCTTTATCGCGGGACGAAAACTGAAAATTAATTCATCATTTGGATGAGAAAAAATATTGTGACTGATTCAAAGGGTTTTTCTCAGACAAATGATGGATGGATAATTTAAGAATAATTTCGTACGTGTCCCCGGAATTTTCGACCAGATACAACCGAATCAAAGCACTTAAGATCAAGACCAGCACAAACCAGCTGCCCCCGGACTTAAGAAAATCGAAAGGTCTTTCCAGCCTTATTAATTTTCTGAAATTTTCTATACCTCCGCATAAAGTAGTACGCTGCCGTTAGGCGCTGCGGCTGATGCCTTCAATCCGTCCTAGCTGTGAGCTGTGAACTGATCCAAATTCACATTTCAAGGTCTGACCCCTTTTCTCTTTCCCGTTCTTCTTAAATCAAGGAGTAATGACAATTCACAACATTCCCACCCATGGCTCCTAGCTCTTTTGAAGTCGAGATAACCAGCCCGCAAACATCTTTGATGCGCGAAATCTCAAGCCATTTTTTTAAAGAGCTCACGCGTCCATAATCGATAGTCGAAGACAATTTTATTTCAATGGGATAAATCGTCTTCCCCGTTTCAATCAAAAGATCTACCTCCAAACCGTCCGTACTGCGATAATAATAAAGCGAGCAAGGATCAGCTAAGGCGGAGAACCGTTTATAGAACTGGGCGACGCATGCGGTTTCAAATAAGGCTCCGTTCATTGGACCAGAAAGCGCATGTTGCTCGCTTTGAAGCCCCACAAGGTATGAAACAATCCCTGTATCGATAAAATAACACTTGGGAGCTTTAATAATTCTCTTACCAAAATTATTATGATAGGGCATCAAGAAAAATATAATACCGCTCGCTTCCAGAAGCGTAAGCCAAGACTTTATGGTTGGCACAGAAACACCGATATCCCGAGAGAGAGTAGAACAGTTAAGCTCCTGGGCGGTGCGCGCCGCTAAGAGTTTCACAAATCTCTCAAAATCATGCAAGTTTGACTGTTTTATATAGCTACGAACATCCCTGTCAACATACGTCTGCAGATAACTGGAAAACCAGAGCTTTCGTGACATTCGCTGGTTAAGCACTACTTCAGGATAGCCCCCTTGCAAAATCCACCTACCAAGAGGCAAAGTTTTTTCAGGAAGCATCGTGGCATGGAAAAGAAAATTTATAAACCCATCGGCATCGCTCAATTTAAGCCGTGCGGTATCCTGTACTTCCTCCAAAGAAAACGGCAATAAATGTAAAATAGCAATGCGACCAGCCAAAGTCTCACTGATGCCCTTCATCAGTGCCCACTGCTGAGAACCTGTCAAAACCCATTGCCCGGGCTTCTTATTTTGCTCAATACGGGCTTTAATGTGGGACAAAAGGCCGGGTGCATTCTGAATTTCATCAATAATGACGGGAGGTGGATATTTCTCCAGGAAACCTCGCGGATCCTCAACCGCCAGCGATCGCACATCAATTTCATCAAGCAATACATAGTTATACCCTTTAAGAAACGACTTTGAGAGAGTCGTTTTCCCTGACCTGCGGGGGCCGCCGATAAAAATAGCAGGAAAAGATCTTACGGCCTCTTTTAGGGTTTTCTCGACTAAACGCGTTTTATACATACTTGCTATTTTAAAGTACAACTTTAAATTGTCAAGACTATTATTTTTGGATCCGGAGAGAACAATTTCTGGAGACGCAATGCTTAGTCACTCAAGCGCCTGCTTTACAAGGCGCTGCCCCGCCGCTTTTAAGGCGGGGCCGTCCCGCGCTTTGTAGCGGGACGAAAACTGAATAATTCACCATCTGTGTTGTGGGAAGCTTGCTTACCAACAACACAGATGGGATGATAAAATTTCAAATAATTAAGTATTGTGTCCCCGGAATTTCCTGCGGAATTTATTAAGTATTGTGTCCCCGGAATTCAGAAACGGTCTAATTTATTGGACACTATTTGTTATTATTTTTTTACGTAAAAACTGATAATTTTTATTACCACAGCAATAGTCATCGTCCAAAACAACGCACTTAAGAAAATACTATAATTTTTATTACCTAACTCAAATTCTAAAATCGCTGCAATTTTATTTGCCAAATTAGAAAACCTGTACCCTAAGCCAAAATAAACGAAAACTACGAAACTTACAAAGTATACTCCTACGTAAATGCAAAACCCAATAATAATTGCTTTCAACCAACTCATAGAAACCTCCCCTTTCAATATCCTGTGATTAGATCTTCAAGCTGTTGTTGCTGCGCATCTTCAATCAATTTCTTAGCTTGATCTTTACAGGTTCCCCGAGACCCTGGCCAGAAACCTCCTTTTTCATTTTGTCTCTTTTCAAATTCTTTTTTAACGTATGGGTCAAGAGAACTGTCTCCTTTAAAACGTGCCCCTACACCTCTATCAATAGCCGCCTGAGCTCCTTCTCTATTTTGCTCCCTATACGGATCCTCCCACATCCCTCCGCCGGTATTAACCCAGCTAAAAGTTTCTACCACTCTTTCTCTGCCAGTCAAAGGGTCCCTTTCCGTAATAGCCACAAAACTATGTGAAAGCCATCTGTTTGTAGGAATTGAGGTATTAAAACGGTTATTTATATAGTAAGTATCCTCGCCAAATGGATCAAAATAATTAATAGGGTTGTTATTTACATAGCTATACAGATTCATACTGTCATAATAACCAATAGGGTCTCTGGAAAAGAGCCTTCCGATACTTGGGCTGTAGGCTCTCGCCCTGTAATGATAAAGACCTGATTCTTCGTCGAGCTCTCGTCCGGTAAAATAATACCTATTGCCGATTGTTGATAAGGTTGAAGGATTCCCATAAACATCATATTGATAACTCTCCACCACCTGCGCACGGGAGTTGGCGATATTGGTGACACTTCCTAATCCATTGTAGAAATAAAAATAATCCTGGCCTCCTCTATTCATCGTCAAAACTTCATCAATCCCCTCGCCGTAGGTATAGGAAGCAAGGAGTGTGCCGTTGGAATCCCTCTCTTCAATGATCTGATCACCGTCGTAGACGAAATACGTTGTACTCCCGCCTACCGTCTTTGAAATTCTTCTCCCCAATCCATCGTAACTATAGACCCCAGACCCCAGACCAGAGACCGAAGACAGATGATTTTCGGTGTCGTAAGTATAAGTATTCGTCCCATCGTTGGTAAGATTTCCGTTTCCATCATACGAATAAGGCACAGCCGCCACGAAAGTATATTGATTTAGATTATTGGGCACATAGGGAATACCATCAACCACTTCCCTATTTCCCACTGCATCGTAGTCGTAATTATGCGTCTGGGCTCCGGAAACTCCAGTCAATTGATATACGTCGTCATAACCGTACGTTGATTGAGTTTGTTGGGTTTGTTGGGTTAAGCGATTTCCAACATTATCATAAGTGTACCTAAATTGCGAAACATCGACGGTTCCGGGAGGAGCGGCGTGTACTTCCGAAACAGCTATCAGCTTTCGGCTTTCAGCTATCAGCTTAAAAACACGCCACATCTGATGGCTGAGAGCTGATGGCTGAGAGCTGTCAGCCTTACTCAATCCATCCCCTCCCACGGCCTGAATATTGGGCTGATTGGGCACATTGGGGGCAATCATCCGGTTAAACATCTGGGTTAAACGGTCGGCGGCATCATAATAATAGCGGGTGTTGTAACCCCAGCCTGCCACCGGCATATTTTTTAACACCCGGCGGGAAAGGGTGTCATACTCAAACCGGGCTATCAGGGTATTGGGTGCCTGAGAAACCTGGGCCAGACGGTTAAGCGCGTCATATTCATTATTAACCACCTTTCCCGACGGATAAGTCACCCGGGTGCGATTGCCGGTTTTGTCATATTGATATGCCAGGGTATAGGGGTTAGCGTTTAGGGTTTGGGTATTTTGGGTAATTCTATTTAACGCATCGTATTGATAGCTGGCAGCTGAAGGCTGATTGCTGACAGCTGTAAGCCGTGAGCCCAAATCATAACCATAAATAACATCTAATTCAGCAGACGCGGGAAAACGTTTAGCGGATAGTCTATTTAACGCGTCATATTCATAATTAATCAACGCGGCACCGGGCGTCTGATGCTGGGTAAGATTGGAATTTTTATCATACCCGTACTGGCTAAAAGACGCATCCGCGTAAGTCATGGTCTGCAAGCGGTCAAAAAGGTCGTAAGCATAATTGGTGGGATTGGTGTTGGCATCTTTTATTTGGGCTAATTGGCCGTTTAAATCATAAGCATATTCGGTCACGCCGGCAGGAGCATTAGCGTCTGTTACTTTCCATAATAAATCGCGTTCATCATAATCATAGGTGGTGGTATTGCCTTGCGCGTCTAAAACCGTGCGGCGATTGTCGTTTAAATCATAGGTAAAAGTCGTTATGTGATTCAGCGGGTCTTTGATAGTGGCAAGTTTGTCTAAAATCGTGTAGGTATATTCGCTGGCCTGCCATTCATTGCCCTGCGTATTCGCCTGGCGTTCAACCTTAACCAAATTGCCGTTGGCATCGTAGGAATATTTTGTTAAATACCCTAAGGGGTCGGTTTGCCGGATAAGGTGGTTTAGCTCATCATAAACAAAACCCGTGGTGCGTAACTCCGGGTCCTTGACCGAAGCGATATTGCCGAAAGCATCGTAGGTAAATTCGCTGACGGCATCGATGCCATTGGGATCCTGGATAATTTTTTGCAGATAGCCGGTATTGGGGAAATATTCGTAACGAGTCAGGTTATTGTTGGGGTCGACCACTTCAATCGGCTGGCCGAAAGCATTATAGCTTAGGTTTACTTCCGGAACCTGGGCGTTAACCGGAGGATAAGCGATTTTAACCAAATTGCCGCGGGTGCCGTAACGGGGGTCGCCGGGGTCAAGTTCGTAATCATAGGTATAGGTGGTGACGTTACCTTTGGGGTCGGTTAAGGTTTTGATAAAATTAAATTGCGGTTCATAGGTAAAGCGGGTAACGATATCGTTGGCGTCATTGTCCGGCTGCGCCATGTCGCTTTTTCTCCGGATTTGCAAAAGATTCCCGATTTTTTGAAAATCAGGGTTTCCTTCGTCAAAAGTATATTTAATACCGTTGCCTTTAGGGTACGTCACCTGGGTGCGCTCTAAGGCCGCGTTATAAGTCGAATTTGTGGTATAAAAAGCGGGATCAGTCGGACGAAGCCCGGCGGTAAATTCTTTTTTGCTAATAATTCCTCCGTTATCATCATAAGACCACTCGGTGATAAAACCCTTGGGGTTAGTCACCGTGGTTCGCCGGTTCCCGGGATCATAAGCAAAGGTGAATGTCCCCTCCCCGTAATTTTGCGAATCCACCCGGCCGTCGGAATCATAATGATTGACGAGATAGGTTTGATTTTTGGCGTCGGTGATCGAGACCAATCTATGCGCCTGGTAAGCATAGGCAGTCACGGTGCCCGAAGGGTACTGCTCTGTGGCCGGGGTAGTCACCGAAATCAAATCCCCGTTTCCGGACGGGTCGTAAGTGTAGGTGTAGGTCCTGCCGGAGAAGTCAACGATACTCTCCAATCTTCCCGCGTCATTATAATTTAAATTGGTTTCTCTGCCCGTCGCATCGGTAATTTTGATTAATTTATAGTCATAGGCAATGACCTTGGGATCAGGGTCGTCGGAAAAGACAGATATGCCGATAATAACCTCCTCGACAGGCACGCCATCCTTTCCTTCCGTAGCATAGGTAAAATGCAGGCTGTTGCCATTTCTGTCTCTGGTATCGGTTAAGACGCCGTTTTGGTCGAACTCATAAGTCTTGCCGTGTTTTTCTTTTAAGGTATAGGTGCCGTCCGGGTTTTGGGTGATTTTATCGTAAATGCCTGCCGGCGAGATATAATTGATCCCGTCAACGTAGATAAACCGGTAGCGGTTTAATTCGCCGTTAAGATAATAGAGGTCGCCGTTGCACAGAGGAATAATCTTTTTATTATAAGTCATATCCCAGCCGTAGCCGAAACGGTTATCATAACGGGACTTCGATTTGTAGACGCGCATAATCTCGGTATCTATTCCCCTGGATGGAATCAACAGGTCCCGGTGCCGATAGACATAATCGCCGTTATGCACCAGGACCGGATCGGCAACCTGTTGCTGATTTTTTAAGTCATCGTTACCGCCTTCGCCTGAAGGGCCGGGGGTGATATTGGCGTTATCCAGGATCTGGGAGTTGGCCCACCAGGGCGTCGTCATAGCCTGCGCCGCCTGCGGAGGCAAAACCATATTAAAAAAGAATGCCGAGAGGATTAAAACCGAAATTGTCTTTTTGATGGCCTTATTCATTTATTCCCGCCTTTGTCCGTTTTTACGACGATAAAAATCGTTTTGGTAACCGGCTTGCCGTTGACATTACCGGTTACAATCAATTTGCTCGTCCTTCTTTTGAGGGCCCTTAAGGTGATGGTATTGCCCGTTTTTCCGACCAACTCCAAAAATTCCGGATTAAAATTCCACTGGACCGTTTCTACGGTTGCGCCGGGTATCTTTTGTTGCACCTTTTTATCCCAGCCGAAACCAAGGGCCTCAAAGGTCTGGACCTCGCCCGGGGCCATGATGTAATATTCCTTCCCTTCCAATACGGGCTTTATTTCAATCTCGTTGGCAAAGGCAGCCGGTAAAAATAAAAGCGCGGCGGTTAAAAGGATAAGGGCTCCAAAGAATATTTTTCTTTTTGCGGACATTTATTTCTCCTGTTTCGCGGGGGCTGAGGCTGCCGGCTCGACAACAAATGGCAGGCTCCCCACGCCGATATGGTCTTTAAAACCTTTAAGATTGACAGTAATCAAATGTTTCCCCTTACTTATCCCTTGAGTGTCAAAATTCCAGGTATAGGGGACATAGCCCATGGCCTCGCCTTTGACAAACACGTCGTCGATAAAAATATTGATGCTAAACCTCTCCTGCCCAAACCAGGTTTTATATTGATCGGGAAACTCCACCGTAATCGGGCACATTCCTTGAATCTTTAAGATCCCTTCTTTTGTCCTGGGCATGTTGTCGGGAACCTTAAACAGGACCTCGATATCCCGGCAATGTTGTTTTTTATGTTTTTTGTGGTTTTGGCTGATGCGGGACGACACCGGGACCCGGCCGATAAAATTATCGGAAAGGATAATATCGCTTCCCGCGTACTCTCTCATGACCGGTTCATTTTCATTCGGTAAATAATAATTAAACGAGAAGGTAAATTTTCTATTATCCAATATGTTGAAAGCGCCGGAGGTATCCTTCCCGTCCCAGCGCAGGATATGTTTTCCCTTTTTTTGGTTTTCCCAGTTGACCAGTGTCTTATACTGGGGGCCCGAGATTGAACCCACCCTGATCCTTATAGTAGCCGGTTTTGTCAATTCGTAGGAAATAGATTTATTTTTCTTATCCAGCTTAAAATTCTTAATCACCGGATCATCGGCCTCGGTCGCCATGGCGAAGGTCGTTGACAGGAAGATAACAGCAGCTATTATTAGTTTTTGCATAATAATTTTGTAATATCCGGTAACGGTTAGGGTAACGAAGCCTGTTTCGTCAATGGGTTACGTCTTTCGGCAAAAGCCGTTACCCCAACCGTAACCGATACGGGCCTCGTAACCGTTACCATTACCTTTTCGTATATACACTAATATCCTGTTTATCCGAAGCGTCATCCGTTATAAGCCTAAGATCTTTTCCGTCGATATCCATGCTCCAGATTTGCATCCCATTTTTGGCGTCCGATAGGAAAAATATGGCCTTGCCGTCCTGGCCGGCCGCCGGCGAAGAATCAAAGGCCGGCCGGTGCGTCAGGTTTTTCTGATGCTGCCCAAATTTATCCATAATCCAAATATCATAATTGCCGTCTTCATCCGACGTATAGAGCACCTTTTCTCCGTCAAGCACAAAGACGGGCGCCGTATCGTGAGAACTATTTTGGGTCAGCTGGGTATAATCTTTTGTCTTAAGATCATATTTAAAGATTTCATGCCCCACGGATTCCAGGACATCGGTAAATACAATCTCTTCGCCGCTATCGGAAACTTGGGGCAAAAATTGTATCGACGGGCGGCGGATGATTTTCTCCAAATGTGACCCGTCCGCGTCCACCAGCCAGACATCGCTGTCGTCTAAGAAAGATATACCCCGGTATGAGGTAAAAATAATCTTTTTATCTTTACTAGCCTTTTCCTTTCCAAAAACAGAAGGTAGGCTAGTATTAGACCTTTCTTCTCCTCGGGAAAAGGCAGTATTGACTTCCACAGATTTGTTTTTAGATGTAGAAAGGTCAATAAAGCACCAGCGGGGTTCCGCGGCGCTAACCTTTAAAGGAATAAGCGTATTTTTACTCCCGTCGCTATCCATAACCCAAAGCCTGCCTTCGTTGGTGACATAAACAATCCTTTTTCCGTCACCGGAAAAGTCGGGAGAACGTTTATCAACCGGTGAATCGGTTAATTGCTTTCTATTGGCGCCATCTAAATCCATTACCCAGATTTGCCAATATCGGCCGTCATGTTGGCAGAAGGCAATTTTCCCGGTATTTTCTTGCTGATC
The DNA here is from genome assembly GCA_022703585.1 of Candidatus Omnitrophota bacterium. Classification (GTDB taxonomy): domain Bacteria; phylum Omnitrophota; class Gorgyraeia; order Zapsychrales; family JAKLDJ01; genus JAKLDJ01. The sequence continues at coordinate 2,597 of JAKLDJ010000003.1, read as the reverse complement.
AGCTTTTTCGGCCGAGAAACTCGAAAAAGCCATGCTTAGAGTTAAAACCAAAGAAGCCAATAGGATTGGATAAATCTTTTTCATCTGGGCTTTGTGCATCTCTTAATACACCTAATACACCGTTATGTTCCCAAAAGCGGTCTTTGTTTTGCCGTCCGCACCTGTTGCCGTTACCCTGACGGTGAAATCGCCTTCTTGGGCGACAACACCATCGCCGGAACCGGTGCCGTCCCAGGTTAAAGTATGAGCCCCGGCCGGCTGGGGAAGATTGTCTTCCAGGGTCTTAACCAGCGCCCCGGCAGTATCATATACGGCTACCGTGACATTGACCGGCTTAGAAATGGTGTAGGTGATGGCCGTAAACTCTCCGTAGGAAGAGATCATGCAATACGGGTCCGTTGTCACGCTCACGGTAAGATCATTCACGATAATAATCGGTTCATCCGGCAGCGCCCTGGTCCACACGGCGACATTGACTGCGCTTAAGTCGACGACGTTGCCGCTTGAGTCCCTGCCGTTCCAGTAGTCAACGTTGGCACCCGGAGCCCTTGGCTCCCAGTCTATAACCACCCAGTTGGGGTCATAGTACCACGTCCCGCCGATCCTGATTAGAACCTGGGCATAATCGGCTAAATCATAATTCATTTGGTACGGCCGGTTATGATGCGGGTCAAATTCATCACTCGAAGTAAAGTTAGTCACCGCGACCGCGTCGGGAATATATTCGGGGACATATTCGCCAAAGGCTATTCCGTTCGTGGCTTCAATAATAAATGTATAAGCGGCATCCGGCGCTATTACCCCCGAGTCATTCTTGCCGTCCCAGGCGACCGCTTGAGCTCCGGCCGTCTGTGGGATAGAGTCGATCACCGTCTTAATTAAATTATCGTTTAAGTCATAAATCTTCAAACTGACCTGACAGTCACGGTCAATGGTATACGCAATGTTGGTTGTTTCCGTATTGGAGGGATTAAAGACGTAGGGATCAACCGAGACATCGGTTATCCGGATATTGTCGACGATAACCGGGACGGATGCGGTAGAAACATTGCCGGTCGTATCGTCAACCGTCAGCCGTATCACATAGTCGCCGTTTGTCATGTCAATAACATCCCATACCGCCAAAGTCCCGTCAACAACAGGCGTCATGGTTTCCCCCTGAATACTATTCCAGGTCGCGGGATCGGTACCGATACCGTAATCAACCCTGTACGATTGGAAATGAAGGTCGTTCGCGGTGCCAGTAATGGATACCGTTCCCGAAATATTACCTCCCGAGACGGGTGCGGATATCAGAACGGTTGGCAAGGTATTGTCGATGGTACTTTGCCCGATTGCGGAAACAGCCGTTGCCGCAGAACCCGGCTCGGTGATACTAATCTGATAACTGTACGTAGCGTCGGGCAAAACCTGAGCCTCGTTATCTTTTCCGTCCCAGGTCTGGGTCATGCTTAAACCGGAGCCGCTAAAGGTTCTTTTGACAACCTGGCTCGCATCCTTGATATTTAAAACCCAATCCGAGCTATAGGTGAACGTAGCGCTTATCGTCGTATTATCCTTGATCTGATCATTGTTGGGTGAAAAAGGATCGACGCTATCCATTAGATTAAAAACGGACAATGCCTTTACTGTGATGGAATCCGTGACTGTTCCCTGCTGGGCATTGGTAACGGTCAACCGGATGGTGTAAACCGGCTGGTCAAAACCTGTTGTATCCCATTGGGCTAAGAGGCCGTTGGTAACTGGTATCGTACCGGTCGCAATGGTTATCCATGAGGCCGGATATTGTCCGATACCGTATTCAACTTTGTAAGAGCTAAAATCCTGACCAGCAGCCGTGCCCATGATTTGGATATCATTGGAAACAAAACTAAAAGTAACGGGTGAGGTTATTTTACAAAGAGGAATGGTGTCGTCTAAAATCAAACGGCCTACCAAAGAAGCGATCCTTGTAGGGTTATCTATACTCTGGGCAGAAATGGCATAAGTGTACGTGCCGTTTACAAGCGGCTGGTTGTTTTGGTCGTCACCAAACCAATCCTGATTGATGGTTGTGCCACTGCCGGAAAAGGTTTTGACGACAGCCTGGGTATTGTCCTTGATAGTTATCTGCCAGTTGGAATTCTCCGTGACTTGGGCATGAAATGTCGTCGCCCCGCCGTTTTGATTAAATGCGTTTGGGGAAACGGAAACGTCGTCAAAATAAAAATTCCCATCGTAGGGCTCACCTAGCCAAGGTTCATAAGCCACATGCTCGCTGACCGATTGACCCACTCCCGACCCGACACCCGATGGTCCCGACGGGTCTCCCCACCAGGAATATTCGGCATAAATAAGATTGGAAGTTACATTGTTAATACCACCAACTGAGTTCGAGAATATATTTGAATGCTGCACGTTTGTAGAAGAATTTGTGGTGTAAAGTCCATAACCTGACCCGTTAGACAAAACTAAATGAGACATATTGCCGGGTGACGCGCTATTAAGATAGACATTGGCATTGTTGGTCTCTCCGGCGTATTCAATAGTGCAATAGTTTAGTTGAGTCAAGGCATCATCTGTTCTGTCTTGAAAATATATCCCCTTCCAGCTTCCCG